>CAYGRR010000029.1:18496-33938 GCA_964352295.1 uncultured Pseudohongiella sp. | reverse complement strand
TCCAGGAGCTCATGCCGTAGCGGCTGCCTGCTGGTACTTCGATACGACCGATCTCTTCTCCGGTCTGCTTGTCGATGGCAAACAACAGCGGTGTACCGTCGTGTGCCAGGTCCGAGTAGACCAGCATATTGGCGGTAGTCACCATCGAAACAGGGTTGCCCGTTCCAGTATTGCCGATGTCTATGCCTTCAAGAGCTGGGTTGTTACGGATTCGGTCTGGTGTTTCACCGGTGGGAATCTGAAACGCGATCTCACCCGTGTTCATGTTGTACGCCGTGATATTGCTATACGGCGGCTTCCAGTAAGGTAGCCCGGAAGAAAGCCTAGGAGGTCTGCCGCCAGGGCCGTTTGCATACATCGCGAAGGTCGTTCCTGTTGGGTTAGGGATGCGGGCATCTGCTTCTTCGCCAGGAATAACACGCTGCCAGCTACACTGCCGCATTGTAGGCACATAGAGGAAGCCTGTAGTTGGATCGGCTACCGGAGGTGCGTAAATATTTGCACCGCCGCCGTCACCCGGGCACATAGCCGAGCTGATCTTGCCGCCTTCATTCGCATCGTGGATTGGCGGATTAAACAGAGGGCCCATTTCGTAACTTGCCATTACCTCGAGTGCTTCTCTGCGCAGCTCCGGAGTGAAGTCGATTAGGTCGTCTTCACTGATACCCTGCATTTCGAATGGCGGTGGCTTCGTTGGGATAGGCTGCGTAGTCGAGAGCTTCTCACCGGGAACTTTAGACGCTGGAACCGCGCGGTCTTCCATCGGCCAGATTGGCTCGCCGGTCATCCTATCGAATGTGTAGACATAGCCTTGCTTTGTCACCTGAGCGACGGCAGGAACTATGCCTCGGCCCGGCAGGTTCAGGTCTAACTGAATCGGGGCGGCAGGATTGTCGTAGTTCCAGACATCGTGCTTCACGGTCTGGAAGTGCCAGCGGCGTTCGCCGGTTTCCGTATCCAATGCTATTACACTGGTACCGAAGAGATTGTCACCAGGACGGAAGCCGCCGTAGTAATCGATAGTCGGTGGATTGGTTGGCACGTAGACGATGTTGTTCTCAGGATCGGCTGTAAGCGGCGCCCAGGAGGATACGTCTCCGGTCCATTGCCATGCATCGTTCTCCCACGTCTCATGACCGTACTCGCCCGGACGTGGAATCACATTGAACTTCCATTTGAATTCGCCGGTCACCTTGTCATAGGCAAGGATATCGCCCGGGATGTTCTCGACTCGCGCCTGCAGGTAACCCTGTTCGGCCGAATTACCAACGATAATGGTGTCATTCACCACGATTGGTGGTGATGAAGTAGTGATGTAGCCAGTCTCTAGCGGAATGCCCTCGTAGGGGTCGTAGGGGTGGCCCAGATCGGCCAGCATGTCTACCACGCCAGTGGCAGGGAAGCCCGCCACAGGAACCTGACCGCCGAAGCCCTCGAGAGGGGCGCCGGTCTCGGCATCAAGAGCTACCAGGAAGAAGCCAGGAGTAGAGATATACACAACACCCTTGCCGTCTATTCTGGAATAGCCGATGCCTTTACCGTAGGAGGCGCGCATGGAGTATTCCCAGCGACCTGTGTTCGGTAGGCGGTAAGACCATAGAGTCTCACCAGTCTTAGGGTCGATCGCCACCACGTGACGACGCGGGCCAGACACGGTGAACAGCTTGCCGTCCACAAAGGTAGGCGTTGAGCGTCCGGTGCGTCCGTCGAAGCTGGAACCATCCCATTCCCAGGCCACTTCGAGCTCGTCGAAGTTCTCAGCCGTAATCTCGTCGGCGGGAGTATAGCGGGTGTGGGCGTAGTCACCGCCGAGTGTGTACCACTCTACGGTGTCGTCGGTAACCAGGTTCTGGCTCACAGCGATCTGCGGCAAGAAGCCCAGAACAGCGGACAGGCAGCTCAGAAACGCGAGCTTGCAAGCCTTGGTGCCTGAATTTATTGAAGAGCGTGCATTCATTAGTAGTGCCTCATTAGAGTCAAAATCCTCGGAAGGATACCATAGGCTCTTGGATTAGTGATAAGAGGGTATTTAAGCAGAATTGGAAAATAAAAAAGGGGCGGAAGGATTCATTATCCTCTCGCCCCTTATCTTTCTGACCTAACTGCCTTGCGGGCAGTTAGCTTGAGCTACTCGCTTAGTGTGCAGCGCCGCCTGTGGGCTGTGCACCAGGCAATGCCATCGCAGTTAGCTTGCTGCCAGTCTGCAGGATGATGTACTGGTGTCCATCGTGCTTCCAGGAGCTCATGCCGTAGCGGCTCTGTGCAGGCACTTCGATGCGGCCGATTTCTTCGCCAGTCTTCTTGTCGATGGCGTAGAGCAGGGCAGTCGTGCCGTCGCTATCCATGTCCGAATAAACCAGCATGTTCGCCGTAGTTACCATGGTAATCGCATTACCTGTGCCGGTATCGCCAATATCGATGCCCGCAAGAGCAGGATTGTTGCGGATACGGTCAGGTGTTTCACCTGTTGGAATCTGGAACGCGATCTCGCCTGTGTTCATGTCGTACGCAGTGATGTTGCTGTACGGTGGCTTCCAGTAAGGCAAGCCTGAATCAAGACGTGGTGTGCGCGCACGAGCACCATTTGCATAGGCTGCGAAAGTCGTACCTGTAGGCTTGTCGATGCGTGCATCGGCCTCTTCGCCAGGGATGACTAGCTGCCAGCTGCAAGCTCTTCTAGATGTTACATAGAGGAAGCCTGTAGTTGGGTCAGCAACCGGTGGGTTGTTGATGTTTGCACCGCCGCCGTCACCCGGGCACATGGCCGAGGCAATCTTGCCTTCAGGATCTGTGTCATGGATTGGTGGATTAAACAGTGGACCCATGTCGTAATTCGCCATCACTTCTAGGGCTTCTCTGCGCAGTGCAGGCGTGAAGTCGATTAGGTCGTCCTCGCTGATGCCCTGCATTTCGAATGGCGGTGGCTTCGTTGGGAAAGGCTGAGTTGCAGACAGCTTCTCGCCGGGAACATTAGACGCTGGAACAGCGCGCTCTTCCATTGGCCAAAGTGGCTCGCCAGTCATGCGGTCGAAGGAGTACACAAAGCCTTGCTTCGTTACTTGATGCACGGAAGGCACTACGCCACGGCCGGGGATATTCACATCTAGCTGAATAGGGGCAGCAGGGTTGTCGTAGTTCCACACATCGTGATGCACAGTCTGGAAGTGCCAGCGGCGTTCGCCAGTCTCAGTATCCAGCGCAATCAAGCTAGTGCCGAACAGGCCGTCACCAGGGCGGAAGCCGCCGTAGTAATCGATAGTCGGTGGATTGGTTGGCACGTAGACGATGTTGTTCGCAGGGTCGGCTGTGATCGGTGCCCAGGAAGATACGTCTCCTGTCCACTGCCACGCGTCGTTTTCCCAAGTCTCATGACCGTACTCGCCCGGACGTGGAATCACATTGAACTTCCACTTGAATTCGCCGGTCACCTTGTCATAGGCAAGGATGTCGCCAGGGACGTTTTCTACTCGAGCCTGCAGGTAACCTTGCTCAGCTGAGTTACCTACAACGATAGTGTCATTAACGACAATCGGTGGTGATGAAGTAGTGATATAGCCAGTCTCTAGCGGAATGCCTTCATAGGGGTCGTAGGGGTGGCCCAGATCGGCCAGCATGTCTACCACGCCAGTGGAAGGGAAGCCGTCTACAGGAACCTGACCGCCGAAGCCCTCGAGAGGGGCGCCGGTCTCGGCATCAAGAGCTACCAGGAAGAAGCCAGGAGTAGAGATATACACAACACCCTTGCCGTCTATTCTGGAATAGCCGATGCCTTTACCGTAGGAGGCGCGCATGGAGTATTCCCAGCGACCTGTGTTCGGCAGGCGGAAAGACCAAAGAGTCTCACCAGTCTTGGGGTCGATTGCCACAACATGGCGGCGGGCACCAGACACGGTGAATAGCTTGCCGTCTACATAGGTAGGGGTTGAGCGGCCTGACTGGCCATTGAAGCTGGAACCATCCCATTCCCAGGCCACTTCGAGTTCGTCGAAGTTCTCAGCCGTAATCTCGTCGGCAGGAGTATAGCGGGTGTGGGCATAGTCACCACCGAGTGTGTACCACTCGACGGTATCGTTAGTAACAAGATTCTGACTCATGCCAATCTGCGGCAAGAAGCCCAGAGCGGCTACCAGAAGGCTCAAACCGGTGAGCTTCTTGGCTGATGAGCCTTGATTAAGTGGAGAGCGTGCTTTCATTTTTATAGCCTCATTAGATGCAAAATCCAGACGAGGATACCATAGGCGTTATGAGTAGTGATAAGCCTGACTGTAATAAAGTGTGATAAAAAGGCCGCCTGTATTTGCCGCTAGATCAGTGAGAAAGTTCGGATATTCGACTGCAAACACACTGCATCTTTGGCACAGTGACACACTAAGGTCTAACGCCATTAAACCCACGAAGCGGGGCTTGGAGCACTATCGAGCGCAGGGCTACTGCTACACTCATCAAGTTAAGAACAAGAAAGGAATTGGTATGAAGATTACCGGACTTCAACTTCTGTATGCAGTGCTCGCGATCGTCGGCGTATGCGTGACTTGGTACTTCAATCTGCAGCCGATGGAGGTGAGCTATTTCGAGGGCTTGTATGCAAACCCCGCCTCGACTTCCTTCACCAACGACCTGCTCGTAGTGGTGACAACATTCTTGATTTGGTCTTTCATCGAGACGGGACGTCTAAAGATGTCTTACGGGCTGTGGGTGGCGATCTTCGTTGCTACTTTTGTCATCGCGGCCGCGATGACCGTGCCCTTGTTCATGTTGCTGCGGGAACGGCGACTGATCGATATGGCAAGCGCAAAGTAGATTATCCATTCTGCTCTAACGCAGTAACAGATCTTCACTCTGCTTCGGGATCATCATTTGCTAAGTATTGCTTTCCCCGCGCCACCACGATTAGTCAGCATGTCGCACAGTTCGTTGACTGCTCAAGCTATCAGGCGGCGCTGCGCACGTAGGGTTTAGCACCAATTTCCAGCTCGTTAAGCACCGAATCCAGCTTTCGGCTGATCAGCGTATTGTTGCGAATCTGCTCAATCGAAGGCCAGGTGGACTGTTCGCCTTCTCTGATCAGGGCGAAGGTCTCTTGGGAACTGAGTGGCACGAGAAGCTGGCCGAAATGATAGATGCGGCGTTTAGGCATGATCGTAATATCCGCCGTGTACTCCTGAGTCATCAGGTCGAAAAGCATACGAACATTGGCATTCGCAGGATGAGTAATTGGGATCATCTCCATGGTCAGCGGATAGATGGCTCGCATCCAGTCCCGCGCCGCCGATTGGTAAATGTTTACGTACTTTGACCAGGGGTCGTTAGACATCATGGAATTTTGCAGCGCCCAAACCACCATGGGGTTCGCTTGAGAGCTAATGAAGTGATTGACGCTGTACTGCCGCGCGAGCCGCTTGGCTGGCAGATCACTGGTAATGGAGCCATCGACCCATTTGCGTGAAGGCACATAGGGCCGGCGCTTGCCATTGTGATCCTTGGCGGCGAGAGTAACCGACGGGAAGATGCCTGGAATCGAACAGGATGCCAGAACCGCGTCGCGGACCAGCGCGTTCGGAGAGGTCATGGCATTCAGCAGGCGCGAGCGTTGCTGCATCTTTACTGGCGCCACGGGAATATTGATATAACAGCCCGACTCTTCCAGCGCCTCGACAAAGGTCACATCGGGTATCAGCGAGGCGATGAGCTCAACCAGCTGCTTGTTGGAAACGGGCGCTTGCGTGTGCAGCAACTCGGCATACTCGGATAGAAGTTGCACCAGGTCACTCAGTGGCTCGCCGGAGAATAGATTACTCACGTACTTATTCTGGCGGGTGCCAATCATGGCAGTCACCACCGAGCCGGCGCTGGCACCGGAAATGACATTCGGCAGTAAATTTTGTTCCCACAGCGCCTTCACTACGCCGATATGGAAAGGGCCGAGCGGGCCTGCTCCGCTGAGCATAAGCGCGCTGCGACCGAAACAGCCGCTGGAGCGACGGAAAACGGCAAGCTTTTCCTGGTGGCTGATTTCGGTTTCGCTACACTGTGCCAGCTGATCGAGAGCGGCCGACAGCTCCTTGATATAGTCCTCGATCAAGGTTTTCGTGCCGAACTTTGCCTGAGTGTACAATTTTGGTGCACCCATGCCGCCCATGTTTCCGTGAATGCCCTCATTAAGGTAGTAAAGCAAACCCTGCAGATCCCCAGAGGCTCTGAGCTTGACGAGTTCTTCGTAGCGCAGCCGGATAACCTTGGAATCGTATAGCTCAGAAAACTCTTCTTCTTTCCAAGCGTTAGCGCCCGAGCGCGCGTCCTTCGCGAGGGCGTTCTCTTTCCATTCTGCGTAAGTTGATTCAGTCATAGCTCTTCTTATCTTTAGATTTCCAAGGTTAGCAGCGGTTTTGTGCACAAGATCAAAGCAGTATTCATGCCGTAATCCCGAATCTCACAATAATAAGTCTCCCTGAACAAGTTGGCACGCGATTCGCATTATCAAATACCAGTCAGCTCAGTAGAAAGCTGCAGTCACGGCGATGCAGTTAGTTGCAGAGAAAACTGATCTCTAGCAGCGACGAAAAGCACAATCACACCAGCAAGCTAACTTACAGGACGACATGAGAAAATGAAAATTCGCGGAGCAATATTGCAGGCTACCGGCGTGGCAAGGCCGTATCAGGAGA
The DNA here is from genome assembly GCA_964352295.1 of uncultured Pseudohongiella sp. Classification (GTDB taxonomy): domain Bacteria; phylum Pseudomonadota; class Gammaproteobacteria; order Pseudomonadales; family Pseudohongiellaceae; genus UBA9145. The sequence continues at coordinate 27,273 of CAYGRR010000029.1, read as the reverse complement.
CCAAGCCACTTTCCATAGCCGAGGTGGATCTCGAGGGTCCCGGTTCCGGCGAGCTGCTAATAAAGATAGCCGCTGCTGGCCTATGCCACTCCGACCTATCGGTAATTGACGGCAATCGTCCACGGCCGACCCCGATGGCTCTTGGGCACGAAGCGTCCGGTGTTGTCGAAGAAGTAGGACCTAACGTAAGCAGTTTCAAAAAAGGCGATCATGTGGTTCTGGTTTTCGTGCCCAGCTGCGGTCATTGCATTCCCTGCTCATCCGGGCGACCCGCTTTGTGTGAGCCGGGTGCCGCTGCCAACGGTGCTGGTACTTTGCTCTCGGGTGAGCGCCGCCTTAGCTCAGGCGGAGCGCCGGTGCATCATCATCTGGGAGTTTCCGCATTCGCAGAATACGCGACGGTTTCGCAGCACTCGGTGGTGAAGATAGATCCTGAGTTCGACCTCACCATTGCCGCGCTTTTCGGATGTGCCGTGCTAACTGGAGTTGGAGCCGTGGTGAATACCGGACAGGTGCCCCCAGGATCGAAAGTCGCGGTAATCGGGCTCGGTGGAGTCGGGCTCTGCTCACTGCTGGGCGCGAAGGTTTCGGGAGCGAGCCAGATCGTGGCGATTGACCTGAACGATGACAAGTTAAAGCTGGCAAAGGAACTGGGTGCTACACACACTGTGAATGCCCGAGATGAAGATGCCGTCTCGATCATCCGCGAGCTGTCAAAAGGCGGTGTGGACTTCGCCTTCGAGATGGCAGGCTCTGTACCGGCGCTGCAACTCGCCTACGACATTACGACTCGCGGAGGTACTACCATCACTGCAGGATTGCCGCACCCTGATAGCAGGCTAAGTCTTTCTCCCGTATCTCTGGTCGCTGAAGAGCGAAGTCTCAAGGGTAGTTATGTTGGGGCCTGCATACCCAGAAGAGATCTTCCACGCTATATGGCTCTTTACGAGAAAGGAGACTTGCCCGTAGATCGATTGTTAAGCGATGTGTTGAAACTCGAAGACATAAACCTGGGCTTCGAAAAGTTGGCCAGCGGATCGTCTATTCGTCAGGTAATCAAGTTCTAGATATTTGCTAGATAGGCGATGAGCAGATAGCCGAAAACACCGCAGAGGAATTTTCGGGGGGGTGTGAGAAGCGCCGAGGTTGATCCTCGGCGCTTTTGTCTCCAAAGCCCCATCGGGCTCACATGCTATCCGCAAGGCGATTCACAAAAATGTGGTCAGTGATGACTACGACGCACCCGTGTTAGCGCTCGCCCAAGGGTTCCGATAGGTCAGGCTACTGTGGCTGTAAACGGGCCGTTCTGACCGTCCCAATGATCGCTGTTCGCCGCTTTCTCAAGCAGCGATGCATTCTGCACGGCCTTTAGTTTTTCGGTGAGGATCTGATTCTCACGATAGTCTATGGGTATTACTACGAGTGTTGGCCCCTCGTCGGCAAACGCCTGCTGCAGGGTTGCTTCCAGCTGCGTGCTTTCGCAGCACTTGTAGGCGCTCCAGCCAAAACTCTTCGCCAGAAATAGCCAATCAGGATTGCCAAAAGAGAGGTCGGTGTGGCGTTTGAACTCTGCTTCCTGCTTCCATGAAATCAAACCGTAGCCGCCATCTTCCCAAACCATCACGACGATATTGCTGCCCAGACGCTTGGCGGTTTCCATTTCCTGAACGTTCATAAGGAAGCCACCGTCGCCGGCTATGGCGAGTATGCGTCTCTGCGGATAGATAAGGCTTGCGGCGATGGCACCCGGCAGTGCGAATCCCATTGAACAATAACCATTTGGGATGAGTACTGTGTTGGGTGAATGAGAATGAAAGTGTCGCGCGATCCACATCTTGTGTGCGCCCACATCCGATAGCAGGATGTCGTCCTTGCCCATGACCTTACGCGCATCCCAAATTGCTTTCTGCGGACGAATTCTGTCGCTGCTCTCATCCTCGGAATATTCTTCCAGCTCATCGATCATCGTCTGCCGAACTTCTCTCTGCAGGGAGAGATCGAAATTAAACTGTGCACAGTCGATAAGCTTGTTGTTTATCTGCGCGAGGTTATTGTCCAGGTCTCCGATTACTTCTACTTGCGGATGATAGTACTGGTCGATCTCCGCAGGCTGGAAGTCGATGTGAATGATGCGCTTGTCCTGCTTCTTGTTCCAGGAGGAGGGGTGATATTCCACCATATCGAAGCCAAGCGTGATAACCAGATCGGCGGTGTCGATCGCGCGATTCGGATAGTCTTTTATTCCCATTCCTACGGTAAACAGGCAGCACTCGTCGTCGACATCGACAGCGCCTTTTGCCATGAATGTGCTTACCACGCCGATGCGCGTTATCTCGCAGAAGCGCCTTAGCTGCGCGCTGGCATTTTTGCGGATGCAGCCATTGCCTGCGATAACGACAGGGCACTTCGCCTTCTGAATAAGCTCAACTACCTGATTGATGGTATCTGGGTCTGCGATCGAGCGACGGAAGCGCTTGGGCTCCATCGGTTCCTGTGATGTTTCGATCTTGGCGATGTCTTCCGGCAGCTCCAGATGCACGGCACCGGGCTTCTCTCCTCGCGCGATGCGAACGGCCTTGCGCACCACCTCGGGAATCGTGTCGGCATGCAGAATCGAGTATGCCCACTTCGTGACTGGTTCAAACATCGCGACTACATCCATGATCTGATGAGACTCCTTGTGCAGCCGATGGGTCGATCCCTGCCCGGTTAAAACCAGCATCGGCGCACGATCCATGTTGGCATCGGCAACGCCGGTGATGAGATTCGATGCGCCGGGGCCCAATGTGCTCAGGCAGGCGGCAGGATGGCCAGTTAAGCGGCCATAGGCCTCGGCCATTAAGGCGGCACCCTGCTCGTGTCGAGTCAGAATGAATCGGATTGAAGTACTTTCTTCCAGCGACATCATAAAATCGGCGTTTTCCTCACCGGGAACACCAAAGATATACTCGATGCCTTCTTGCTCCAGGCACTTCACCAACAGGTCGGACGCTTTCATTGTATTGCTCTCTGCATGAATAAGATTGATCGTGGCGACTTAGCCGAACTAGGCCGCAAGCGAAAGACTTGATGGGCATAGCGTGTTAGCTGGGATACAGCACGAACTGTGCCATGTCGCATTTCTTGCGGGCTAAAGCGAAGGGGTAGATACAGGAGGCACTCTACTTGGGCGTATTGAGCTTTTGGTGAAAATTGAGGTCAAATAAGTGGCAGACAGCCGAGAATGGAATAAAAATATGCACTGTAATGGTGCTAAATGCAGGAATACTACTTCAGCGATGCTCCAATTTGGTGAGCACCTTCTCAGCACTTGTTTCTCTAATTCTCCTGACGGGACGCAGGACGCGGCAGGGGGCCGTCCCAAGCCAGCGATTTAGCATTGCAGGCAAATTTAGGCTCGCGTTTTGCAAAGGAAAGCCTGTTAAACACTTTGCATACAGGCAATACAGACAATGGATGAATCGGCAGATCTGCAGGCAGCTTGGCTTAAGTCTTTCAGGGACATGTTTTCTGCGGGCTCTGCTGGGCTAGCGAAGGTGGGGGAATCTCCCAAGGGATTCGGGTTTGGTGTTGAGCGTCTACTGGAGCAGATTGGCGATCTGAGTAAGGGCAATGCGGAGGCGCTGCTGCGTGATCAGATGGCATCGATGCAGCAACAGGTAGCGCTCTGGCAGAGCATGAGCATCGCACTTGCCAACAACACGCCGTTGCCGGTGTTGATCGAAGAAGACCCGTCGGACCGCCGCTTTCGCGATCCGCAGTGGAAAGAGAATTCTCACTACAACTATATTAAGCAAAGCTATCTGCTGAATGCCAAGATGTTGCAGGACCTGGTGGACAAGCTGCAGTTTGAAGATGAGCGCACGGCGGAACAGGCAAAGTTCTATGTGCGGCAGTATGTCAATGCGGCATCTCCGACAAACAATGCGATGACGAATCCAGAGGTGCAGGCTCAGACGCTGCAGCAGAACGGACAGAACTTGGTCAAGGGCATGGAAAACTTTGCCCGCGATATGCAGCGCAGCCCACCGGAAATATTGAAGGTCACTCAGTCGCAGCCTAACGCCTTCGAGTTAGGCGAAACACTCGCGAGCACGCCCGGGAAAGTAATCTATCAGAACGAGTTGATGCAGCTCATACAGTATTCGCCGAGCACGAAGCAGGTCAGTGCGATTCCGATCTTGATCATTCCTCCCTTCATCAACAAGTACTACATATTGGATCTGAGCGAGAATAATTCCATGGTTCGCTGGCTGGTAGCGGAGGGCTTTACGGTGTTTTTGACATCCTGGGTAAATCCTGACAGCCGCCTCGCGGGACTCGGCTTCGATGACTATGTTATGAAGGGCGTGATTCAGGCTGTAGACGTCGTAGCATCGGTATGTCGTACTAAACGCATCAATGCCGTAGGCTATTGCTCAGGTGGCACAATGCTGTCGGTGGCCCAGTCCCTGATGCGCGCGCGTGACGATAAACGCATTGTCAGCTGTACCTTAATCGCCACGCAGACAGACTTCAGCGACCCGGGCGGATTGGGCGTCTACCTGTCCGACGACCTGATCCCCTTCTTGGAGCAGCATACGAATTTTAAAGGCATATTCGATGGCCGCATCTTGGCAACCGGTTTCAATTTGCTGCGGGAAAATAGCCTGTATTGGTCCTACTATGTAGAAAACTACCTAAAAGGTACGCAGCCTAAAGCATTCGATATCCTGCAGTGGAATGGCGACTCCACCAATATTCCTGCGAAGACCATGAGCTTTTATCTGCGCAAGATGTACATGGAAAATTTACTTACCGAAGCGGATGCGCTCAGCATTGATGGGCAGCCCATCGACATCGCCAGAATAGATACGCCTAGTTACTTTGTTGCCATGGTCGGCGATCACATCGTGCCCTGCACCGCGAGCTACCGCTCTAGTAAATATTTTGGCGGCCCCGTGCGTTTTGTACTTGGCGAATCCGGACACATCGCTGGCGTTGTGAATCCTGTTGAGCCCGGCAAATACAATCACTGGATAAACGACAAGCCAGCGCCCGATTTCGACACCTGGAAGAAGGGTGCCGATGAGGTGAATGGATCCTGGTGGGTGGATTGGGCGGCCTGGCTAGAGCCCCTTGCGGGCAAGAAGATCGAAGCGAGAAAAATCGGTAACAGCAAATACAAGCCCATCGAAGACGCTCCCGGAAGCTATGTAAAGGTGTGCATCTAGATGCACAAGTCACTATCATGTGGCTAGTTTTAGAGGCCTCTGGATATCTGGCTGGGAGAGAAGCTTGTGATAATAATCAAGAAATACCCGAATCGTCGTCTCTATGATACCGAGAAGAGCAAGTATGTGAATCTGGATTATCTTCTCGAGTTGATCAAGTCGCACAAAGATTTTCAGGTCATCGACTCGAAGTCTGGAGATGATCAAACCAAGGCGATTTTATTACAGATCATCACAGAGCAGGAAACCGACGAGAAACGCTCGCTACTCACCAATACCTTGCTGAAACAGCTAATCCGCTTCTACAACTCGGACATGCAGCCGATGGTGCGTAATTACATGGAACAGGCGTTGGCCAGCTTCCTCGAGCAGCAGGAGACCATGCAGCAGATGGTCAAAAACATGGTTAAGGCGAACCCCGTCAATGTCTACAACAAGATGTTCGAGCAGAACATGAAGATGTGGGAACCGGGCAAGCAGCCCGATAAGGATGAGGATTCATAGGCCCAATGAGCGCCGGCAATGGCTTTTCCCAAGAATATGCTGCAATGCAACAAAAAATCGTTGACACTCCCTAAACCCCCTGTATATACTCGCTCTATCACGTTGCTGCAATGCAACATAAACGCAAGTTAAAGGGGTAATTAGCATGTATTCAGATTTCACTGAGCAATTCAAAGACTCGATTAAGCCTATGACTGAGCTGATGGCGATCAACCTGAAGACGCTTGAGACTCTGGCTGAAAAGAACACTAGCTTCTTCACCGGAGCATTGAGCGACAGTGTCGCCTACACAGAATCGCTGTCCAGTCAGACCGATCTACCTGGCATGATTCAAATCCAGAAAGACTTTAACGAAGATTTTCAAAGCAAGCTTATCGAATCTTCCAAGGAAGTGTATTCGATAATTGCAGAGGCACAGGAGCAGGCAGCCGAGCTGATCAAGAGTTCTTTTGCTGCGACTACTGCGATGATGCCGATGGAACCCATGATGCCTGCCGCAAAGCCAAAGGCAGTGAAACCGAAAGCTGCTGAGAAGTAAGCTTTCGTTAGATTCTGTTTTTCTGTGCTGAATAGCATTGAAGCTTCCCGCGTCGACTGCAGATTGAAGCATCGATATGCCGTCGACGCCCCTTCAACCTAAATGGTTTGGCTTTACGAATTGTTGATGGAATACCGAGCAATACATCATGGGTAGTGTCTTACGCTACGTGTCCCATGATGGACTTAATCTGTTCGCTTGGAGCTACGGCCCTGAAGACGCTGAGCTCACCGTGCTATGCCTGCACGGCCTGACTCGGAATCACAAAGACTTTGAGCCGATGATCGAATCGCTAAACCCTGAATATCGCTACATAGCTGTAGATGTTCGGGGTCGCGGCGAGTCGGAATATGACCGCAACCCATACAATTATGTGCCTACAGTCTATGCACAGGATATGGTTATGCTGATGGATGAGCTGGGCATAGAAAAATTCGCACTGATCGGTACTTCGATGGGAGGGCTTATTTCAATCCTGTTGATGAAGCTGATACCGGAAAAAATCCTCGGTGTCGTGCTGAATGACATTGGCCCGGCGATGGACAAGTCAGGCATTCGGCGCATCATAAACTACGTGCAGAGGACGCCTCCGTTTCCGAGTTGGGAAATGGCGATAGAGCGCATTAAGGTAAACAATCAGTCTGCCTTTCCCAAATTTAGCGAGAGCGACTGGCTTGCCTTCGCCAAACGCATGTGTCGCGAAAAGCCGAACGGAGAAATCGTTCTTGATTATGATCCGAGAATCAGCAAGGCCTTTCGGCACAACCGTACAACATTCTATACAACAGCGCTGGCATGGCGGATGTTCAAGTGCATGTCTGCCGCTCCTCTGCTATTGGTTCGAGGAGCATTGTCTGATTTACTGACTGCAGAAACTGCGCAAAAAATGTTAAAACAACATGGACAGGCTGAGTTGGTAACAGTCGAGGACGTGGGCCATGCGCCAGTGCTGAATGAGCCCATTGTCATCGATGCTCTAAACGCTTTTCTCGGCAACTTAGCTCGCGAGTGATCGCTGCACGGAAATCTGGAACCCCAGTGGAGATTGATATTGAAACTAACAGACCCATCCCTTCTTAAAAACAAAAACTACATCAACGGTAAGTGGTGCGCAGGATCGGCAGGCACAATCGAAGTTTACAATCCTGCCACTGGCAAAGTCATTGCAGAGGTTGCCGATGGCAGCGGGGCAGATGCGGAATCTGCCGTGCAGGCCGCTGCAGAGGCGTTCGTAAGCTGGAGCAAGACGACAGCCAAACAGCGTTCCGATCTGATGCGCAAGTGGTTCAATCTAGTGCTGGAGAACGCCGAAGATCTTGGCAAGATAATGACGGCAGAACAGGGCAAGCCCCTGGCCGAGGCGATCGGCGAGATTCAGTATGCGGCGAGCTTTATCGAATACTATGCCGAAGAATGTAAACGAGTGATGGGCAATACGATACCCACCATCGCCGCGAACAGGCGTCTGCAGACATACAAACAGCCGGTAGGAGTGGTGGGTTGTATAACTCCCTGGAACTTCCCCGCCGCAATGATCACCCGCAAGTCCGGGCCGGCACTCGCCGCCGGATGCACAGTTGTTATCAAGCCAGATCCATCCACACCTCTCTCCGCATTCGCCTTCTGTGAATTGGCTCATAGAGCAGGAATTCCACCCGGTGTGATCAACGTAGTGACCGGCAGTAATAGTCAGGAGATCGGCCTGGTTCTTACTCAACATCCAAAAATCGGCAAGTTTACATTCACTGGGTCTACAGCAGTGGGGAAACTTTTGATGGCCCAGTGTGCGAGCACGGTGAAGAAAATTTCTCTGGAGCTGGGAGGCAATGCGCCATTTATAGTGTTCGACGATGCTGATGTTAGTGATGCCGTTACACACTGTGTGGCAACAAAGTTTCGTAACTGTGGTCAGACCTGTGTCTGCACCAATCGCATCTTCGTGCAGTCTTCTATTGCCGCGGAGTTTACCGCCAAATTGAAAGAGGCAATCGCTGCGCTAAAAGTGGCGGATGGCTTCGAGCCGAACGCGAATATCGGACCACTGATCAATGCCGGTGCAGTGGCAAAGATGGATGAACTAATGCTTGACGCAAAGGCGAAGGGAGTCAAAGTAGAACTGGGTGGCGCGGCCCATGATCTAGGCCAGTGCTTCTATCAGCCTACCTTGCTAACAAACATTTCGCGGGATATGCGGCTGGCTAAGGAAGAAATATTCGGCCCGATAGCGGCAGTGCAGACCTTTGAAACCGAACAGGAAGTAGTTGCCCGTGCCAATGACACCAACTACGGACTGGCGGCCTATTTCTTTACGCGCGATATCGGTCGTGTGATGCGTGTTTCCGAGAGTCTGGAATATGGGATCGTCTGTTCCAATTCCGGTGTCTTTTCGACCGAGGTTGCGCCGTTCGGTGGCTGGAAACAGTCGGGAATTGGCTCCGAAGGTGGCAAGGAAGGCATTGCCGATTTCTATGTAACTAAGTTCCATTCTATGGGTGGAATCGATAGCTGATTTCGAAATTGAG
>CAYGRR010000029.1:0-18396 GCA_964352295.1 uncultured Pseudohongiella sp. | reverse complement strand
TCAGGGCGCATGCCTGACTCGTTGTACCATATGACATCATCGATGACTGCCAATGCGTAGGGATGTGAGGAAGCGCCGCTTGGAGAGTCCCACTGCTTGATATCGCCGGTGGCTGGGTCCAGTCTGCCGATCTTGCCCTGAGTGGAATTCACGAACCACACCATGCCTTCGCTATCCAGATCGAGGCGGCGCACGCGAGTTTGCTCATTCGGTATAGCGTAGTACTTCACCTCCATCGTATCGGGGTGCATGGCGCCGATCTTGTTGGTGCCGTTGAAGGCGATCCACAGCGTGCCATCTTCGGCCGCCTTTATGCCGTAGGGGCGAGGCTCGGAATCGATCTCCTTTATCTCACCCGTGGCAGGATTTAAACGGCCCAGCATGTGGGCACCCTGGGCGGTGAAATAGAGATTGCCGTTGGGATGGAACGTGGCAGAGTGAGGGTCGCGCGCCTGAGTCTTAAATTCGGTTACAGTACCGCTTATTGGATCGAGCTTACCGATGGTGGCATTGCTGTTGCCGGTATACCAGATATTGCCATCGGCATCGGGCACTATGGTATGAGGCCGCGAGCTTGGCGGCAGGCGATACTCTTCCATGATACCGGTTTCCGGATCCAGACGTCCGGTCAGGCTCGCCCACATACCGGTCCACCAGATGGAACCGTCTGGTGCTTCGATTGGATCGCGTGCACGCTGACCCAGCGTAGGTACCGTCCATTCAATAATTTCGATCTCAACATCGCCGGCGATGAGGTTCGGCCTTCGCGAGGTGTCTTCAGGAAAGTTTGCAGCGAGATAGCTGGCGATCGTGCTGGCCTGAGCCTCTGGCAACTCGATCATGGTGGAGAACAGGTCATGCCATTGCTCCGCGCGGCTGAACCCGACGGCGCGGGTAATCGTCGCGATACTGTGGCAACTGGAACAGAGATTCTCTACCAGCGCCTTTCCAGGGCCTTCGGGCAGCGTCTGCGCGGAGGCAGCCTGGCCGATAGCGAACAGGCAGAGAATTGAGCTAATCGATAGGAACTTTTTCATGCCTTGGACTCCGACTTCAGTAATTCAGTTGCGGCCACAGGCGCCGCTAGGGGAGTTACTCTAAAGAGTAATAATTCGCTCGGCAATAGGCCTTAACGGACAATATTCACGGCTTATCGCAGTAAATGCAGTCGGCGGGTAGATTGCTACGCTAGGCGCTTGGTGTGAAATCGACTAAGGTACTCTGCACAGGGGCGATGGCTGGGGATATTGATATGTTGAAGAAGGTCTTGGTAGTGCTGATTCAGCTAATTGTGGCACTGGTGACTATTCCTGCCGTGGCCTTGGCCACTCTGAGCTTCGAGAATCGCGATAACGATGGCCCCTCGATTGTGTTTCCCGGCGGTGAGCTCGTCTCCGGTGAGCTCTATGTTGGGCCTGAGCCCGACTGGGGATTCACCGACGAAGTTTCCACTGTCCATCTGCAGCTGAATGACCCACTCGCTTCAAGGCTCACCTGGATCGAAGAGAGTGACGGCAAAATTTACATCACCTCGGACTACATGGGAACCTGGCTGGGTCGGTTGTGGAAGCACTGGGCGGTTCAGGCCTATGAGGGAGACGGTCACGCTGTCGTGCGTATCGATGGCATTCGCTACGAGCGTAAGCTTGTGAGGGTTTTTTATAGCCCGTTACTCGATGGTGTAATAGAGAAGAAGATAGAGAAGTACCGATCCAGAATTACGCGCGAGGCGATCGAATCCGGTGAGACCTGGGTATTTGAGCTGGCGCCGCGAGAGGGAGTTTAGCCTATGAAGCTCAAGACCTATCTGCTGCTGCTTCTCAGTCTCTCCTTGCTGGTATCCCTGTCCATCCTCTTCGTGCCAGGCCTTGCCGAGTCGATCGAAAGCTGGATGCTGGGCTTTCTTGCCAGGAATGCGGCTCTCTAGACTCGTTTGCGTCGCGGGACTGAGTTGGACTCTATCAATCCTGCGCTACTAAACGCCCTGTCTAGAATCTAAACGTATATCGGAACTTGAGGCTCAGGTCGGAATAGGCCGTGTGAAAGCGGTTGTCCTGGTCGGTGTCCTGCACATTGTGATTCAGCACAATAAACGCTTCCTGTCCCGCCTTCGGCACCCACTGCAGGCGAGTGTTGACGCCTATCTCTTCGGAGATGTTGTCGTATTGAATCAGGCTTATCCAATACAGGTTTGGAGAGAAGGCTACCTGCGAACTCACGCTGCTCAGGCGGGTCGTGAAATCGCCCTGCGGCAGTTCGATGTCGTTCCAATCGTAGCGCAGAGTGAGGGCGAAGTTGCGCGACTGATTCCAGGTAAAGCTACTATTAATGTTGACGCGCTCGCCATTGAAGAAGTCGCCGGTACGGTAGTTAATGCTACCCGAAAATTCTCGCTGACCGGCGGTGTTGAAGCCGACCTCGGTCTCGCCGAATTCGTAGCTCCCCGGTTGAATGTAGACCTCGTTACCGGGCTGGCGGAAGATGGCGAATGTGTTGAGCACTACTTCTTTGCTCTCGATGTGATTGAACGTAAGCCGATCGCGTCTCCTCGTTTCCAGCTCTAGAAGTCGATAGGCCACTACCTCTGTCTGCAGGCCACCATCGATCATGTCGATGCGCTGCACATCGATACCAGCGAAAGCGGTCTGAAACAAACTGGAATCGAAGAAATGTGTATATCCCACATCGACTGTTAGGTCTTCGATATTGGATCTGTTAACGAAACCCATAGCTGGATTGAAGTTGTCTTCCACAACCTTGTAACCGAGGCGAGTGCGAAAGCCTTCGCTGGCAGGATAGGCAATGCCGAAACCGTAGGAGGCATCATCACCCTCGAGACCCTCGGTGTCGGACTGCTGGAAGAAGAAGTTACTAGTCAATCGGCGGCCGTTGCTGAGTCGATTATTGATGTACTGGAAATCGACGCCGGCGACGCTGTTCTCGATGTTGGACGTAGGGTCTCCATCGGTGTAGATAAAGCCGATGTAGGAATCGTTTAGCACGTTCGCCGAAATGCGTGTTACCAGCAGGTCGGAAGCATCCACCCCCGCGTTCTCGTCTTGGTGTATGGCGAGTGTGCCGATGTTGAATCTGCCAACGCGCCCGCTAATGCGTCCGCCGTAATTCAGATCAACGGGTTCGCCATTGCCAGCGAGGCCGAGTTTACGCGAGAAATAGGGGCGCGCATTCTCTCGACTGCCGCCGGTTGAGGCGCTATTCCCGCCCGCCATACTACTAATGCTGCCGAACTGGAAGAGATCCGAATCGTTGTTGAAGAAGTCCCGCTTCTCAGGGAAGAACAGATTAAAGCGGCCGAGGTTTACCTGTCGGTTATCCACCTCTGTGGCAGAGAAATCCGTATTAATAGTTAGAGCGGCGTTCAATGAGGGTGTGATTCGATAGAACGCGTCCAGCGACGGCTCGAAGTTTTCCTCAACGCCGTAAGGGTTAAACTGACGCTCACGAATGGCAGCGAAGCTCGGCACTATGTCTAGCCCAAGGCCCTGATCCATGCCTTCCATGCCAGTCATCTCTCCCATGATGGTCGGGTTGTAGGATCGATCTAGGGAGACCCACGCCATTTCTTCATTGCGGCGGCGTATGCCGCGGCCGAAGTTAAAACCCCAGGTGTCTAGGCCTGGATCGAAGGGCAGGGATTTAAATGGAATCTCTACTTCGGCAACCCAGCTATTGCCATCGACGCTGGTGGCTGCCTCCCAGATAGTATTCCAGTCCAGGCTAAAGCTGGTGGGGGTCGTATACAGCGAGTCGTGACGCGCGGCATTGAGGTTCGTCTCGAAACGATAGCCCGCTCTGCCCTGATTGAAGGGGTCGAGAATGATCACGAGACGATCATCGAAGGGCATGCCCTGACCATGGCGCAGCGTGGGTGCGGCGATGAGATTCGGTTCGCTGTCGTACATGCGCGCACCAACATACAGCGCATCCGGCGTATAGATTACATACAGTTCGGTCCGCTCTGAGGGCACGGCATGGTCACCGGGATTGCTCTGGTGGAAATCCGTGACGAGCTCGGCCTGCTGCCATACAGCATCGTCCAACTTGCCATCGAGGACCGGGACGGTATCCACTCGCACGGCGCGGAAGCTCTTCGCTTCCACCTGCCGTTGCTGCACAGCTTCCTGGGCGGAAACGTTGGCCGCAGTCAGGGCCAAGGAAACGATGAGGGAAAAATTCTGAATAATAGATCGCGCTGGGAACTGAATACCTTGCAAAACGGATAACCTCATACTGCTGGGGGACTAAGATTAGCGGCGGATTCTAGCAATCGTGGGGATAGGGGATAAGAAGCTGACACACAAAGTTTCAACTTCAGGGCAGGTCTGCCGCGGCGAGAGCGGACATGCGGCTATTTCGCCTGGCGATCGGGTGAGCTAAGCTTGATTCGTTCCAACAGAATAACCCTCGAATAAGAATAAGGAGCTGAGCATGAAAAAATTCACGAAATCTCTACTAGCGGTTCAGATGGCATTGGCCAGCGCGATTGCGGTGGCACAGGATGACCAGAATTATGCGACCTATATTACGGAAGAGCAGTGGTCTATGGTTAATGAGCTACCCGGCGTGGATCGACAGATCGTCAGCCGCGATATTGGCAAGCTGAACCTCTCGGTGGGCATCATTCACCGCGGCGCGGTAGAGCGGGCCAGCGGCCAGTCCAACCCCAATCCACAGCGCCCCTGCGGCGTGACGAGCAGCAATCGCAACAGTAATGCCCGCGGCATCATGCACTACGCCCAGACTGAGACCTACTATATCGCCTCGGGCTCGGGCACGCTGGTTACCGGTGGCACCATACTCAACGGCGACGAATCCGCGCCGGACAGCAATGTGACGACGGTTCTGAATGGGCCTTCCTGCAGCGGCGTGATCGTAGGTGATTGGATAGCGAAGCACGTCAAGGAGGGCGATATTATTATCATCCCGGCCGGCACGCCACACGGCTGGCTAGAGGTGCCTGTGCATGTCGATTATCTGTCGGTGCGGCCCGATCCGGATCGCGTCCTCTCAGACAGCTACATCAATCCGGCGCTGGGCAGCGATTTCAAGATCAAAACTGAATAGAGCCCTACTTTCAAAACGCTGGACAAGTGCCCACAGGGGAGATACCTTCTGTGGGCTTAATACGTTCCACCTATCTTAATTAGTGCCCCCGCACGGGAGAGAAAAATGATAAGAAAGCCCCTTTTAAATATGACGCTCGCAGCAGTGCTCGCATTTCTTGCCAGCTCGGCTAGCGTCTTCGCGCAAGACATGGAATCGGTCATGCCGTTCAAAGTTGGCACCTTCGCCATCGATGGCATCCCAACAGTTGGCCTGGTCGTACAGAACGACGAGTTGATCGTGGATCTGGCTGCCGCGAACCGCGCTCTAGAGCTAATTCCTCGTTATGCCACTGTAGCGATTCCCAGCGATATGATCGGTCTGATCTCAGCCTATGAGTACGGCCTCAAGTATCGAGTGTACGAGATCGTGAACCATCTCGTTGCCGAGGACATGCTAAATGGCAGACTGCCAAATTACGTGCACCCGGTTGGCGATGTCGACATCATGGCGCCGATTCAGTACCCGAGCAAACTCATGAACGCGGCCGTGAATTTCTACACCCACGCCTGTGAGGGTTGCAACGATGACGAGCGTGCCGCTCAGACGCGAGAGCGTCAGGTGAATCGCGGTGTTCCCTATCTATTCCTGAAGCCAACTCGCGGTGCAATCATCGGCGATGGCGACGATATCCTCATGCCTTATGGCCGTGACCGCATCGAGTGGGAAGTCGAGATGGCTATCGTCTTCGGTCGCTCAGGCAAGTATGTCTCTGCAGACCGTGCCTATGATCATGTATTTGGTTACATGGTAGCGATGGATATCTCCGATCGCGGCGGTCGTCCACCTGGTGGCTATGGCTCCGGTTCGGACTGGTTCGTCGGCAAAGGCCACGACACTTTCGCGCCTCACGGTCCCTGGATCGTGCCGAAGGAGTTCTACGGCGATCCGATGGAGCGTCTGCATCAGACGCTGGTTATCGACGGCGTGACCGTTCAGGAAGCCAAGGCTGGCGACATGATTCACAACATCCCGGAGCTGATCGAATATGCCTCTTCATTGATCACGATCTTCCCTGGTGATGTGCTGCAGAGTGGCACATCAGGCGGAACAGGCGCAGGCCGCGTTGAGCGTGCGACTGGTTCAGGCTATCTAGTCGATGGAGAGAGTATCGAGGCAAGCATCGAAGGCATCGGTACTCTGCACCACACAGTTAGACTCGAGACCAGCGTTCCTGACGATCTGTCCGGTTCACAATTGCCACCGGTAAGATCCTACAGAAACTAGTAGTTGTGACATAGGTACTCTACAGTACTTTGACTAACAAGAAGGGCGGTATCATTTGTAAGAATGATACCGCCCTTTTCATTTACGGCTCGTTTGTTAATAACAGTTGTTCTATAGCGGACTCATGTTCGAGACTCCAGGCCTAAGTTCGACTCTATCCATTCTTTGGCGAAAGACACGAAGTACCTTGCGGGAAATAGCTCGGCCTTGGCATCGCCGACTCTGCCGATAGTCGCGTTACCTGTTTCGAGATAGTCGAGCAGAATTCTCGGGAAGTAATCTCCTTCTTTCCACTGGGCTATGCCATCGCTATCGTCGAGGCTGTCGATCCACTGCTCTCCGCTATCCGCCCTCTCATAGCGCAGCTTCACTCTACGTTTGTCTGGCACGTCGGCGAGGTACTCTGCTAGATGAGTCAGTGTAACCGTATCCGTGTCTGCTCCCAGCCGGAGCACAGCGCCGTTCATTTCGGTGAGACGCTCCAAGACCGAGCCTGGCCCGTGGTAGTCATGGAGTTGAGTCGGGTTCAGTAAAAACTCGGCATCGGGGCCGTATGCCGCGTAACGCGCCGCGGCGTGATCGTTAACTCGCACGCCGCTACGCTTGCGAAAAAGCTCGGGCACGATTCCCATGTCTTCGTCGGCTTCGCTGGTGAGGGCATCGAAGGGCTCATCGTCGTCGGCGCCAAGTACCATCACTAGATTACCCTGGGGCCCGAGTGTCTGCAGCAGGGCGTCGATCAGAGAATCCCCACCCCCGTCGAGCTTTCCGATCTGGCGCATGCTGGTGTGGACCATCACGGCAGAATAATTCTGTAGTCCCAGGCTCTCGAGCTGACTGACGATCGCTTCTTTGTTATTCATGTTTGCTGCATGGATCCAATTGGCAGAACGATCACAATATGTCGCCAGCGATCCGTTCTTGTCAATAATATTCAAATAGTGATGGAGGCAATAGATCCCCAATATGGGGCATAACTCATCGATTTCTCTCATAAAGTTTAGTGCGATCTTGGCGCATGGATTTTCCGATTGATCACTTTAGGCGCATGCTAATCCCAAAAACAGGCGCAGTAATGGTGCAGAGTATAAAAGTTCTAACTGGCCCTTAGTTGATCCCGGCTTTGTAAAGAAGAGGAAAATTCACGACCTCTTGATTATCATCTCCGTATTCTCCCCTCTTTAACTTGTTGTAATTGATGAAATAAAAAATCTGCTTCCTGGTCAATAATCTCTCCGATGAGAAATGGAAGTGAAGATCGGCGTTATTCGCTGGACTAACAATTTTCCATCGAGTTTTTTTCTGGCATGAATAATGCTCTTCAAGAACTACAAGCGTATTTTATTTGGTCCGATCTGACCTAGTAGTTAATTGGGGGGCATCAAAAATGTTTTATTTAAAAAACACAGCACGACAAACCATTACTGCATTTACTGGAATTGCTAGTTCGCTGATATTTACGGGCGTTGCGCAGGCGCAATCGGCAGGTGGAGAATCCATCGAGTCGGTTATCGTTACCGGTTCGCGCATCGCGCGCGATGGCTACAACACGCCAACACCCGTTTCGATCTTGAGTAGCGATGAGATTCAGGCAGAGGCGCCAGGCAGTGTGGCGGATTTTGTTATGACATTGCCCTCTATTCAAGGGAGTACGACGGCTTCCACTTCTTCAGGAAGCTTGAGTTCAGGTCAGGCCGGCATAGCAGCGCTCAATTTACGCGCTCTGGGGACAGGTCGAACACTTGTGCTGTTCGATGGCCAACGATCAGTTGCTTCAACTGCGGTCGGGCAAGTAGATACAAACACATTTCCTCAGTCTCTCGTTGAGCGTGTAGAGGTGGTTTCCGGCGGTGCGTCATCCGCCTATGGATCAGACGCGATCGCGGGTGTTGTCAACTTCGTGTTGGATAGAGACTACAGCGGCTTCAAAACACAAATAGATGTGGGTGGCGTCGAAGAGTACGACGCCAACAGCGAGCGAATCGTGGTAACGGCAGGCTCTGACTTTGCTGGTGGCAGAGGGCATTTCCTCTTCAGCGGTGAGCACTACGATCAAGATGGCATTCACTACACTGCGCCGGACTGGGCGCAGGACGGTTACTTCGGAATTCCAAATCCAGCCTACGGTGGCTCCGGTTCGACTGGCGCGCCGCAGTATATCGTGCAAGATGGCATAGGCATCTCCACCTATACGCCAGGCGGCCTGATTGTCGATGGCCCGCTACGCGGAACCTACTTCGGCGACGGCGGCGCGGTGGAGCAGCTAACCTTCGGCGAGATCGGCGGGCAGTGGATGGTAGGCGGTGACTATCGGTACACAAACTCGGGCATGCTGGGCACGAACTCCCTGCGTTCGGATGAGAAGCGTGACAGTGTCTTCGGTCGTGCTAGCTGGCAGCTTACGCCAGAAATGGAAGTCTATGCGCAGGGTTCCTACGCGGCTTTCGAAGGCTACAGTTTCTACATCAATCCAACCGACAGAAACTTTACGATTCAGAACGACAATGCGTTCCTACCGGAAGTGGTTCGTCAGTCGATGGCGGATGCGGGCATATCATCGTTCCGCATGAGTTCGAGCAATCAAGACTTCCCGGCTTCGGGCAGCAGCAATATTCGTGAGACTACGCGTTTCGTGTTGGGGCTAGACAGCAGCTTCCAGATCGGAAGCCAGGAATTCGAATACAGCGCCTACTACCAGCGCGGCGTCACTAATACCGATGAGCATCAGAACCCAACATGGTTCACTGCGAATCTACGCGCTGCAACCGATGCGATCGTGGATCCAACGTCGAGTGAGATCGTTTGCAGATCGGGTCTCGCGGGCTGTGTTCCTCTGAATCGTTTTGGAACCGGCGTCGCAAATTCCGATGGGCTTGATTTTGTTCTGGGTCGTCCACGGCGCGAGCAAAATTTACAGCAGGATGTAGCAGCCATCAATTTTACTACTGGCGGGATCGAAGGATGGGCAGGCGATATCTCTCTTGCATTTGGTGCTGAGTGGCGCGAAGAAACACTCGAAGGCTTCGTCGATCCGAAGTTCAATAGCGGCTGGAAATATGGCAACTACAAGGTTACAGAGGGCGAGTACGACGTGACAGAGGCGTATGTGGAGACTGTCGTGCCTGTGGTCGCCGACATGCTGGAATTTAATGGAGCGGTTCGCTATACCGACTACAGCACCTCCGGCGGCGTAACTACCTGGAAGGGCGGTCTAACGTTCACGCCTAGCGATGAGGTTACGCTTCGCCTGACCCAGTCTAAAGACATTCGCGCGCCAAACCTTAGTGAGCTATTCGATGCGGGAACAGCTAGAAGTAACTCGGTGGCTATCGCCGGCGCCTCTACGCCATTCGTGCAGAACTTGCAGGGTACGCCCACCGTAGGACCTGAAGAAGCAGATGCCTTCGGTTTAGGCGTCGTTTACCAACCAAGTTTCTTGCCCGGGTTTGCACTCTCTGTCGACTATTACGACATCGAGGTTGACGGTGTAATTGGTTTTCTTAGCGCACAGGACGTCGCCGATGCCTGCCTGCTGCAGGGGAGAGCCGAATACTGTGACAACCTGCGTTACGACGGTGCAGGTGTGTTGCAGTTCATCGATCTCGAATACGAAAATCTGACCTCGTTGATCTCAGAGGGCTACGATATCGAGGCGAGCTACAGCTTTGCGCTGTCGGACTTTTTCAGAAATGCGCCTGGCGACATTAGCCTGCGCTACCTCGCCACTAACTACGTCGAAGACACAACAGACGATGGCGTTACAACGACCAACCGCGCCGGCGAAAACATCGGCAGCACGCCGGATTGGGTGCATAGGTTTACCGCTCGCTACACGCTGGATACTTGGTCATTCAACCTGACCGGCCGTGGCCATAGCGATGGTGTGATCGATAATGACTTCATCGAATGTTCTAGCAACTGTCCAGTCTCTGGAAGCGTTGCTCGCACCATCAATGAGAACGATATTGACGGCGAATGGTTCTATGACCTTTACGTAGCTAAGGATTTCAGCTTCGGGGACTCCGAGGCTCAGGTGTTCCTCTCGGTAAAGAACATGTTCGACACAGACCCAGTGTTATACGCATTGCCTCTTAGTCAGGGCTCTGAGAATAGACCTGCATACCTGCCGACTAATCGTAATCTTATGGATGTCTTGGGTCGCACAATGCGCTTGGGCGTAAGGATGGAGTTCTGAAAGTTTAAACCTTAGGTTGTGTAACTTATATCCTACCTACCTACCTTCGGTTGGGTAGAACTTTTTTAAGGAATGAAATGTGAGAACGAAAAATACTATGCGAAAGACTATTTGCTTGCTTAGTTCAATTGGATTTCTATCCTCGCTTACTATGATCTCTCCGGCAATAGCTGCTGAGTTGACCTCGGAGCAGCGAGACGAGTTCAAGAAAGAGATCATGGCTGCAGTGGATGATAAGGCGAAGCTAGCCCAAGTAATGAACGATATGATATTCAGTTATGCAGAGCTGGGCTTCCAAGAATTTCAGACCTCGAACTATATTACGGGAATGTTGGCCGACAACGGCTTCGAGATCGTCCGGGGTATCTCTGGCATCCCGACGGCATGGATGGCGAGCTGGGGAGAGGGGGAGCCTGTGATCGCTCTGGGCTCTGATATAGATGGCATTCCCAAGGCATCCCAGAAACCCGGCGTCGCCTATCGTGAACCGATAGTTGTCGGAGCGCCTGGGCACGGCGAAGGGCATAACTCGGGTCAGGTTGTGAACTATATAGCCGCAATTACGATCAAAGAAATTATGGAGGCCAACGGTTTTAAAGGCACGATCAAGATGTGGCCAGGTGTGGCAGAAGAACAGCTGGGAACGAAAGCCTACTATGTGCGGGATGGCTACTTCGAGGATGTCGACGCGGTGTTGTTCTCACATGTTTCGACCAACCTGAGTACTTCTTACGGGGGTGGGCGCGGCAACGGCCTCGTTTCGATTCGGTACGATTTCGCTGGAGAGAGTGCGCACAGCGCCGGTTCTCCGTGGCGTGGACGCAGTGCGCTTGATGCTGTGTCATTGATGGAGATCGGCATGAACTTCCGCCGTGAACATCTGCGTCTATCCCAGCGCATTCATTCGGTCGTAGTTGACGGCGGGGACCAGCCGAACGTAGTGCCTTCCGAAGCAAGCATCTGGTATTTCCTTCGCGAGGCCGACTACGAGAACATCAAGAGTCTTTGGCAGATCGGTGACGACATGGCTGCCGGCGCCGCGCTGATGTCCAACACTACCTGGAGTTCCGAAGTTCTGGGTACCGCTTGGCCCGGGCACTTCAACAAAGCCATGGCTGAAAGAAACTATGAACACGCGCAGCTGGTCGGTATGCCCAAATGGTCAGAAGACGATCTGTCCTTAGCGAAGGCAGTGCAGGCAGAGTTGGGCGTTGAACAGGAAGGCCTAGATACCGAGATAGATGAACTGACTGAGCCGCCCGATCCGGCCCGCAATACTGGCGGTGGCTCCGATGACATCGGAGATATCTCATGGCAGGTGCCGACCATAACGCTGCGCTATCCGTCAAATATTCCCAATCTGCCGGGGCACAACTGGGTCAATGCGATCGCGATGGCGACGCCCATAGCACATAAAGGTATCGTCGCAGGAGCCAAGGTGCAGGCGATGAACCTGTTCGACCTGTTCACCGATGAGCAATTGCTTAAAGACGCCTGGGAGTACTATAACGAAGTGCAAACGAAGGACGTGCAGTACACGCCTCTTCTGCGTCCACAGGATCAGCCAGCGATTCACTTGAACGAGGGAATCATGGCAACGTTCAGACCGATCATGGAGGATTACTACTACGACCCGAGTCAGTACGATACCTATATGGAGCAGCTAGGTGTCGAGTATCCTACAGTGCGAGCTGACTAGATTGCCTGCAAACGTTCTAGGGCCGCCGCGGCATTCTGATTGCCGCGGCGATTCGATTCTCTATACCATCCAATAGCCTGTTCAATATCCTTCTCAACGCCTCTGCCCTGTTCGTACATTTCGGCGAGTCGAAACTGTGGGATAGCATCGCCTTTCTCTGCGGCTTTGAGCCACCAATACACCGCATCGGCATCACTCTGCTCAACTCCCGTGCCTGACGCGTAGACATTTCCCAAGTTATGTTGAGCCAGCGTGATATCTAGAGCAGCTGCCTTACGATACCAGGCAATAGCTTGGGTTGGGTCTGCAGTCACGGCCAAGCCTTCGGCGTATGCTGTTCCCATGAGAAAACTCGCTTCACCGATTCCTTCGTTGGCCAATCGCTCGACATCCACGAGCACCGTGCGCGCAATTTCGATTGCCTTGGCCTTATCCGCTGGGAAGGTCATGCGGCCTGTCGAGTGCACTCGTGCCAGCCACATAGTGGCCAATACATCGCCCTCTGCGGCAACACTCTCAAGCAATGTACGCGCCCGCGTGTCATCGACACTACCAGCTTCTCCGGTATACCAGCGAATAGCTTCTACTAGATCGGATGCGGGTGCGGTATTGCTTGCACAGGCAGTTAGAAGAATGGCTGCAAAAATAACAGCGCAGCAGTGCTTCAATGAAAACTGTGTTGTAGGTGTTATCGAGTGCAGCATACAAGTAGCATCTTCCTCGGTGATCATGCGGTGGTTGATGCAATTACTCTACCCACAACGCCCTTTAAAATCTAGTTAAGCGAAGAGATGAGGAGGCGTTAGTGAGCACGTTTGCAGGCGAGGCAGGAGTCGACCATTTCACATTGCTAGCAGGAAAAAATTGGGCAAGAACGGCTTGCGTCGTCCGTGTCACTGAACTAAAAAGGAGCGAAAAATTTGATTCGAGTAATGAAGCCTAATTTGACCGGATGAACTATTCAAATTTCTACAAAATGCTGGGGGACAGTGATAGTCTCTAATACAAGCTGTACTAGTACTCCTTAAATAAAACACTACGCGAAGATAGCCTTTCCGGGGGCTGAGGTAATCAAAATGGTATCGCCGCATCTTTTATCGAAAATGATCCGCTCTTGTCAGGTGGTAGCTATACGCCTAGTTCTTCTGCTAACCGCATCTCTCCTTGCTTTCAATTCGAGCGCTCAGAATCTTCCCTCTATCGAAGATGCGGTTGCAAATTCTGATCCCATGGAGGGCTACTTCAATCTCTACTGGGACGAGGCCGCCGGTAAGATGTACTGGGAGATCGACAAGCTCGACACCGAGTTCCTCTATCAGGTGTCTATGGGCTCGGGCCTGGGTTCGAATCCCGTCGGCATAGACCGCGGTCAGTTGAGTGGCACCTACGTGCTGGCAGCTAAGCGCGTTGGCCCAAGAGTCTTGCTGGTGCAGCCTAACTACAGGTACCGCGCATCTAGCGACAACGTATTGGAGAGACAGGCGGTGGAGGATGCCTTCGCGCCGGCGGTGCATTGGGGCTTCGATATTGTGGCGGCAAGTGGCGACAGTGTGCTCGTCGATGCCTCGGATTTCTTCCTGCGCGACGCGCGTAACGTGACGGGAGCGATCGCGAGCAGTAGCCAGGGAAGCTACACGCTGGATAAGAGTCGCAGCGCTTTCTACCTGGAGAACACGAAGGTGTTTCCAGAGAACGTAGAAGTCGAATCGATGCTCACGTTCACTAGCAATAATCCAGGCAATCTTGTGAACAGTGTGGCGGCAACGGGCAGCGCTATCACTCTTCGTCTTCATCATTCGCTGGTAAAGCTTCCCGATGATAACTTCAAGACGAGGCTGTCGGATCCGCGGATAGGAACGAACGGGCCCACCATTCAAGATTACAGCACGGCGATCGGCGAAGACCTGCAGGTTCGTCTGGTCGCCAGACACAGGTTGGAGAAGAAGAACCCGGAAGCTGCTCGCTCGGAAGCTATCGAGCCCATCGTCTACTACGTGGACTCGGGAACGCCTGAGCCTATAAAGAGTGCACTGATCGAGGGGGCGAGCTGGTGGAACCAGGCCTATGAGGCGGCGGGCTTCATCGATGCCTTTCAGGTTAGGGAGTTGCCGGCAGGTGCGGACGCGCAAGATGTGCGCTACAACATGATCCATTGGACGCACAGGCGAACCCGGGGCTATTCCTATGGTGGCTCGGTGACGGACCCACGTACCGGGGAGATCATCAAGGGCAATGTGAATCTCGGCAGCTTGCGCCTGCGACAGGACTATCTCCATGGTCAGGGTCTTATTCCTGGCTTCGACTATCTAGCGGCGATAGCGGATAACAATGGAGCATCGGTGAACATGGCACTCGATAGGGTGCGACAACTCT
The DNA here is from genome assembly GCA_964352295.1 of uncultured Pseudohongiella sp. Taxonomy (GTDB): domain Bacteria; phylum Pseudomonadota; class Gammaproteobacteria; order Pseudomonadales; family Pseudohongiellaceae; genus UBA9145. The sequence goes on along the minus strand of CAYGRR010000029.1, from coordinate 3,778 downwards.
CGGCGCACGAGGTTGGGCATACGCTCGGCTTTCCGCACAACTACCTGAGCAGCTCCTACAATAGAGAGAGTGTTATGGACTATCCTGCGCCACTCGTCGAGATCACCGAAGATGGAAAGATCGATCTGTCGAACGCCTATGTTCAGCGCATCGGCGAGTACGACAAGCTGGCGATTCGCTATTCCTACGAGCAGTTTCCGGCAGATGCCGACGAGGCTGCAGAGCTGGCAAAGATTGTGCAGGAAAGCCTCGATAGGGGCCTCCTATTCATGGCGCACGATAACAATAACTTCATCGGTGCCGGCCATCAGTTCGCGGGGGTCTGGGACAACGGTGCGAATCTGGTGGATCACCTCAAGCATGAGATCGAGGTGCGCCGCATCGGCCTCTCGAACTTTGGTCCGGAATTGATTCGCGATGGCGAGCCGCTCTCGACTCTCGAGTACGTGTTGCTGCCTCTGTATATGCACCATCGCTTCCAATTGAATTCCGCGGCGCAGAGCATCGGTGGCGCGGATTACAGGAATGCTGTCAGAGGCGATGGTCAAGTTCCCTTCGCGATTATCGATGGAGCGGAGCAGAGAGATGCATTAGAGACCGTTCTATCGACCTTAACGGCAGACTTTCTAGCGCTGCCGCAGAATGTCCTAGACCTGCTTCCCCCTCCGGCTTATCGCTTTACGCAGGGCGAACCCTTCCCAGGTCGCACCGGTCTGCTATTCGATGCGCTAGGCGCAGCCGAGGGCTCGGCTAGCCTTTCGGTGAAACAGATACTGCACCCGGCACGCATGGCGAGACTCGTGGCCTACGGCAGCATGGGCGACTATCCAGATCTCGAGGAGGTCATCGATAGGTTGTTGGATGTAACCTGGGAGGCTAATGTACCCAGTGACGATTATCATGAGCAGCTTCTCCACGTCATTCAGCGCGTGACGGTGGATGAGATGATGGTGCAGGCCAGCAGCGCGGACAGCTCTGGCGAGGTGAAGGCGGTGCTAAGCGATAGGCTCGCGACGCTCGCCAATCGGATGGAGAGGCGCAGAGGTGCCAGCGCACACCAGACGACGGTCGCCGCCGATATTCGTCGCTGGCAGCAGCGCGCCGAAGGCGCGATTCCTGGTCCCACCCTCGAGTTGCCGCCGGGTGATCCGATCTAACTTGGGCGAGAATTATGGGGAATGCCATGAAGAGAGAGAATAGCTTGCTCGAGGTGCCACAACTAACTCTTAGAGTTGCGTTTGCCTGCGTGTTGCTGACTTCCTTGATCGTTACGGCGCAAGGCGCTGAGATTCAATTCACTCCGGTGCAGACCGAGACGTTCTCCGATCCGTTCGGCCAATCGAATGCCTGGGGCGACTATGACAACGATGGCGATCTTGATCTTGCGGTGGTCTTTCTGAACGGGCCGCTGCGGCTCTATGAGAACCGTGGGCTCGACGGCTTCGTCGATGTTGGCAGGTCTGTGAATCTCATTACCAACCCCGGCAATGCGCGCGCCGTCGCTTGGGGCGACTACGACAACGATGGCGATCTCGATATGTACATCGCCTACGCCGACGGAGTGAATCCGAATGTGTTGATGGAGAATCAGATCAGCAATCATTCGGCGCCTAGTCAGAAGACATTCGTGGATGTGGGTGCCGAGCGCGGCGTGAGTTTCATCGGAGCGACGCGTCAGCTTAACTTTGTAGACTATGACGCCGATGGCGATCTAGACCTGCATGTGGCGCTGCGTACCGCCAACAATCGGCTGTATCAAAACATCAATGGGAATTTTACGGACGTCGCCATAGAGCTGGATTTCTATGAGCCGCGCAGAACTGTCGGCACTTGTTGGTTCGACATGGACGGCGACGGCGATCTCGACGCTTTCACTACAAACCAGAGTGGCGACCGAGACGGCATGTATCAGTATCAAGATGGGCGCTTCAGCGACGTGGCGATGGCGCTAAACATCGACCAGGCGCGCAGGCCGCTCATCGATGGCGGCGTCGGCTGCGCGATCACCGACTTCGATGTGGACGGCGATCTGGATCTGTATGTGGCGGAGTATGGAGACGACTCTCTGTTTAGAAATAATGGCGACGGTACGTTCACCGACGTAGCGCCGCAGATGGGCGTGGCAACTCACGATCATATCGTCACCGGCGTGTGGGGCGACGTGAACAACGATGGCCTGCCGGATCTCTATATAGTCGGCTATGTGAGCGGCCAGCCCGGCACGCCCGACTACCTCTATATCAATAAGGGCGACCATTTCGAGAATCAGATTCCCGAGAATGTAATGGCGCGCGACACCGACCACGGCGTGCAGTTTGCAGATTATGATCAAGATGGAGATCTCGATCTTTCCCTAGCCGCGAATGACCCGAGCGGCTCTCACTACCTGTTTCGAAACGACTTGATCGAAGGGCGCAATGCCTCTATTCAGGTAATGGTGTTGAATGAGGATGGGCATCAAGTGATGGCGGGTTCCGAGGTGCGTGTATTCAGAGCCGGCAGCGGCGAGCTGTTGGGTGCGCGCCTTATCGATACGGGCAGCGGTTATAACTCGCAGAACTCGAAGCCGGTGCATATAGCGACGCTCGATGCCGAATCGGTAGACATAGAGGTAACCACGATGTCATCAGCGGGGAGAAGGCTTAGCTACTATCGTGCGGTTAGCGTGAGTAGTCTTGCGAACAAACCCTTTCAGGCACGAATCCTGCCTTGAGGCTGGCGCGATTTTCTGTTTTGCGGAGAGAGCGATGAAGAAGAAAAACACAGCTGACGCGTCCATTAGCAGACGAGAATTCTTAGCGGGCGCCGGCGCGGCAGTTGCCGCCTCGAGCCTTGCAGCTTGTAGTGCCTCGGCGCAGACGACGAGCCGATCGACGCCCGCTGCAATGCGAGGCACTTCCACCGGCGCGGTGGTCTTCACCAATACAACGGTTGTTACGAACGACAACGATAGACGCACTCTGCTGGATGTCGCGGTTGCCATCGACGATGGCGTGATCGCGGCGATCGGGGACACTAGCGAAGTGCTCGCCCGCTATCCGCAGGCTGAGATCTACGACGGGCGCCGCAAGGCATTGCTGCCTGGATTGATCAACTGCCACGCGCACCTATCCGCCTCAATCGCGCGCGGCTTCAACGAGGACTTCGGCTTTCCTAACAGTCTGGGTCTGCCCGAGAGCCCCGAGAGTCTTGTCTCCAGCGAGGAGGCGACAATCATGTCGGTGGTCGCTGCAATCGAAGGGCTACGTAGCGGCACCACGACCATGGTGCAGAACACCGGCGGTATAGCCCGCGATGCAGCTGCATTGGTGGAGACCGGGCAGCGCTGGGTGTTCGCGGAATCGATACGCGATATCGAAACCGTCGATGGACCCATGTCGCCGCCGCGTCTCGCCAGCAGTGTGCCGCCAACCTACTCCGATCGCGAGCGAGTGGAGGGCATGCAGCGCATCGCTGATCTCTACAGCGAGTGGCATGGTGCGAAGAACGGCCTGGTTAGCGTGTTTCCCGCGGCGGCATTGACCGAGCTCTCCTCGCCACTATTGCTTCGAGACGTTCGCGAGTTCGCCGATGCGCATGATCTCGGCTATACGATTCATATGACTCAGTCGCAGGCTGAGGTCGACTTCATGCTGCGGTACCACGGTGTGCGCCCGGCGATATTCCTGGATAACAATGGCTTTCTCGGCCCGCGACTATTCGCAGCCCACGCGCGTTACTGCGACTCGGTAGAGATTGCCGCGCTCGCGCGTACCGGAACCATCATTACTCACCAGGC
>CAYGRR010000028.1:24555-35312 GCA_964352295.1 uncultured Pseudohongiella sp. | reverse complement strand
TTCGCAGCGCGCAATGCTTCAAGCGCAGCACATGAATGCTACTTCGAGTCGAGGACATCGACCTCTGTGAGCTGCGGATTGGCTAAGAAACTTAGTATGAGATTGATATCCTGTTCGGCGCAGCCCTCACTGTTGGCAGTGATGTAGTCGGCGGTGAGCTGCTCAATCAACTCGCCCTTCGCGATCGCCGCCTTGAAGTTTGCTATCTCGGCTGGGGGCAAACCTTCGCTCTGATAGAAGCCGGTCAGCAGGCTCATCTCATCCTCGCTGAAATTCTCCAAGAAGATCTGTGCGATTCCCGCTTCGAATTTTTCCCATGCGAAAGCCTGCTCATAGCAGGCTGCTATCTCTCTCTTGATCCATTGGGGAAGTTCGAGGTCGGCGGAAATCGCGACGATGCTGCTATAGGTTCGGATGATTCGGCGGGTCTGCAGCTGCGTCATCGACTGGAACTGATTGGCGACGTTGCTTGCGCGAAGCAGCCTGTTAGCGTCGCGAATCTCTGCGGCGCTAACGGCTGAGTTTAGCAATAAGAAACAAACTAGGATTAGACAGCTAATTCTCATCGACGATTTCGAATACCACTGTAATAGTAGTCTGGTATTCTACTTCATCGAATGTCGGCGCGACAGCGGGTGCCGCCGACAAGGCTAGCGACGAACCCGAGCTTCTGCCGTTTGCATCCATCGCCATCTCCTGAGCCATCGCCGCTCTAGGCATCGCGCGCGACATCTGGCGGATGCCACCGTAGAAAAAGTTGATGGCCTTTAGCTCGAGACCGAGGCTGCTCTCATAATAGGCTTTCTGTGCCATGACATCCTGCAGCGCTAACTCTCTCACCTGGGCCTCGAAGCCATCCTCCTCGCTGTGTTCAAACTCGGTATTCTCAAACTTAACCTCGTCGTGCTCGTCGGCGGCAGCTGCTAATAATTGCAGATGTTCCTCACTGCTCACCTCGATCTCCATTCTTGCTGACACCTCGAAGCTATTTGGATTGCGTCCGAATAACCCGAACTGGGGTGAGCTTGAGAACTTCGAATTGTTGATGTCCTCCTGCGGGATGCCGGCGGCGACGAACTCCTGGATGAGTTCGAGGCGCAAAGCCTGATTTACTTCCATCGCCTGACTGAGGCTGCGCTCGTCGGTCGTTACCAGCAGGCTGATTTTGGCGATGTCTTTATAGGCTGTTAACTCACCCTCTCCATTGATATTCACCGTATTGGGGCGTGGGTGCAGAAACTCGCGCAACTCATCGGGGGTGCCGGACAGCTGTGCCTGGGCCAGACTGGATTCACTGAAACCACTGAGAGAGGCGGCGGCTGCTGCAATGAGAGTGAGTGAGAGTAATCTATTCATGATGATGTCCTTATGAATGTGGCGATTGTTTTCGCCGGGCAGGCCGGCAGAAGCTTGGGCCTTTTTAACGTACCTGAAAATTGTGCTCTGTTATTCAAGTCGCAAATCCTGTCGCGATAGTTCTCGAAAGAGGATGCTGATTCTACAGCTTCAATCATTAATTGACTGCAGGGTGGTTTCGGTGTCAAATGACAACATGCTGACATAAGTAGACCCGTCTCTCATGTATTGGTCGTCTGAATGTCGTTCTCCAGCGTATTAGCAAGGGATTTAGAGGAAAATCTATGCATTCCCCCAAGCGCATGCTGTTTCTTGACCTTGTATTGTCCGTATTCAGGCTGAACGGCCTCTTAATAGCGGAGGGCGACAACATGACGGAGGCGCTGGGCCTAACCAGTGCCAGATGGAAGGTCATCGGAGTCATCGCCCTCTCGAATTCCGGATTGACCGTGCCAGGTATCGCAAGAGTACTCGGTCAGTCGCGCCAGGCTGTTCAACGCATAACAGATGTCATGGTTACCGATGGCCTGCTCTCCTATCACTCCAATCCGAAGCATAAGCGCTCGGTGCTCGTCGTGCTTACCGAAGATGGGAAGGACGCCTATCAGAACCTGCGCGACGTTCAGGACCCGTGGGCGATCGAGAACACCGAAGACATCCCCATCGAAGAGTTGGATGCGGGCCTGCGGCTCGTGCGCCGCCTCATTCAGAAATTCGACAAATAGCGATGGCAGATTATCTCTCCAGGCTGCCTCGTGATCTCTATACAGCGGAGCAGGTCCGTCTACTCGATAAGATCGCGATCGAGAAGTTCGACATGCCAGGCTTCACTCTCATGCAAACGGCTGCATCCGTCGTCTTCAATTGTCTGCTGGAGAAATGGCCGCAGACACGCCATGTGCAGGTGTTCGCGGGATCGGGTAACAACGCGGGCGATGGCTATCTAGTCGCTGGCTTGGCGAAGGAGCACGGTCTTAGCACCGAGGTCATTGCGCTGTCCAATCCGGAAAAGCTACAAGGCGATGCGCGACTCGCGTGGGCATGGGCAGCCGAAAGGCAGGTGTTGATCACACCCTTCCGCGATTTCGACTTCGAGCATGAGAAAGACCACGCCCATCCTGTCGTTGTCGATGCACTGCTCGGCACCGGACTGGACAGAGAGGTAACTGGCGACTATGCAAAGACGATCTCTTTTATCAACAATGCAACCAGGCCTGTAATCTCTGTCGATATACCCTCCGGGCTGAGCGCAGATACCGGCAGCTGCCTCGGCGCCGCCGTTAGCGCGGACATCACCGTCACGTTTATCGGTCTGAAGCAGGGACTGCTGACGAATCAGGCAGGCGACTACGTCGGTGAATTGATCTATCACGATCTGAATGTGCCGGCTCTGGTATTTAGCTGTGATGCCTCGCCAGTGCCGTCGGCGCGGCGCATAGATATCAACTCGGCAAGTGCGTTGTTGGCGCCGCGCGCAACGAGTTCACACAAGGGCAGCCACGGCCATGTGCTTATCATCGGCGGCGATAGCAGTTTCGGTGGCGCGGTTATTATGGCGGCGGAAGCTGCGCTGCGCTGTGGCGCGGGACTAGTCAGCGTCATCACGCGTTCCTGTCATCGTCCTGCGCTGCTCGCGCGGAGGCCGGAAGTCATGGTGCTAGGCACGGAAGATGAGGGTATCGACACCGCCGGGATTATTTCGCGTGCGACGGCCATCGTAATTGGTCCCGGCCTCGGTCGTGGCGAATGGGGGCGCGCGCTACTGCAGCGGGCACTTTCAGCACAGATTACTTCGGATAAGCCGTTGGTCCTGGACGCCGATGCGTTACAACTGCTTGCGGAGAAATTCGAGCAGGGCAGCGCTAACAAGGGAACCGGCATAAAGAGGGACAACTGGATACTCACCCCGCATCCGGGAGAGGCGGCCGCATTATTGAATCGCTCCGTGCAGGAGATACAACAGGATCGGTTTGCCGCCGTGCGTCAATTGAATGACACCTGGGGCGGAGTCAGTCTCCTGAAGGGAAGCGGTAGTCTGATCTGCTGCGCTGGGAAAGCGCAGCAAGGGGTCTTTCTTTGCAGCGAAGGTAATGCGGGGATGGCTACTGGGGGTATGGGCGACGTACTAAGCGGAATAGTCGGCGCTTTGCTGGCGCAGGGCCTCTCGCTTCAGGATAGTCTGTGTGCGGGGGTCTGTATTCATGGCGAGGCGGCCGACCTCTCTATGCAGGCTGCGGGGCAGCGTGGTATGGCAGCGACCGACCTCATGCCCTACATCAGAGAACTCGTAAATCCCGCGTGGCAGTAGTCCCGTTTACTGCGGTGCCTAGCTAGACAATTTGCGCAGTCTAAGCCCCGATATCCAGGTTTCCCCAATCCTCGTCGTCGCCTAGTAGTTCCTTCAACTGTGGCGGACGATAACCGCTATCGGAGAGATAGCGTTCCTTCACACTAGGGTGAATTCTTGTCGGCTTATCGGCGACAATAAGTGGACGGTGCAGTGGAGTCTTGAACCTGTAGACATGATTACGAGACCGGTGTGTCCCGCCCTTTACGCCATCGGTTAGTTCGGCTGCGATGTGTGGCTCAATCTTCAGGCCTTCGCTCTTCGCTTCTTCTAGCATCCATTTCAGCGGTGCATCGGCGGCGATATATCCCGAGTCTTTATCGGGGGGATAGGAGCCGCCGACATCGGCGTGCACCCCTGCGAACCAAACTTGTTTAAGGTCGACACCTTCTCTGCTTGACCAGATCGTGGGTTCGAAGTCTTCACGCTGTTCATCGATAGCCAGCGCGTGGCGTGCGAAGGAAACATTCGAGCCCATCTTCGTGTCATAGAACTCGTCCTTACCCTCGAACAAGCCCATCAGACTAAAAGGTATTCCCAAGGCGCCCACGGTGTCCCATACGCCTACAAAATGCACAACGCGCGATCGATGGCAGTGCTCACCGCGAAACTTAACCGATTCGGCTCCATCCGGATGCTTGTTCTTGTGTGGGCTCTTATAAATATCCCATGCCTCGGCGATACGATTCGCTTCAGGCCTCTTCAATATGCCGCAGTTATTAATCAAGCCACACAGCGCGCGCACGGTATACGCGCCACGACTGAAGCCGAACAGATAAATCTTGTCGCCGCTGGCATAGTTCTGAACGATGTAGCGGTAGCCATCCAGAATATTCTTGTGTATGCCACGACCGGTAGCGCCCGCGCTCATACTGCTGTGATAGGAGCCTAGGCCCCAGTCATAGAACACGTGTTGTTTAAGTGCGCCGGAGGACGGTTTGATGGCGCGGGCGAGCCGCAAAACATTCGTGGGGAAATCCTTCTCGATGTCTTCCTCGGGGCGGTTCCAGGTGCCGTCTGCGCAGATGATTATGTTAGCCATGTTTGCTTTTTCCTCTTAGTCGAATGTGCGCCGATGCCATTCCACGATGCCACGTCCGATGGCCTGCGGGTTGTCTTCCTGAATATAGTGTCCGCCGTAGCCAACGAAATCTATTTCCACATTGCGGTAATTGTCGCGCATCCATTCGGCAGCGGCGGGGCCACCGAGCGCGCCGGGAGCTGCGTACTGAACTAGCTTGGGATGTGGCGAATTGCGCAGCCATTCGCCGATATTCTCTATCACCGCGACATTACGCGCGGGTTCGCCGGCGATAGGCAGTTCGTTGGGCCAAACATAGATTGGAAAGCGGGTCTCGATCTCGGTGAATGGCTCCCTATAGGCCTCTTTCTCGGCATCGCTCATATTGCGCGTTCTCGTGCCAGTAAGCAGGATACTCTCGATGAACATATTCTGATTGATGAGTAGTTCGCGACCGCTTACAGGATCGCGGAAGTTCGAGAAGAACCCTGCGTCCTCCATTGGGAAAGTCGGAGGAATGAGCGCCTCCATCATCGCAATGCCTTTCACATTGCTCGCGTTTTCCATCGCATAGTTGAGTCCTAGCACCGACCCCCAATCATGAATGACGAGGATGATGTCTTTAAGCTGCATCTGAGTGATGAAGGCTTCGATGTAGCTGTAGTGTGTCTGAAATGTGTAGTCTAAGTCTCGGGGCTGATCTGACTTGCCAAAACCGATGTTATCCACCGCTACGATGCGATGATGGGGTTTCACATAGCGCATCACATTGCGCCACAGATAGGACGAGGTGGGATTGCCGTGGAGAAACAGGAAAGTATCGCCGGCAGTATTGCCCTCATCGATGTAGTGCAGCGTGTGTCCATTGACGTTGATGAATTTCGAGCTGTAATCGAATTCGGCGGAGAAAACGTCTGCGCGAGGGTCTGCGGTATTCTGTGCCAGGGCTGGGAAGCTAAGCAATAGAATAACTGATAGAGTCAGCAGGCAGGGCCTTCGCAAATTAGTCTTCATTCTTACGCGCTCCTTGAGTAGTAAAAAGTCTTATCTAGGTCAGCACAGGCCGCCGATTTGAAAGAGGGATAAGGAACCACTCCGCGATGATGAGATTCGGGACCCAACACATCCAGGCGATGGCCTGATAGGATTCCTCGAATTCGAATCCCGCGATCTGACTGATCGGTAGATAGATTCTCAGCGTGAGGGCAGCGAGCGTCAGTGCATAGCTGCGAATCATCCAGTCCTGATGGATGCGGACATTGCCCGCGCGAATATGCCGGTAGGCCATGGACGTCGTTACAATCCAACTTACCGCCAGCATGCCGAAGCCCCAGTGACTGACGATGCCGCCGGTAGAGTAGAAGGCGAGGTAGAGCCCCGCGCAACCGCCGACTAGACATCCCACCACGTAGACTCGTCCCAGCATCCTGTGAGCATTCAAGTATTTGCCACGTAAGCGGGTATTAAACTGCAGGGCGCCGACTATGATGACGATGCCACCCATAAAGAAATGCAGTAGGGTTCCCGCTGGCGAAGCCTGTTCGATCATGTTCAAGACGAAGTCCTGCCGCATAGCGGGGGACGCAACATTGCCTAGCGCGTAGAGCCCTATGCCGAAGGCGAAGAAGGTCATGAGGTACCAGGAGAGTGTCTTCATCATCTAGGTATGTCCGCGGGCGAAGGGATAAAGGGGTCATCATAAATGGGGTAGGCGTAAATATACAGTGCGGGACATTCACCCCCGTACTGGGTCCGCTAGATCGATGGACCAATCCCGCTTGGCCGGAGCCACTTCTGGCATCCAAAGTGGGTGTGGTAAAAGTACTACTTTTCCCATGCCAATGACTAAAATCAATTCGCCCAGAATCCCATTTATCGCTAAGCCTGCGGCCTAAACTCACGACAACCTGTAATGGAGTGACAGAAAAGCAAGAATCCTTACGATTGGAGTTAGTGCGGCTGTAGTTCCGAGTTTTGGCGCCATTGGCACCGTAGCGCGAACAGTTTTCCGCGATTCGTGGAATTAGGAATGCTTAAGAGTTTATGAAAGCTTCATCAGACCTGCTCCACGCATTATTACTAGTCCTCGATGATGAGGGGGTGTCCAGCCAGCTGCGCGCGGCGACAGAGAGACTAGGATTCGAAGTGCAGATCTGCAATGACTATAACTCTGTCGAATCAACAATCGATCATCGCGAACCCGATGTACTCTTCCTGGACATGCACTTCGGTCGACGCGATGGTGTGGAGATATTGGCGCTACTAGCGAGAAAGCGCTGCAAGTCCCGCATCTATGTGATCGGCAACTTGGACGAAAAAATCCTGGAGTCTGCCTGCCGGGTAGGCCTGCAGTTCGGTCTGAATATAGGTGGGTTCTGGAAGACGCCAATCGAAGTCAGCGACATCGAAGAGAGACTCTCCCTCGAGCTGGATAGACGCTCACGCTTCAGTTCAGACAGCATTCAAGAAGTTATAGGCCCCGGTGAGTTTGCCATTCAATACCACCCTATTATCGTCGTCTCCGCGAATCGAGACACCCCCATCGTGGGAGTGGAAGTGCGCCCTCATTGGGAGGACAGGCGCGGCTCCGTTGTGTGGCTCTCGAAGATACTGTCCTCCATGCACGAGAACCAGCTGCTTCCCGAATTCAATTACCTTCTCATGGACAAGGCACTGGAATCCTATTGCGACTGGTTGGAGGCAGATCTGGACCTCGGCTTCACCGTCTGCATGAACGAATCAAATCTGATGGATCCTAACTGGCCGGACCTGATGATAGACATCGTGGACAAGTGGGCCGTTCCCCACGATCGCATCACCATTGCGATAGAGCAGCACGCCATGAAGGACAAGAGCGGCGTGGCACTCGGTGCGCTAACGCGGCTTCGCATAAGCGGGTTCAATATTGCGTTGGATTCAATGGGTAACGATGTCGAAGAACTCGACGAGCTACTGCACATACCTTTCAGCGAACTCAGGCTGAAGCGAGTGCTCGTCAATCAGATAGGTAAGAGCATGGAAGCCGAATTCAACATCGCCACGCTAATCTCTCTGGCGGCTAAAAGAAATATTCAGGCCTGTGCGGTCGGTGTGAAAACCCCGGAAGAGTTTACCTTTCTTCAAGACTCTGGCTGCATGACGGCAACCGGCAGCCTATTCGGAAAGTCTCTGCCCGTCACCCATGTCGCAAAGTTCTTCCGAAGTGAGCTGGCGAAGCGAGCCGGTTAGGCAAGTGATGGGGATTATTCAATGCTTGTCGGGCGCGCAGAGGGCCCGATTGTAATCCACTGGCATTGAACCGAGTATCGCCATTCCCATTCTATTCCTTCGGCTTCCAGTACAGCTTCCTGGCCTTGAACACGTAGTAAAGCAGCGGCGCCACTGGTAGAAGCGCTACCGTGAAAACGCGCAGGTCGCCACCCCTTTGAGTCAGGAATAGAAAGACTCCACCAAGTCCCATTGTTAGAGCAAATGCCCTGATGCCAGTGCACATCAGTTTTCCGCAAGCGTCCTCGTCCGATATTCGAGCGGGATCCCAGCCCGAGAAGAGCGAATAGTGTTTGTTTTTCTCGATGTAGTTGGCGAGCAGGAAACAGGGCAATGCTCCAGCCAGAATGATGCTCAACCCCGCAATTTGCATTTCAGTCATCGCCAAATCCTTCGTGCTCAAAATACCTAGTGGCGCCGAATAGCTTCTCATAGAATGGCTTGGATATTTCCAGATCCGAGACCACTACGTACAGCCCCAGTCTAATGTCGTCGTCCTTGGCTCGAGCCCCATGAGCCATAACATCTGTCAACAGGTAGGGCGTGCTCCGATCGTTAAAGCTGTGCGGCACCTATTCCTGATCCGCTTGCAGTATCTCACCGAATCCTTGGAGCTTCTACAGGGTAGTAGTCGCAAAAGTAGAAAGCGAACACGCGTGTTAGCCGCTAGAACGTGCTTCGGGCTACTCACGGAGACCAGCCATTCTGTTTTATACTTTACGCCATGGAATCCAAGCAGCACATAGATCTAATCGACGAAGCGGCAACACTGGAGTTTGGCGCTCGACTCGCCGCTGCCACTTTTCAGGATGTAGTATCGAGTGAGAAGCCCCCTGCAGGTGTTGGTGCGGCTCACCTCGGCGGCATGATCTACCTGCAGGGTGACCTGGGCGCCGGCAAGACCACGCTGACGCGGGGTTTCATGCGCGCCTTCGGTTATCTTGGTGCAGTGAAGAGCCCCACCTATACGCTAGTGGAACCCTATGAATTCGAGCGCTGCAACATCTATCACTTCGACCTCTATCGCCTCGCGGACCCTGAAGAGGTGTCCTATTTAGGCACAGACGAGTATTTCTCAGCGGCCAATCTGTGCCTCGTGGAATGGGCCGAGAAAGGCGCGAAATGGCTGCCTCCGCCGGATCTAGTGATCGATATCGCCCCCAAGGGAACGGGAAGGCAGCTGACTTGTCAAAGTCTCACGGCGAAAGGAGCCATAATTGCCAAAAGATTATGGTCTTGAGGCCGTTGTAATAGACAACGCGAAGTATGTCTCAAAGAATTTGTCATGGAATCAAAGCACTACTTAAGCAGTAACAGAGGTGGCAGTCGCTACCTGACCCTCGTCCTGGCGGCCTGCGCGCTGCTGGGCAGCGTTGCCGCGTCCGCCGCCGATGTCGGTCAGGTGAGGCTATGGCGGGCACCGGATCATACGCGTCTCGTCTTCGATCTATCGGGCGAGGTGGAATACAGGCTATTCACGCTTTCCAATCCCGAGCGTGTGGTCATCGATATAGAAGGCTCATCTCTCGGCGACGATCTGTCCCAGCTGGATTTTAGCGACAGCCCGATCAGCGGCATGCGCAGCGCGATTCGCGATGGCAACACGCTGCGCATGGTTATAGATCTGAGTGCACAGGTCGACCCGCGCAGTTTCACCCTGGCTCCCAATGCCGAACAGGGCGATCGCCTCGTAGTCGATCTCTTCGATCAGGCGCCTTCAGCGGGAGCGCCCAGAAGCATGGCTACTACTTCTTCGAACACCGCGAGCGCTCCACGCAGCGATGAGCGCCGCAACATCATCGTTGCAATCTCGGCAGGACACGGCGGAGAGGATCCCGGTGGTATTGGTTTTGACGGCAAACTGAAAGAGAAGAACATCACACTCAAGATAGCTCGCGCACTCTATGACGAGCTAGAGAGAATGCCAGGCTACACGCCTATCATGATTCGCGATGGCGACTACTATGTGGAACTGCAGCGTCGCTCCGAGATCGCTAGGGAGAAACGCGCGGATCTCTTCGTCGCGGTGCACACCGATTGGTACCGCACCAGCAGCGCGAGAGGTCTCACTATTTATGCGCTATCCGGTGACCGGGCCGACCGAGAGAATTCTCGACGCGTCGCGCAGAAGGAGAACAGCTCTGACCTGATCGGCGGTGTTGGCGGCGATCTCAATCTGGGTTCCTGGGACGACGATGTTGCCCTCACCCTCGTTTCTCTGCAGATGGCCTGGAGTATGGAGCAGAGTTTGATTGCCGGCACGCGCGTGCTGGAATCTCTCGATGGCGTCACGCGTCTGCGTCGTGACAAGGTGCAGCAGGCATCCCTCGAAGTATTGAAGTCGCCGGATATTCCCTCGATGCTCATCGAGACGGGCTACCTCACGAACCCCGACGAGGCACGAAGATTAAACACCGCCGCGTTCCAGCAACAACTCGCGCGTGGCATCGCCCAGGGTGTGATGAATTATTTCTATGACGCGCCGCCCGAGGGAACGCTGGTAGCCTGGCAGAAAGCGAACGGCATCGTTCCCATGCCCGGCACCTACAGGGTGAAGCGTGGCGATAGCCTGTCGGTTATCGCGCAGCGCTACAAGGTGAGCCTGGCGGAATTGAAGTCGGCGAACAACATCTCCTCCAATACGATTCGCATCGGCCAGGAGCTGAAGATTCCGGGCACTGGCACGGCGCAGCCTGAGGAGCACACGATTCGCCGCGGCGAGACACTCTCCGAGATCGCGCAACAATACCGTGTCAGCCTCGCTAG
>CAYGRR010000028.1:10760-24455 GCA_964352295.1 uncultured Pseudohongiella sp. | reverse complement strand
GAGCTGATGGAGAACAGCCTGGATGCCGGTGCCAGCAGACTCGAGATCGAGGTCGAGCAGGGCGGCACCAAGCTCATCAAGATTAAGGATGACGGGCTAGGCATTCATAAGCAGGATCTTGAACTCGCGCTCAGTCGTCACGCCACCAGCAAGATTAGTGATCTTGAAGACTTGGAGAATATCGCCAGCCTCGGCTTTCGCGGCGAGGCGCTTGCCAGTATCAGCTCGGTCTCGCGCCTTACCATGACATCGAAGGCCGACGACGATGCAGACACACGTAGCGGAGATAACAGCGGTTGGAAGGTTGTGGCCGAAGGGCAGGAGATGGATGTCACGCTCTCGCCCGCCGCGCACGCTCGCGGAACCACCGTCGAGGTTCGAGACCTGTTCTTCAATACCCCGGCGCGCAAGAAATTTCTAAAAACAGAGAAGACCGAATTCTCTCGCATCGATGAGATTCTAAAGCGCCTCGCGCTCAGTCGCTTCGATGTGCAGTTCTCGCTTACCCACAATCAGCGCGCGATTCACAAACTGCTTCCCGCAAAATCCGATCAGGAAAAACAACGCCGTGTCGCGTTGGTCTGCGGGCCTGCCTTTGTCGAGAGTTCTGTGTTCGTAGAGATGGAAGGCCCGGGACTGCGTCTGTGGGGTTGGGTAAGTCTGCCGACGTTCTCTCGTTCGCAGGCCGACCTGCAATATTTTTATGTGAACGGTCGCATCATTCGCGACAAGTTAGTCACCCATGCGGTGAAGCAGGCCTATCGTGATGTGCTGTTTCACGGGCGGCACCCGGCCTATGTCTTGTATCTGGAGTTGGCGCCGTCGGCGGTCGATGTGAACGTACATCCGACGAAGCACGAGGTGCGATTCCGAGACAGTCGCTTGGTACACGATTTTTTATTTAGCTCGCTGCACAAAGCCTTAGCAGAACTTAGACCGGCCGATCGTCTGGCGGAGAATGGAGCAGTGAATGATCCGTTCGCGAGCATGTTAAGCGGTGGGGGAGGAAATTTTCCAGCCGGTACAGGCTCCAACTATACCGCGGGCAACTTTAGCGACCAAAGCAACCTCTCTCTAGCAGAGCCGGCCTCGAATAACTTTTCCTATAGGCCTGGATCGGGACATATCGACGCGAATGCGGTACAGAATCAGCTAGAGAATTTTGCGCGACTTACTGCCGACGATGCGGAAGTGCCACCGCTGGGTTACGCCATAGCACAACTGCATGGAATCTATATTCTCGCGCAGAACAAGGAAGGACTAATCACAGTAGACATGCACGCGGCGCACGAACGTATCACCTACGAGCGCATGAAGACCGCGTGCCAGAACGAAGAGTTGAAGATGCAGCCGCTGCTGGTTCCTCTCTCTATCGCCGTGAGTCAGGGCGAGGCCGACTGCGCCGAGACCGAGCAGGAGGCCCTGCTAGGCATCGGTATCGAGCTCGAGCGAGTCGCGGCCGAGTCGATCGTGGTCAGACAAGTTCCTTCGATACTGCGCAACGCCAACATCGAGCAGCTAGTGCGTGATGTGCTCTCCGATGTCCTCGAATACGGTAGCAGCGATCGCATACAGGCCCATCAAGACGAGTTGCTTTCCACGATGGCCTGTCATGGTTCGGTTCGGGCTAATCGCCAACTCTCCATTCCGGAGATGAACGCTCTGCTTCGCGACATGGAGGCGACCGAGCGCAGCGGGCAGTGTAATCACGGCCGACCTACCTGGGTGTATCAGAGCCTGGATGAGCTGGATAAACTGTTTCTTCGTGGCCAGTAAGGCCCCGGGAAATCTGTCACACGAGTCGCGTACAATCTGCCTTATGAATTCCACCTCCGCCAAGCCCGACGTGATCTGCCTGATGGGCCCCACCGCCTCCGGCAAGACGGCGCTCGCCGTGGATCTCGTTCAGCAGCGGCGCTTTCAGATCGTGAGCGTGGATTCGGCGCAGATCTATCAGCAGATGGATATCGGCACGGGTAAGCCAGAGCAGGACATTCTAGACATCGCCCCCCACCGCCTGATCGACTTCATCGACCCTGGGCTACCCTATTCTGCCTCGCAGTTTCGCGCGGATGCTTTCAGGGAAATTGACGAAATACTGGACGTTGGTGACATACCGCTGCTTGTTGGCGGCACGATGCTGTATTTTAGAGTTCTGCGCGATGGCCTCGCCGACATGCCACACGCGGATCCGGGAGTTCGTGCACAAATCGAACAATTCGCCGCCGAAGAGGGCTGGGCGGCGGTGCATCGGCAGCTGGCGGAGGTCGACCCGGAGTCCGCCGGGCGTATCCACCCAAATGATCCGCAGCGCCTTCAGCGTGCTTTAGAGGTCTACAGGGTATCTGGGCAGACGATGACCAGCCTCCATAGCGGGATGACGAAAGAACGGGAGGTTGAGAACCCCTACAATCTCCACTTCTTCGCAATCCAACCAGAAGATCGCGGCGTATTACACGGTCAGATAGAGGCACGTTTCCGACAGATGCTAGAAGAGGGGCTCGTGGAAGAAGTGCAGGCATTGCACTCTCGAGGTGATCTCAATCACCAGCTTCCCTCAATAAAATCAGTAGGATACCGGCAGGTCTGGCAGTATCTGGAAGGCGAGATCGACTATGAGGCTATGGTCGAAAAGAGTATTATTGCGACCAGACAACTCGCCAAGCGACAGCTAACTTGGCTGCGCAGTTGGTCAGATCTGCAAAGTTTGAGTGATTCATCTGCTCAATCCGTACAACGTGTCTTGAAATACACGGATACCATCTCTATATAAGCACTAGGTGCGAAGAATTGATTGTATTAAGAGATCTTTAATTTTTTAGGAAGTCCGCAGCTCTTAGAACCGATGGCCAGATCTCGAAAGCGAACTGGCGTAGACCCGGCTTTATAGGATTGTAGATTGTGAGGAGAAGAAAAAATGTCTAAAGGACATACGCTACAAGATCCATTTTTAAACGTGCTTCGCAAGGAGCGCATCCCGGTGTCTATCTATTTAGTTAGCGGAATCAAGTTGCAGGGTCAGATCGAGTCGTTCGATCAATTCGTGATCCTGCTGAAGAACGCCGTAAGCCAGATGGTTTACAAGCACGCGATCTCAACCGTTGTACCCGCGCGCATGGTAAAAGTGCCTATGCAGAACCCGGGCGAAGTAGCAGACGACGATGCTGGTGAGCCAGGCAACTCAGCATAGTGTCACCGCCTGGAGTGAGGTAATTGATTGTTTTTTGACAGGCCCGATTCTGGCGAGGTTACTATCCTCGTTCACCTCACCATAGATTCAGAGAGTGAACGAGAAGACCCAGCTGAATTTGAAGAATTGGCAATCTCCGCTGGCGCTCAGCCGGCGGACTTCATCACAGGCTCCAGAAAGCAACCCTCACCCAATCTGTTTATCGGCACGGGCAAGCTTGAAGAGGTTCAAGCTGCCGTCCTCGCCCACAAGGCAGGCCTCGTTCTGTTCAACCATGCACTCTCACCCAGTCAAGAGCGAAACCTTGAGGCAGAACTCAAGTGTCGCGTGCTCGATCGAACCGGCCTCATCCTCGATATATTCGCCCAGCGTGCCCGCAGCCATGAAGGCAAGCTGCAGGTAGAGCTTGCGCAGCTACAACACCTGAGCACTCGCCTGAAGCGCGGCTGGACTCACCTGGATAGGCAGAAGGGTGGCGTCGGTATGCGCGGTGCGGGTGAGAAGCAGCTAGAACTCGACCAACGTATGATTGCCCAGCGCATCAAGGCTATCAACAAGAGCCTGTTGAAGGTGCGCGGGCAGCGTGACCAGGGGCGACGCGCCAGGCGTAGGGCTGAGGTGGAAACTATTTCGTTAGTGGGTTACACCAACGCTGGTAAGTCTTCACTATTTAACAAGCTGACACAGGCACACACCTACGCGGCAAATAAACTGTTTGCCACTCTGGATTCGACACTGCGGCGCATCAACCTCAAGAATTACGGCCCGGTTATCGTCGCCGACACCGTTGGTTTCATCAGCCATCTGCCACATCAGCTAGTGGAGGCGTTTCGTGCTACCTTGGAGGAGACGGCTCAGGCAGACCTGCTCATCCATGTCGTGGACGCGGCAAACGAACTTCACCCAGAGCATATGCTCGAGGTCGAGAAGGTCTTGACCGAAATCGATGCCCAGTCCGTGCCGCAGCTGCAGGTGTTCAATAAGATCGATCTGCTGCCGGGAATCGAGCCTCATATCCAACGAGACGAGTTAGGCAAGCCCAAGACGGTTTGGGTCTCCGCGAAGACAGGGGCGGGCATGGACCTCTTGCAGGGCGCTATCAGCGAGTTGCTGGCAGGCAGTATGGCCATCGAGACACTGCGAGTGTCACCTAGTGAGACGAAGCTGCGCAGCCAGCTCTACGACAGCGGATTCATCGAGCAAGAACATATAGACGACGAGGGCTACTACGAGCTGCGCGTTAAGCTGCCGCGCTCAGACCTCGATCGACTGCTCAAAAATAGCAGTACACAAATTATCAGACAGACTATTGCGGTAGACGAGCAAACGAATTGGGGTGCCGAAGAGCAGGCGACAGTCGCCTGATCTGAGCGGATCACCCCCTGAAAGTGCAAATTGCTGTGTAAATGAACAATTATTAGCTAAAATCGACCTTCTGCGTCTTTAAAAAGCTATGGAGAAGCCAATGGCTTGGAATGAACCTGGAAACAACGGAAACGGAAACGACAAAGACCCTTGGGGTGGTGGTCGTAAGGGCGGCGACCAGGGGCCTCCTGACATCGATGAGGTTGTGCGTAACCTGACGAAAAAATTTAATAGCTTGTTCGGCGGTAGTGGCGGCGGCACAGGCTCAAGCGGCTCTGCTCCAGCGGGCAATGGCGGTTTATCTGCCGGCTTGATTGCTGGGCTCGTAGGCGTCGTGGCCGTCATCTGGGCGTTCATGGGATTCTATATCGTAGATGAGGCTGAACGCGGCGTGGTCTTGCGATTCGGTAAGGTTCTAGATGATACGGTGCAGCCGGGCTTGCATTGGAATCCGCCCGTCGTCGATGAAGTGACCTTGGTCAATATCTCCGAGTTGAATGCCAAGACTTACGAGAATCGCGCGATGCTGACGACCGATGAGAACATCATTGATATCGCAGTCACTGTGCAGTACCTAATTCAGGATCCGGTTAAATACGTTATCGCGGTACAGGATCCGGAGCGCAGCCTCGACAATGCCTCCGAGTCGGCGATTCGCCACGTAGTGGGTGGCAACTTCATGGATCAGATACTCACCACCGGTCGCGATCGCGTTGCAGCTGACGTGCAAGAGCGATTACAGGACTACATGAACATGTACAACACGGGCATTTTCGTGAGCCAGGTGAACGTGGTTGATGCGCAGCCACCCGATGCGGTTCGCCCTGCGTTCGATGACGTGATTCGAGCTAGAGAGGACGAGCAGCGAGTACAGAACCAGGCGCAGCAATATTCGAATCAGATTATTCCCGAGGCTCGCGGTGAAGCACAGAGGCGCATCGAAGCAGCCAATGCGTATAAAGGCGAGGTGGTTGCGCAGGCGACCGGTGATGCCTCTCGCTTCGATCAGCTTTTGACTGAGTATGTGAAGGCTCCTGAAGTCACCCGACAGCGACTCTACATAGAATCGATTGAAGACGTGATGACAGCCAGCAGCAAGATCATGGTCGATGTGGAAGGAGGCAACAATATGTTGTTTCTGCCGCTGGACAAGCTCATGGAGCAAAGCACCTCTAGCATCAATTCGAATAACAGCCGGTCTGACCTAGAAAACCTGGCTGATCAGTTGGCGCCTTTTCTGCCGGCGCCCAATAGCACGAACAGCGTAGATCGTTCGCGTCTACCTACTAATAGTCGAGGTATTCGTCCATGAAAAATTTTGTAGCGGTTGGCTTTATTTTTCTACTCGTAGTGGTAGCTGGCAATTCTCTTTTCGTAGTGAAGGAAACCGAACGAGCCGTGATGTTGCAGTTCGGTCAGTTGGTACAGGATTCTATCGACCCAGGCCTGCACGTGAAGATTCCCTGGGTGAACACAGTGCGTAAGTTTGATGCGCGAATATTGACCGAAGATGCACCCAGACGCCGTTTCTTGACTCTGGAGCAGAAAGCACTGGAAGTCGATTCCTATGCGAAGTGGCGCATCGTCGATGTGGGCCAGTTCTACGTGTCTACGCGAGGTAATACGGTAACAGCCGGTAGCCTGCTCGCCGAACGTATCAACGACGGCTTGCGTGACCAGATCGGTAATCGCACTCTAGCCGAGGTAGTTGCTGGTGAGCGAGATCAATTGATGGTCGCGCTTACTGAAGACCTCAACGAAACTACGGCGGCAGATCTGGGAATCGAAATTATCGATGTTCGCGTGAAGCGCATCGACCTGCCAGAAGATGTACGTTCTTCCGTTTACGAACGCATGATTACCGAACGCAACAGAGAGGCACAGCAGCTGCGTTCTTCAGGTCAGGAGTTGGCGATTGGCATTCGTGCAGATGCAGATCGTCAGGCAACCATCTTCCGCGCAGAAGCTTATCGAGATGCGGAGCAGATCCGCGGTGAGGGCGACGCGACAGCCACAGGGATCTATGCCGAGGCCTATAACAAAGACCCAGAGTTCTATGCATTCACTCGCAGCCTGAACTCCTATCGAGAGACGTTTAGCTCTAAGGGCGACGTACTGCTGCTTGACCCCGATAGCGATTATTTCAAGTACCTTAAGAGTGGGAACGCGCAGTAGGCTGCATTCAACAGTGTAGTTTTTGATAATCAGATGTGTGAACAACCGTAAACCTGAATCTCGTTCAGCGATTCAGGTTTACTTTTTCTGTTGCGTGAGTAGTCGCTAGCATAGGGCTCGCGAGTTGAGGCAAAACTATGTGGCACGAACTAGCCGTTGCATTTTGCCTAATGCTCGTTATCGAAGGGATGCTACCCTTCATAAGTCCCGGCAGGTGGCGCAAGATGCTGCTGATGCTAGATCAGATTGATGACAACACCATGCGCATGTTTGGTCTAGGTAGCATGCTGACTGGAACGGTCTTGTTACTGCTAATAAATTAGACCGCATTGATACAGAAAACGAATTATTCAAGCTTGATGAGTGACAGATAAATAGACATGACTTCTGCAAAGCGCTGGTTACTTCCCGATGGTGTCGAGGAAATTCTCCCTCTAGAGGCGAGCAAGTTAGAATACTTGCGGCGTCAGCTCTTGGATCTCTACGAATCCTGGGGCTACCAGCTTGTCATCACGCCCCTCATAGAATTCCTGGATTCACTTTTGGTCGGTTCGTCTCATGACCTGGATCTACATACCTTTAAGATTACCGATCAGCTTAGCGGCCGCATGATGGGTATACGTGCAGATATCACCCCTCAGGCTGCGCGCATCGATGCGCACTGCATGAACAGAGAGGGCCCGGTAAGGCTGTGCTATGCGGACAATGTGTTGCACACAAAGCCACGAGGCCTGCTGACCTCAAGAGTGCCTATACGTGTGGGTGCCGAGATGTACGGGCACGCGGGAGTGGACTGCGACATAGAGCTTATCTGTCTGATGTATGCCACGCTGAATGCAGCGGAGATCGAAGACATATCTGTCGTGTTAGGGCATGTTGGTATTTTCCGTGCACTGGTAAAGGAAGCGGCGATAGGCGCGGATATTGAGGCGACCCTCTTCGATGCCGTGCAACGCAAAGCCTATGACGAGATCGATGCTGTATTGGAAGTAGCCGTCAAGGACTCATCATTACATTCTATGCTGCGTCAACTCACACGATTGAGTGGCGATGAGGCAACGCTGCTTGAGGCGATGACAGTATTCGAAGAGGCGCCAGACTCCGTTAGAAAAGAGTTGCTCGAACTCGTGTTGATCGTAGAAGGCATAAGACAGCGTCATCCGGAGATGAGACTCTGCTTCGATCTCTGCGAGTTGCGCGGCTACGAATACCACACGGGCATCGTATTCGCGGCCTATACACCTAACTACGGCAGAGCGGTAGCGAAGGGCGGCCGCTACGATCATATCGGCGAAGTCTTCGGTCGCTCGCGACCAGCGTCCGGTTTTGACAGCGATCTTAAAACAATCGCGAGGCTGAGCAGCAAAAAGTTCACTCAAAGGAAGGCAATCATCGCTCCTATAGGAAACGATGCCGACTTGCTCGGCGCTATAGCCAAGCTTCGTGCCAAGGGCGAGATAGTTATTACCAATCTACTTGAGAGTGAGCTCGCGGAGCAGGATCTGCAAGATCTGAATTGCGATAGAGAGCTACGGCTCGATGGTGGCAAGTGGGTCGTTGGAAAAATAACGTAGTATTAGCTTTGAATAAGATATTGAGTAGAGGACGATGGCGAAATCAGTAGTAGTACTTGGTACCCAATGGGGCGACGAGGGCAAGGGCAAGATAGTTGATCTCTTAACCGATCAGGCCAAGGTCGCGGTCCGTTTTCAGGGTGGACATAACGCCGGTCATACGCTGGTGATCAACGGCAAGAAGACTGTATTGCATCTTCTGCCTTCCGGAATTCTAAGAGACAACGTCGATTGTGTGATTGGCAATGGCGTAGTGATAAGTCTCGAAGCCCTTCTGAATGAGATCGAGGGCCTCGAGAGTACCGGTATCGACGTGCGTAGTCGACTGAAGATCAGCGGCGCCTGCCCTTTGATCCTGCCCTCTCACGTGGCGTTGGATCAGGCGAGAGAGCACAGAAAGGGCAGCGACAAGATTGGCACTACTGGCCGCGGCATAGGGCCAGCCTACGAAGACAAAGTGGCGCGCCGCGGCATTCGTGTAGCCGGCATACTCAATGCGGAACATTTCGCAGAGAGACTTGCGGAACTCATGGAATACCACAATTTCATGCTCAGCAATTACTACGAGGTCGAGACAGTCGACTACCAGGAAACGCTCGACAGCGCTCTCAAGTTGGCTGAGCAGATCAGGCCGATGGTGGCGGATACTGTCGATATCCTGCACAAGCACCGCAAGGCAGGAGACAACATTCTGTTCGAAGGTGCTCAGGGCTCGCTGCTGGATATCGATCATGGAACCTACCCCTACGTAACCTCATCGAACACAACGGCTGGTGGCACGGCGACAGGTAGCGGCTTTGGTCCGCTCTATCTGGACTATGTATTAGGCATTACCAAGGCATATACGACACGCGTAGGTTCCGGTCCCTTTCCGACTGAGCTGTTCGATGACATCGGCAAGCACCTAGCCTCGGTAGGTCATGAGAAAGGCGCGACGACTGGGCGAGATAGACGCTGTGGCTGGTTCGATGCCTGTGCCGTCAAGCTGGCCATGCGCATCAATAGTGTGTCCGGCATCTGCCTGACCAAACTGGACGTGTTGGACGGACTGAGAACGATCAAGGTCTGCACAGGTTACACAGGTGTTGGCGACAACACGTCTGCGAGCCTTATGGATATCGAGAGTTATAAGACTCTTGAGCCAATCTATGAAGAATTGCCTGGCTGGAATGAGTCAACAGTAGGAGCGAAGAGTCTGGATGATCTTCCGCAGAACGCTAGAGATTACATTCAGTATTTGGAGAAGATCGTAGAGGTGCCAGTTGACATTATTTCTACCGGCCCGGATCGCGAAGAGACGATAATATTACGTCATCCCTTCTTGAGCTAGCGCTTCTGAAAGATCGCCTATTCTCAGGCGGCTCCTAATTCAGCGGCCACAGGCAGGCGGCGCCAATAGCGCCGCTAGCATCGCCGAACTTCGGCGCTGAGAGTGTGGTCAACATGTTCTCAGTGAAAACAGGTGCTGCCATGAGGCTTGGTACCTGCTCATACAGCTGCGAAATATTCGACAGCCCTCCTCCCAGTACAATCATATCCGGATCGATTAGATTCACCACGGTCGAAAGACATCTCGCGAGTTGGGTGCAGTAGCGCTGAATGCTCTCTCTAGCGGCCGAGTCTCCGCCAATCGCCAATTTCGCTATTTCTCTAGCCTCCAGCTCGATTCCGGTTCTCTCCCTATGGCTCTGTTTCAAGCCGCGCCCGGAAAGCACAGTCTCAATGCAGTTCGTTCGGCCGCAGTAACATTGGCGATCCTCGGCAATAAGTTCGCGCACCGAGCTCGGAATACAGTTGTGTCCCCACTCGCCAGCAATTCGATTTGGCCCCGTGTGCAACTGCTTGTCTATGACGATGCCGCCGCCAGTTCCAGTTCCAATGATTACTCCGACGACTGTCCTGGCGGATCTCGCCGCGCCGTAGCAGGCCTCCGAAAGCACGAAGCAATTCGCATCGTTCTCGAGTCGAACTGCATAACCAAGACGCTTCTCGATATCGACTTTCAGCGGTTCACCATTCAGGCAAATCGAATTGCAATTCTTCATTAGTTCGAGGCCTTGCTCGTTGCTTGGAGATAAGGCGCCAGGAGTCCCAATTCCAACGGTGCAATTCTTCGATTCCGATAACTGCTGCAATTCGTCGACAACAGCACACAGTTCTGCAACAGTATCCTGGTAGCTGCCGGCAGGCGTATCTACACGAATTTTCTTGGCAAGCTCTCCGCTGGGCGAGAGTAAGATGCCCTCAATCTTTGTGCCGCCCAAGTCGACTCCAATTCTCATTAACTACTCCAATTTGTTTCAATTCGTCGTTGTGTCAGTGCCACTTTAGCAGCTTTTAATTTCGCCTTGCATAGTACTACAAACCCTCTAAAATCGGCGGTCCACTTGCATTTTGTCTCGGCGTAAATAGCCAGTCAATTTGATAAACAAAACAATAACCGATCGATTGGGGCTAGCCAGCAAAGTTCGATGACCCGAGCCAGATATCAACAAGTGTCGCTGCAAGATACGCCTTACTACCATTGCATCTCGCGTTGTGTGCGGCGCGCCTATCTCTGTGGTGACGATCCCGTTAGCGGCAAGAATTTCGATCATCGTAAGCAGTGGCTAGTCTCGAGAATCAAAAGTCTTGCCGCGCAGTTCTCTATAGACATCTGCGCCTACGCCATCATGAGCAACCACTACCACCTGGTCTTATTCGTTAATCAACAACAAGCTGAGGACTGGGATGATGCCGAGGTAATCAAGCGCTGGACTGCGCTATTTCCTCGCAATGCTGCGCTCGTTGCTATGCTAGAGAAGAACAAGTCTAGCAAGGCCGCGCAGAAGCGGCTGCAGCAACAGGTGAGCCAGTGGCGCGAGCGACTCACGGATATTAGTTGGTTTATGCGTTGCGTGAATGAGACGGTAGCGCGTCATGCCAATAGAGAAGATGAGTGCAGTGGTCGTTTCTGGGAGGGGCGCTTCAAGAGTCAGGCTTTGCTGGACGAGAAGGCCCTGGTCACCTGCATGGCTTACGTGGATCTAAACCCTATCCGTGCAGGCGTAACGGACTCGCTTGAGAATAGCGACTTCACCTCTATCCAGGAGCGATTGATTCAGCACGCGAAAAAAGCGAAGAATCGTAGCTATCGTCAACACCGACTATTAACCCGCCGCACTACCAAGCATCTGGTGGGTCGTCAGTCTTCTGGCAAGCAGGCGAAGCTATGCACAATGGCCGAGATGGAGGGTATTACAGAGTCAACACTACCCATAACCCAGCAAAGCTATTTCGACCTGCTGGAGAGCACCTGCAAGGCACTGCACCCGGAAGAGTATTCCGCGCACAGAATCACTGACACGCTGGATGAAAAGAACAGGCTACTCAACGAACTCGGAATAAGTGCGGAGTCCTGGCTCAAGAGCGTCACGACCTTTCATCGGCACTATTCCATCGCCGCCGGAAGCGAATCGGCACTGGTCCATTTTCACGAAAGCCGTATCAAGTCCGGAGTGATCCTAAAGCACCCGAGCAAATGGATCAGGGGAGTGCATTCCTCCCGCATGTTATACGGCAGCTCCTAGCGAGCCTCCATCCCCTCAGCAGCACCTACCCGCAGAGCGAATCAATCCATCTGCAATGTCCTCTATGGGAATCGATGCTCTCTAGACACTGAGCAGCCCTCTCAACGGCTCGATTTCCTGGCAACGCCGACCAACTACTGCTCAAAAAATACCCACTAGCCGAATGGCTACGATGCAATTCCTGTTTTGAATGATCTAAAAATAAATTGGGTGTCCTTTTTTTAAAAATTGGGTGTCCTTTATATTAGAA
Organism: uncultured Pseudohongiella sp.; assembly: GCA_964352295.1. Classification (GTDB taxonomy): domain Bacteria; phylum Pseudomonadota; class Gammaproteobacteria; order Pseudomonadales; family Pseudohongiellaceae; genus UBA9145. Next base: position 12,332 of record CAYGRR010000028.1, on the reverse strand, counting down.
ATTCGTGGTGATTCTTGGGTATTGGGCTTCTTCGCTAAGTATCAGAAATCATTGGAAATATTTGGCTGCGCATGCGGTGACACAGCACGAAGGGGTCGGGTGTATTACATAATTTTCGGGCTTGGGAGAGAGTCGCTAAGCGCTTGAAAGCACTAGATATTGTTTGACTTCGGCCGACTTACACTATATGTTGCGCTCCATAGAAGTTGCTAAATTATTGATTTTTACGAACTTTGAAGCCGCTACGAGTTGTTAGTTTGAGCGATGCAATTCAGATTTCGGCCTCAAATTTAGCGGGAACGCGTCAAGATAGAAGCAACAGAAGCGGTAAAGTCAGGCACACGGCCAACTTAGAAAAATCGCACATTGAGCTGGAGTTATAGCGAATGAACAAATCTGCTGAAGCAGCCATAGGAAAGCCAATTACAGATGCCATTGCGGAAGCCATCGAAGAGGCGCGCGCCGACAGTGACCTGAATTTTCTTAAGAAGCAGAAAGAAGCCGAGATCCGCATGAAGCTGGACCAGTTCGCCAAAGAACTCTCTCAGGTAAAGAGACAGCGAGATCAGCACTAAGCACTATAGCCTCAGCCTCTAGGCATCCCAGCCTAGAGGAATATTCAAACCCTCCGCACCACCCCTTGAGCACTTTCGAATCCCGACATTGATACCGTGTCATATTGCCGCGGCAGTCATTCTATCGGTGAATTTGTGCGTTCGAAGCGCTACACTGCCTTCTCAAATCATCTGGATGAATCGAGCACTAGACGGTCATCAGTACGGGTAATTTCAGGAGGGATGTTCAACATGCCAGGCAGCGGAAAGCTCAAAACACTATTGGCGCTAGTCACACTAACTGTTTCGCTGCTTAACTGTGCAGGTAGCGCGGAATACTCACCCTTTCTGGGCGCCGAGCCTGCGGCGGATTCGATCTTGACTCGCGCGCCGCGCAACCTTCGACTTTACTACGATGCCTTGCCCGATGTGCCAAATAGTAGTCTCACGCTAACCGGCCCAGGAGGAAACTACGATCTACGGGGTTTCCACACGATGGGAGCGGACGATCTCATGATCGAAATTACCAATCCCTCGATTCCCGATGGGGACTATGTCGTTGAGTGGACGGCGGTAGTGGGCGACGACCCGATTGTCTATGCTGGCTCGTATGGCTTCTCCGTCGTTACCGATCGTTAGCGAAGGGTATTTCTTGCAGCTTAGGCGTCAACTCCTGAAGAAGGTGGCGCGCAGCTCCAGACTCCTTGAGGTAGATCAAGGAGTCTGGCTAAGCCCTCAGTATAATCGGCCACGATTGAGTACCCTGATCAGTTTCGCTTTGGCACGTAACGGGAACGGTAAGCTGACAAACAGCAAATGCAGCACACTGTTTTTTCAATCGATAGAAAATGGAGTAGTCTAAACTTCGCAAAGAAGTTTATTGGGCAAGCGGCCTATGAGCGCAAATATCTATTCATACTTGCTATTTAAGTCTCTGTATCAACCTATAGAGGCATTCAAGCGCCTAAGCGAGACAGAGCCATCGCCGCTGGGCGTCATGCTGCGCTATTCGATCTGG
>CAYGRR010000028.1:0-10660 GCA_964352295.1 uncultured Pseudohongiella sp. | reverse complement strand
TTCATTAATATCCTGATCATTATCCCCACCATGATCTGGAGTATGTATTTGCTCTATAAGGGTATACCAATAGCGCTTGGCATTACCTCAGAGAAGGGCGTATTGATGGCCTCCTCCCTGGTGGGTTGGCTGCTCGTAGCAGCGGTGAGTCTGTTGGGCCTCAGTATGATGCTCTGGACCTTAGGTGTTGGCCCCCTGCTGGGCGTGTAGCACAGATCTAAACAGAGTCAGAACCGGGTTAGGGAAGTTAGTTGAACAAATAGCAAGTGTTAGAAACAGCAGCGGCAGTAGACGCAAACTTGGAAGTAGACAAATGAGCAAGATCAACAGCAATCTGTACCACGATCAGGTCGTACTTCACCTGATTCAGTTTGCAATATTCTGGGCCATAGCGGCGATGGCAGCTGGCGTGTATATATCCGCCGAACTCGTGTGGCCCACCATCGACTTCGGCCAGTTCTGGCTCTCCTTCGGCCGGCTTCGTCCGCTACACACCAACGGCATTATCTTCGGCTTCGGCGTCTCAGCCTTGATGGCCACGGCATTCTATAGTGTGCAGCGTACTTCGCACGTACCGCTTTTCCTGCCGAGGCTCGCCTGGTTCTGTTGCTATGCCTGGCAGTTGATCGTCCTGCTCGGTGGCCTGTCTCTCTTGGCAGGCTGGACCACATCCAAGGAATACGCCGAACTGGAATGGCCTTTCGATATCGCCATCGCCATAGTCTGGGTTTGTTTCGGCATCGTGTTCTTCGGCACGATAGCCAATCGTAAGATACGCCCGATCTATATATCCAACTGGTTCTATGGCGCGCTGATCATCGTGATTGCGATGCTGCACATCGTCAATAGTCTCGCCATCCCGGTCACGATCGGCAAGTCCTACTCGCTGTACGCCGGCGCGCAGGATGCCATCGTGCAGTGGTGGTACGGACACAACGCGGTGGGCTTCCTGCTCACTGGTGGTTTCCTAGGCATGATGTACTACTTTTTGCCCAAGCACTCCGGCCGCCCAATCTGGAGTTACCGCCTGTCCGTAGTCGCCTTCTGGGCGTTCACCTATAGCTATATCTGGGCGGGGCCACATCACTTGCACTACAGCGCCGTGCCCGAGTGGGTGTTGTCTCTGGCCATGGTCATGAGCGTGATCCTGTTAGCCCCGTCCTGGGCCACAATGATCAACGGCATCATGACGGTAAGCTCGGCGTCTGAGAAGCTGAAGACAGATCCCGCTCTCAAGTTTATCGTTCTATCACTTGCATTCTATGGCTTGGCCACATTCGAAGGCCCTATGATGTCATTCCCCAGTGTGAATGTGGTCAGTCACTTTACCGATTGGACTATCGGCCATGTGCACTCGGGCGCCTTGGGCTGGAACGCCATGATTACCTATGGCACGTTCTACTACATGGTGCCGCGACTCGTCGGTGGTGAGTTATACAGTGTACGCCTCGCCAACATTCACTTCTGGTTGGCACTCGCCGGTACCATGCTGTACATCATGGCGATGTGGGGGGCAGGTGTGTCACAAGGCCTGTTGTGGCTGAGCGTCGATGAGATAGGCGAGCTGAGTTTTAGCTTCAAGGACATCATGTCCAGCATGGCGCCTTTCTATGGCCTGCGTCTGATCGCCGGATTGATCTTTCTGCTTGGCACGGTGCTGATGGCCTATAACCTGTTCAAGACCATAGCGGGCAAAGCGACGGTCAAGGTGCAGGTTCCGTCGGTGAATCCTGCTTTTGGAGTAGCCTCATGAGCGCCCTGTCATTACACAAGAAAATAGAAGAGAACACCGGCCTGCTGATCTTCGGCATTCTCCTCGTCTCCGCTATCGGCGGGCTGGTGCAGATTGTGCCCATGCTAAACCATGACCAGATGGATATGGCCACGGCCAATGCCCGCGTCTACAGCGCCGTCGAACTGACCGGCAGAGACATCTACATACGCGAAGGTTGCAGCGTGTGCCACTCGCAGCAGATTCGACCACTGATAGCTGAAGTAGAACGCTACGGGCCCTACTCCAGAGCGGGCGAGTTCGTGTATGACCGTCCCTTCCTCTGGGGCTCGAAGCGGACGGGGCCAGACCTGCACCGAGTGGGAGGAAAATTCTCCGACGACTGGCACCGCATTCACCTCATAGATCCCAGAGCGGTGGTTGAGACAAGCATCATGCCGGGCTACCCCTGGCTGGCGACGCGCGATGCCGTACAAGCCGGCAAAGCGAGCACGAAGATGCGCGCGCTGAGCAGGCTCGGTCATCCCTACACCGAGGAAGAGATCGCCTCCGCCGATGGGCAGCTGGAGGGACTCAAAGAGATAGATGCACTGATCGTCTACCTGCAGATGCTAGGCACCGGCCTGAACGAGGAGATATCAATATGACCCTGTTTATTTTTCTCGGCGACATGGCGGTGATGGCATTCATGGTTGGTCTGGCCATCTGGTTCACGAACAAGGATAACGACGAGCAGATAGCAGAAGCGGCACGTATCCCGCTAGAGGATGAAGATTATCATGGCTGATTTGCCAACAGGATTCTGGAGCGGCTGGGTTGTAGTCCTAACCTGTGTCTCGTTAGCCACCTTAACCTGGCTAATACTTAGCGTCTATTTTGCGCCGGGTGCAAACGAGCACCCCGATGCCGAACCCGTCTGGGATAACGATCTCAGAGAGGGTTCGAACGCGCCCCCACTGTGGTGGTTCTGGATGATCCTCGCCGCGCTGGTTTTTTCCCTCGTGTATCTGATGTTGTATCCAGGGCTAGGCTCCTATACGGGCTTGCTGAATTGGTCGCACGGCAAGCGCATCGTCGAGAGCTATGAAACCTACGACACGAGCTTCTCGGAGATAAGAGCGAATATCGCCTCGGCTGACTTGGCAGAGATTCAGAATGATCTCGATCTCATGCAGGCCGCAGAGCGCGTCTTCAGACGCGAGTGTTCTGCCTGTCATGGGCCCGACGCTAGAGGACAGGCATCGCTGTTTCCGAATCTGATGGACATCGATTGGCAGTGGGGCTCCAGCGCCGAGCAGATCGAGCAGACGATTCGCGGCGGCAGGGTCGCTAACATGTTGGCATGGCAGTCGATACTTGGCGAGGAAGCTGTCGTTCAGGTAGCCGACTACGTGACGAATCTAACCGAGAATGCGGCTGGCGATCATCCTGGTCAGGCGGTCTACCAACAGAGCTGTGCAGCCTGCCATGGCGTAGATGGCGCGGGCAATACGCTGCTGGGTGCGCCAAACCTAGCTGACAACATCTGGCTCTACGGCGGCGACACCGAGACGATCAAGGCGTCGATCGCGACTGGCAGGGCAGGAGTGATGCCGGCATTCGCCGAGCGTCTGGATGACGCCCAGATTAAACTACTCGTGGCGATGCTCGCCCGCTAGTTCCATTCATCGCCCATGTTGTCATCGGTGATGATAAAATTCTCTGCTGTTCTTTCCAGAATAGATTGTGCGCGTTCAAGCGGGTAGGTGACGAAATCTGTTGCCGTATTGAATCCGTAGCGCGAGGCATCGAACATCTCGATGATGTCATCGATGCGAGCCCGATGCGCTTCGTTACTCCTGTCGTGTTGGCGCACGCCGTCTATCTCATAGTCCCAAAGCACATTCTCTAGCCTTTGTGTATTAACGGCGATCTCCTCATTGCCGCAGAGCATGTGGTTCTGAAAGCGCAGCGAGTAGGGGCACACCGCTGCCCCAGTCTTCTGCACATTCATCGAATTGGTGGTGTTGTAGAAGGCAATGCCTCCGCTGTTCAAGCGCGAGAGCACGATGGCGAGGAAATCTTGCGAGAGCAAGTTCGCCGCATAGGCACGCCAGTGAAACGTCGTATTCATGATTATCAGATCGAACCTCTTGTCTTCGTTACGCTGCATATAGCGTCTGCCATCGTCGATGATGAGCTCTACCTTCTCGTTGTTCAGCAAACTTTGCACCGTCGCATTACTCGCAACAATCTCACTATAGCCAGGATTTATCTCCACTATCACCAGCCTCTCAAGCTCGGGGTGATGGGCGACAACCTGTGCCCAGGAACCCGTGGCGAGGCCAATCATCAGTACGCGTTTCGGACTCGCATGAAAGGCGCTAAGTACATAGGGTCTAATGATGCCGTTACTGTCGTTTATCAGGTCGGCATTGAAGAGGCCGTCGTACACTCCGCCTCCATAGACGCGATCGTTCTGCGTCACCGTAATCACACCACTCTTCGTTTCCACAATCTGCTTGAAGGCCTCGCCGGAGTAGTTGCGTATCGCCTGAAACTTCTCGAAATTGCCGCGGGACAGGGTCGGATTAGTCGAGAGAACGAATAGCGCGAGGACGGCTATGCCAATCGAGCTTGACCTTCTGCGGCCGGTCTCGGTATCTGCCAGGGTGGAAGCTATTAGCAGGCCCGCCAGAGCGAGTAACATCGCGATCGTCTGCGTGGAAAGCACATCCATGAGCACGAAGCCGGTGAGTATCGTGCCGAGAGTTGCGCCAGCAATATTCGACATATACATATAGCTAATCTTCTGACCGGAACTTCTATCCGCCCGGATCCCGATATGGGCGAGCAGCGGGAACGGTATGCCCAGTGCCAGCGCGCCAAGCAGCAGATACAGCTCGGCAGCAAGCAGTGCAGCCTTGGTAGCGAGGTACGCCGCGAAGGGCAGCAGGAAGAAACCAAGTAGCGATGCAGTGACCAGACTCAGCTTAAGTAGGCGGGTGATCTGTAGCGTGTCGTCTCCGAGTCTTTCGCAGAGTCTGCCGGCGAGGTAGGAACCAAGCGCCAGGCCCAGCAGGAACAGGCCAAGAATTCGGGGGAAGATGAAGGCGGCGCCGGCATTCGCGAAAGAGAATATTCGCATCCACAGAATCTCATAAGAGAGGGCGATAAAGCCGGATGCGAAGGCGAGTAGAAGAATCTTGCCGAGAGAGAGTGAGACCTTGGTCTCGCCTGGAGGCTCTTCTCCTTCTGTGGTCATTTCGGGAGACTCGCTGTCATCAGCTTTCTGCCAGAAATAAAAGAGCAGTGCGCCAGCGCCAATGAGGAAATTAAACGCACAGGCAACATAGACGGTGCCCTGCATGCCGGCCATGCCCATCAGAAACAGCGAGGCAGAGAAGGCGGCGATGGCGGAGCCCAGGGTGTTCACAAAATACAGGGTGCCAAGTGAGAAGCCCACATTCGGTAAGCGTGCGACGAGGAACGTGCTGAGGATCGGTAGTGTTGCACCCATGCAGAGCGTCGGCAGGAAAACGAGCAGGAAGGCGACCGCTGTCATCGACACATAGTCGAGATTGATCGCAAAGCTTGAGACAGAATCAAACAGCTGTAGCGAACCGAGCCCGAACAGTCCGATGCACAACTCCAGCAGTGCGAACATCAACATCTGGGGTAGTGGCCTCAGCGTCGAGAGCTTGCCGCCAATGAGGCTACCTATTCCGAGCCCCAACATAAACGCGGCAACCACTAAAGTTATCGATTCGATGTTGGTACCGAACAGCGTGAACAGTGAGCGCTGCCAGACGATCTGATACAGCAGGGCTGGAAATCCCGAGAACAGGAAGAGCGGATAGACGGGCCAGAAGTTGTGAGCAGATCTCGGCATGAGCTCTACTCGTGTTCGCCATAAATGTGCATGGTGTTCGTTACCCGGTTTGATTAACTAACTAAAGTACTGTCTTGTAGATTCTAGCGGCAGATTGCGGTGCTACTGGAATCGTATCTTGCACGGAAACGTCGTCAATTTCTGAGACCCAAATAGCGTTCCACACTCGTCATCCAGATGCGTTATGATCCCCTAGTCCCTTCAAACATCGCGCACGAGGCTCACGATTCGACATCAAGTATTCATCGCAATTGGACTGACGGTCTTCCTGGCACTTGTCGTGATGGCTATGTACTGGGGCGGCCTGAGTGGCGCCTTCCTGCTCGACGATACGCCAAATCTGAATGTAATCATGCAACTTCCCCCGAGCCCGAGTCTGAACGATATGCTAAGCCTCGCGACGACTGGCTCCGCCGGCATTCTGGGCAGGCCCGTATCCGTCCTCAGCTTCCTGTTGCAACACGAGTCCTGGCCTGACCCGCGCAACTTCAAGCTCGTGAACCTAATTATCCATCTGTTTAATGGATGTCTGTTGGCGCTCTGTTGCGCACTAATTGGAAGCCAGTGGCGCACAAGAGCCATCCCCCTTCTTGGTGTGGCGATTATCTGCTTTGTCTGGCTCGCACACCCTATTCAAGTATCAACCGTGCTCTATGTTGTGCAGAGAATGACGTTGCTTTCAGCAGCATTCAGCCTGCTCTCTATCATATTTTATTTGTTAGGAAGGAAGTTTCTGCTTCGCAATGAGGTCGCACGCGGTGTGGGGCTGCTGGCGATAAGCCTCGGTCCCCTCGCAATGCTGGCCGTGCTGAGTAAAGAGAACGGGGTATTGATCTACCTCTATGTGCTGGTGTTGGAGTACACGCTGCTGGCGAACTCGGAGCGGTCGAAACTGCTGCACAGATTCCGCCAGGGCTTATTGTTTGTCACGGTAGTGCTAGGTGTTATGGGTTTGATCCTCACGATGCCAGACATATTGGAAGGCTACGACCTAAAGCCGTTCAGTTTCTCGGAGCGAGTGCTTACGCAGTTTCCCGTACTTGCAACCTACCTCGCCAGCATCGCCCTTCTCTTACCAAACTATTTTGGCGTATTTCATGACGACTTCGCGATTGCGCAGGGCTTTTCGCTACTGCTGACAGCCGCCAGCATATTGGGGCTAATTACAGTCGCATTTCTAAAACTGCGGCATTGGCCACTTTTCTCCTTCGCTATACTCTGGTACGTCGCAGGCCATTCACTGGAGTCGACTTTTCTGCCCTTGGAATACTATTTTGAGCATCGCAACTATCTGCCGCTGTTCGGACCCGTTTTCGCCTGCGTAGTCTTCGCGAGCGATAGGCTACCGCAGCTAGATAACACTAAGAGGAACGCGGCGGCTGCGATTGTGTCTATCGTCATAGCGTTCATGGCCTTTTCAACACTTAGTCAGACGTCGCTCTGGGGCAATGCGCTGAATCAAGCGGCAGCCGCCGTCGTGCAGCATCCGACATCACCCAGAGCACAGTCCAATCTAGTTGAGAAGCTCACCGCCGCAGGCGAGCATCAGGTTGCCTTCGATCAACACATGTCTTATATCGATACCGATAAGATCGGCATTTCGCCCTATATTAGATGGTTGGAGTTTTCCTGTATCCTGCCTGACGTTGAGCTACCGGACGACGTTGTGTTAGGGAGCCAGGCGCGCGGAACGCACCACGACTATAGCGCCATCTTCGCTCTGAATAATCTAGTATTCGGCATCCTGGAGGGGAGATGCCCGGGCGCTCCAGTAGAGAAGATACGTTTGCTGCTGGAGCTACTGGCTGTGAATCCCAGCTATAGCGTGAGCAAGGCGGATCTCGTTTTCTTGCAAGCGTTGCTCGAGGCTTCCGCAGAAGATTTCGTGGCTGCCGAGGAGCTAGCGACAGACTCGTTTCGGCTGCGCGCCGATGTGAGAGTTGGTCTCTATCGAGTCAATTGGTTGATTCGCTCGAATCAGCTGGAGGTTGCGGCAGGGATTCTGAATAGCCTGAAGAGCGAGTTCACAAGTGCCATCTCGGCCAGTGAGGACCTAACTGCGAGGGTTCAGTTCTTAGAGAGCCGTTTATCGTCACTGGCCAACTAGTGCGCCGTCGCAATGGGTTCAGGTTCTGCGAAGGGATTGAAGGTGCGCGCCTTGTCGATCTGAATTATGTCCAGGACTGAGACTATACCGCACACCTTCTTCTCTTGAATCACTAAGATGTGATGGATGCCATTGTCTAGCATGAGTTGCATCGTGTTATCGACTGAGCTTCGAGGCCCCACCGAGACGATGCGTTTAGACATAACCTCCTGAACCGAAGTCGTGCAGACATCTTTCTTCGCGGTACGGATGCGTAGAATATCGCTGTGGCTCAATACCCCTACACAGTCTCCCTGACCGTCGATAACAGGTACGCAGGGCCGGTGAGTGTTGAGCATTATCGTCTCAGACTGCTCCACGGTTGATGTGTGTGGAACCGTGGTTACTTCGGTTTGCATTATGTCTTTTACGTAAATATGCACATCCAGCTCCTTGTAATCGTATCCTCTTACTTCCTACGACCAATTTAATCTTAAGCTGAAGGACTATTTGCCGAAATTGTGAACCACGTTGACAGATGCATCGACAAACTACTGCGGGGCAACGAATCTCGCTGTTTTTCACGTTCTTTCGCCCTCAATTTGACCAACTTCATGGGCCTGATTTGAGCTATCATATCGACCTGCGCTGACTTCGATCTGCGGAAACATATTTTGGAGTATTATCATGAGATACCTTATTGCCATCCTGCTTCCTCCCTTGGCGGTGTTTCTTTGCGCGAAGCCAATACAGGCGATCCTCAATATTTTCCTGTGCATAGCCTTCTGGATACCCGGGGTGATTCACGCACTCTTCGTGGTTCATTCGCACCTGGCAGACAAACGAAATCAGGAACTCGTGAAGGCGATCAAGGAAACCCACAAGGGATCAAACTAATCAAATAGGTTCAATGATGACTATCATGAAGAAAATTTTCTCGCTGCTTGCTCTTCTCTCGCTGGCTGCCTGCAGCACGGTGTACTACGAGACCATGGAACAATTTGGCGTTCACAAGCGCGACATTCTCGTGGATCGCGTTGAAGAGGCGCGTGATTCACAGGAGGCCGCGAAGGAGCAATTCAGCTCGGCGCTGGAGCAATTCACCACACTGTTGAATTTCGACGGCGGTGATCTTCAAGAGGCTTACGAGTCTCTGAACGGAGAATTCGAAGAGAGTGAGTCCAGAGCCGAAGCGGTGAGTGACCGAATCCGCGCCGTCGAGAATGTCTCCGCCGACCTGTTCAACGAGTGGGAAGACGAGCTCGAGCTCTACACAAACCAATCTCTCCGTGATTCGAGTGCCCAGACACTAAGGCAGACACGCGCTCGCTATGAGCAGCTTGTTGCATCGATGCATGCGGCGGAAGCGAAGATGACTCCGGTTGTGAATGCGTTTCGCGACCAGGTACTTTTCCTCAAGCATAACTTGAATAGCAGAGCGATCGCCTCGCTGCGCTCTGAGTTGTCGACGATCGAGGGAGATATTTCTTCGTTGATTCTCGATATGGAGAGATCTATATCGGAGTCGAATCGGTTTCTTACTGAGTTGGCGTTGATCTGATAGCGGCAAATGGAACTCCAAGTAAGCGCAGAATGATTCCCAGAAATAACTCTGTCTTAGGGCTGCGCGGAAAGGTTTGGTAGAGAGAACATCGCGCCTTGGGTTTCCAGAGAGCTATGGCAATCCCTTGGGCTGTCAGCATGCCCTGTTGCATGAACCGGCTGCTAACTTGACTCAGATCAATTAATTTCCTCCATTCCCCGCCCCTATGCGGCAATTTGTCCCACCCCGCCCGGCGCGTCGACGCCTATACTGTTTTTATATCTTTGAAACAGTTAATTTGAGGAAAAATTATGCACAGGATCTTGCTAGCCTACATAGGCCTTAGTCTATTGCCAGCAACAGGACTTGCGCAGCCCGAGGGCGGAATTTCTGAACAGACAATAGCTACGACTAGTTCTGACTGGGTAATTCCTCGAACGGAATACGGTCATCCAGACCTTCAGGGTACCTGGCTTTTCGGATCGACAACTCCGTTTCAGCGCCGAATGGATCTGGGATTAAAACAGACTTACAGCGACGAGGAAGCGAGAGAGTTGGAGCGCATGATGCAAGCCCGACTAGAAAGCGCAGATGTCCCACTAGACCCAAACAGAGCTCCTCCAGAGGCAGGCGCGCGCATCGGTCAGGAGGCAGATGATACGTTTCTCGCACACTGGCGGAAGCCGGAACTCGTGAAAGTTAATGGAGAATACAGAACCTCTGTGATCGTCGATCCGCCCAATGGTCGGCTGCCCAAGCGCGAAGGCTTCAAGGACTTTACAGCCATGCGTGAAGCTTCTGGTTTGACAGATACGGATGGTCCCGAGGGACAGCCTCTCTCTGGCCGCTGCATCATATTTGGGTCGGCGGTGCCGTCGCTAACACCCATTATGATGAACCCGAATCTGATGATCGTGCAGACCGAGGGCTACGTGATGATTATGACCGAGATGATAAATGACGCCCGAATTATCCGTTTGGACAGCGAGCATTTTGATAATGGTGTGCGCAACTGGATGGGTGATTCTATTGGCAAGTGGGAATCTGACACGCTGGTGGTGCACAGCAAGAACTTTCGACCTGAGCAATCCTCCGGCCAATCAGTAACGCTATCGGAAGACTTTGAGTTGGAGGAACGATACACAATCGTTGGCGACAATGAGATTCACTACGCATTCACCTTCGTTGATCCGCAGGCTTACACGCAGCCAGTAAGCGGTGAAAGAATCCTCTCCAGAAATGCAGCAGACGATCGCATCTATGAGTTCGCCTGTCATGAGGGTAATTATTCACTCTCTGGAATACTGGCTGGTGCTCGCCGGTTGGAGAGCGCTGCGCAAGTTCAGGAATAGGCTTCGATTCTTGTAGAGCGTCGGCAATCTATGATTGCCGACTGGGTAGTCCACCTAGGTGTGGAAGGGTTTAGTG
>CAYGRR010000027.1:0-35868 GCA_964352295.1 uncultured Pseudohongiella sp. | reverse complement strand
GCATCGCGGTCGTTCTGCATTCCAGCATAGTTGAGCTGCGTCGCGGTACCGCCATCTAACACCCTTACATGTTCCTTCAACAGCGCATCCCACTCGCCATGATCAAACTCGGCCAGCAACTGGCCAGGAAGCAGCAGGAACAGGCAGGCAAGCACCGTAAGCGAGTGTTTCAAGTCAATTTCCCAATCTGCATGTGATGATATTCTCATTCTCTGGCAAAAGTGCTGGAAGCGGCTTGCCGGCTGGGCTGGAGGCTATCATGGCCTGACGAAATGAAGTATGCTTCAAGCAACCTTGGCACGCTGCCCCTCATTCAATATTGCAGTAAAACGCGTTGAATAGAGGCTGTAATGAATAATTTCCAGCGGTCAGTATAACAAGAAAGGGTTTAGCCGATTCTCTTTCAAAATAAATTACTCAGAGCCTGTTGGCCACCGAGAATCGCGTTAATCTGCATCGAGACTTTGGAGAGTTGTCATGAAGCATGCTGAAATCACCGGATGGGGAAAATGTGTACCACCTGCGGTGCTCAGCAATGATGATCTGGCAACCTTCATCGACACGTCCGACGAGTGGATCGAGTCGCGAACCGGTATCCGTGAGCGTCGTATCTGCCATGCTAATTTCTCCGACATGGCGATAGTAGCCGCGAAACATGCGCTGGCCGCCGCCGACTTAGATCCGATGGAATTGGACCTTATACTGCTCGGCAGCCTGACCAACGATAGCCTCTGCCCCAATACTGCCTCCTTGGTTCAAGATGCCATAGGCGCCAGAAACGCCGCATCGATCGACATCAATTCTGCCTGCACCGGCTTCCTCTATGGATTGCACATCGGTACGAACCTGATTCGCACCGGCGCCCACAAGAAAGTGTTGGTCATTGGCGGCGAGTTTATATCCCACTACATGAACTGGGCGCGAAGAGACGTCGCCGTTTTATTCGGCGATGCCTGCGGCGCAGTAGTCATTGAAGCTACGGACAAGGAAGTGGGTCTGCTGGCAGCGAAGATCGGTTGTGAGGCCGATGCAAAGTACGCGATCCAGATTACCAATCTTGGCTCTGCCTACAGCCGGCTCAGCGATGAGTTCCTGTATGTAGGCTGGAATTTCGAGGGACAGGAAGTCTTCAAGCGAGCCGTGAAGGCGATGTCGCAGGCCTGTCTGGATGTTCTCGAGGAGACTGGCGTTAGCCTGGAGGAGGTCAATTTAGTAGTACCACATCAGGCGAATAAGCGAATCCTCGATGCGCTCGCAAAGAGAGTTGGTATCTCCACTGACAAGGTGTTCGTCAATGTTCACAAGTATGGCAACACCTCTGCCGGCACTATTCCGGTCGCATTGACCGAGGCACTCGAGGAAGGCCGCATTAAGCCCGGAGATTATGTGCTATCTGCCACCTTCGGCGCCGGTCTTACCTGGGGAGCAGCGCTTATTCGTTGGGGAGATCGTGTAACGCCACTACAAATTAGCGATGCTGAACTGCCACCCTGCGACAAGACCGCATTGGAAATTCTCGCCCCGCATATCAAGCGCTATTCAGATCACGCCGCGAAATCGAGCGCCGAGTAATTTCCGATTTATCTTCCAAGACGAAGCCAGGATTCTGACCTTCGCCAATTCCAATTTTAATTTTAATTGCTACGGGTATCGAAACCATCGTGACGCTGTCATTCCTCATCTGGAGCACTGTGATTGCCGCTTTCATCGGGTTCTGGTGGGGAGGCGACAAGGTCAAGGCTATCGCCCTCTCCCATGTGTACAGAGTTTGTAAGGACCAGAACCTGCAGCTGCTGGATCAGACCATGGTCTTGAAGGGAGTCTGGCCGGTGCGAGACAGCGAGGGGGCCTTGCGACTAAGACGACGCTACAGCTTCGAGTTTACCTCAACGGGCGAGGCGCGGTCTCAGGGCACGGCGGAGCTGCACGGCACGCGCCTGTATAATCTGCACCTCGATCCGCATATGCTGCCAGAGAACCACGACAATTTTTTACACTAGTCTTCGATGGATTTTCTGAGCGGCGCATAGTAGAGCAGTAGCGCATCGGCCCGTGCCGCCACGTAGATTATCATCGCCCACCACAGGCCGTTCACGCCAAAGCGATCCGTCAATAGCCACCATGCACATAGAAACACGGCGATAGAGACGAACGCTGCATTGCGCATCTGACTCGTGAATGACGCACCGATGAAGATCCCATCCAACTGAAAGGCGGCAACAGAGAAGAAGATATAGATTGCCGCGAGAAACAGTGACGTGTGCGCGGCATTCTGAACCAGCTCGATATCGGTAAGCAATGCCACGACTGCCTCGCCAAACATCAGCAACAGCAGGGCCAGAGCCGCGGCCGTCGCAAGAGCGAGAATGCTAGAACGCTTCACAGCTATATCGAACAGGTCTCTGCGCCTCGCGCCAACAGCGGAGCCGACCAGAGACTCGACAACGAAGGCATAACCATCGAGGAAGAACGCGGCAAACGAGATGAGCTGCAGCAAGATGTGGTTCGCGGCGAGAACGACATCGCCGAACTGTGCGCTCTGATTGATAAAAAAACCAAAAGAGAACACCAGAATCAATGTGCGGATCATGATGTCTCTATTCGAGGCGAGCATCTTCCTGAATGCGGCGGCATCGAGAAGGCGAGAGCGAGGCCAGAACTCGCTTCCAGGCTCGCGACGGGAATTCAGCTCAGCCACGATGAGCCAGACTGCGAAAACCACTGTGCACCACTCCGCGATCACTGTGCCGAGAGCAATGCCTGCCGCGCCCCAACCGAGTACTCCAGCGAAATACAAATCCAGCGAGATATTGAGTCCATTCAGGAAGAGCTGAACTAGTAACAGCTGCCGACTATTGCCGAGCCCGATTAGTACGCCCATCAATGCGAACGTGGCGAGGGTGGCAGGTGCACCCCATATGCGAATACTGAAGTATTGCTGCGTTACCTGCTCGACAGGAGTGCTGCCATCCAATAGAGACAGCGCTATCATCCGAATGGGCCACTGCAGTGCTATCAGCGACAGACCAAGTACGACAGCCAATACCAGCGCCCTGCCCAGTATCGCGCGGATCTCACTCTGATCGCCAGCGCCGAGGGCCTGCGCGACCGAGCCCGTTGTTCCCATGCGCAGGAAGCCAAAACTCCAATAGACGAACGAGAATATCAAAGCGCCGAACGCGATCGCGCCCAAGTCGATCACAGTGCCGACATTGCCTATTACGGCCGTATCGACCAGACCCAATAGAGGCACAGCCGCGTTAGCGAGGATAATCGGCCAGGCCTTCTCCAGTATGTAGCTGTAACTTATTGGCTGGGAATTCTGCATAGTTCTACATACTGCCCTGATGGCGATCTAGTCTGCTCACACTCCGATTTCTACATGGCGCTAGATTAAACAACATGAGACCATCTAAGGCTACGCATAGTTTCAGCATAAGGAATTCAGAATGATCTTACTTCACCACCTTCGCATCGGTCGCTCACTATTTACCGTATGGCAGCTCGAAGAGCTAGGCATCGACTACGAACTCAAAGTCTATCACAGGCATCCGGAGACATTTCTAGCACCGGCCGAATTGAAGGAAGTGCATCCCCTCGGCAAATCACCGCTTATCGAAGACGGCGATTTGCTGTTGTCTGAGTCCAGCGCGATCACGACTTATCTGCTCGAGAAATATGACACTCAGAACAAATTCTCGCCGCCGCGATCAAACCTTGCGAAGTGGGCTGAATTTACGCAGTGGCTGCACTATCCGGAAGGCTCGGTATTCTGTCCACTGCTGGTGAAGATGTTACTGCTGCGCTCGAAAGAACCCCACGCCACCCTTACACCCTACAGCGAACGAGAAACGGCGCTGCATCTTGGCCATCTAGAGAATCAGTTGGGTGATAGGGAGTTTATTCTGGGAGACACATTCACTGCGGCCGATTTTGGCGTGACCTACGTCGCCTCTCTGGCGAAACGATTGGGACTGCTGGGCCCTTACGATAAACTAAACGCCTATGTCGAGAGGAATTTTGCGCGCTCAGCATTCAAACAAGCAGTCACCAAGGCCGTTGAGTAACGGGGCTCAACCTAGTTAGCGAGGCTCGAGATTTCTTCCAGCGCCTTTATCTTGCCGGCGAAGCGAAGTTTCTCTGTGCCGCGCGCATATCGGCGCGCGCTGCGAAGGTTTTCCACCACTGCCTCGCGATCACCAAGCTGCTGACTAACTATCGCTAATTGATGATAGAAGAAGTGTTCGTTGCGCTTGTGCGCGACAGCCTCCTGCAGCTGATCCATCGCCCTCTGAAGATCGCCTGCCGCAATGCTCTCCTCGGCCAGAGCAGAGTGGTAGTAAGGATTCTGATTTCTAAACGATTCGATCTCTGCCTCAATTACCTCTGCTTGCTGTATTCGCCCACTAGCCCTATAACTATTCGCCAAATTACTTTTTGCCGAATACATCTTCTCATCGAGCGCCACGGCCCGCTCGTAGGCAGCTACCGAGGAGTCTTGTCTATCGACTCTTGCATAGAGGACGCCAAGGTTATTCCAAGCAATTGAGGAGTCGGGATCGGACTCCAAGGCGAGCTTAGTGTAGGCATAGGCTAGCGCTAGATCCTGATCCAGCAGCGCCTCAATACTCTTGTTGCTATAGAACAGCGAAATTACTTGCTGCTCCCTTATCTTCCTCCTTCCTGAGTTGATGCTCAGTACCGCAGGATTGATATCTGCTGTGTAGCGGTAGCTTGGCACAATTTCTGACTGAGCAGCAGCCCCCCATCTCCAAGAGAAAACCGGACTCGAAGATCGACTCAAAAAGGCATTGAAATCCCGCATGGCGGCGACCTCTCCGACGTCAACTTCTCCGGTAACATTGATGTGCTGATTGTTGATCCAATTATCGCCATCTTTATCCCAGTAGGGAGGCGCTAACACCAATTGAAATTCGGCAGGTACATCTATGTAGCGAGCGGCCGCGACAAACATCGCGGAAAACGAGAGGCAGTTTATCTTTCGATTGGTAGTCAGCTGACCCAAGGAATAGGTTTCAGTTACATCGAAATCGTAGTCCTCAAACCGGCGATATATCCAAGTGCGCATTTTCTTGTAACGCTCGTACTCGGAATCCGTGGTCGCTACGATTCGGTCTAGATCTTGCCGATAGCTCAGTGGAAGGTCGAAAAGATTGGGTGGTGCGATAGCAGGCAGAGTACCGAAGGCATTGATGAACACTTCATCAAACAACAAGTCAGAAGGGTCTTCTACGATGTGCCTAGTCTGCATTGAGCAGCCACTTAGAGTCAGAGCAACTGCGGCTATGAATGCTGGTGCTGACAGGTCTCGAATCATGCCATTCTCCTCGATAAGTTAACCTCCACCTTACCCGAAAATTAGCATTTTACCAATCTATAGGGCTAATCGCTTGAATCCAGCTCAACAGACACCCTATACTCTGAACGACTTGTAGAACAGCCAGTTCAATATTATCAGTCGGCACGAACGAGAAGACCGGCATTGGCATCAATGAACTTCAGCAAAAGAAGGACGTCGCCATGACTGATACGCAAACTGCAGATCAAAAAACACCGGCCGGCTTGCTCGATGTCGCCATCAATATGCTGACATCCCCCAGCGAAGCCTTCGATGAGCTGCTGCTGCGCCCCAGCAAACTATTTCCCCTTCTGGCGATAGTGCTCAGCACCGTTTGCGTCATGTTCTGGTACTTCACCATCGTGGATTTCGATTGGTATATCGACGACACGCTCTCAATGCAAAATCTCAATGAGGAGCAATTGGAGGCCAGACGCGCACAGATGACGTCAATGTCGCACTCAACGTTCAGATTAATCAGCACTTTGGGCAGCGCCGTCGGATTGCTCGTTATCTATATACTGCAGGCCGGATACTTCAGCCTCGCCTCGGCACTCAGTGGAGGCCACCAAAAATTCAGTCACTGGTTCTCACTGGTCTTGTGGACGGGGATGCCCTACCTTCTATCGGTAGTTGGCATGGTAGTGACTATAGCGCTAAGTCCGAACGGGCAATTGTCAGCCTACGACCTGGATCCATTGACACTCGCGAATCTGGGCATGCAATCCAGCAACGATTCTCTAATGACTATCTTCCGGTCTCTGAGCCTGACCATGTTTTGGGGCTTGGCATTGACAGTAATGGGTTATAGACACTGGCTCGATTGCAGTATGATCAAGGCGATGGCGGTGGTCTTGGCACCGTATCTAGTTATATTCTCGATCGGGGCATTTTTCGCATTCACTTAAACTCGCCCAGCGTTGCTTCTAACGTATTTACCGTAACTCAAATGGCCTACAGCCGTTGTAGTCTAGTGAACCAATCGATTTATCACTTGTCTGATGACATTCAGGAAAATGGATTCGAACTATGAATGCAAAGAAGTTGATATTGGTCCTGCTGATAGCAGGCGTAGTGATCGCCCTGCCATTCATTAACCGGGCCGTGTTTAGCAGCGATGCGAAAGAGGTCAATGTGTCGACTCTGTCGCAACGGGTCATCAGCCCCTCCATCCTCGCCTCCGGATTCCTCGCTCACGAGGAAGAGGTCATGCTGAGCTCGGAAGTTATCGGCAAGGTCTCAGAGTTGTATGTCGAAGAGGGAGATACAGTTACCCAGGGCCAGCTGTTATTGCAGGTCGATGATACGAATTTCATCGCCGGATTAGAGCAGTCACAGGCGGCGGAGCGCATCACTTCCATCGACATCGAGCGACAGGAAGTGCGCATCGAAAACCTGAGTCGGCAGTTCGAGCGCAGCAAGAGCCTGCACGAGCGCAAGATGATAGGCGACGACGAATTCGATTCGATACGGAATCAATTGGACCTGGCACGCATCGACTTGAAGTCTTCCCTCGAGCGCCTCGCGCAGGCGCAAGCGCAGCTGGATCAGGTGAACGACAACCTGAGCAAGACAAAGATAGTCTCTCCAATCGATGGCGTTATCACTAGTCTCGATATAAAGGTAGGTGAAACCGCGATTGCCAGTTCGACGAATATCCCGGGCTCCTCGCTGATGACGATCGCCAACCCTGCCAGCATCTACACCGAGGTACTAGTCGATGAGGCTGATGTCGCAAACATCGAGATTGGGCAGCGCACTGAGATCGTCGCCATCGCCTATCCAGATCAACCCATGCAGGGTGTGGTGCGCTACATCGCAAATACCGCGAAGATCGCGCCCGGTCGTCAGGGTCTGAGCTTCACAGTAAAGATCGAGATTACCGACCCTGGCGATGTAGTGCTCAGGCCCGGCATGTCCTGCCGTGCCGAGATATTCACGCGGCAGGATCAGCAAGTCGTCGCCGTGCCCATTCAGGCGGTTATCTTCGAGGAAGACCGCTCCGCGCTGCGCAGCGAATACTTCGTCTTCGTGAACGATAATGGCATCGCACGCAAGACGAAGATAGAGGTCGGTATCTCTGATGACGAGTATCAGGAGCTGATGAGCAGCATCGATACGAACATCGAGATCATCGTCGGTCCTGATCAGGAGCTTCGCCACCTGTTGGAAGGCGATCGGATCGATGTAACTCGCATCGAACTCCAGTAATCGAATTCAAATAGCTACCTTATGGCACTAATCGAACTCAGCGGCGTCACCAAATACTACGAGATGGGAAATCAAGTAGTGAAGGCGCTCGATGGCATTGACATCGAGGTTTTCGAGAATGACTACCTCGCCTTCATCGGCTCCTCCGGGTCTGGAAAATCTACCATGCTCAATATCCTGGGATGTCTGGACAAGCCAAGCAGCGGTCAATACCACCTGAACGGCAAGAACGTCGAAAGCCTAGATCCAAACGAACTCTCCGAGATTCGCAATCTCGAGATTGGCTTCATCTTCCAGAGCTTCAACCTGCTGCCGCGTGCGACCGCACTCGGCAATGTGATGCAGCCACTCGTGTACCGAGGCATCAACTACCGCAGGCGCAAAGAGATGGCGAAGGAGTCGCTAAGGCGTGTCGGACTCGGCGATCGCACCGATCACCTACCCAATCAACTCTCGGGCGGACAGCGCCAGCGAGTCGCCATCGCCCGCGCGCTAGTCACCCATCCCTCCATACTGCTCGCCGATGAACCTACGGGAAACCTCGACTCGCAGACAACCATCGAGATCATGGAGTTATTCGATGAGCTACACGCTGAGGGCCATACACTAATTATCGTGACCCATGAAGATGAGATTGCGCAGCACTGCCACCGCGTGGTCGAGATGAAAGATGGCAAGGTTTTCAACGACAGCACGACCAACTCTGCGGCGGTGACCAGCTGATGTTCTTCGCACTGATAGAAAGTTCACGCTCAGCGCTCGCGTCTATCTATGCCCATGGGCTGCGCAGCTTCCTGACCACACTGGGCATCGTGATTGGCGTCGCGAGCGTCATAGCGGTGATATCCGTGACTCAGGGCATGAGCTCGTTCATCGGCGATACCTTCGCATCGCTGGGCTCGAACAGCCTCACTATCCAGTCCTATACCCCCTTCGAAGACCAGATGAAGGGCATTCGTGCGCAACTGACCCCGGAGGATATGGAGCTGATCGAGAGGCGCGTCGAGGGCATTGCCTCCATCACCCCCATTCTATTCGCCAATCGCTCCTCACAGATCAAGTATGGCTCTCAAACGGCATTCAGTCGCATCCTGGGTACTACCTACGCCTTCCAAGAGGTCTCGCAGAACTACATGGGTGTCGGGCGCTTCCTCGCTCAGAGTGACAACCTGACGCGCCGCCGCGTGACCGTGATCGGCGACAAGGTGAGGGAGAACCTCAACCTGCCCGACAATCCTATCAATGAGTATGTGGAGATCGGCGGAGAATGGTTCAAGATCGTCGGCCTCATGGAGCCCAAGGGCGAGATCATGGGCCAGAGTCAGGACGACATCGTGCTAATACCCTACAACACGATGCGCAGCCTGCAGGGAAACCAGACGCGCACTGACATCCAAATTCAGCTTAGCCTAAGCGAGACCGCAATAGTGGAGAACGTAACGCAGCAACTCACAACACTGCTGCGCAATGCCCACGATCTGGACAGTGAAGAAGATGACGACTTTCAGATTCAGACCGCCGAACAACTGATGCAAACGTTCGATACTGTCATCAACATGGTCACCATCGTTATAGGCGGCATCGTCAGCATCTCTCTTCTCGTCGGGGGCATAGGCATCATGAACATCATGCTGGTATCGGTTACCGAAAGAACACGAGAGATCGGCATCTGCAAGGCTATCGGCGCGAAGCGGCACCATATACTGATGCAGTTCCTGATCGAGGCACTGTTGCTATCCCTACTAGGAGGATTGATCGGCCTCGCCATTGGCTATGGCCTCGGCACACTAATCTCCAGCAGCATCCCCTCCTTCCCGCCAGCCAGCATTCCCTTTTGGTCCATAGCCCTGGCGCTGGGCTTCTCCGGGTTCGTAGGCGTCCTCTTCGGTATCTTGCCGGCTGCAAAGGCGGCCAATCTGGACCCGATAGATGCACTGAGATACGAATAGGAGTCGAAATGACGCTGGATCGAGAGCTGTTGAAGAAAATTCTCTATGTAACGATCATTCTTGCCATCGCGCCTTTCGCGTTGGAAGTCGTGTTACTGGCCGATGTCGCCGGCGCTGAGTTTGCGGTCTTCTTCCTACTTTATTATTTAAAAACAACTGCTTATGTCTTGATTGAGCGCTGGCTAGAATTCAAACGCCGCCTTCTCGTCGTATGCACCCTGTTGGCGCAGCTGTATCTCTTCAGGCCGCGCATCATCGCCTCTCATCTGGCAGCAAGCAGCCTGCTGCTGCTAATAACCAGCTCGCTACTGCTGAGCTGCCTGATGTGGCTGCCACCGCTATATCTCAGCTCTGGCCTCCTAAGCTGAGTCTTATGCCGCTAGATGCGCTCAAGCTACTGCACAGCTGTTAAAGAATGTGCTAACCTCCGTTTCACTTCAGCCATCTAACGAATAGTGTAAGAACTTAAGTAGCCTTTGTAGTGTTTAAAAATCCCGCAGACCGCTGGCCGGTATTCTTCATTCTCTGTCTTAGCGCATTAGATTTTGCTCTCTATTTTCTAGTCAGCAATCCCTATGTGCTGGGGGTCTATTTCTTCCTGATGATTGTTCCCAAGTCGCAAATCTGCGCATGGAACCATCACCATCAACATGCCCCAACTTTCAAAACACTAATCCCCAATCGACTACTCGAATTCTTCTATGCATTGCATACTGGCGTAACAACCAATCTCTGGGTTTTGCATCACAATCTGGGGCATCACCAACATTTTCTCGACCAGACCAAGGATGAGAGTCGCTGGAAAAGAGACAATGGCACGATGATGGGCGAGCTTGAGTACAGCTTGATAATCACTCTTACTGCTTACTACCGCGGCTATCTAGTAGGCAAGAAACACCCAGCGGTGCAGCGCGATTTCATCCTCTACTCAATAATTACTTTTACGATACTGGCCGGCCTCGTGGCTTATAAGCCGGTACCCGCTTTCTTTCTTTTCGTCCTGCCGCTCTTTTCGGGCCTATTCATGACCGCCTGGGCCACCTACGATCACCACGCAGGCCTGAACACTGACAACGAGTTCGAGGCATCGTTTAATAACGTCAACCGTTGGTACAATCTATTCACCGGCAATCTCGGCTACCATACCGCACATCACTATAAGCAGGGTCTGCATTGGTCGAAGCTGCCGCAGCTGCACGAGAAGATAAAGGACAAGATTCCCGAGGAGCTGATTCAGAGGACTTGGATCTAAACTGAAAGACATGAAAAAGGGGATCATTTGATCCCCTTTTTCATGCCCGCGACTTTCCAGCTTAGCTAGTTACTAACACTCTCAATATAGATATCACTGTTATTCGTTCTAAGCGACACCCGATCTCCGCCACCATTGATATCGCCCCTGCCTATGATGTCGCCCTCATTCTCCTGAATGGTCAGGGGGAAATCTGTATAGATTCTATAGTCGCCTCGTGATCTCCTTGAGACTTCTAGCTCAGCGCTGACACTTGCCTGAAAGTTCGCTGGCACTCGCAGCGTAATATCTCCACCCGATGTATCCAACTCCACATTGCCACCAACACGTCCGGTCGTAGACGTGATTTCCACTTCGATTCTGCCGCCGGAAGTATCCGCTTGCACCGGCGCGGTCGCGTTGCGGACCGTGATATTCCCGCCGGAAGTATCGGCCTCGACCGGCCCATTAGAGGCATCGATTTCGATGTTACCGCCGGAGGTTTCTGCCCTGACCCGCGTGTCACTGCCCGCGAGAAAGATGTTCCCGCCTGAGGTGTCCGCAGTGATCGAGCCCATGGCCCATGCAGCACGAATGCTGCCGCCGGAAGTATCCAGAAGCACTCGGCCAGTACTCTCGCCTATTTCTATATTGCCACCAGAGGTGTCGGCCTCGACGTCTCCCTGCACATTCCCGATCCGAATCCGACCACCCGAGGTGTCGGCGAAAACATTACCTACCACATCACCAACCGTAATATTTCCGCCAGAGGTATCCACTTCGACATCGCCGGTAGCTCCGCGCACTTCGATATTGCCACCGGAAGTGTCCGCATGAATATCGCCGCCGCTTACCATGCCTATCTCGATGTTACCGCCGCTGGTGTCTACTTCAACTTCACCGGAAATATCCCCAACCGTGATGCTGCCGCCGCCGGTATTAAGATTCACATTGTATTGAATCGGCACGTCTACAGTGAAACCAATGTTCGAGCGACCCAGGCCGAAGAGGCTGCCTCGAGAATCCGCGACGACATACACATCGCTCCCGCTCTGGTCTATCTCCACATCAAACCCACTGGAGTTTCGCACGCGAAGGCGAACGCGATTCTGATCCCAAGTGCGCACATCGATAGAACCCGCATCGCTCTCGATGCTGAGCGTTCCGTTCGCACTCACATCGAACTCGCGTTCGATATCATCGCTAGCCGCCTGCACAGCAGTCGTGAACGCAAGTAGCAATGCCAGCGCAGGCAATCTTAATTTTACTGCTAGATTATGAGACATGGTGTTTCCTCTTTGGACAATCTTTGTAAGCGTACAGCTGTGTACGAGTATGCAAGTCTGTTCTTTTGTTTCGAGTATCATATGATTGGGCCTTCGGCTTGTTCCACAATCATTCTGGATTGGCTGCGAATAAATTCATTCCCATCCGCCTCCATCTTCTGTCGAAACAGTTGCAGGGTTTCCTCTTCCGGGTAGGCAACGAGCGCCTGAAAGGCTTCCAGCCTAACGCCGGGGTTCACATCGTCGTTCAGCGCGTTGCGCAGCGCATCGCGAACCTCTTCCTCATGAGCGAGGGCAACGAGGGAACGTACCGCCTGATAACGCACACCCGGATTGCGATCGTTTTTCAGCACATGAATTAGCGCCTGATACACCTCATTGCCTGCGGAGACCTGCTGTAGCGCATCGATGGCATCGAGTCGCGAGGCGCTATCGATATCGTTCTGCAAAGCGACTGCCATCAAGCCGTGAATATTCCTATCGGCAACGTTGCCGCTGATACGCGTCTCTGAGGCGAGTGAGAATGACAGATCAATCTCACCGGTAGTTGCATCATAGCCATTCACCTTGAGTTGATAAATTTCATAATCCTCGCTATTTACCAGCTGCAGAGGCGAGAATCCTGCGTCGCCAGGGGTGGACAGCGAGCCCTCAACGACAGATGAATCCGGTGAGACATCGGGCGAGGCGATATAGATGCCCAGCACGAAGGTCATAGCCATAGCCGCACCCTGAAAAGTGACTGCGAGGGGCCGCTCGGCGAGTCTGGCTAGCCACTGCCCCACGGAGAAGAGGCTGCGGCTTTGCTTCTGCAGATTCTGATGTAATAGCCAACGATTGCCCTGCAGGCGTTCCGCACTCACTAAAGGCTGTACGCCGATAGGGATGGCGCTATCTAGACGCTGCTCGTCCTCCAATAGCTGCCTAAGCTGAGGGTTGGTCTCCAGCTCCTTCTCGAACTGACGCGCCTCAACCGCATCTAGGTCTCCATAGAGGTAGGAGATGATGCGCAGCTGCAGCTGCTCTGTGTTCTCTGGAATAGTCATAACCTTTATCCTAACTAGTGGTATTCCCGTAGTAGCTTCTTCAACTTGTTGCGCGCTCTAAATAGCACGACCTTTACCGAACTCTCTGTGCAGCTCATAACTTCTGCTGCTTCCCTTATCTTGAATCCCTGCTGATGACAGAGCACGAATGCTATGCGCTCGTTGTCGCTGAGCTTTTGCATGGCCTTGCTAATCTGCGTATTCAACTCGCCATCTAATGCCGAGGACTCTGGCGATCTGCTCTCGATATAGGTCTCCTCAGCTTCATACTCGCTCTGGATTATCGCCAGCTTCTGCCAGGCTCTTTTCAGCTTGCGCCGATTCGATAAGGCAGTGTTGACGACGATCTTGTGTAGCCATGTGCTGAACTTACTCTCCAGCTTAAACTTTGGCAGCGCCCGGAAGGCTGCCAGCATCGCATCCTGGTAAATGTCGTTAGCATCATCAGGCGTATGGGCGAATCCGGCTGCCACAGCTAGCATCTGCCCCTCGAGCAAGCGAACGAGCCTCTCAAACGCGGCAATATTGCCCGCCTGTGCTGATCTAACTAGCTCGTCTTCAGTTTCCTTCAGCAAGGAAAACCCCCAAAAGTCGTACTACCCAGCCATTTCTGGCCCTTAGCGCTTGTTCTGTAAATTAGAGTGTACTTCCGCAGAAAGGGTTAACAAGAGATTTGAAGATAAAAGCGCCCGCGGCGGCGGCTCGAGGCGCGGAGGAATGCGCCCCACAGGAGCATGCTTACTTCCAGGGGATAGTCAAAAAAAAGCAGAGCATGGAGCTCTGCTAAATACTACCGAGAGTGATGAGCTAGAGTAGCGAGGAGAATGGGAAGTTGTTGAGGCAGCGGAGAGGATGGCTGGCGCTAGGCCGGATCTTCGTTCTCGGGCTGCTCAGCGGGCTGAGATGGGTTGGCCGAAGGACGCCGGCGCAGTGGACGCTGACCACGTTGAGCCGAGCCTCTGGCCTCGAGTATGCGTCTACGCTCACGCAGCGCTTGGCGCTGCTCATCGGTTAATGACTCTAGCTGCCGCCGTCGTTCCTCGCGGCGCGCCTCGTGCTCCTGAATACGCTCCTCCCGAGTCTGCGCCTGCTGACCTTCCGAATCGGCATCCTGAGCGTAGGCGGTTGCCTGAATCGACAACGACCCCAGAAGCAGCAGCATTCCTAGTGAGAACTTCAACATCTTAGTGTCTCCTGTATGTAGAAAGGTGATAGCCAGGATGCAGATTTCAATTCTGCTGCCCCGGCGTTACCTAATTACAACGCGAGACCGGTGCTTTGGTTTACACAGGAGACGGTTTTAGTGCTAGTAGCAGGAAGGCCGAGTCTACAGCAGGCGCGAACTATGGCTCTAGCCAGTCGAGAATGGTGCGGGCAAGTTGATCGGGCTTCTCGAAGGGCACGAGGTGGCCAGCCTGTTCGATCTCGATAAAGTCGACACTCGAGTTCATAGCCTGCCATTTCTGCCAGGATGCCAGAGAGAGCGTTCTGGACCCTTGTGCACGAATCGCGAGAGTGGGCACGCGCAGCTGCGGCAGCAGGCGCCACAGGTTGTGAACGAGCGTGTAGCAACGCGCCTCCCATTCCCGGCTATAGGCCAGGGTGAATTCGCCGGACTCCAGTTCTCGAGTGCCGTGCTGGACATAGTCCCATAACACCTCATCGCTGATATCTCTGAACACGGCCTTCGGGCGATAGTGATCGAATGCCTCCTGCCGAGTGGTGAAGCGATCGACGCGAGCCAGCGTCTTCTTGACCAATGGAATCGTATTCGGCGAGAAGCGGCGAAAAAATCCCAGCGCAAGAAGATAGCGGCGCGGCACCAGAACCGGCTCGATCAGAATGAGAGACTTAAACATCTCGGGGCGCTGCACTGCAGCCATGAGAATCAATGCGGTGCCCATGGAATGACCGAGGCTAATGACCGGCTGCTCCATCTGGCTCACTAACTGACACAGGTCATCGCCGAGCACATCCCAGGAGGTAAACGACTCGATAGCGGCTGGCGTTTCCCAGAGCGGACGGTGCAGACTTGCCACTAACTCATGACTCTCCGCAAAAGGCTGAAGAAACGCACGGTACGCTCCCGGTGGATAGCCGTTGGCTGCTGCGAAATGTAATACCTGCCCCTGCCCGCCTAAATGCTGATGCGGCACAGAATAGTTCGCTTGCTCGGACATAGGGAAATCTGGACCAATCCAACACTTGAGGAGCGCCCATTCTGACAGACCCTCACGATTATTCCAGTGTGAAGTTCGGACTCTGTCGCGCTCAGGGCCCGCTATCACTGGGCTCGAGGCTAATCTCGATACACGTGGTGGAATTTACGCAATTTGACGCCATAGCTGTTTACTAGACACCTAAAACAGCTCAGTATTGCGTACTATCAAATTCACGAACGCGTATTACTTCCCGTTCCCAGAGGCCTGCACAACATCCTCTGGGACCGCTACCAGGAGAGCACCCTATGGAGTTTGAACTTCTCTATTGGCACTGGATCGTACTCGGCATAATACTCATGCTCAGCGAGATCTTCCTCGGCTCATTTTTCATTTTTTGGTTTGGCGCCGCCGCACTCAGTGTGGGTGTAACCATGCTCACGCTCCCGACCCTTTCCACGGCCGCTCAAATAATTATCTGGGGCGTGGTTTCATTGTGCTACGCGGTGGGTTGGTTCAAATTTGTTAAACCACTCTCACAGGATCATACGAAGGCCGGACTTTCCAGAGAAGCATTGTTAGGTGAGATCGGGCAAGTACTCGACCCGCCCAATGGTGACAAGTTTGGAAAAATTCGTTTCCCGGCGCCCGTTCTCGGATCGGACGAATGGCTGATTATCTCCCAGGATGATTTGACTGCTGGCGATCGAGTCAGTGTAATCGACCTGTCCGGCAACTCACTCATAGTGGCAAAAGCTTAGCCAGCTCAAACAGCGGCGTCGTAACTTTCAGCCAAGGAGATTAAAAAATGGAAATCGGAACTATATTGGCCATCGCCATCGCGGCGTTCTTGTTCATCACTCTCGCTCAGGGCGTTCGCCAGGTTCCCCAGGGCTTTAAATGGGTCGTGCAGCGGCTCGGCAAATACCACAGCTCCCTAAATCCTGGGCTCAACTTCATCATCCCCTATATCGATAGTGTCGCCTTTAAGGTTACAACCAAAGACATTGTGCTCGACATACCCTCGCAGGAAGTCATCACTAAAGACAATGCCGTGCTGATTACCAATGCGGTTGCCTACATCAACATCGTCTCTCCCGAGAAGGCCGTCTACGGCGTAGAGAACTACGTCATTGCCATACAAACGCTAGTGCAGACCTCACTGCGATCCATAGTAGGCGAGATGAGCCTCGATGACGCGCTCTCCTCCCGCGATCACATCAAGGCGAAGCTGAAGGCCGCAATCTCAGATGATATCGCCGACTGGGGGATCACGCTGAAGACCGTCGAGATTCAGGACATCAACCCCTCGGGCACCATGCAGAGCGCTATGGAAGAACAGGCCGCCGCGGAACGGGCTAGACGAGCGACGGTAACGAGGGCCGACGGCGACAAGCAAGCGGCTATATTAAAGGCGGAGGGTGCACTAGAAGCTTCGAAGCGTGAGGCAGAGGCGCAGGTGATTCTGGCAGAGGCTAGCAAACGCTCCATCAACCTAGTTACCGAGGCTATCGGCGAGAAAGAGATGCCCGTTATCTACCTATTGGGAGAGAAGTACATTTCGTCCCTGCACGATCTTTCAAATTCCGACAATTCGAAGTTTATCGTTTTCCCCGCCGATATCCCCGCCGCCATCAAAGGTTTGATGGGTCGCTAGTCGGCAGGATTGATCTAGGCAGAGGGGCAGATTCCCTCGTTAAGAGGCGTTTCGGGCGCTAGCTTAGCGCGTGTACTTAAGCAGTGTGCGCTCGGTAATCACTTTGATGGTGCAGCCCTCGCGCTTAAGCAGCAGGGCTTTCTCGATCTTCCGGCCATGGCTGGTGTACAACCAATCGCGGCTGGCCAGGGTTCCTATCACCAGATAGTCCACGCTCTTGTTTACGCTGGAATTCGTCTCGGCACCCCGGCAGCGCAGCATCGTATCTATGGATTCTCTATTACCACTCACGAAGTCGCCCGTTAGGCAGAATACCGAGCCATCGAGCTTTAAAGAATCGACCGAGTCTTCCCACACCTCCGTGGACGCCTCAAAGCTGAGTCCAGATTCGTCCAGATCGGTACCCGTTACCTGGCGCACCGTCCCTAACAGGTCTCCGCGCTCCTCATCGGTGATGACCCCATCTTCGAGTATGATCGCAAGGCGCATCACGATGACACTCGCCGGCCACACGTCCCTCACAGATTCGTTGGCATCTAACCAAGCGGACATTGCGGTAATTTCTTGGTCATTCAACACCCCATCGGACGCCGTGCCGGTGAGAAAACCTAGCAGCTCTTCGATGTGGCCTACACTTGGAGATGTTTCTGAGTTTTTGTCGCTGAGAATCTGCTCGATGCGCGCCTGCATCTGCTGCAGCTCCTGAGGGCTTATTACGCCATCTTCGCGGATATCCCCAACCTGACTCAGGATGGCCAGTACATCGGCGTCTTCAGACAGGTACTCCTGGGATTGTAACCAGGAATCTAGAAACAACAGCTCCAGCTCGTTGAGGCGCTTGTCTGCCACAACGCCCGCCAGTATGCCCTTGAGACCGTACAGCGCTCTGTCTTTCTCGTTGCTAAAGCTAAACGCGCGCTCTAGGGGTTGGCTGTCTATGTCTTTGCGAAGATCCACGGTTCACGGCCTGATTTTATTCTTAGTCGCAATCATAAAACTTTAGCATATAGCTGTCGAAGCATTTGATTGGATATTCTCCGTTCATTAGCCCGTAACGAAAAAACCCGCAGAGCGGCGGGTTTTTCGGGACAAAAGTATGAGCGAACGTCTAGATTCAGAATGTACCGTTGATCTTCAACGAAACGACGCGGCCAGACGTGGCACACTGATCTTCGATCTCTTCCAAGATATTCGCCGAAACACGTCCGACATAGCGAGTCCTCTCTCGACACTGCAGATTACTGGTCGCATTTCTGGCATCGAAGCGGTAGGTAATGCCGCGCGAGTCAACGAACTGCACGAACGCGTTCGTATTCGGCTCGCCGAGATAGTCCTCGATATCGTCGATCTCGTAGATCTTCTCATTGTGGTCGAAGCGATTGCTCCACTCCAGGCCGTAATTCATATTCCACTGGGGAATGTCGTGTCGAAAACCCAGATTGAGGCGCCCGCGACCGAAACGACTGAAGCGGCGATCAAAGCCCTGAAAGGGGTCTGTGATGTTAGAATCCGTGACACTCAGCCTCGATGTGACTAGCAGGTTGGGCATGTCTATCATGCGCATGCGAATGCTGCCACTCAGCGTAATTCCATACATCTCGCCTTCGCCGATGTTGCCGTTGGCCGACTGCAGATTGTCTTCCGAAGGCGAGACATCGATACGCTCGATTCTATCGTGGTGCTGATGATAGAAAATATTCGCATCCACCACACCGATATCATTTGGCAATCGATACTCCGCATTGAAGTCGTATTTCCACAACCATTCCTGGCGCAGGTTTTCATTGCCGGCGAGCGTATTGGAATCGTTATCCTGTTCGTCATTCGCGGCGACGAAGTCGCTAAAACTAAGTTGTCGAACCTCTTTCTCTATGGAGCCACGCAACTGCAGCTGGGGAGTTAGGTTGTAGCGAAAATCGACCTTCGGCTTGATGAAATCGAAGTCGCGTTTCCTGCTCACATCTCCTTCCTGACTGATCTGGGAAAGCTCGTACAGTAGTGTGCTCTCGAGCGACATGCGCGAGTTGATGATCCAGTTGTGAATAATAAACGGCTCGTAGCGAATCTCTTCGACGGTCGAATTCGCATTGGAGACAGTCTGTGGCACCAAGCCGCCGAAGGCATTTGACGGTGTGCCAGTTGAGCTCGCCAAACCTAAGGCAAGACTGGAATCGAGCGTGGTCTGGGCGCCTTCGGCACCAAACTCGATATCCTGATTCTCGAAGAGGTTCATCGTATAGGAGCCACGCAAGATGCGCTCGGTAGTGGTGCTCGCCGTGTCCAGAAAAAGATTCTTGGCCTCGCTGCCATCTGCAGCCACAGCAAAACGCTCTCGTGTCGACGCGGAGTTGTCTCTATTGCTGATGAACAGCATCTTGAATCGACTACCGCTCTCGGTCCTGTATTCGTAGTCGCCACCTATCTCCCAGTTGTCCTGCTCACCCGGCAAGTCTTCTCGCTCCAAGGTCGTTACCGCAGGCACCGTACGCAGATTCGTCGTATAACGCAGAATATCGGTTGGATTGTCGTTCTGTGAGTACAGCGCGTTAAGCCTGGCACTGGAATTTGGACCGATCTCATAGTCTAGGTTGACGCTGTAGTCGTAGCTTGTCTGTTCGCGAATGCGCTCCTCGCGCACCTCATCGTTGGGCGAGAAGTCTCCGAGGATACTACTCTCCTTGCTAAGGCGACTGTCGTAACGGGGTTCGGCGGCCGCACTTAACACGTAGCTCAGTTTGTCTGCCTGGCCTGAGTAAGACAGAGAACCCCCGGGCTGGGTAGTGTGGTCGAGGTAGCGGTCCATATTGACCTCAAAATTCAGACTGTTCGACGATAGCTGCTCCAACAACACCACATTAATAACCTGGCCGCTTCCACGCACGTCCAAGTCACCGGATGTGCCGCGAATGATCTCGATGTAGTCCACCTGGGCCGCGGTAATGCGATCCATCTGTCCGCTAGCCTGATTGTTCTTTCCAGCGGTACGCTTTCCATCTATCAGTATTTGACTGCCACCGCTGCCGCTACCTAGACCTCTTCCGCCATTACCGCCACCGCGTTGAGGACCACCCCCACCGAAGCCCCCTCCACCGGTCGCCGAACCCACACCCGGGATTCGATCCAACATATCCTGAGCCGTAACCGGATTGAACTCCGCGAAATAGGTAGCGGGATAGACTACGGTAGACTCTTCACCCACGTTATCCTGGGCCCAGGCAAGCTGACAAACTACGAGGAGCAGAAACACATTAATCACTCGGCTCAGGGCAGAGCGCGAGGAGGTAGTTGTAATAGACATAGATTTAGTCTCACGGTGACGTTTTAACACTAGACCCACCCTCTGATGGCTACTAAAAGTACTGGGTAGCGGTAAAAGCCGTTTTCGATTCGAAATTATTCTAATAAGTGATCGGCGGATTATAAGAGAAGGCCAGTGCCATGAATGTGACAAATTGTAGGCCAACAGCCACGATTGCCGTGCTGCCTGAGCTGATGCACTGCGCCATTGCCGCTCTCGAGGTTTCTTAATTTACACGGCCTGCGGTACACTTAGGCCCTTATTGAGAGTGGCTGTATGAGTGACACGGAACAAGCGGCAAATGGCGAGCCTTTGGACGAAAAGTCCTTTCTTGCCAAGATGTTAGCAGGCGACTATGGGCTGGCAATTACTTACTGGGCGATGTATTTCCTAGGCGCCGGCCTGTTCGCGGTATTTGGATCGCAAGCCGTCGATGCCGAACGCT
The DNA here is from genome assembly GCA_964352295.1 of uncultured Pseudohongiella sp. GTDB lineage: Bacteria > Pseudomonadota > Gammaproteobacteria > Pseudomonadales > Pseudohongiellaceae > UBA9145. The sequence continues at coordinate 15,227 of CAYGRR010000027.1, read as the reverse complement.
GGACCCCCTACCTGATGATGGTGGCTGCGATGATGGCCTATACCGTAGTGCTGATCATCGGTGTTCGCGCCGCCTACAAGGGACCACAGCTGTGGAAAGTGATGTCCAGGACGTCTTCCGTGTTCATGATTATCAATATTCTCGTCGGGATATCGACACTGGGTTTCGTCTATTAGAGCCCGCGTAAGACTGAGACCCAGGCACTATTAGTCTAGGCTCGAACCGAGGAAACCCTGCTTTGAATCAAGCAACCCCAACCCGAACAGCCAGCTACGCGCTGATCGTTAAGAAAGACTGCCCTACCTGCACACTGATCGAGCCGATCATCAGATCCCTGGCCGAGAACTCGTCCCTATCGCTGCAAGTGTATGTGCAGGACGACCCCAGCTTTCCGGCAGACCTAGCCGGCGTGATCGATGACTCCAGCTTGGAGTATTCCTACGAACGAGAGATCGAGGTTGTGCCGACTCTGATTCGCCTGGCAGATAAAGACGATGCACATTCTGAAGAGTCTAGAATCTATGGCTGGGATAAGGCGCAGTGGCAGAGCTTCACGGGGATAGCAGAACTCGGCGCCGATCTGGTCGATTTTAAACCGGGCTGCGGTTCCAAGACCCAAGACCCTGGCATGAGCGAAGTGTTAGCGCTGCGCTTCGGCAAGCAGCTATTGCAGGCCCGCACTGTGGCACTAGCGGAAGCCGAAGACATCATGGAAGCCTGCTACGACCGCGGCTGGAGCGACGGCCTGCCGGTAGTGCCGCCTACTCCCCTGCGAGTGCTGCGCATGCTAGGTGGCAGCAACCGCGATCCGGCCGAGATCATCGGCAAGGTGCCACCGGACAATGCCCCCTGCACCATAGAGAAGCTCGCCATCAACGCCGTCATGGCAGGCTGCAAGCCTGAATATTTCCCCGTCGTGATTGCGAGCGTTGAGGCAGCTCTGCAGGACCGCTTCTGCATGCATGGCCTACTCTGTACTACGTATTTCTCGTCTCCGGTCATGGTTGTCAGCGGACCAATCGTGAAACAGATCGGCATGAACTCGGGCATCAATGCGCTGGGCCAGGGCAACCGGGCTAACGCGACCATCGGCAGGGCGCTGCAACTAATCATTCGCAATGTGGGCGGCGGCGTGCCCGGCGGCATCGATCGAGCGACAATGGGCAACCCTGGCAAATACACCTACTGTTTCGCCGAAGACGAGAGTGATGAAAACTGGACTAGCCTCGCGATGGACCGCGGGTTCAAGCGCAAGGACTCTGTCATCAGCCTATTCGCCGGCGATGGCCTGCAACCAATTCTGGATCAACAGTCGCGCACGCCCGAGTCGCTCGCGAAGAGCATGGCTATGAGTCTGCGCAGCGTGGCGCACACGAAGCTCTTCGGCATGGCCGACGCTATTCTGATCGTCTGCCCGGAACATCGCAGGGTCCTGCGGGAAGGCGGGTGGAACAAGGAGGATCTACGCAAGGCACTCTACGATCTGCTAATGACACCGGGCTCAGAGATTCTCCGCGGCGTAGGTGACATCGCCGAGGGCATGCCGGAAAAATTCAAAGACAAGATTCTGAATAAATTTAGAGACGATGGCCTGCATATAGTGACCACCGGCGGCACGGCCGGCATGTTCTCTGCGATCATCGGTGGCTGGGTTGCCTCCGGCGAGCGCGGCAGCCAACTCACGTCGCAGAAGTTTTAGCAACGCGCTTTATTTTAGAGACAGCTGATTAGAAACAACGGCCTGCCCAGAGCAGCAAACTGAACCTGTAATCGACGAGGTAAACCATGCAAAGTACTACCACCCTTCTGGATCCGACCGCGGAGCTGCAGACAGCGGCTAGGCAGTTGTTACCCAGGCTAGAGAGTATCGCTGGCGCTACAGTCGGCCTGCTGGATATTTCCAAGCCTCGCGGCAAGGAATTTCTCGATGAGGTGCAGAAGCATCTCGAAGCAGCTGGCGCGAAGGTGAGACGCTATACCAAACCAACCTTCACGCGAGTCGCTCCCACTGAGCTGACGCAGCGCATCAGCGTCGAGTGTGACGCGGTTATCGAAGGACTCGCCGACTGAGGCTCATGTACCTCGTGCAGTTTGCATGACATCATGGACTTGGAAAGCAGAGGACTCCCTTCGGGCTTCGTTGCCTCGCGGGAATTTGTAGACGCCGCCGCAGCTCAGGGCAAGTCGCTGGGCATCACGCCAGCGAGCGTCTTCGTCGCGCACCCGATTCAGGACCGCACCGACGAGGAGATGGCAAAACTTGCCCAGGATTCGATCGCCGCGATCACCGCCTTGATCTGTGGCAAGGGCCGTTAACCGGATCCAGTCTTCGGACAATGGCGAAGAGAATAATCTTAAGCAATGACAGAATTTGAAAAACTGATGGAAAGGGGAACAGAAGAATGACCAGAGAAGCAGTAATTGTATCAACAGCACGCACTCCCATAGGCAAGGCGTATAGAGGCGCATTCAATGACACCGACGCCCCAACGCTTGGAGGACATGCAATTGCTGCAGCCGTTCAGCGCGCCGGTATAGATCCGGGCGAAGTCGATGATGTAGTACTGGGCTGTGCCTTACAACAGGGGTCATCGGGTTACAACATCGGGCGTACAGCGGGTGTCGCGGCCGGCCTGCCGAGCACAGTGGCGGGCATGAGCATGGACCGTCAATGCGCTTCGGGCATGATGGCGATAGCGACTGCGGCGAAGCAGGTGATAGTCGATGGTATGCCGATCGTTGTTGGTGGCGGTCTGGATTCGATCTCTCTCGTTCAGAACGAGCATCGCAATTCCTATCGAGCTCAAGACCCTAACGTCATCGCCAAGTCAGAGCATGCCTATATGTCCATGCTGGAGACAGCAGAGATAGTCGCCAAGCGCTATAAGGTCTCTCGCGACGCGCAAGACGAATACGCCTTCCAGTCGCAGCAGCGCACCGCCGCCGCGCAGCTAGCAGGCGCCTTCGACGATGAGATCGTGCCGATGGCTTCGAAGATGCTGTTCATGGACAAGGAAACGAAGCAGCAGAGCGTGCACGATGTCATGCTCGACAAGGATGAGGGTAATCGTCCCACTACGACCCTTGAGGGTCTGCAGGGCTTGAAGCCAGTCTTCGAGGGTGGCGTGATCACGGCGGGCAATGCGAGCCAACTCTCCGACGGCGCATCCGCCTGCGTAATCATGGACAGCAAGCTGGCCGAGAAAAAGGGCTTGCAACCACTCGGCGCGTATCGCGGCATGGCTGTGGCTGGACTCGATCCAGACGAGATGGGAATCGGCCCGATCTATGCCGTCCCCAAATTATTGGAACGCAATGGCCTAAAGATTGGCGACATCGGGCTGTGGGAGCTCAACGAAGCCTTCGCCGTACAGGTAATCTATAGTCGTGACCAGTTGGGCATTCCTAACGAACTGCTGAACGTAAACGGCGGAGCGATATCAATCGGACACCCCTATGGCATGAGTGGTGCCCGCATGGTTGGTCACGCCCTCATCGAAGGCAAGCGCCGCGGAGCGAAGTACGTGGTCTGCACTATGTGTGTAGGTGGAGGAATGGGTGCTGCCGGGTTGTTCGAAGTTTTCTAGGCTATCAACTACACATCGAGTCCAGAAAGTTAATCGTGGCTGCCTCGTCGAATGCGGACGATGGCAGCCGCTGATTGCTCCCCGAAGTCTTTTTTATTGCAGTAATATTATCGAGCACAATGCGGCCGAACTGCTCATCAACGCGCTCTTTGAATTCGGCGTTCGCCGCAAGATATAACTCAAGCCTGGCATCGAGACCACGCAGATAGCTGAAGCTAATCTCCGCCCTCTCCTCGATCGTCATCCTGCCATTCTCTGGGTCGCGATAGAAATTGCACATGGCACTTTCGCTATTGAAGCCTCGACTAAACCTCGAGTAGGCCGCATCTAGCAGCGCTATGAAATGCTCGAGATCGGACCCATCGATACCCGGATTATTTACCAGCCTGCCAGTATCGCGAAATGTCTGTAGCGTGCTGGCAATGTATTTAAAGCTGGCCTCGGCATCCGCTATGTCCTCAGCCGCGACAAGCCATGAAGGCATGCACATCAAGCCTAACAAATAACAGGTCAGCACCTTTTTGGACAGTCTCTTGTTCATGAATTTTTTCCCAACATGCCCTAGCCCGGACCGACGAGATTGTAGGGATTCCCGTACAGGTCGCGAATAACTCCAGAGATTCCCCAGGGCACCTCCTCGGGCGGCCCAATTATTTCGACACCCTCGCGCGCCAGCCGAGCCATGTCGCCAATGCAGTCGTTGCTGCTTAGCACCGTCATCAGATTCGTGCCTACCCTGCTGCGGTCGGACTCCTCGCGCACCAGCATCAGCACAAACTGCGTTGCTGCATTGCCGGCGGGGCAGACAGTCAGCCAACGCATGCCGGGCACCACCGCGTCGTTATCCATGCACACCTCGAAACCCAGTTTCTGTTGATACCAGGCGAGGGCTTCATCCTGATCGGTAACGTACACCGTAATGTGTGAGACTCGATTGATCGTCATCGTATTAACTCAGCCATCAAAAAAAGATTAGTCGAACGAACGTACCACACCTCTGCCGGTTTTTTTGTCGCCGGTCTTCTTCTTGTTCTGGATGCGTCGTTCCTTCGCTGCCCTGCCAGGCCGAGTCGCAATCCTTTTCTTCTCCACGTGGGTCGCACTCGCGATAAGTGCGTGTAGGCGCTCTACCGCATCTTGCTTATTCTTTTCCTGACTCCGGAAGCGCTGGGCCTTGATTACGACGCAGCCCTCGCTATTAATTCGGCTATCGGCAAAGGCTAAGAGTAGCGATTTTACCTTGGGGGAGAGGCTGGAGGCATGCACATCGAAGCGCAGCTGCACCGCAGTCGATACCTTATTTACATTCTGGCCACCGGGTCCGCTCGCACGAATAGCGGCAAACTCGATCTCTGCTTCGGGGATTGTAATCATTGGCTGGTCAGTCAATTGCTTGCTGAGGAAACTCCTATTCCTGATATTCAAGCCGAGTCGCCTCAGCCGCTAATAATGGCAGTATATTCGGTTCCCGCGCCCATGACAGCCGCAAGTCACAAGTCTTTGTAATTTAAGAGTTTAATTGAAGTTTCAACGGGAAAACCAATCCACTTATCGGATACAGAAGCGGATGTCTTGATTCACGTTAACGACTAGGTTACTGTCGATGTTCGCTGACCCAGAGCAGCTTTCAGTCTCACAAGAATCACGAAAAGAACAAACTCTCTTATGAATAACAATAGATCTTGTAGCAAACTCTTTCCCCTCCTTCGTAAGTTTTCGCTCGTCTCGGGGCTAGCCTGCACACTCCTAATGAACAACAGCAGCTCGGCGCAAGAGCCGGTGCGAATCGCGTTCATGGATCCGCTCTCTGGAACGTTTGCCTCCGTCGGCAACACGGGTCGAACGATACTGGAGTTCGCCGTCGATTATTACTTCAATTCCAAGGGTGGAATTCTGGGCGGACGCATGATCGAGATCGTTCCTCTAGACAATAAACAGAGCCCCAACGAAACGCAGCTACAATTTCGCAGAGCAATCAGCGAAGGCATTCAGATAATCTTTCAGGGAAACAGTTCGGCCGTCGCGAATACACTCAACGAAACCATCACGCGACACAACCGCCGCAACCCGGGCCAGGAAGTATTGCAGATCAACTACTCCGCCGTTGATCCGATTTTAACGGAAGACAACTGCAGCTTCTGGCACTTCCGCTTCGACGCCCACGCCAACATGAAACTAAACATCCTCACCGACTATATCGCTGCCGATCCCGACATCAAGAGCATGTACATCATCGGGCAGGATTATTCCTTCGGTCAGGTCGTATCGGATACAACCGTCGAGCTGTTAAGACAGAAGCGCCCGGACATCGAGATCGTGGGCAATGAGTTCCACCCCATAGGTCAGGTGAAGGACTTTACTCCCTATGTGACCAAGATCGTTTCCTCGGGAGCCGATGCGGTGATCACCGGTAACTTCGGGGCGGACATGGTTTCCCTCGCCCGCTCGATCATCGACTCCGGTTTGGATATTCCCATCTATACCTTCTACGCGGCCTACGATGGCATTACCGCCACACTAGGCGAAGGCGGCAAAGACAAGATTCGACTGATCCACAACGGCAGCGCCAATCCGCTTCCTACAGAGGAGCGCAAGCAGTTCAACAGAGACTTCAAGGCGGCGCACCCGAACAACGACGTGACTCAGCCGCGCATAGTGAATGCACTGCAGATGGTGGTTCGCGCGATGGAAGAGACACAGAGCACCGACCCCTACGATATCGCCCTGGCGCTAGAGGATATGCGCTTCACCACGATCAGCGGAGAGGAGATCTGGATGCGCGGCGACGATCATCAGATTTTTCAGTCTCTCAGTATTTCTGTGCATACCGATGAAGGCGTCGAGTTCGATGCCGACAATTCGGGCTACGGACTCGTGACCGAGTACCGGGTACCCCTCGAAGAAACGATAGTCGAATCCAGCTGTCAGATGCAGCGGCCACGTCGTTAGCACCCTCAGCTCTAATACATTGAACATCGCACCAGAAAACAGTTACTCGCTCAGGCCAGCATGTTAGAAGTCTTTATTTTCGCCACACTCAATGGCCTCGTCACGGGATTCCTACTTTTCATGTTGGCCAGCGGGCTAACCCTCATCTTCAGCATGATGGGCGTGCTGAATTTCGCCCACGCCAGCTTCTACATGCTAGGCGCCTACTTTGCCTATTCTCTTAGTCTCTATTTCGGTTTCTGGACCGGCCTGATCTTCGCCCCGCTGATTGTCGGCGTGTTGGGGGCCGGAATCGAGCGCTATGGACTGCGCCGTGTTCATCAGTCGGGTCACGTCGCGGAACTGGTGTTCACCTTCGGCCTGGCCTTCCTTATAGAGGAAGCCATACAGTTCTTCTGGGGTCGCGACACCAAGAACTATCAGACACCCGAGCTATTGGACTTTCCGCTATTCACACTGCTAGGTCAGGAGTTCTCCGCCTATCGCGGATTCATGATGACGATATCCATAGCCATCTTCATCGGCCTCTACTATGTACTGACCAAGAGCCGTGTCGGCATCATCATCCAGGCCGCTATTACTCACCCGCAGACCGTCGCGAATCTCGGCCACAACGTGCCGTTTATCTTCATGGGCGTGTTCGGCGTGGGTACCGCGCTCGCGGGTCTTGCGGGAGTGATTGCCGGCCCCGTGCTCACTACATTCCCCGGCATGGCCACGGTATTGGGCAGCATCGTGTTTGTCATTGTGGTGATAGGCGGACTGGGCTCTCTTGCCGGCGCATTTATCGCATCACTACTGATCGGCTTACTGCAGTCCTATGCGATTGCCTCGGACGTAGGCATGCCCGACCTTCTGAACCTGCTAGGCATCTCCTTCGAGCGAGGCCATCCGCTTAACGATCTGTGGACGATGAACCTGCCGCAGATAGCGCCGGTGCTGCCGTTCCTGTTGCTGGTGCTAGTCTTAATCTTCAGACCGACAGGCCTGATGGGCAAGCGAGAAGAATGATGGCCCTCGCAAAGAAATCATCGATCTGGATTACATTCTTAGTAGCTCTCTTTGGCTTGCCGCAGTTCTTCGATTCCATTTTGGCCATCTCCATACTGAATCAGATGGCCATCGCGATCGTCTTCGCACTCAGTTACAACATGCTGCTCGGCCAGGGCGGCATGCTGTCCTTTGGGCATGCGGTCTACTTCGGCCTCGGTGGTTTTCTTTCTGTGCACGCGCTGATCCTCATCGAGTACGAGACGATGGTGTTCTCGATTCTCTGGGTTCCTCTGATAGGGGGATTCTTCGGTCTACTCGCCGGTCTGTTCATCGGCAGCTTTTCCACGCGCAAGGCCGGCACCGTCTTCGCGATGATCTCTCTGGGCATTGGCGAGCTCATCGCCGCTTCCTCGCTGATCTTCTCCAGCTTCTTCGGCGGAGAGGCTGGCATCAGCGGCGATCGCACCTACGGGCCCACATTCTTCGGCGTCGACTTCACTCAGAACATCGACATCTACTACGTGGCGGCGTTTTGGGTGTTCGTCGCAACACTGTTCATGTACCTGTTCACGCAGACACCAGCCGGTCGCATGGCGAATGCCGTGCGCGACAATCCGGAGCGCGCCGAGTTCATCGGCTACAGTACGCGCAAGGTGCGCTTCATCTCCTTCTGTGCGTCGGGCCTCTTCGCGGGTATCGCGGGCGGTCTGTTTGCGCTGAATTACGAGTTTATCACCGAAGAGAATCTGAACGCCGCAACCTCGGGGCGCGTGTTACTAATGGCCTATATAGGTGGCCTAGGGTATTTCATCGGTCCGATAATCGGCGCGGTCATTCTCACCCTCATGAACTCCCTGCTAAGCAACTATTCCGAACTGTGGATGCTGTACCTCGGCATTATGTTCCTGCTGACTGTGATGTTCCTGCCACGAGGTTTCGCAGGCTTTATCATGATGCATCAGCTAGCCTGGGTTCGCGGCAACTTGAAGTTGTTGATCAGGCCCTACATTGTTACCGGCATCCCCTCGCTGTTATTCGCGCTCTGCGCCATCGCGCTAATAGAGATGAGTCATACCGAGGAAGAGATCTTTCACTACCTTGGGCTTTCCCTGAATCCAGCCAGTCCAGTTAGCTGGATCATCCTGCTGGCCGCCGCCGGAGGCACCTTCTTCGCAGTACGCAAATCACTGCCGCAGCTGAATGATGCCTGGGAGACCGCGAACGCGATTCCCAAGGACGAGGAGGCTTAAGTGGCGATTCTTTCCCTGAAAGACGTGAAGAAGAGCTTCGGCATCACCGAGATTATTCGCGGCGTCTCGCTAGACATAGTCGAAGGCGAGAAGCATGCCATCATTGGGCCCAATGGCGCAGGCAAGTCGACGCTCTTCCATCTCATTAGTGGTCGCTACAATCTGAGTAGCGGCAGCATCCGTTTCAAGGAAGAACAGATCGAGAACAGGCCGCCCTACGAGATTGCAAGAATGGGTCTGGCACGCAGCTTCCAGGTTACCAATATCTTCCCGCGCATGAACGTGTTCGAGAACATACGTTGCGCGCTGTTCTGGTCTAAGGGCTACCGCTACTCCTTCTGGCATCTGTTAGGACGACAGACCGAATTGAACGACGAGGCCATGCACGTGCTAGAGCAGATAGGCCTGTTAGACAAGGCGAAGTTTCCCTCGGGCGAGTTGGGCTACGCACAGCAGCGAGCGTTAGAGCTCGGCATCGCCATAGCCAGCGGCGCGGAGCTGATCATGTTAGACGAGCCCGTCGCCGGCATGAGTCACAGCGAGGCCGAGAGTTCGGTCGAGCTCATCCGCAAGATCACCGAGGGCAAGACACTCATTATGGTCGAACACGACATGAATATCGTTTTCGATGTAGCTGACCGCATCTCGGTACTCGTGTATGGCGAAGTTATCGCCACCGACGCGCCCAAAAATATTCGCGCCAATGCTAGGGTCCAAGAGGCTTATCTCGGCGAGGTACCCAGTGCTTAGAGTAAACAATCTTCATGCGTTCTATGGCAAGAGTCACATACTGCAGGGCGTAAGTTTTAACGTAGCCCAGGGCGAGATCGTCAGCCTACTGGGGCGCAACGGCGTCGGTCGCTCAACCACAGTAAAGACCATAATGGGCGAAGTGGCACCGCAGGGTTCTGTGCAGTTCAAAGGACAGGAGATCGCCGGCAAGAAGAGTTATGAGATTGCCCATCTGGGTCTAGGCTACGTTCCCGAGAATCGCGACATCTTCCCCACCCTCACCGTTAGGCAGAACCTTACTCTCGGCATGAAGTCGAACACGCCGCAGGGCCGCTGGAACATCGAGGAGATGTTCAATATGTTTCCTAACCTTGCAGAGCGAGCCGAGGTTCCCGGCGGCGCACTCAGCGGCGGCGAACAGCAGATGCTCTGCATGTGTCGCACGCTCATGGGGGATCCGGACATGATCATGATCGACGAACCCACCGAGGGCTTAGCCCCGAAGATCGTCGAGCAACTCGCCATACTATTGCAGGAGATCGCCAACAGGGGCGTGTCGATCCTGCTCGTGGAACAGAAGCTTTCCATAGCACTTAAGATATCCCAGCGCCTGTACGTTATGGGTCACGGCAAGATCGTCTACGAGGGCACGCCCGAGTCTCTCCTGAAGGCGGACGAGGTGCGGGCCGAATGGCTGGAAGTTTAGTCTGGCCCGAGCACCCGTTAGGCCCTACACTGTAGGCATCTCTCATATTGAGCAGCTTTACATGAAACGCTCTCGCCTATACCTGCTGACAATTTTCTTCGCATCGGTTTTTATGCACAGCTCGCTCGCCTGGGATTCTACAGGCCATCGCCTGACGGCCAGCATCGCACTGCGCTTTATTGATGAAAGCACAAAGGTGGAGCTGCTGCGAATTCTGGAACAGCATCCACGCTATCAGCAAGACTTCATCGAACAGATGCCTGACTCGATTGCGCGCGCCTCATCAGAGAACCGGTTCGAATGGCTACTTGGTCAAGCCGCCTTCTGGCCAGATAGAACGCGCAGCCTGCCAGATTCCGAAAGAAACAAATACAACCGCGCTAACTGGCACTACATCGATGGCGCCTGGCTACGCGGTCAGGCAACGACGCAGGGAAATACCTACATCGGCGCTGCTGCATTTCAGGATACCGTTGGACCGAGTGCACAGAACATTGAACAGGAAGCGGAGGTCGACAATGTCATGACTGCGCTTGATTTCAACACACGTCTGCTTGCCGACGAGCATGCCTCTCTGGAGACGAGAGCCGTCGCACTCTGCTGGGTCTTGCACCTGATTGGTGACATTCATCAACCACTACACGTAGGCTCGCTCTATTCCGCGAATCGATTCGCCAACGGCGACCGCGGCGGAAACGGCATCGAGACTGATGATGGCAACCTGCACTCGCGCTGGGATAGAGCCCTGCGCAGCGAAGGCGTAAGCCTTAGCTTGGACTTACTGCTCGCGCAGCATTCGGAGACGCTACGCAGCATGGGAGGGATTGGCGATACGGACTGGTCGTTGTGGATGGCCGAGAGTCGCGCCCTGCTGCTGAACACCGTCTACACCGAAGCCATGAAGACAGCGATCGCGCGCTCCGATAACTCGAGCGCTGCGCTGGAATCCTTCCTTCTCGATGCTGACTATGTTCAGGCGATGAAATACCACTCCGGCCTGCGCCTCGCCCTCGCCGGTCGCCGCCTCGCGCTCTGGCTCGAGATCAATCTCTAACGCTATAGCGCTCGCGCAGTATCTACACCGCCCCCGCGAGCGCCTTTCGCGCGGCTATTCCACTCACCGCATTTCGAATAAGCGTATGTCCAGCCGAGTTCTGCAGGCTCATTATCGATTCAGGATGAAACTGTACGGCAGAAATAGGAAGAGTGTTATGCTCAATTGCCATAACGTTGCCATCCTCGGTTCTCGCGGTAACACGCAGGCAATCTGGCACAGTCTTCGCCACCAGAGAATGATAACGCCCTGCGGCGAATGGTGATTCTATCCCCGCAAAGATACCTTTCCCATCATGACTCACGTCAGACTGCTTGCCGTGCATTGGATACGCTAGCTCCGTCAGGTCTCCACCGAAATACTCGACCAGACCCTGCAAACCCAGGCACACGCCAAACAGGGGGATGCTACGCCTCAGCGCCGCGTCGATAGTCTCGTTCATCGAGAAGTGTTTGGGCTCAGAGGGCCCAGGCGAGAGTATGACCAGGTCTACGCTATTGTTCTCAAGATACTTGCGCGCCGCCCCGGGCCGCAGTGTCAGCACCTCGACACCACACTGCCGGAAATAGGTGCCGAGATTGTGCACGAAGGAATCTTGATGATCGACCATCAAGGCGCGCAGGCCGATGCCCTCCTCGCTGCGAAATACGCTTTGGGCATCGCCTACGGCCTGCTTCGAGGTTCCGCGAATGGAGTCTACTAAGGCCGAGGCTTTTAGCCGTGTCTCCTGCTCCTCGCCCTCAGGGTCAGAATCGATCAGCAGGGTCGCCCCCGCGCGAACCTCGGCGACACCGTCCTTGATGCGAATCGTCCGTAGCGTGAGTCCGGTATTGAGGTTGCCATCGAAGCCAATGTGTCCCATCGCGCCGCCGTACCAGTGGCGCTGCGACTTCTCATTCTTCTCGATGAATTGCATGGCGGCGAGCTTCGGAGCACCAGTCACAGTGACCGCCCAGGTGTGCGCGAGAAAACCATCGAGCGCATCGAACTCTGGACGCAAGACTCCTTTCACATGATCTACGGTATGAATCAGCCGCGAATACATCTCGATCTGCCTGCGCCCCACCACACTCACCGAGCCGGGTTCGCAGACGCGAGACTTGTCGTTTCGATCCACATCGGTACACATGGATAATTCCGATTCATCCTTGTCTGAGTTGAGCAAGGTCTTGATCTGCTTCGCGTCATCGATCGCATCGATGCCGCGCTTGATCGTTCCCGATATCGGGCAGGTCTCGATCTGACTACCCTCCACGCGCACGAACATCTCCGGCGAGGCGGCGACCAGATACTCCTGCTCTCCCAGATTGATCAGCGCGCCATAGGGTGAGGGATTACTCTGCTTGAGGCGCTTGAACACCGTTGCCGGACTGTCCTTGCAGGGCTCGTAGAAGACCTGCCCGGGCACGACTTCGAATAGATCTCCGCGGCGAAAATAATCCAGCGCCTGCTCTACCTGCTGCGCGAATTCTCCCTCGCTGTGATCGCAACTCCTTTCTACGTGAGAAGCGGGCAGGTATTTACTTCGCGGGCCAGTGCGGCGAAAGCCGCCTGTGGTCTCGGAGAATTTTTCAGAGTCCCAGCCCCTGCACACGAATTCATAGCTGTAAGAGACTGTCTTTTCGATGCGATGATCTGCCACGGTAATCTGATCGGGCAGGTAGAGAACAAGATCTCGGTCCTCGTCTCCCCGAGTCTGATAACGCAGGACATCCTCGAATTGAAATGTTAGGTCGTAGCCGAAGGCGCCAAATAACCCAAGGTAGGGATCTATTGGACTGGAGAAGCAGGACACGATCTCTCGAATCACAGAGAACAGCGTCGCCTTCCTGCTGCGCATCTCCTCCGAAAACTCCTCTGGAGCCTCACTCACTCTAACCAGGATCGAACGTTTCTTCACCTCTACCGTATCAATGGCTGCACAATTGCGCAGTGCACGAAAAACTTCTGGAAGCAGAATCTCGCCACGCACATTCATGGCGGCGATCTCCAGCGTTCTGTCCTTGCCAGTTATTTTCAGAGGAGGATTAACGAAGCCGATATCCCAGCGCGTGTAGCGACCAGGAAATTCGAAGCTAGACGCGAGCAATACACCCGCCGACTCATCCAGGGAATCCGCGAGTTGATCTATGGCGGTGGCATAGTCCAGCTGTGTAGTGAGCCGGCGAACCTGCACTCCGCTAGCACAGCGGTATTGAATGTGATTACTGTTTGGCATGACCAAATCCTCTTAATCCGGTTTGACGGCAAGAGCAATGGCAGAGGTTTTTTTGGAGCAATAGACCGCCACAACTCTCGGCGGCCGTCGGGGAAAAACTTAGATGTTTATCTCCTGGCTACCCTGTGATTCGGGCCACCAGAAAGTGAATCGTGTTTTCATAGGGGCGCGATGATGCGCCAGCACCAAAATGATGTCAACCCAAAACTTTCATGCGTTTCTAGCAATCTCTTTATTATCCTTAATTATCAGTAGCTTACAGATTGTAAAGCTAGCCATCGGCCAAGCACACCGCACGACTTGCATGGAGGCAGGTCAACACTGATAATCGTTAGACAATGATTAACCACATTGCTAGTTGCGCAACTCTGTCCGTATTTAGTCACCGCACAATAACTAGAGAGAAAATCCCCATGCACACATTAACTCCTCGACAGCTCGTTCCATTATTACTGTTACTCCTCTCGACCGTCAGCCTTGCGGCCGATTTCGACAAGGTGCGCCCTGAACGCCTAGGCATGTCATCAGAGCGCCTCGAGCGACTCGATGCCGTACTCAAGTCCTACGTCGAGAATGACCAGATCGCCGGACAAGTTGTCATGGTGCTTCGCAAGGGCAAGGTCGCCTACGCTAGTGCGAACGGCATGCAGAATATCGAGGCAGGCATCCCCATGAGCGAAGACACGATGTTCCGCATCGCCTCTCAGACCAAGGCCATCGTCAGCACCGGCATCATGATCCTGCACGAGCGCGGCGCATTGGATATCAGCGACAATCTGGAACGCCACATCCCCGAATGGGCAGACATGCAAGTTGCCGTTGCCAATTCAAACGGCGGCTACGATCTCGAGCCCGCCAGACGCTCTATTACGCTGCGCAACTTGCTCACTCACACCGGCGGCATGAGCTACGGCAGCGGTCCCGCCGCGGACAAGTGGGAGCAGGCAGGGTTTCAGGGCTGGTATTTCGCGGACCGTGATGAGCCCGTTGGCGAAACCATAGCCCGCATGGCCTCCCTGCCACTAGATGAACACCCCGGCGAGCGTTGGATCTACGGCTACAACACCGACATCCTCGGCGCTGTTATTGAGAAGGCGAGCGGCATGGATCTGGCCAGCTTCCTCAAGCAGGAAATCTTCGACCCTCTAAGCATGAACGATACACACTTCTATCTTCCCGAAGAGAAACGCGGTCGACTGGCCACGGTGTATCGCCCCAAGGCAGGCGGCGGCATCGAGGCAAGACCCGAGACCAATGGCATGCAGAGCCAGGGCATGTATGACAAGGGGCCTAGAGTCAGCTTCTCCGGCGGCGCGGGATTGCTGTCTACCGCCAACGACTATGCGAAGTTCTTGCAGATGACGCTGAATGGCGGCGAGTTTAACGGAGAGCGAATCCTCTCACGCAAGACCATCGAACTGATGACGACGAATCATCTCGGCGACATTCCCTTCCGCGATGGCACGGGATTCGGACTAGGCTTCTCTGTAGTCACCGACCTCGGTGCGAGAGGCAGCCTCGGCTCTGTCGGCGAATACGGCTGGGGCGGCGCCTATCACTCGACCTATTGGGTGGATCCGGAAGAAGAACTCGTCGTCGTGTACCTCACGCAGATCATTCCCGCAACCGGACTCGACGACTACGCCAAGCTACGCAGCGGCATCTATCAAGCCATTATCGACTGAACAAGATGAAGTCCAGGTACAGGAGGCTAGTCTGAAACATCCGAACCCGAATA
>CAYGRR010000026.1:0-37467 GCA_964352295.1 uncultured Pseudohongiella sp. | reverse complement strand
CGGCCTGGCCTGCATCGATGTGCTCTATGGTGATAGGGGTCTTGTCACGGCGGCACTCTGTCTGGCGGTTTATATCCCCTTGGTGAATGTATTGTGCGTGATCTCCCTGACCGGAGGCGGGGACGGAGGCACGAAGCGGCTCAGCCGGATCATCAACTCGGTCGCAACGAATCCGCTGGTCCTGGCCTGTCTGGCCGGCATCGTTATCAGCTACACGGGTTTTACGATTCCTCCGCTCGCCGAGTCGGTAATAGAGATACTCAGCCAGCCCGCGTTGCCTATAGGCCTGCTCGCTGTAGGGGCGGGCATACGCTTCGTGGCACTCGGTGAGCAGAGCTGGCAGCTGCTGGTGGCGGTGGTGAATAAGCTCGCCCTGTTTCCGGGTTTGGTGCTGCTGGCCTGCCTGCTATTCGAGACGCCAAACTCGGTGGCCGTAGTCTTGTTGCTGCTGACGGCGCTGCCGGCACCGCCTTCGGCCTATATACTCGCGAGGCAGCTCGGCGGCAACGAGAGTCTCATGGCAAACATCATCACCCTGCAAACCCTCGCGGCGTTCTTCGTGATTCCTGTTTGGATTGAGCTTGCGGGTCGTTATCTCTGATAGAATCGTCACGATTCTAAACGTCACAGTTGGGAGAAGGATAATGAGAAGTGTATTCATCGCGGCAATCGCCGCCGCTTTAACGCTGTTGACTGCCTGTGGATCAGAGAGTGATGAGTCGACTACCGCTCAGCAGCCCGCACAGGCACAGCAGGGGATATTAACGAATCAGCAGCAAACTGCCCTAGATGCAGCAAATAGCGTTCAGCAGACCTTGCTTGATTCGGCGGAGCAGAGGCAGAAGGAACTCGAGGCGCGGCTGCGCGCTCAGTGATTCCGATTCGAGATTCGCTTCTCTGTTACTACATTCTATGAAGTTTGTTAGGAGTGGTTACGCGAACAATCCGAACTAGTTGCTGTATCAATTAATACCGAGGCTAGCTCCTCCATTGGCAATCGGCTCGACCAAGAGGCCAGTGATTGCCCGTGGCAGTTGTGATGCTAATAGTTGATCTCCCACCTGGATCTCATTGGAGCGAATCAGGGTTCGCAATTCATTGTCGGCGGTGACATAGTCTCCAATCGTTTCATAGCGGACCGCCTGTAGTCGCTGCTCATCGATTCGATACACGGTCTGGTTCTCATACAGCGCATACACCGGCATGGAGATCACATCTCTCTCAACGGGCATGTCTACGGTCAGGTTTAACACCCTTCCTATATCGAGTGTTTCCCCAGCGCTACTGGTAAAGAACACATCAATCCCGCTCTGGCCAGACTTAACGTCTCCGGACAGCCTGTCTAGAATGAAATCCAGTCTGCTGCCGTCCACTGTAGCGCTGGCGTGTACATCTTGAGATTGCTGCATGACCTGATTGAGTCTAAACGCAATCTCCGAGGGGACCGATGCGCGGATTTCGAGTCCGCTGTAGTCGGCGATCTCGATAAGTGTGGCGCCCGCTATAACCCTGTCGCCCTTCGACACGCTGCTGCGCATCACGCGCCCGGAGAAGGGCGCGCGAATCTGTGACTGCTGAAGGTCTAGCTTCGCGCGCTCAAACTGTGCTGCCGATTCATCGACCGACGCCTGCTGTTGCGCGATTCTATTCGGGAAGTCCGCGACCTGAGCGAGATGCTGCTGCAGCGTAATGTTCGACTGACTCGCGTCCGCTCGCGCCTCATCGAGCAGCGCATCGGAGATCATTCGCTTGCTGTTCAAGTCGGTCGCGCGTCCTAGTTTTGACTGGGCTATCTCATTCAGTTCCCGATACTGAGCCGTAAGCGCAGTGGCAAGCGTGGACTCGGTTTTCACGGAGGCGAGCAGGGCGGTATTGCGGTTGTAATTAGCCTGGGCAACATTCAGCGTGAGCTGCCCTTCCATCGCGTCTAGCTGAATCAGCAGATCACCTTCCTGTACGCGGTCACCCTCGCGTACGAAGACCTCGCTTACAGGAGCGGAGATCATGGTGTTCAGTCGCGCAACCTGCTTCGATTCAACCCTGCCATAGGTTAGTAGAGTTGGGGGCAGGTCCACAGGTGCCGCGGTCATGACCGACACCGGCCAGGCGCGTTCTGTTTTCTCGAGTGGCTCGGCGCTCGGTCCTGTCGCGACCATGATGAATCCGAAGAATAGGGATAGAGCGAGCAGCAGTAGCCCGGTGAACTTCTTGCTAAGTCTCGAGAGCGGTTCCGTCACGGTCTTCAATCTATCTGTGTTCATTTCTAGTCCCGTTGAGTACTGTTAGGCGATTTTTGCTTCGCTTGCTGAAGCTGGTTCCCTTTCCCTGCTTACTGATAGTCCTGCGAATAGCGAAAGTCCGAGCAATTTGGCTCTCGAGTTCTCGATCATCACGATCAGCGCGGGAATGACTACGAGCACCAAGACCGTTGAGAAAGCGAGGCCGAAGCAGAGCGTGATGGCGATAGGCACGATGTACATGGCGAGGCTAAAGGTCTCGAACATAAGCGGGCCCAGGCCTGCTATGGTCGTCAGCGAGGTCAGTATGACAGCGCGGAAGCGCGCAATGGAGGCATCGTGTATCGCCTCCTTGAACGGCTTGCCATCAGCCAACTCGCGCCGGAAGAAACTCACCAAGATGATGGAGTCGTTCACGACGATGCCGGTAAGCGAGAAGAACGCCAGCAGGGACATCGCGCCGATGTCGGCGCCCATTATCCAGTGGCCTGCAATGGCGCCGGTCAGGCCAAGAGGGATGGCCGTCATCACCGCGAGTGGCCAGACATAGGAGGAAAAGGACCAGGCAAGTATCAGGTAGATGAAGATGACGGTGAGCAGCGCGCCCGTCTTCAGCGTGTTCAGTAGCTCCTGATTGCGCTGCGAGACGCCTCCCAAGCCGGAGGTCAGGTTGTATTTCTCACGAATCTGCGTCAGGGCATTGTTCGTTACATGAGTCATAACCTGCTCGGTATTGTTCTGCAGAGGATTGACGCTCGCGCTAACCGCCACCGACATGAAGCCATTGTTGTGATTGATTAGGTCGATGCCGCTACGATTCTGTATCTCGGCAATGAGACCCATCGCAACGAGCTCGCCATTAGGCGTCTGAATCGGGAATTGCTTCAGAGAGTGCAGATTGTCGCGCTCATCATCTGGCAGCATTACGGACACTTCGAGTTCAGAATCATTCTGGTTGAAGATCTGCACTCGTCCGCCGTTGTAGGCGGCGCGCAGCTGTCGGCCCAGCGACTCGGTCGTTATGCCCAGTGATTTTCCGGCCGAGTTAATCGAGTAGATGATCTGATCCTTTCCGTAGGGCAGGTCGTCATAGACATTGGACACGCCCGGGTAGGCCGCCAGCGCCTCCTGCAATTCTTCGGAGGCCTGCTTAAGTGTAGGAATGTCTCGCCCGCGTAGGATGAGTGTCAGGTCGGGTTGACCGTTGTTGGCGCCACCGCGCACCTCGAGGTACAGTTCCTCGACCAGTGGCGAGGGCGGAACGGCCGCCTGCCAGAGGCTAACGAACTCCTGCGGTGGAATACTGCGATCTTCCTCCCAGCCGTATTCGATGCGAATCGAAGAGTATTGGCTGCCAGTCTTGCGTTCCTGATTCAGGCGCGCGCTATTGGTCTTGGAGATATAACCGTTGATATTGGTGCCACCGTTCTCGGCGTCTATGCGCTCCAGCTCTTGTTCTAGCCTGAGCATATAGGCCTGTCTATCTGTCTCGCTCGCCTGTGCGGCGAACTTCACATTCGCCTCCAGCATCTCCAGGCTCATTCCAGTAACGAGGTTGAGACCAACCCTGCCGCCGGCGATGAGGCTAATTGATAGTATGACGCAGGCGAAGGCGGCGCAGAGTGTTGTGCCTGGAGCCGTGAGCGATTTTTGCAGCAGGGGTTGATAGTAGTTGTCACGGATCGAATAGAACCAGCTGTCGAACTTCTTTCTGAATTCACTAGGCTTGCTGCGATCGGTGTTCTCGAAGGCGTGACGCAGATGGCCTGGCAGCACGAAGAAGCATTCGATCAGCGAGGCGATGATCACGCATAGCAATACCACCGGCATGGTTGTAATGATCGCGCCCATCTCGCCGCCCGCGAGTATGAGCGGTACGAAGGCGGCTAGCGTTGTCATCGAGGAGGTTAGCACCGGTAGCAGCATGCGCTTGGCGCCATTCGCTGCAGCGTCTGCCGGACTCATACCCTGCTCGAAGAGCGTAACTGAGTCCTCGCTGACAACGATCGCATCGTCCACGACGATGCCTAGCGCCATAATAAATGTGATGAGTGCGACGATGTTGATGCTGCCGCCGAACACGCCATAGAAGATAAGTGTTGCGAATAGGAAGCTGACGGGAATTCCCATCATCACCCACCAGCCGACGCGGCCGTTCAGGAACAGGAATAGGGTAACCAGCACCAGTATTAGACCGGAGGTGCCATTCTCGAAGATAACCCGCAACTGCTCCTTAAGCAGCAGCCAGGCCTCCTGGTATTTGTGTATCTCTACGCCGCGCGGCAGGTTCGGCTCGGTCTCGGCGATCCAGTCGTTGACGATGCGCGCCGTGTTGATCGCATCCGAGCTGGTGAGTCTGTAGAGCTCCATCTCGATAGCGACTCGGCCCTCGCGGTAGAGTTCGGCCTGTCCAACCTTCGCTCGCTTCTCGACGGTTGCGATATCGGTCAGTCGCGCCAGCCGGCCGCCGGACTCGAGGGCGATCTGCATCTGCTCGAACTCTGTTACCTCGCGCTTCTGATCGAGGCTGCGCAGCTGCATCTCCGCCTGACCGCGACCGACGGTTCCGGCAGGGGAGTTCGCGCTTCGCTGTCGTACCTCGCTCGCTATCTGTTCGAGATTCGTGTCCAGCTCGAGCAACGTGCTGCTACTGACTTGAATCGCTATCTCTTCCTCAGGCATGCCATCGAACACAATCCTTTCTATGCCGCGGGCATACAGATCGTTCTCCATCTCACGCACCAGTGGCATGAGTTCCTGCAGAGATCCATCGGAGCTGATCGAGATAACGGCTATCTCTTCGTAATCGATCTCCTGTGAAATTTGTATCGGTTCCATGTCGGCCGGGAAGTTGCGAATCTGCGCGACACGATTCTTTACGAAGTCGAGGTTCTTGCTGACGTCTGAGTCGAAGTAGAACACGGCGACGATTGTGGCTGAGCCATTGCGACTATATGAGCGGTAGCTCTCGAGGTCGGTCATGTTGGCGATTTGTTGTTCGACCGGCACGACGATGAGCTGTTCGATGTCCTCGGCTGATGCGCCGGGCCAAGTCGCCTCGATCACGATGACCGGGAATTCCACGCTAGGGTCGAGCTGAGTATTGATGCGATCGGCCGCCCACAGCCCGGACAGGATCATCATGATCATGACTAGATTCGATGCCACCTTATGATTGGTGAACATGTCGATGATGTTACTAGATGCGCTCAATCTCTTGTCCCGACAGGATTCTATTTATTAGTAGATGTCTGAGTTAGACGAAACAGATGCAATTTAAGTTACATCTGACTACCCATTCCCCTAATCGGCTTTCATGTTTCGTGCCAGAATCCCAACGCATTGAAATTAATGGATATTTTTGAAATGTTGTGGTTGGCGCGAGGAGTAGAAAGACCAACTATTATGCGATTTCGCCACACAGGCTCAGAGGCCGAGCAGGACAATGCCGCCGAGGATAAGCGCTACGATGCACACCCGCAGTGTCGAGAATGCCTCCCTGATAAAGAACGCCGAAATGAGCAGCGCGAACAGGACGCTCGTTTCGCGGAGCACGGCGACCGGCGCGATGCGCTCCTGATTAAATGCCCATACGATGATTGCATAGCCCGTGGTCGAGAGCACCGCGACCAAGAGCCCTGTTCTCCACTGCGTTCTTAGGGTGTCATAGAAGATCTTACGGGGTCTCCGCATGAATGCGATAAGAGGTAGCAGGAACCCATCGAAGAAAAACATCCATAGAATGAAGCTGAGGCTATTTCCCGATAAGCGAACTCCTACTCCGTCGACGAGGGAATAGGCAGTGATGCAGACACCCGTCAGGAGCGAGTAGAACAGGGCGGAGCGAGAGAGTTGCAATACACCTGCGCTAGTCTCCAGAGCAAGCCCGAAGATGCCGAGGATAATCAACAGCATTCCCGAGAGTTCGGACAGCGCCATCGATTCACCCAATAGAAGGAAACCCAGCCCTGCCGTGAGCAGCGGTGCCGATCCGCGGGCAAGTGGATAGACCTGAGCGAAGTCGCCTAGGCCATACGCTCTGACTAGCACCAGCATATAAAAGGTATGCACGCAGGCAGATAGAAGTAGAAAGGGCCAACTCGCAGGCGCGGGCAGCGGCAGAAAGAGCAGTATGGGCAGGACAAGCAGCGAGGTCGTCGCCGTGGTCAGCCCCATGATGATGAGTCGATCGCCGCTCACTTTGACGATGGCGTTCCAGGTGGCATGCAACAGGGCTGCAAACAAGACGGCTGAAAAGACTAAGGGCGACATCGAGTAAAGTCCAAGGGCGGCGAGTCTGTGTCGAATAGGGCTTAGCTAGTATTGGAGAAGTCTACTATAGCCCTAGGCTAGAAACAGCGTAAACGATTGACAGTGGTCAGAAGTAACTTTCCCAAAGACCCGGGGTGTAACTTCAGCTGCCGGAAGGTATTATCCCTCTAGCTATCCATTCAGTAGGAAGTCGGCAGAGGAAACTTCATGATCGAGAAATACTCGATGATTATCATCTACTTCGGAATACTGATCTTTCTGGGGTATCTCGCGTCCAGGCGCGTCAAGAGCATGAGCGACTTCGTGATTGGCGGTAAGTCACTCAGCTTCTGGGTCGCTGCCTTCTCGGCGCAGGCGACGGGCGAATCGGCTTGGCTACTGCTTGGGCTCACTGGCATGGGAGCGATGCTGGGTTTCAGTACCTACTGGGTCGTGGTGGGAGAGTTGTTCGGCGTGGGTGTGGCCTGGTTCATTATGGCGAATCGCTTCAAACGCCTCACCGACAAATACGATTCGATCACCGTGATCGACTACATGGGTAGTCGCTTCCAGTCGAAGACGAATACTCTGCGTCTCGTCTCCTCAATCGCACTCTCAGTCTTCGTCTTGATCTATATATCGGCCCAGATCGATGCAACGGGCTCCGCCTTCGAGAGCTTCCTCGACTGGAACTATCACACTGGTGCGGTCGTGGGCTTTCTGGTGGTAGCTACCTATTGCATCGCGGGAGGCTTCCTGGCGGCCGCGTGGACCGACATGTTTCAGGGGGCGGTAATGCTTGCCTGCTTGATGCTGCTGCCGCTCGTTGCCTACCTCTCGCTCGCCAATAGTGGCTCCATCTATGAGGGTCTGCAGGCGATCGAGCCAGGCCTGGTCAACATCTGGGGTGCCGGTGGCTTCACGCCTATGAATGTCGCCGTGGTGATCGGTATGATGCTTATCGGCCTCGGCTTCCTCGGTTCGCCCCAGGTGTTTGCGAGGTTAATCGCTATACGCAGCGAGGATCAAATCAATCGCGGCAAATGGGTAGCCATGCTGTTCACGCTGCTCGTCGATTTCTCGGCAGTGAGCATCGGTGTGCTCGGTCGCTATATCTTCACGACCCAAGGCGTTGAGCCCGACACGGTCTTAGGTAACGGCGCGCAGAATGTTCTTTCGGAGCTGGTCGAGTACACCTTCCCTCCGCTCATCGTCGGATTGTATGTGGCAGCGGTGCTCTCCGCTATCATGTCTACCGTATCATCGTTGTTAGTAATGGCGGCCGGTTCCGTTACACACGATCTGTATGCGAAGATGATTAACCCAGACTTGACTGATGGACAGGCGGCTCGTCTCTGCCGCCTGATTACGATTGTTTTCGCCGTGCTCTCTCTGGGTCTGGCGATCACCGTCTCGGTGCTATCGCCAGACAGAACTATATTCTGGTTTGTTATCTTTGGCTGGGCGGGTATCGCCGCGACATTCTGCCCGATGATGCTGATGTCCCTGTTCTGGACTCGATTCACGGAGAGGGCGGCGATCGCCTCCATGATTACGGGCTTCTCGATGTCGATGATCTGCAAGTTCCTGCTGCAGGACATGGAGACCATTGGGCCCTATTTTGTGGCGCTGGAGACTATGCCGCCATCGTTTCTATCTGCCTTGATAGTCGGCTATATTGTGGCGCTTATCTGGCCTGATGAGCAGTTGGCAAGAGAGTTCCGGGCCGACCTGGAAAGCATCGGACATAGCAAGGGCGACAGTGAGGCCATTGTTTTAGAAACAGCGGTCAGCAATCGATAGGCGCCATCACTAGCTGCTAGCAACAGGTATTATTTGAATTTTAAAGGAGGAGTCCCGTGACTCTGAGTAGAGACCAGCTCGAAGCGCACTGGATGCCGTTTACCGGCAATCGACAGTTTAAGGATAATCCCAGGATGATGGCCTCGGCTAAGGGGGCTTACTACACCGATGTGGCAGGCAGGGAGATTTTCGATGGTCTCTCCGGGCTCTGGACCTGCGGACTAGGGCATGGTCGCGACGAAATTACTGCGGCGGTGAGCGCGCAGATTGCCAAGCTCGATTATTCTCCCGGCTTCCAATATGGCCACGAGCTATCCTTCGAGTTGGCAAACAAAGTAGTAGAGCTGACGCCTGGCAAGTTAGACCATGTATTCTTCACCGATTCGGGCTCGGAAACCATCGATACGGCGCTAAAGATGGCGCGAGGCTATTGGCGCAGTCGTGGGCAACCTGGCAAGGCCAAGTTTATAGGCAGGATGAAGGGCTATCATGGCGTTAACTACGGCGGCGTCGGTGTCGGAGGCATCGGCTTCAATCGTAAGTTGTTCGGGCAGAGCGTGGACGCTGACCACATCCGTGACACCTTGCTTGATGAGAACAAGTTTAGCCGCGGCATGCCCCCGGCTGGCGCGCATCTCGCCGATGAACTGGAACAGCTAGTGCTATTGCACGATGCTTCGAATATTGCCGCGGTCATCGTCGAGCCATTGTCGGGCACGGCGGGCGTGTTGCCACCGCCGGTTGGTTACCTGAAGCGATTGCGCGAGATCTGCGACAAGCACGACTTATTACTAATCTTCGATGAGGTTATCACCGGCTTTGGTAGAATGGGTTCGATGACCGGCGCCGAGGAGTTCGGTGTGACACCGGATATCATGACGCTGGCGAAGCAGATCACCAACGGCACGATTCCTCTCGGTGCCGTGGTAGTGGGTGCGGAGATCTATGACACCTTTATGGAGAAGGGTGGCGCAGACTATATGGTTGAGTTTCCCCATGGCTATACTTATTCCGCGCATCCAGTCGCCTGCGCTGCGGGTATCGCCGCATTAGATGTGTTAGTTAATGAGAAGCTGGTCGAGAATGTGAAAACTCTGTCTGCGAAATTTGAGACAGCGGTGCACTCACTCAAGGGCAGTCCCTTCGTCACCGACATTCGCAATTATGGCCTGGCCGCTGGCATCTCTCTTGAGCACTACCCCGGCGAGCCTCTGCGTCGCCCGTTCGAGCTTGGTCTGAAGTGCCTGGAGAAGGGCTTCTATGTGCGTTGGGGTGGAGACACCATTCAGCTGGCGCCGCCGTTTATAGTTACCGAGAAACAGATCGATGATCTGGTGGGCGCGGTAGGGGAGTCATTGCATGAGTTCGCTTGAGGCTTATGAAACGTTAGGCCACTACATCAATGGGCGCGAGAAAGATGGGAGCGTCGAGACACTCGCTGTCTACAATCCAGCAACCGGTCAGATCACTAAGCGGGTGGCCTGCGCCTTGCTGCCGCAACTGGAAGAGGCAATCGATGCGGCGAGTTCCGCCTTCGCCTCCTGGCGCAATACGCCACCACAGAAGCGAGCGCAGATTCTCTTTCGTTTCAAGCAGCTGCTCGAGGCGAACATGGACCAGATCTGCCGGGCGATTACAGATGAGCACGGCAAGGTCTTGGACGATGCACGAGGCGAGTTGCTTCGCGGCATCGAGGTCGTCGAATACGCTTGTGGAATCTCCGAGCTACTCAAGGGCGAACATTCCAAGAACGCGGGCACGGACATCGACAGCTGGTCAGAATTTCAGGCGCTAGGCATCGTCGCAGGCATCACTCCTTTTAATTTTCCCGCGATGGTTCCGATGTGGATGTTTCCCATGGCGATTGCCTGCGGCAATACCTTCATCCTCAAGCCGTCGGAGCGCGACCCAAGCGCCGCGATGTTACTCGCGCAACTCTTCACAGAGGCAGGCCTGCCCGATGGTGTCTTTAATGTCGTTAACGGAGACCGGCGGGTGGTGGAGCTGATACTCGACGACCCACGCATCCAGGCCGTGAGTTTCGTCGGCTCCACGCCCATAGCGGAATCCATCTATCGCCGCGCCAGCCAGGCTGGAAAGCGTGTTCAGGCGCTCGGTGGCGCGAAGAATCACGCGGTCATCATGGAGGATGCTGACCTCGACAATGCCGTGAGCGCGTTGATGGGTGCCGCCTACGGTTCCTGTGGCGAGCGCTGCATGGCGATCTCCGTCGCAGTCTGCGTGGGCGAAGAGACTGCTGAAAAGCTCGTCGCTCAGTTGGCGAGTCGCGTGCGTAAATTGAAGGTCGGGCCCGGCACAGACATAGCAAACGATATGGGGCCATTGATCAGTGCGGACGCGCTAGAGCGAATCAACGCCTATATAGAGCAGGGTCTGGAGCAGGGCGCCGAATTGGTGGTCGATGGGCGCGGTCTGTCGGTAGCGGGAGGCGAGGGTGGCTTCTTCATCGGCGGCTGTCTGTTCGACAGGGTGACCGAGTCGATGAGTATCCATAGCGATGAGATCTTCGGCCCAGTTCTGTGCGTTATGCGCGTCGAGAATCTGGATGAGGCTATGTCCATCATCAACCGACATGAATACGGCAACGGCACCTGCCTGTTTACCCGTGACGGGGCGGCGGCCCGGTATTTCTCGGATCATATTCAGGTCGGCATGGTGGGTATTAATGTGGCGCTTCCCGTTCCTGTGGCGAGCCACAGCTTCGGTGGATGGAAGCGCTCGTTGTTCGGTGATCTCAGCATCTATGGTCCCGATTCGGTGCGCTTCTATACCCGCAGGAAGACAATGACGCAGAAATGGCCGGCCCGCGGAGACAGCGAGAGCACGCGCTTCTCTTTTCCATCCAGCTAAGCCGGGGTAGATTTAGTTTTTTGCCGAAATCCGCGTACAATGCCGAGAAAATTTGCCGACGTCTTAGTAGCCTCCAGTAAATTCCTGGAATATTTTTAATGCGCATAGATAACTCTATAATTCGTGTGTTTCTTCTTACCAGCAGCTTGACTCTCGTCGGCTGTGCAGGCTCCTACGTTGGTGAGCGCCCTGCGAACAATCTCTATTGCGATAATTTTCTCCTGTATGAGATGTGTGCGCACGACAGCAACCGCGACGGAATCGTCGACTATACCTATTTCGAGAAGAGCAGAGAGATATTCATGTACCGTGAGAGACTGCCGCGCCGCATACCCGCGGGCATGGGAGTACACCGCTGTGCGATGCCTATGGAAGAAGACTTGGTAGAAACCACCTCGCGTGTGTTCTACATCGATGAGTCTTCATCGCTGTTCGAAAGAACCGATATACGCGGGGCAATGATGCTCAAGTACATGACGAAGTTGCCCGAGGTGACCGCATGCAATATGCGAGCAGATCAGGCGCTTGAAGACGAGAGTTGAAGCCAGGTGCTGCGCACAGTTCTGTGATGAGCTGTTAGTCTGCTGCTGCGTTGCTTATCATGGCTGAGATTAGCGTGGGAATCTTGTTGATATCGTAGGGCTTCGCCACAACGCCGATGTTATCGGATTTCGATGCAGTGCTAACCAGTGCCTCTGCCTTCGCTGAGTAGCCGGTTGCGAGAAGAATGAGAGTGTGTGGCTTCAGCGCCAGTATTTCCTTCGCCATCTCGATGCCGCTAATGCCGCCGGGAAGGATTACGTCGGAGAAAACCAGATCGATATCCGGGTTATTAGTGAACTGCTCGAGACCGCTCTTGGCATCGTAGGCTTCGACAACATCGAAGCCGGTGAACTTAAGCATCTGCACGGCGACATCTCTAACGCCCGGTTCATCCTCTACTACCAGAATGGTGCCTGTCACATCTGTGTTCATCGGCGAGTTCCTCGCTTGGAGTTAATATCCGCACTGTCCCTGTATGAATAACGACGGTATTTGCGGACCGGTTCAGTCTATCCTGCTAGATCGCTTGTGTCTCGTTAAATTTGTGGGATTTACTTTATTGCCAGCCCTAAACAAATGCGGGCTCCGCTGCTGTAGGAAACCCTGCCAGGCAACCTAGGAATTTGCCTACAAGGCTCGGGCAGGGGGAATTCGGTCTATGCGGGTTTTCATCTGTGGTAGTCTCTCTTTCAGCCAAAATTCGAATCAATTGCCCTAAGGAATCCCAGCGCCCATGAGAAACTCAGGTGTCACACTTAAACTAATTGGATTGTCGCTAGTCGCGTTCGTTCAATGCGCGAACGCCGCAGAAGTGTATTCGCCAATACCGGCCAAGATTGATGGAGTGATCAATGGCAAAGCTCCCTCAGACGCTATTGTCTTATTCGATGGCAGTAATCTGGACGCCTGGCAGTCGGCGCGTAGCGACGAAGAGGCCGCATGGCATATAGAGAACGGCATTCTTACCGTCAACAACGGCACAGGATCCATCAGGACTCGGCAGGCCTTCGGCGACATGCAGCTGCACATCGAATTCTCGCCTAGCGCTACGATAGTAGGCGAGGGGCAGCTACGGGGGAACAGCGGCATATTCCTGCACTCGATCTTCGAGTTGCAGATACTCGATAGTTGGGAGAACCCTACCTATGTGAACGGTCAGGCAGGATCGATCTACCTGCAGTATCCCCCGCTGCAGAATGTAGCCAAGCCCCCCGGAGAATGGCAGAGCTACGATATAATTTTTAAGGCCCCGGTGTATGCCGCATCCGGTGCTCTAGAATCTCCGGCCTTTGCCACCGTTTTTCAGAATGGTGTGCTGGTGCAGAACAACGTGGAAATTCTGGGTGCTACCTATACCCAAGAGCCAGAATACGCCGTTCGCTGCACTCCTTGGGGGCAGGCGCGAGAGCAGGATTGTAGCGGCAAGATGCCAATCAGTTTGCAGGACCACGGCCAGGTCGTCTCGTTTAGAAATATTTGGTTGCGAGAGCTGTAGCTGAGGGATAGCTAGGGCCTGCTGTCACGCATAGATGCGTATTGAAATTCTCTTGGGCAGAGTTTACTGTCTATCCCTGATTCAATTTTTGTACAAAGTCTCAAGAAATAACGGAGTGAGCATGAGCGGTAAATTAAAACGTCTAACAGCCACAATCGCCGGCACAACCTTGCTCGGCCTGGGGTCATTCTCCGCAGCGCAGGATGCCGACGACCCGGTTGCCGAGCTGGTCTCTCGCCTCGATCTGGAAACCTACAAGACCACGCTTAAGGGATTGACGCAGTTTGGCGATCGTCGGCAGGGCACCAGTCGGAATCGTGCCGCGGTAGACTGGATAGAGGAGCAGCTAGTCTCTTACGGTTGCAGCAATGTAGAACGGCTGCACTACACCTTTACCACCACTCCACGCGGCACCGGCAGCAGGGCGGCGACGGAGACTCCAGACCTGACTACGCCCACCGGAGGCCTGGTTGGTCGCAACGGAAGCGGCCCCGGCGGCAGTTCGATCTATGGCTATCGCTCGCCTACGGGTGTGAACCGCGATCTAGAGGCGCAGCCCGACGAGCGAATTCGCCTGCTGAATGCAGAGGAGCCGGTAGACGGTCCACGCTCGGAGGTGTACTGCACCAAGATTGGAACGACGCGTCCGGATGAGATGTATATTGTCAGTGCGCACATGGATGGGCACGGCGTGAACGAGGCGGTTAACGATGACGGTTCTGGCACGGCGCTCGTCATGGAGCTGGCGCGTATCATGAGTGCCCCCGGCGTCGAGACGGAGCGCTCCATTCGCTTCGCTCTATGGAATAACGAGGAGACTGGACTCAACGGGTCATCAGCCTATGTGGAACAGCGAGCAGCACTGCAGGGTATCGAGGAGCCGGCAGGCTCTGGTCGCTATCCCGAACCTACCTGGCTAGGCATGATTCAACACGACATGATGCTCTGGGATCACGGGGCACCGCGCGCCGACGGCACGGTCAGTTGGGATCAGCGCGCCGAGGCTGATGTGAATATAGAATTTCAATCCAACTCCGATCTCGCCGATGACTCTATGCGCCTGGCCTTTGTGTTCAAAGCGGCGGCCGATGCCTATAACACGGATTACCCGGCAACGGTTGGCCCGCATATGACGAACACGGATTCAACGCCGTTCATGAACGTCGTGCCGTCTATTAGTCTGAGGGAGAATGAGCGCGGTGCGCATACTGGCGGCGGATGGAATCCTACCTGGCATTCGCCTCTGGATGTGTGGACGAACTTTACGGACAAGGATTTTCGCCTAGGTCTTAACGCGGCGCAGACTACCCTTGCTGCGGTTGCTAAGCTTACGGGAGCAACGCTGAGCGATTAAGCCGCGTGGTGTTATGAATCCATGGTCGATTCATAACACCACGGAATGACTAAGGCGCGCCTACAAAGTCTAGCTTGCCAAGCACGACACCATTGTGGCGCAGGATGTTATAAGTCGTGGTGACGTGAAAATAGAGATTCGGCAGTGCCCACATAGACAGATAGCTGGCGCCGGTGAAATCTATCTCAAGCGTGCCTGCCTGAAACTTCACAATCTTCTCCTCCGTACCATTTATCTTATCCGCCGGCACCGAATTCAGAAACTCTATGGTCTTGCGGATCCGTTCCTTAAGCTCCTCGAAGCTCGATTCGGTATCCTCATGGCTAGGCGCCTCTAGCCCCGAGATTCTGGCCGCCGCCCCCTTGCTGATATCACAGGCTATCTGTACCTGGCGCGACAGAGGGAACATGTCGGGAAATAGTCGTGCTGACACCAATATTGAGGGATCTATCTCCTTCTCCTTGGCATGGGCAGCACCCTTCTCAAGGATTGCGGATAGATTCGTAAGTGAGCGCACGAAATAGGGGATGGAGCAGGAGTGCATTGATAACGACATGATTTACCTCAAGATGTGTGGCCTATGCCCGAAATGGGCAATTGAAAAGTGCAGTGATATTAACGTAGTCTACGTCTTCGAGATACGAGAAGGTGCAAAGCAACGGAGCGAATCCAAGCAGCGAGGAAACGATTGTGACTCAAGATAAACGCAGTGGACGCGGCCGTCGTCGCGAAGATCGCAGAAAATCAACGGAGCAGGCCAAGAATTGGCTGGCCGAAGAGCGCCGCAAGTCGGAGCGACGCGAGGGCGAACGACGCGAAGCGAGCGGTCGGTAATAAGCGCTACCTAAGAATGCGCTAAGACGTCGCGAGCTTGGAGCCTGGCTGTTCCGAGCGCACTGCGCTGCGATTCGACGAGTTGCCCTGCCAGTCACATTCATCCTCGTGTAGCTATTCCTTGCTTTTACGCCTGTAGTTGCTACATTGCGTGCATGCCCGAATCCAGTACCTCTTTGCTCCTAAAATCCGCCGCGTTTTTAAGACCCTACAAGAAGCAAATCGCTATCGCATCAGTTGCCCTCGTCTTTACCTCGGCGCTGAGTCTGGGACTCGTTCAGTACGTTCGAATCATCGTCGATAGCGGTTTCGTCGCGGGCTCCACCGATGCCCTGAATACCGCCGTGCTGGGATTCTTTTTCATCGCCATATTTCAGGCGATAGGTACCTTCGCCAGGTTCTACTGGGTATCCTGGTTGGGAGAGCGAGTCACTGCCGACATTCGGAAGGCTGTGTATTCACATATTATCGACCTGCACCCCGGCTACTTCGAAGACAATCTCAGTGGCGAGATTCAGTCACGTATCACCACCGACACCACGCTTATTCAATCCGTCATCGGCTCATCCGCATCGATCGCCCTGCGAAACTTCTTGATGATGGTCGGCGGTACTGTCTTCCTCTTTATAACCAATCCGAAGCTGACGAGTGTCGTGCTCATCTGCATACCTCTGGTGATTGGCCCGATCCTGTATTTCGGTCGCAGGGTGCGGCTGCTATCGCGCAGCAGTCAGGATGAGATAGCCAATGTGGGTGCCTATGTGGGAGAGAGCATCCAGCAGATAAAAACCGTGCAGGCGTATAATCACCAGAGTCACGATGACCGACAGTTCTCCAGTCATGTGGAGACTGCCTTCAATGTCGCCCTGCGCCGCATCATGATGCGCTCTTTCCTTATTACAATTGTTATAACTTTGGTGTTCGGCGCGCTGGCAATAATGATCTGGGTAGGCGGGCAGGATGTGATCAACGGCACGATGTCGGCCGGCGAGTTGACTGCCTTCGTGGCCTACGCAGTGATAGTGGCTGCGGCAGTTGGTGCCATAAGCCAGGTGATCAGCGAGCTGCAGCGTGCCGCAGGTGCGATGGAGCGGCTCATGGAATTACTGGAGGCAGAGAATGAAATCACGGCCCCGGCGGAGCCGCGTACGCTAGATGCCCAGTTCAATGGCCTTCTCACGCTTACGGATGTTCGCTTCGCCTATGCCTCGCGGCCCGATACGCCGGCGCTGGACGGCGTTACTCTGAAGGTCGAGCCGGGGGAGAGCGTCGCGCTGGTTGGACCTTCCGGTGCCGGCAAGTCCACACTCTTCGATCTCGTGCTGCGCTTCTACGATCCGCAGTCGGGAGTCATAGCCTTGGATGGGGTAGATATACGAGAGCTCGATCCGCAAGAGCTGCGCAGCCATATCGCGATCGTGTCGCAGCAGCCAACGATGTTTACCGGCAACGTCTGGGAGAATATTCGCTACGGCAGGCCCGATGCGAGCGACGAGGAAGTGCGCCTTGCCGCCGAGTCAGCCTATGCGAGTGAATTCATCGAGAAGTTACCCGAGGGTTACGACAGCTACCTTGGCGAGTCGGGTATACGCCTATCTGGTGGCCAGAAGCAGCGCATAGCCATAGCGCGAGCCATACTAAAAGACCCGGAGATTCTGTTGCTGGACGAGGCCACCAGCGCCCTGGATGCGGAGAGTGAGCGCAAGGTGCAGCTGGCCCTGGAGAAATTGATGGCGAATCGCACCTCGCTCGTCATCGCGCATCGCCTGGCGACGGTGATGAATGTGAGCAAGATAGCGGTGCTGGATTCCGGTAAGCTGATTGCTCAGGGATCACACCGGGAGTTGCTGCGCGAGAGTGAGCTGTACGCAAATCTCGCCAGTCTCCAGTTCTCTTCGAATTCCGATGAAGTCGAGCTGCAGGATTAGACTCGGCGCGTCACCCTTTAATGATTTCTAAAGCCTGGAGGCGTTCTTGCTAGAGAGTGAAATAGTTAAAGACGTTCGCCACTGGCTGGAAGCATTCATCATCGAATTTAATCTCTGTCCGTTCGCGAAACGCGAGTTGGTGAAGGAGCGCATTCGCTTCTCGGTGTCGCTTTGCGAGTCAGCCGAGCAGCTTCTAGCCTGCCTACTTGATGAGCTGCAGCTGATGGAGGTTGATCCGGAGATTGAGACTACGCTGCTGATTCACCCGGCAGTGCTGCAAGACTTCGACGACTACAATCAATTTCTCGACCTCGCCGATGCGCTTTTGGAGCAGCAGGGGTATAGCGGCATTTTTCAGATAGCGAGTTTTCATCCGAGCTATGAATTCGCCGAGACGGTAGACGAGGCGGAGAACTACAGCAATAGATCGCCGTATCCGCTGCTGCATGTGCTGCGCGAAGCGAGTGTGGAGCACCAGGTGGCTAACTATCCCGACATCGACTCTATACCTGAGCGGAATATTCGATTGCTGCGCGATCTCGGCGTGGCGAGGCTGCAGTCTCTCCTGCAGCCAGGCAATTAGCGCGAGCGGAGGAAATCTTCCAGCGATTTCGTTGGACAATTCCCACTCTCCTTCTTTAGGATAAACCCAGTTCCAATGACACTGACACGAGGTGATACCATCGACAATCTCCGAGAAAAGAGTATTCGCGAACTGAGTGTTGGTTCCACTCGCTATAAGTACTACAGCCTGGCTGCGCTGCGAGAATCGGGTTTCGAACGCATTGATGCCTTGCCTGTTTCCATTAAGATCCTGCTCGAGAATCTTCTAAGGCACTGCGATGACGATGTCGTTAGACGCTGGCATATTGTGTAGGTGGCCGACTGGCAAGATTCTCAACACAGCAGCGAAGAGATCATGTTTCTGCCGGTGCGGGTGTTGATGCAGGACTTCACCGGCGTACCTGCCGTGGTCGATCTCGCCGCGATGCGTGATGCGGTGGCCAGGGGCGGCAAAGACCCCTCGCTGATCAATCCGACCAACTCGGTGGATCTGGTTATCGATCACTCGGTGATGGTAGATAAATTCGCCGTGGACTCTGCCTATCGCGACAACGTGAAGATCGAGATGGAGCGCAATCGAGAGCGCTATCAGTTCCTGCGCTGGGGGCAGACGGCCTTCGATAACTTTCGCGTCGTGCCGCCGGGCACCGGCATCTGCCATCAGGTGAATCTGGAATACCTCGCGAAGTCGGTCTGGCAGGCCGAGATTGGTGGCGATCTGTTCGCCTTTCCCGATACGCTGGTTGGAACCGATAGTCACACTACCATGATAAACGGCTTAGCCGTTCTGGGCTGGGGCGTAGGGGGTATCGAGGCGGAGGCGGCCATGCTCGGGCAGCCGCTTTCTATGAATATTCCTGAGGTGGTGGGTTTCAAATTAGAGGGTGATCTGGCAGAAGGAATTACCGCCACTGACCTCGTGCTGACGATAACCGAGATGCTGAGAGAGCACGGCGTGGTTGGAAAGTTCGTCGAGTTCTACGGTGCGGGCCTGAATAACCTCAGCCTCGCCGACCGCGCAACGATCGCCAATATGACGCCAGAGTATGGCGCCACGTGTAGTTTCTTTGCAGTGGATCAGAAGACGCTAGACTATCTCGAACTAACCGGCAGGGAGCGGCAGAACATCGAACTGGTCGAGGCCTACAGCAAGGCACAGGGCCTGTGGCGTCGCGACGACGATGCGGTGAACTACAGCAGCACACTCTCTCTCGACATGCGCAAAGTCGTGCCCTGTCTTGCGGGACCGAAGCGGCCGCAGGATCGTGTGCCAGTTACAGAACTTGCCAGCCGCTTCGCCGAAGCGTTCGAGATCGACGAGGCTAAGACCAGTGCTGTCGAGGGTGAAGACTATGAGTTGGAGGAGGGTGCTGTGGTCATCGCGGCGATCACCTCCTGCACCAACACCTCGAACCCGGATGTGATGATGGCAGCGGGCCTGATGGCTAAGAAGGCGCTTGCGAAAGGCCTGCAACGCAAGCCCTGGGTGAAGACCTCGCTGGCGCCCGGCTCCAAAGTCGTCTCGGAATACCTGGAGCAGGCGGGCCTTACGGAGTCTCTAGATGCACTCGGGTTCAATCTCGTGGGTTATGGCTGCACGACCTGCATCGGCAACTCTGGCCCACTACCTCCCGCCATCGATGCCGCGATTGCAGCGAACAACCTGACGGTATGTTCGGTGTTATCCGGTAACAGGAACTTCGAGGGGCGAATTCATCAGCGCGTAAAGGCGAACTGGCTCGCATCTCCACCGCTGGTCGTCGCCTATGCACTCGCCGGCTCCGTGAACGTCGATATCAGCCGCGACCCGCTCGGTGAGAACGCCGCAGGTGAGCCGGTGTACCTGAAAGACATCTGGCCCAGCAACGAAGAGATAGACGAGGCGGTTAAGCTGGTGCGCCGACAGATGTTTGATAAGGGCTATAGCGCAGTATTCGACGGCGATGAAGACTGGAACAGCCTGCCTATCGAGCCAGGGAAGACCTATCAGTGGCAGGAAGAGTCTACCTATATCCGCAACCCGCCGTTCTTCGACCCCTCCATCACCGAGGCGAGTGGAGACATTGTCTCCGCCAATATACTAGCCGTGCTAGGGGACTCCGTAACCACCGATCACATCTCTCCGGCCGGCTCCATCGCCGAAGACAGTCCGGCCGGCGACTATCTGAAGTCCCACGGCATCGAGAAGGAACAGTTTAATTCCTACGGCTCGCGGCGCGGCAATCACGAAGTGATGATGCGCGGCACGTTCGCGAATATCCGTATAAAGAATGAGATGCTCGGTGGAGTAGAGGGTGGTTATACGCGCATGGCTGGCGAGAGCGCGGCCCTGCCGATCTATGAGGCGGCGATGCGTTACGAGCAGAAGAAGACCCCGCTTGTGGTGATCGCCGGCAAGGAGTACGGAACCGGATCGAGTCGTGACTGGGCGGCAAAGGGCACACGCTTGTTAGGGGTGCGCGCCGTAATCGCACAGAGTTTCGAGCGTATTCATCGCTCCAATCTAGCGGGAATGGGCGTGCTGCCGCTGCAATTTCCGAAAGGTGTCGATCGCAAGACACTCAAGCTAAGCGGCGACGAAGAAGTCAGTTTGCTCGGGCTAGGCAATGTATCGGCAGGTATGAAGGTGCTGATGGAGGTGCAATATCCCGATGGCTCTAACGACTCCTGCGAGCTGCTCTGCCGGCTCGATACCGAACTGGAAGTCAAATACTTCATCAGCGGTGGGATCATGCCATTCGTTGTGAACAAATTGCTTGGTGGGTAGAGTAGATGAGCGCCTCGCTGCTGCCTGATGACGATACACAGCAACGCTACCAGCCCTTGGCGGCGCGTCTGCGTCCTCTGAATCTGGCGGAGTTCGTCGGTCAGGGGCATCTGTTGAGTCCGGGTAAGTCAATCTATGAGGCGATTCAGAATAAGCTCCCCCATTCGATGATCCTGTGGGGGCCACCGGGTGTCGGCAAGACGACCCTGGCGAAGATTATCGCCGCCACCTGCGACTATCACTTCGAGTCGCTCTCCGCCGTGCTCGATGGGGTGAAGGAGATTCGCGCGACCATCGAGCGTGCGAAATACCATCGCTCTGGAGGGACTAGCCAGACTATCCTGTTTGTCGATGAGGTTCATCGCTTCAACAAGGCGCAGCAGGACGCGTTCCTGCCGCACATAGAGAACGGCACGGTGTTGTTCATCGGCGCGACCACCGAGAATCCATCCTTCGAGTTGAATAACGCCCTGCTCTCGCGAGCGCGGGTGTATCTCCTAAAACCACTAAGCGAAGAAGACTTGTTAGGTGTCATCGAGCATGCGCTGCGAGACGAGGAGCGCGGTTTAGCGGCACTGAATCTGGAGCTGAGCGAGTCGCAGAAGCAGAACCTGGCGCGAGCCGGCGATGGCGATGCGCGACGCGTGCTCAACTATCTCGAAGTGTTAAGCGATATGGGCCAGAATAAGAATGGCCGCCGTACCATAGCCGATGCGCATATACAGCAGGTGTTGGAGGAGGGGAGCCGCCGCTTCGATAAGGGGGGAGACAGTTTCTACGAACAGATATCAGCCCTGCACAAGGCAGTCAGAGGCTCCTCGCCCGATGCCGCCCTGTACTGGCTGGCCAGGATGTTGGACGGCGGCTGCGACCCGATCTATCTCGCGCGCAGACTCGTGCGCATGGCATCGGAGGACATCGGTATCGCCGATCCGAGAGCCCTGCCACTAACACTTAGTTGTTGGGATACCTACACACGCCTCGGCAATCCCGAGGGTGACCTGGCGCTAGCGCAGGCGGCGGTGTATCTCGCGAGCGCGCCGAAGAGTAATGCCGTCTATACCGCCTTCAATGCGGCGAAGCAGGCCGTGCATCAGAACGGTAGCCTGGAGGTGCCGCTACATCTAAGAAATGCGAGCACCACGTTGAGCAAGTCGCTAGGCTACGGCGATGAGTATCGTTATGCCCACGACGAAGAGAATAGCTTCGCGGCCGGCGAAAATTACCTGCCACCCGAACTGAAAGATGAGCAGTTCTACTTCCCTCGCAACATTGGCCTGGAGTCTCGCATAAAGGAAAAGCTCGAAGCGTTTCGCTCGCTGAATGAGCAGGCGACGAACAAACGTTATGAGGACTAATGCAGATTGCAGCTATTGAACCTCAGTCTGAATTGACAGTTAAAAAGCCACTGGGTAAGGTGGCTAACACTTTAGGCATGGGTTTAGTCGCAGGATTAGGCGTGGGTAAAGCATGAAAAAATTTCTTCTCCATTTAGTAGCTGCTGCATCAATAGCACTACTGCTCGGTAGTTGTGCAAGCACTACGTCTCAGAACTCCTCCACAGGGGAGCAGTTCAGGCCACCTACCGTGGCCGTGGCTGCCATCGACGAGGAGGTTATGGGCAAGTGGTCCCGCAGCTGCGCCCTCTGTCATATCACCGGCGAAGCCGGCGCGCCCGTTGTAGGCGACACGGCTGAATGGCAGCGCAGACTGCAGCAGGGCGAGGATGCGATTATCAGTAATGTTCTCAATGGTGTTAATTCGATGCCCCCTCTCGGCTATTGCATGGCCTGTGAGATATCCGATTTCAGGGCGATGATCGTCTACATGGCGGGGCTTAATCAATGAAACCAATTTCGAGACGATCTTTCCTGGCCTCCAGCGTAAGAGCCGCCTTGTTCGGCGCCTATGCCAGCTCGGGCGCCGCCCTCGCGCAGTCCGCCTCATGGAGTAACTGGTCTGGCGGGCAGACCTGTCAGCCTGCTGGTCGTTACGACATTGGCAGCGAGGACGAATTGGCGAGCCTGTTGCGCAATACCCTGGGTCCGATACGGCCCGTTGGCTCGGGTCACTCCTTTAGCCCCCTCATTC
Organism: uncultured Pseudohongiella sp.; assembly: GCA_964352295.1. GTDB lineage: Bacteria > Pseudomonadota > Gammaproteobacteria > Pseudomonadales > Pseudohongiellaceae > UBA9145. The sequence continues at coordinate 14,729 of CAYGRR010000026.1, read as the reverse complement.
CAACAGATGGGCACCTGGTCGTGATCGATCAGCTGAATGGCATTCTCGATTACGACGATGAGAGTAAGCAGGTGACCCTCGGCGCCGGCTCGCGCCTCGGCGATCTGGGTGCGCAACTTAATGCGATCGGACAGGGCATGATCAATCTGCCCGACATCGATAGGCAGACGGTAGCGGGCGCAATCGCGACTGGAACCCATGGAACGGGTGTTACGCTGCAGGCCTTGTCATCTTTTATTACTGCGATGCGACTAGTGACGCCGAATGGTAGTGTCATGGACATCGATGCCAGCAACGAAGACTTGCTACACGCGGCGCGTGTGAACGTCGGGGCGCTAGGAATCGTTACGCAGGTAACGATGCAGAACAGAGAGTCCTACAAGCTGAAGAAGCGCGAGTGGGCGGCGCCGACAGAAGACATACTCGCGAATTTCGATGAATTAGCCGCGAGCCATCGTCACTTCGAAATTTTCCCATTAGTGTATTCCGATTATTCTCTCGTGCTGTCTATCGACGAAACCGACGAGCCTATCGGCGAGATTGAGCTAGATCCCGAGCCCAGCGACGATTCGTCGATAGCAGAGTCGCTAGGGCTGAGCGAAGATCCAACGCCAGCCGAGCGACGCAGACAATCCAATGCGACGGCATCGCGCATACTGCCGACCGAAGCAGTCGATGTTTCCTACAAGATTCTCTCGAATGTGCGCAACCGACGCTTCAACGAGATGGAGTATTCAGTGCCTATAGAGGTTGGCGCCGAGTGTCTGCGGGAGATTCTGAAGACGATCTACGATCAGGCTATCGATGTGAACTTCGTGCTGGAGTACCGCTACGTCGGCGCCGATGATGACTGGCTCAGCATGTCCTACGGCGATCACCCCCATGCGACGATTTCGATACATCGCGCGGCGAGTGAAGACTACAGGCCCTACTTCAACACCATCGAGCCGATCTTCTGGAAGTACGGAGGCCGCCCGCACTGGGGCAAGGTGCACAGTCTTACGCATCGCGAGCTCACCGAGCTCTATCCGCGCTTTAACGACTTCATGGAACTGAGGCGTGAGCTAGACCCCCAGGGGCGAATGTTGAATCCACATCTGCGTGCTCTATTTAACGCATAAGAAGCCAACGCATAAAGAATGGAGCTTTCGCTTCGTTGCTGTCCCACAAATCTAGAAGGCAACACCGGATTCATGCCTGGGCACGAAACGCAGGGGCCCAAAGACCTAACTATTCTGGCTTCCAGATAAATACCTAATAAACTTAGGGACAGCACTGGAGCGAGAGCCCCTTTTGCTTCGCCGCAGTTACGGCTTAGGCAGACATGCCCCTTGCGGATATCGGCCATACGGCTTCAACAATATCGCCACGAATCGCGTACATCTGATCGTAGAGATTCACCACCGGGTCGCAGTGCGAGACGATAACCTCGAGCTTGTCCCCGACCTTGTAGTTGCGCGACGGGTCGTCGCCGTAGGTGATGGTGCCGAACTCGTCGGACCCTGATCGGTAAGTCATGCCTGTCTCACCCTTGATGATCGGCCAGGGCTGGTTGATCGTGCAGGCCTTCGCGCCGGCATCGGAGGTGGCGCGACCCTCGAACTGATCGTTCAGAACCGTAGTCATTACTGTCAACGATGCGGCGAAGTCGGAATACACCTCGGCATCCTCCTCGCCACCAATAGAAAGATACTGCGCATCCATAAACACGTAGCTGCCTACCTGCACGTCGGTCATGCCCTTCGTGTCGTGGTCTATATTGTAGGTGCCGGTGCCGCCGCCACTGAAGATTTCGGTGTTCAGGCCCGAGCGGCCCATCAGTTCGAACGTGTCGGTGGCCTGCACCATGCGCTCCAGGGTCTGCGCCTTGCGTGTCTCGAAACCGACGACGTGTTGTGCCGCCGCGTCGTAGCAGAGCATGCCGCGGAAGTTTAGGCCGGGCAGTCGATCGATGAGTTGTGCCAGCTGCAGAGCAGGTTGGCCAAAGGGAGTGCCGGTGCGGCGTATGCCCGGATCGACGTCGACGACGACGTCGGCCACGATGCCCATAGCCACCGCTGCCTCCGAGAGCAGGCGTGCGTTCGACTCGGAATCGGTGGCCTGAATAAACCCAGGGCACTGGGCGCGAAGATTCATCGCGCGGCGTATCTTCGTTGGCGTGACGTTGCCGGTGGTGTTGAGAATCTGGTCGATGCCATTCTGGAACATCACCTCCGCCTCGCTAACCTTGGCGGTACAGACTCCCACGGAGCCGCGATCCATCTGCATCTGTGCGATAGTAGGACACTTATGAGTCTTCGCATGCGGGCGACTCGCGATACCGTTGGCCGACATGGTCGATGCCATCTTGTCGAGGTTGGCCTCCAATAGATCCAGATCGACGCAGAGTGCGGGTGTGTCCAACTCCCACTTGGAGACATTGGTGCTCATCGTGCCGTTTGCGTAGAAGCCTCGCATCTCGGCTGCTGTGTAGCCCTGAGCTACGCTTGGAATCCAGATCGCGGCAGCTCCGCCGGCCTGTAGGAAACGTCGTCGTGAGATGCCATTGTTCTTCATGGTTAGCCTCTTGTTTTCGAAATTCATCAGTGAACCTACATCAGTGAACTTAGATAGTACTTCAATCTTGACAGTTGCAGTAGGCGCCAGTCTACCGCTGGATAACTTAGTTTTCCTGGTTGGCGCGTAGCGAGCTTGCAGCAATCCTTGCAGAATTGGACTAATTCCGCTGTTTCTGGGGCGGGCTGAGTGCTCGAGACTAGGATTATTCGATTGCGCTAGTTTATGATAGGCTCAGTCAAGAATCTGCTCAGGAGTCCACTGTGCGATCGAGAATAATTACAATAATAGTGCTATGTGGAAGTTTCGCAAGCAGTCTAGCTCAGGAAGCTAGCGAAGACGAATCCACGGTTACCTACCCTGCGGAGTTCTTCGCACAGTACCGCCCCGTGTCGGTCAACGACATGCTAAATGTTATACCCGGCATCACTCTTGCGCTGGAAGGCAATGAGGTTCGATCGTTCAATGGCGCGGATCGCGGCCTCGGTGCTAGCGAGCAGATACTGATCAATGGCAAGCGCATGGCCGGCAAGGCGAACGAGGCCAGTAGTCAGCTCGATAGAATATCGGCGGGCCAGGTCCAGTACATCGAGATCATACGCGGCACCTCGGGCGATCTCGATGTGCGCAATTCCGGGCAGCTCGTCAATATTGTGCTGTTCGAGTCGCAATCGAGTTCTTCGCTAGCGACGGAGCTTGGCGCTACACACTTCCGCGATGGTCAGGTCGAGCCTCTAGGTACTTTCTCTTTCAGCGGGCAGACCGGTCGCTTCGATTATCTCCTGAGTGCACAGATCGACTCGGCCTATGAGACTCTGGAGAGCTACGAGATAAGTGTGCTGCCGCCGGGTTTGGGCCTAAACGATGTTCGCGAGATCGACCGCACACAGGACCAGACCAACTACACACTGAACTCAAACATTACCTATCAAATATCACCGGATAGCCGAATCGCTTTTAATGGCCTCTATCGTGAGAGCGATCCTCCCGTAGACCTGACGCGCACTATTACAAACTTTCTGGATACGCCGCCGACGATTCTAGTGGAGCGCGAGGCGATACCCGCCAGCTCGGACAACTGGGAGTTCGGCGGCGACTATGAGCTGAATTTTGAGGGTGGTGGTAAATACAAAGTTCTCTTCATCGTGAACGAGAGCAATAGCGCGACCACGCGGGAGAGGTTCGTATCTGCAGGCTTCGGCAGTCCAGAGGCGAAGAACCTGTTCCTCGATACCAGTAGTCGCGAGCGCGAGCGCATCGTGCGCACGTCTTACACCTGGAGCCCGGCCCAGGATCAGAATTTGGAGCTCGGTGTTGAACGGGCGCAGACCATACTCGATTCCTCGCTGAAAATAGGCCTGCCTACTCCCGGTGTGGCCTCGCCCGCCCATGGCGGCTTGACTGCGGTAAACTTGCCAAACGCGGTGTCCACAGTAGAGGAGATTCGCTACGAGGGCTTCGCGATTCACAACCTGCAAATCAATCAACGCATGTCCCTGGAAAGCAGTCTGTTCTATGAAGACTCGGAGATATCGCAGGCGAGTGATGTGAACGTCAGCCGCCGCTTCGACTTCCTGAAGCCGAAGCTGGATTTTCGCTTCAACATGAATAGCAGCTTTCAGCTGCGCATGTCGGCTGAGCTAGACGTCTCGCAATTAAATTTCTCGGACTTCTCGGCGGCAGCCAACGACAGGGATGAGACGCAGGATACGATCGCCGGCAATCCTGAATTGGAGCAGGAGCAGGTGTGGCGCTACAACGTTAGCTTAGATTATCGCCTGCCTAACGACGGCGGCGTGCTGAATTCCAGATTGTTCTACTACGATGTCGGCAACTCGATCGACCGCATCGATATCTCGCCTAGTCCAACCAGGCTAGCCACGACCAATGGCAACGTCGGCGATGGCAAGGTGCTCGGCCTCAATCTGAATGCGAGCATCCGGCTCGGCTTCTTGAATCTGCCGCAGGCAGTAATCACCGCGGGCCTGCTGGTGCAGGATTCCTCGATCTATGCTCCGCTGATTGAGAAGAAGAGAAAGGTCGTGCCCTTCGATAGGGGCAATGTGCGCTTCGGCTTTCGTCACGATCTGCCCTCGAAGAATTTCAACTACGGCTTTAATTACCGCGATGGCATCGACGGGAATCGACCTTTCTACGACATCGACAATGTGATCTTCATAGGCTCCAATAGTAATTTGAATCTGTTCGCCGAGAAGACGGGCGTGGGCCGATTCACGTTCAGGTTCGAAGCGGACAACCTGCTGGATCACGAGAATTGCAGAGAACGCAGACGCTTTAATGGCTATCTTCGCGATGGCAATATTCGAGAGATCGAACGCTTCTGTACGACCAATGGCATGCGCTTCACGTTTAAGGTGCGGGCTACATTCTAAGCCTCGGCTAGTCGCAGTGCCTTTTGAGCACTAACTTCCCCGTAGTGGTTTTCATTTTGTCGTGCCTATGCATAATAGGCAGCGCCGTTACCAGGCGTGAACACAAAGGAGAGGAGTAGGAAGCGTGGATTTCGAAACACTAGTGCAAACCCGGCGCAGCGTGCGCGGCTATCAGGACAGGCCCGTCGCGCGGGAACTCATCGAAGAGATCATCCAGGTCGCGAAGGGCGCGCCTTCCTCCATGAATACGCAGCCATGGCATCTGTATGTCGTCACCGGCGAGCCACTGAACAAGATTCGCAAGGGAAATACTGAGAATATGGTGGCCGGAATAAAGCCGCAGCGTGACTTTCCAACCAAGGAGGCCTACGAAGGAATTCACCGCCAGCGCCAGATAGAGATCGCTGTACAGCTGTTCGAGGCCATGGGCATAGAGCGCGACGACAAGGAAAGGCGCACCGACTGGGTCATGCGCGGTTTTCGTCAGTTCGATGCGCCGGTATCCATCGTGCTGACCTACGACAAGATTCTGGAGCCCGCCGCCATCGCGCAGTTCGATCTTGGCGCTATCGCCTACGGCATCTGTCTTGCGGCCTGGCAGCGAGGCCTCGGTACTGTCATCAATGGGCAGGGCGTGATGCAGACACCGGTCGTGCGAGAGCATGCCGGCATACCGGATGATCAGAACATCCTGACCTGCATTGCGATGGGCTATCCGAACGATGAGTTCTCAGCGAACAGCGTGAAATCGCGTAGGGCAGAGCTTGAAGACTTCGTTAGATTTGTCGGCTTTGACTAAGCCCCCACTGCAGGCTAAATCCCAATGCGGATCTGCCTCGCTTTCTCAGTCGGGAATCTGCTCGAAGCGTTGCAGCCGCCGTGCTAGGCGTTTCTTTTCCTCTCGCAGTTCTTCCAGTTCATCGATAAGGCTTAGTGCGAAGGCGATTCCAGCCCAGTCGATCTCTAGGTCGTGATACAGGCGAATAGCCTTGCGCGTAGTGATAAGCATGCGAGTATCGAAACGCCAGTCCTCGGGGTCGCCACCCTGCGGCTCGACTATGCCGTGTTCGACGATTTGGATAATGTGATCCCTCGACACTACGGTAATCTCGCAGAGTTCACTTAGGCTTAGGTTTTCTCTAGTGGCATCGCTCATTAGAAATTCCTCCACTCGGCGCGGGGATCGAATTTACTCTCCTCCGCTATTTTCTTCCAGAGAGTAGTGGCATCTGCGTCACTGCTGGGTGGCACCACAACGTTGATAACTGCATACAGGTCGCCATTATTGCCTTTCTTGTCGGGCAGGCCCTTTCCCTTGATGCGCAGGCGTTGTCCATTCTGACTATTCGCTGGAATGGTGAGACGCAGACTGCCGGAAAGAGTAGGCACTTCGATCTTCGCTCCAAGCACGGCCTCCCAGGGTGCCAGAGGCACCACGACAAGCAGGTTGTGACCTTCTACATCGAATAGGGGGTGGGGTACGAGTCGGATGCGCAGGTAGAGATCGCCGTGTGGGGTTCCGCGCGGTCCAGGAGCTCCTTGGCCCTTCAGGCGAATCCGTTCGCCGTTCGCCGTGCCGGGAGGCACCTTTACCTTCAGTGTCTTGCGCGTATCGCCGATCTGAAAGGAAACCGAATGGCTGCTTTCTTTTATCGTGTCTTCGAGAAAGACGGGCAGATCAGATTCAATGTCCTGGCCTCGCTGAGCCCTGGTTCCACCCCAATCCTGGAAGCCGCCTCGATGTGAGGCGGCATCGTCGAAGTCGGGTCGTTGATTGGCGTTTCTGAAGAGTGAGGAGAAGAATTCGGAGAAGTCTTCAGTTGAGCCGGAGTAGCTACCTCCTGCGCCGCTCGATTGCCAGCCCGGTGGTGGCTTGAACGATTGGCCTTGGGCGCCATACTTTCTCACTTCATCAAACTCGGCGCGGGTTTGCGCGTTCTTGAGTACTTCGTAGGCCTCCGAGACTTCCTTGAATTTGTTGCCAGCGTCTTGATGCTCGCTAACATCCGGATGGTACTTTCGAGCCAGCTTCCTATAGGCAGTTTTAATCTCCTTGTTGCTGGCCTCTGGCTCGACTCCCAGAATCTTGTAATAGTCTTTGAATTCCACTCGGCCATTGCCTCTTGAGTACTGTAGCTAGGGTAACTGTATTGTAATTTCTCTAGAACTAGTTGATATGGATCAGGCTGAAAAAGAATCCATAGCCAGTTTTGCGTTAGTAACTACCTATTGTGCTGGTTTAATGGGTTCGTAAATTCGAAAATCAACCCACTGCTATTGCTATTCGAATCGGGAAGCCCTTTGTCTAAGAATCGAAAGGATAAGGAATCGTTACTGGGTCCCCGGGAGGACTTAGACTGTGGTGCATGATTCTCGATACTCCGCAATTCCGCGCGCAGTCATTCAGGCGTGTTTACTGAGACAGTGAAATTCTGCTGCGGGAAGAGAGGGATGGTCCTCGCGTGCATCTGGAATTGTTGAAGCCTAAATTGCTGCAGGAGGAGGGCGTCGCAGCTACGCAGATGGTCTTCGGCACCGTGCCGCAAGGCTGCTGTGCTCTGGCCGAACTATTCGATACTACGGCGCAGCGAAACGCAGTTAAGGAGAACGCGTAGTGCTCTATCGAGCACCCGTGACAGGGTCTGTAACTGTTGCCGCTGCTGTACTTAGGGTGTCCGGTGCAAGGGAGAATTCCATGGCGCCAATCATCGTCGCTAGTGCCTGTTTTATTTCCCAATTCGTGTTCAGTTGAATGGAGAGACTGCTGCCGCCGTCGTTCTCCTTCGCGGCGCGGGTATGGACGGTGCGGTTTACCTGTTCGGCATGACGCTCGTTGCTGCCCCGCAATTCTGTCAGCGCCTCGAGAACATACTCGCGGGAGTGCTTGCCTAACAGCAGCTCGATAATTTCTTCATAACAGGTTTTCTGGAATTCTTTATGTGCAGCGTAGAGTGCTCTCACCGATTCTGAATTGTCATGCTTTAGTTCATCGAGGTCCTGTCGAATGTCTTTCAGGCTCTTATTGCTAAACACCACATTTCGCGTAACGGCTAGGAGGCGCTGCAGCTCCGCTGCCTCTGCGGCGGCTAGTGGTTGTGCCTGTAAGCGTAGCGAGTAGTTGAGGACCTTGCCCTCTTGATTCTTGAGCGCCTCGTAGCCCTTCTCGAAGGAGCGCTCGGGAATGATGTCGAGAAGGTCGGCATTGTCAGTTTGAAGTATCTTGAGTTGCTCTGGCTTCAGGTTGAACAGGTGCAGGTTGTTGCAGACCGCTTGCAGCATCATATTACTGACGGTCGTTCGAAGAGCCGTCAATGCCGCGTCAACGACGGTGGTGGGCACTCGGTCTAACATATTTTTTGACGGTGCCGAGTGACGCGAGAACACAGTCTCGATCCATTTTGAGAAGGGGCCGAGTAGAGGCGCGAAGACGATTACCCCTGCAGTGTTAATGAGGCTATGAAACGCGACTAATGAGAGTATAGGATCTACAAGATAAACCAGCCCCAGCAGTAACGGCAGAATCGGAAGCAACAGGAAGAACGCACTAAAATCTACCACGACATTAAAAATGAGATGGGCGAAGGCGAGCTGCTTCTTTATCGTGTTTCCCTTGAGTGCGCCCAGGATCGTGGTGCTGGTTGTGCCTAAGTCTGCGCCTATGATCAATGCAGCTGCCTCCTGTAGGTCGATGAATTCAGCATTGATCGCCGCAAGTGCCATTATCATGACGGCCGAGCTTGACTGAATGACGGCGGCAAGTACGATGCCAACCGCGAGATAAACCACAGCTCTATGTCCCTGCAATACAGAAATATCCCAGCGATCTGGGATGCTCTCCATGCTCGCCTTCATAATGCCCAGGCCAAACAGCAGCAGGGCGATTCCGAGAGCGGCCGAGGCGATATAGTAGAGTCGAGTTCGTCGATTCGTCATCGCCAAGGCAAACGCGGCGATGCCAAACAGAGGTAGGGCTAATGAGGCCAGATCGAGCTTGAATCCGAATAAGGCGACCAGCCAACCCGTAATCGTCGTGCCGAGGTTCGCGCCGATTATTATTCCAACCGCATTCACCAGCGGTAATATTCCAGCGCTGGCGAAAGCCATAACTAGCAGGCTCACCATCGAGCTGCTCTGCAGCAGCGCGGTAGTGATGGTGCCTGTTGCAATGCCGGCAAGCGGCGTGTTCGTGCTTGAACGCAGCCAGTGGCGGAGTCTGGTCTCGCTAAGTTTGCTCACGCCATACTCAAGCTGAGACATCCCAAACAAGAAAATTCCAAGACCGAAGATGAAGTTTATAGTTTGCACGCTGATAATGACCGTCCAGTTAAATTCCCAGGGATAGGAGCTTTAATCTCGGTAGAGGAATTGACCTTACCGCTACAATGTATCCGAATTTAACAGTAACGGATTGATACGAATCAATCCAATAAAGGGAAAGTACGGGGGCTACACGCCTGAGCGATCTGTGCAGATATCGACGCTCTGCGCATGAGTTTGCTAACTTGATCTTAGTCAATAAGCCCAAACTACCTTCAGGTAAGCTGAAAGTATGCAGTTCAAATCGTAAAGGAAGCGTAAAAATGATCAGTAAAAAAGTAGTTTTTATTCTTATGTTGCTAGGCTTTTCAGTGTCCAGCTTTGCCCAGCAGCATGCTCATCAGCAGGCCGGCGCGCAGGTCGCAACTGAGCAGGCCGATCAGCATGGTGATGGGGCGATGGCTGGTGGTGGCAAGAATGGCCACGGTGAGATGTCGATGAAGATGCAACAAGGAGGCTCTCATGGCGCTATGTCCATGAATGTTTCTCACACCAGACACCACTTTGCCAGAGACTATGGTATCGCAGAGCCTTATGAAGGCATGGAAAGTCCCCTCGCGGAAGCGGATGTTGACCTGGGCAGGGCACAGTCTCTGTATCAGGATAACTGCGCCGATTGCCATGGCGTGCAAGGCCAGGGCGATGGTCCCGGTGGAGCAGGGTTAGACCCTGCGCCTACCGATATCGCTCGCTTCGCGAAGATGAAGATGGCAAAGGATGACTACCTCTATTGGACGATAGCTGAGGGTGGTGTACCGCTTGCTAGCGACATGCCGGCTTTTAAGAATGTACTGAGTAGCGATGAAATTTGGCAAATCGTCGGCTACCTGCGGCAGTTACAAAACTAGGTCTGCCTACCGGTGCTAAATGGTTCACGAGGAGAGTGTTATGTACAACAAGGTGATAGTAGCGATAGATCTGTCTGAAGAGACAGAAGCGGTGTTGGATCGAGCGCTAGAATTAGTCGGTGCTCAGGCGGAGAAGCTGGTCCTGGCGCATGTGGTTGAGCCGGTGCCGGTGGTGTGGGGTATGGAAAGCTATGCTATAGACCCCATGAACTTGCAGCAACAAATAGTAGACCATGCGGCCGCTAGACTCGCCGAGGTGGCTGATAAGTATGGCGTCCGTAGAGCCAACATTCACACCTTGCTGGGCTCGCCGGCAACCGAGATTCGTGATTTGGCAGAGAGTCAGAAAGCCGACGCTATCGTTATTGGGAGCCACGGTCACTCCGGGTGGAAGGTCATGCTGGGGTCTACCGCAAACAAGTTATTGCACGGCGCAAGCTGTGATGTGCTGACCGTACATGTGGGCGGCACTGGCTAGCCGCGCGACTCCAGCAAGAAGTGGTGTAGCAGCATGCCGACTAGCATCGCTGCCACGAAGCTCAGTACGGAGCTATCGAGGGAGGCAATCCCTGCCAGGGCTGGTCCAGGGCAGAGCCCAGCCAGCCCCCAGCCTATTCCGAATGCTACGGCGCCGAGGATCAGTCGCAGGTCGATATCTGATTTCCCCGGCAGGAAGAATTTCTCCTCGAACAATGGCCGCTCCTGCTTGAGAATAAAATGGAAAGCGGGCACCGTTACCGCCAGTCCCGCCAGCATAACCAATGCCAGGCTAGGGTCCCATGCCCCAGCTATATCCAGAAAGCCGATCACCTTTGTCGGATTTATCATGCCGGATACCGTTAAGCCGAGCCCGAATAACAGCCCCGATAACAATACCCAAGCGAGTCCTCGAACATTGACGGATGCCATCTAAACAACTCCCGTTAAGTGTCGCGTGATATAGACCGTGGCCATTGCCGAGGCCATAAAGACAGCCGTAGCGAGAAACGATCTTTTAGAGAACCGCGCGACGCCGCAAATGCCATGTCCGCTGGTACAGCCGCTACCCAGCCTGGTGCCGAAGCCCACGGCCAGGCCTGCAATAACCGACAGCAACGGCGAGGCTTGGGTGGTGATGTTCAGACTCTGGCCGCTGAGTGCGACATAGCCGAGAGGTGCGATGATGAGGCCGGTAAGGAAGCAGAGGCGCCAATACGTATCCGTGCTTCGAGGAATTAACATGCCCCCTACGATGCCGCTGATTCCTGTGATTCTGCCATTGGTCAAGAGCATCAAGGTTGCAGCTAGGCCGATTAGAAGGCCGCCCGCGATTGAGCTGATTGGTGTAAAAGATTCCATCGGACACCTCGAGTAAATTGGCCTGAGATGATCGCATGAAAAATTGGCAGGGTCATTGACGCTAGTCAATCCGTCGATTCTCTAGTTTGCTTGCCTGCTCTTTTTTAAGCGCAGATATCGTGCCTGGATATACAGATGCGCCGGTTTGCTCTAGCATCGCGCGTCCAACTACTGTAAAAAGACGCCATGAAAATCCCCAAAAGAATCCAGCCACTCATTGACGAAGGTCTAATCGATGAGGTTATCAGCAGGCTAATGAGCGGCAAGGAAGCGGATGTCTACGTGGTGCGCTGCAACTCCGAGATCCGCTGCGCGAAGGTCTACAAGGAGGCTGCACAGCGCAGCTTCAAGCAGGCCGTGCTCTATCGAGAGGGCAGGAAATCCCGCAATAGCCGCCGCAGCCGCGCCATGGATAAGGGCTCCAAGTTTGGACGCGAACAGCAGGAGCAGACCTGGCACAACGCCGAGGTCGATGCGCTGCGCAAGCTCGCCGCCGCCGGCGTGCGCGTTCCTGTGCCCTATACCTGCGTTGATGGCGTGCTAATCATGGAGCTGGTTACCGACAGTGAAGGCCTCGTCGCTCCACGCCTGAGCGAGGTCACTTTGACGGCGGAGGAGGCCATCCGAGATCATGCCACTGTCATGCGCTTCGTCGTGCAGATGCTCTGTGCCGGTTTGGTCCACGGCGATTTGTCCGAATTTAATATCCTCGTCGATGAAGACGGCCCCGTGATAATCGATCTGCCCCAGGCGGTGGATGCGGCCGCGAATAATAATGCCGAAGCCATGTTGGAGCGCGACGTGAACAAGATAAGCAGCTTCTACGGCCAGTTCGCGCCGGAGTTGCTAAATACACGTTTCGCCAAGGAGATCTGGAAGCTGTTCGAAGACGGCGACCTGCGCCCCGACACTGTGTTGACTGGCCTGTTTGCCGAGAACACGCAGGCAGCGGATGTAGGTGCGCTCATGGAGGTTATAGAGTCGGCGATCGAGGAGGAACGCGAGCGGCAGGAGCGCAGAGCCGAGGCTGAGAATCAGCCCTAGTTAACACAACATCCCCTGTTGTTTTGTCCGCCGCTCTTAGAATCGATAGTTGAAATACACGCGCAGTGAGCGAGGCTCGAACACGTGGTAGTGGTGATCGCCCACGGGCGCTGCTTCATTAAGCAGCTGTGACTCGTAGAAATATTCGACGTCCCTATCGTTGGAATCTAACAGATTCAGTAGATCAGCCGTGATGGAGAGTTGTGAGGTCGGCGCATAGGTCAGGCGCAGATTAAGCAGGGTGCTGCCTTCTGCTCGCTGTCCCTCGTCCAGCGCATAGTCATCGAAGTGGCGTATCCTGAGCGCGCCCTGCAGCTTGTCGCTGAGACTAAGGCTGAGCCCTCCGCTGAAGACATTACTCAAGGCGCCAGGTACCTCATCAAAGCCATCGACCTTCCGAGTAAAACGGGAATCGGCCCAGGAATACTCCATGTCCAAGGAAATGGAGTTCGTGACTTGCAGGAAAGTCGTCACCTCCACTCCTTTGCGCTCGCTGCCGAGCCCAGTATCCTCAGTGTTGCCGGCATCGCCGACGAAGAGCAGCTCCGAGTCTATATCCAGCTGCCAAAGCGCGATAGAAGCATTGAGGCGGTCGGTGATAAAGGCACGAAATCCAATCTCGGACCCCAGAGTATCTACCAACGGGTCAACCGGCAGAGTGGCATCGCCCGAAACCGGATCGAGGCGGATTGTTGTGCCGCGGGCATCGTTGCTGTGAAAGCCCTGCCCGATACTCGCATAGAGTTCACTGCTCTCGCTAAGCGTGTAGATGAAACTAAGTGAGGTCGTGACTATCGAATCTGTGGCTGAGCCAGAATTCGGCAGCAAGGTCGCTGGGTCGGCGGCCTCCTTCGCGTCTACGTCGAAGTCGTAGTAGTCATAGCGCAATCCGAGTACAGTCCGAAAATTACTAGCCCAGTGAGTCTCGTTCTGCCAATAGAGACCGGCACTCTTCTCCACCACCGCATCGAGTCGGATGGGGCTGAGAATCTGCCGCTGCGCAGAGCTGCGCAAGCCGACCTTATCGATATCGTCGATGCGCAGCTGCGTGCCGTAGCTGTTCGACATTCTTACATCGCCTACAGAGTGGTCCAGTCTCCTCTCGATCGACCCGCCATAGATTCGGCGCTGATCTACCTGCTGAAATTGATCGCCCTGCGGGGCGGTGAAATAACTAAAGTTTGAATACAGTTCCATCTCATAGTCGATGCCATAGAGAGTGGCGCGAAGGGAGCCGTTGTCTAGATTGCGTTGCCAATTGGCGGAGAGGCTGTATCGAGAAGAGTCGCCTCCGGCGCTCGGGTCGATGGAGCCTAATTCAGAGATTAGGTTGTTCTCAACCGCACGGCCGGGGATCTGATCTGCCGAGTTCCAACTATTGTCATAGCCCATGAACATCAGTTGCAGACGATCTTCGCCAGCATCGAAATTCTGCTTCAACCATAGATTCGTTTTGCCCACATCCTCAGACACCGAATCCCAGGGACCGTCGTAGCGCTGATGCTCTAGTCCGTAGACTGCCTTGCCCGCCGCGTTGTCTACCGCGCCAGATAATAATAAACGTGAGAAACCGTATTCGCCCACGCCCAGTGAGGCAGACCGTGAATCGAGACTGCGCGCAGTGGAAAACTGCGCGGAGCCGGCGGCCGAGAAATCACCTGCATCCGCGAAATAGGAACCCTTCCTGAACTGAATCTCTTCGATCAGTTCGGGAATGATGAAATTAATATCCGTGTAGCCCTGACCATGGCCATGGCTGCGCATGTTTACCGGCATGCCATCGATCAAGGTCGAGAAATCCGTGCCGTGATCGAGATTGAAGCCGCGCAGAAAGAACTGATTCGCCTTGCCGCTCCCGCTGTGCTGGGTCGCCACGAGACCGGGCACCGACTCTAGCATGTCGCCGGTGCGTAGCAGCGGGCGACGCTGTAACTCATCTTGGGAGATGCGCCCCTCGGAGGCGGAATTGGCAGAGCCGATCAGGTTGAACTGGCGACCGAGAACCTCGATCACATCAATAGTCTGACTCACAGCGGTATTCGTTAGTAGCGAGCCGCCAAGAATTACCGCATAGCGAGTGTTACAGTGCACTGACTTCTCCATTAGAAAAATCCATTTCTCTAGATCGTATTGAATGCCAAGGGTGAATTAAAGTGGGGGAGTATAACAAACCAAGCTAAGCGGAGAACCGCTTAGCTTGGTTTTTTTGAGGACGAAAGGCTTGTCCTCGACA
>CAYGRR010000025.1:0-39944 GCA_964352295.1 uncultured Pseudohongiella sp. | reverse complement strand
AGAGCCTGAGGGTATGAATTCGCCGTCCTGGGCCATCGCGGCGGTGGCATCCCAGGAGACACTCTGGGAGGCGAGTGCTTCGTACAACACGATGTTGATGACCTGCCCGCTGCCACGCACATCGAGATCACCAGACGTGCCGCGAATGATCTGTATCTCCTGCACCTGATCGACTGCGATGCGGCGCAACAAGCCGCCGGCCTGATTGTTCTTGCCAGCGGTGCGCTTGCCGTCGATGAGAATCTCAGTTCCGCCGTTGCCACTGCCGAGCCCGCGGCCACCGGCCGTAGGATTGCCGCCACCGCCACCAGGGCCTCCGCCGGGTCCGCCTGTATTGGCCTGGCCGGGTATGCGATCGAGCATGTCCTGCGCCGTGCGTGGGCCCCACTGAACAAAATAGCTCGCGGGATAGATCACTGTGGAGTCATCGCCGATTGCATCCTGGGCTAGGGCCGAGGGGGCCAGCCCAGAGGAGAGGGCAAAGAGTAGGGGGAGTTTAGCGGTCAGTAGTGTGAGTCGATTCCAAGTCAAAGCTGGGTAACGCATAGCCTGATTCCGTTGCTTTGCCCGAGTCTCCACGGGCACTAGAGTGCCAAAAAAGGGAGATTGTACCGGCAAGTTAGCGAAATGGCCTGCGTCTGTTACAAAGTGTTATTAATTGGGTTGTCGATGTGGGGCAGGGAAATAGTTAGGGTGTTGGTAAATGAATCTTAAGACTGAATACGCTATGCCAGCGACAGCTCCTGCGCACAGCTAAAGTGCCTAGGTTGCTGCGTCACCGGGTCCACGAAGCGCAGCTCCTTGGCGAGCAGCTTAAGAGGACTCCCGTAGTCGTCCTCAGATTCAGCCTGCAGCACTGGATAGTACTTGTCATTCAAGATGGGAAATCCAAGCGCCTGCATATGCACCCGCAGCTGGTGCGTTTTACCGGTGACGGGGTGCAATTTGAACAAGGCTCTATCGCCACTCTGTTGCACGCAGCGAATCACGGATGCGCTGTTCGCCTCGCCCTGAACCATGTGCATGCGAAACCGGATAGACGACGGCTCAAGTCGGTTCTCTACCTGCCATTCTTGTCCCTCTAGATTCTGGGCATCGTTAACCTCGGCTATGGCCTGATAGGTCTTATGAATCTGCTGGCTGGCAAACAGTTCGTGGTAACGATGACGCGTACTCGGATCGAGAGAGAACAGGACCAGCCCGGCCGTTGCTCTGTCGAGGCGGTGTAGAGCCTGCAAGTCATCGAGGCCGGTCCGCTCGCGCAGTCGATGCTGCAGACATTCGTTGACGTAGATGCCGCCCGGCGTTACGGGAAGGAAGTGCGGCTTGAAGGCCACAATAAGTTGTTCGTCCTGAAATAGGATCGCCTCCTCGAAGGGGATGAGCGGCTCACTCTCGACTTCGCGGTAATAATAGACGCGCTGCTGTGATTGGAAGGGAGAGGCGGCGGTGATGAGCGTTCCATCGTGCCAATGCACCTTGCCTGTCGTTACACGCCGTCGCCAAGTCTCGGCGTCGATGTCTGGGAACTCGGAAATGAGGTATTCCAATACAGTCTCCACGCCGGGGTTGGTCTGCGGCAGGCTGATCTTGGAGGGATACTTGGCGATGCTCATTTTAGGGCTAGTATTGACGACGAAAGCCTAAGAGTGGTTTGTTTTGTTGCCTGTTGCAAGCGACATAGCTGGCTCTAATGAAAGCCTCTTGTTTTTCTAGAGTGGCAAATTTATCTCTGTCCCTCCAGCCCCTGCATTTGTTTAAATGCCGATGTGGAGCAATAGATTGATGCTGCGCGCAGATAATCCGTGCGCCGCGTAGCCCAGGAGAGTTCGAATGAGGAAAATATTCACGTCCATCGCATTGGTTTTGGTAGTCGCTGCTGCCGGTGCGGGCGACGCACAAGAATGGCAGGGCGAGGACTACAGTCTTTCTATGTCGGGTGCGTTGATCAACGATCATTGTGGCCGCGAATGGGAGGGCGGCGAATACATTAGCATTCACGCCTGCAACTATCGACTGGCGAATCTGTTCAACGCGGCCGTCTCCCAGCAGCACTTCGATGAGTGCACTGTGATCGCGCAGGGCGACATCGTCAGAATCGCCGACTGCATGGTCGAGCGTTTCAATAGCTGGCTCGCGCAGTTGCCGCAGTAGGCCAGCCAGGCTCTCCTGGCATTTGCATCGCTCACCTGGAGACCTCCGGGTGGGAACTCTCGTTCGACAGCCCATCTATCCCGCAAAGCCGTTTAGTGATCCGCTCGCCTCGACGACGCGTAGTTAACAGTAGTTTTGGGCTATGGAACTCGTGCTTGGAGACTCTTCGGGCATAGACGCAAGCCTCACTGCATGCCTGTCGAGGCCGCGACCTTCCATAAACCCAAGTGTCAATCACCAGTCGTGAGATTCATGAACCTAAGCTTGGAGGTAGATAGTGAAGTGGTTTCCAGTCATAGCTTTTCTGTTTTATGCCCTAGGTGCCAGCGCCAATTCGACCAATCTCGGTCTCTGGCAATTCGAAGTCTTGCTGGATGACAAGAAAATTGGCTACCACGATTTTAGCGTAAACGAGGACGCCGACAGCCAAACAGTCAAGATGGAAGCGAAGTTCGATGTGAAGCTACTGTTTGTGAATGTGTTTGATTATAAGCATCAGAATGAAGAGGTCTGGCGCGATGACTGCCTTGCCTCCATCGACGCCAAAACGGTATCGAATGGCAGAGATTTCATCGTTCGCGGGCAGCGAGCCGAGGACGAATTTCAGCTACAGACGCCATCAAAGGACGCGGGCCTGCCTCCCTGCGTAATGACTTTCGCCTATTGGAATCCCAATTTCCTCAAGGCAGAGAGACTGCTCAACAGTCAGTCTGGAGAGTATGAGGAGGTCAGCATCGCCGAAGTGGGTCGTGAAGGCTTCTTGCTAGATGGGCAGGAGATACAAGCGATCAAGTATTCCGTTACGGGTGCGGCGGCCCCTATTACGCTGTGGTATACGGAAGAGGATCATCGCTGGTTGGCGCTCGAGTCGGTAGTGAGAGGGGGAAGGGTTCTTCGCTACAATCCGCGGCACCTGCCCAACTCGCTCGTGGCTTCGCAGGGTTCGGGTGAATAGGCTCGAGAATTGGAGATAAGAATGGAATGGATAAAAATGTTGTCGCTATTTAGCTTGATGCTCGTGGGTGGATGCAACTCGGCGACGGATTTAGACCCGATTCGAACCGCCGAATCGGTCGATCTTAGGAGATTCGCCGGTGACTGGTATGTCATTGCGAATATTCCGACGTTCATTGAAACCGAGGCCTACAACGCGATAGAAAGTTACTCCGAGCCGGTGGATGGAAAGATCGCCACGACATTTTCATTTAACAAGGGTAGCTTCGACGGTGCAAGGAAGACCTATAGGCCAACGGGCTTCGTTAAGGAAGACTCTGGCAATGCGGTATGGGGCATGCAGTTCATCTGGCCCATAAAAGCCGAGTATAGAATCGTCTATGTCGATCCGGACTACCAATTTACGATTATCGGTAGGAGCAAGCGGGACTATGTGTGGGTCATGGCTAGAGAGCCCGATATTGCAGACGCCGACTATCAGCGCCTGCTTAGAATCGTGGGCGAGCAGAGCTACGATTTAAGTAAGCTACGCCGAGTACCTCAGCAACTTTAATTCACCCCTCGACCGTCCGTTCCTGCGTGAAAAGCCAGTTCTGTAGAATTGCAGACTCCTATGGGCTCCTGTATAAACGACCCATCAGAATTCACGGAGTGCTATTCGAATGAAGAAAGAAACCTTGGCCATACACGCCGGCTACGCGACCGATCCCACTACCAAGTCAGTCGCAGTCCCCATCTATCAGACGGTCGCCTACGAGTTCGATAACGCTCAGCACGGCGCCGATCTCTTCGACCTTGCGGTTCCTGGCAACATCTACTCCCGCATCATGAACCCTACCAACGATGTGTTGGAGCAGCGCGTCGCTGCGCTGGAAGGGGGAATCGCGGGACTAGCCGTAGCCTCGGGCATGGCGGCCATCAACTACTCGGTTCTGACAATTGCGAAGGCGGGTGACAATATTATCTCCACGCCGCAGCTCTACGGCGGCACCTATACGCTGTTTGCACATATGTTGCCCAGCCAGGGCATCGAGGTGCGCTTCGCCGAGAATGATTCGCCCGAGGCGATCGAGAAGTTAATCGATGGCAAGACGAAGGCGGTCTACTGCGAGACGATAGGCAACCCCGCTGGCAATATCATCGATCTTGAGGCGGTCTGTGCGGCTGCGCACCGGCATGGCGTCGCCGTTATCGTCGACAACACGGTGGCATCGCCGGTCATCTGTAATCCCATCGAGTTTGGTGCCGACATTGTCGTGCATTCCCTAACAAAATATATTGGCGGTCACGGCACCTCGATCGGGGGCATGATCGTAGATTCTGGCAAGTTTCCCTGGGCCGAGCACAAGGACCGCTATCCGGAATTGAATGAGCCTGAGCCTTCCTATCACGGCGTTGTGTATACCGAGGCACTGGCCGAGGCCGCCTATATCGGCCGTGCGAGAACCGTGCCGCTGCGCAATACAGGCTCGGCGCTCTCGCCAATGAACGCTTTCTTTATTCTGCAGGGCTTGGAGACACTCAGCCTGCGCATGGAGCGACACTGTGCGAACGCGATTGAAGTAGCTAAATACCTGAAGGCACATAAAAAGGTGGAATGGGTAAACTACGCAGGTTTGGAGGGCGATCCTAACTACAAACTGGCCCAAAAATACTGCGGCGGCACACCCGCCTCTCTGCTTACCTTTGGTATAAAGGGCGGCTTCGACGCCGGTGTTCGCTTCTACGATGCCCTCACCATGATCAAGCGTTTGGTGAATATCGGCGACGCGAAGACGCTGGCCTGTCATCCGGCTTCTACAACCCATCGACAGCTCGATGAGAAGGAGCAATTAGCTGCAGGTGTAACACCAGAGACCATGAGGATATGTGTTGGCATTGAGCATATTGATGATATTATCGCCGACATCGAGCAGGCGTTGGCCGGCGCTTAATTGATTGTTGACTGAGGTTTGGAACTATTATGAATAAGATGAGTATAGTGATGGGTATGGCGGTTATGCTCTTCGGTTGCGAGAGTCTGTATGAGCCGAGCAGTATCGATAGCATTAGATCACAGCGACAGGTTGAAGCTTACAATGCAACAGTTTCAGCCGAGGAAGATAAGTTGGTTTGCACGCGAGAAAAACCGTTGGGTAGCAATATTCCCAGATTTTTCTGCGTGACTGTCGCTCAGCGGGATAGAATGTCCCGAGAGGCGCAGGAAAATATCCAGCTAATCGGGGGAGCAGGCAGCAACGTTGTCAATTAGTGTGCAGGTCAGTATCAAGCTGCAGCTGCGCTCCTGATCAGTGAATCAAGCTGACAGGATAGCCTCTCAGTTGGATAATCAGGAAGGTGCCGTTCTAACGGCTACTGTCCAGTAGCCTTAAGAAGCAAAAAAAAGTAAAAGACTACACTCGCTACGTATTGCTGGAGTATCAGGAATGTATAGCGAGTTTAGAACGGATGTGCGGTGTTAAATTCTAAAGAGAGTCACATCACAGTGCGCATGATTCGACACGCCAGTGGCGGTTGAGCCAATGGCCGATTGCAACCCCTTCTTCGAATGAGTGCCGATAACGATCAGGTCAGCCTTTCTTCTTCGGGCCTCTTTGCAGATGGCGTCGTAGGGCTTGCCAACCTTAATGTAGCAGTTCTTTCTTGGTATGCCGAAAGACTCAATAATCTCCTCAATCTTCGGAGTGATCTCGTTCTTTAATTTCTTCTGATAATCATTAGGAAGCAGGGTATAGGGCAGTACATTGATCACCGTAATTTTGCTGCCGAAGTAATCGGCTAGCTGCACAGCCTTGGCTAGTACCTTCTTTCCTTCTGGCGAAGCTTCGATGGCACAAAGAATTGTCTTATACATGTGTTGTGATCCTCTGAAAATACATTAATAACTAGGCATTGAGCGTAGCGCCAAGTATTCCTTACCTGACGTGATCAGTCTAGCATCTCAGCTGTGGCCGTCCCACTCGGATCGTCGGATTAGCTGATCTAGAACAACAATACGTCCGCGATCCGTTGCTCGGAAGTGTGCTAGACCTTGGAGTAGCTCTAAGGGCTAGAATAGCCGGATTCTTGCAACTGCTCCAACGAATGGCTAGAGTGGCTGTCAATTACTACTAATCCGGTTGTGGCTGATTTTGACCCATCTAAGGCTGATGCATAGATTGAGTACATTCCTGATCCTGTTGCTGCTCTCCAATAGCAGCCTGGCCTTGGAAATATTAACTCATGACTCCCACCAACATAATGCCGCTCAGGTAGATCAGCATGCGATGCATGATATGCACACTATGGCAGCTGCCGATGCGCCTAAGGCCGCCGCCAGTAGTTCTGACCCTGCTAGTGAAAGCTGCATCTGCGACGATATCTGCTGTCTTAGCTCTATCGATTTCGGTCTCGCTGCGAATGACGAGCCGATTTCCTTCGATGATGGTGGCCTTGTTTTCAATTCCGACTTCTACTCCTCCATATCCTTAGACCTGTTTCTTCCTCCCCCCACACGCTAGCCCGAATCTCGGTCGTTAAATCCTAATTCTGTTCCGTCTGAAAAGACTATGGAGAAGATTCGTGGCTTCACGCTTTCTATTTATTGCAATACTGTTTTTCCCCGCGCTGGTTATCGGAGCGGTTGTTGAGTACGAGTTCGATATTGATGTTAAGGCAGTCAACATCACCGGTGTGCCCGTCATGGCGCTTGCCATCGATAATCAGATCCCAGCACCAACGATTCGGGCCACCGTCGGCGATGTGCTCAGGGCGACATTCCACAATCGTCTGGATACCGCGACTTCGGTGCACTGGCATGGGGTGCTGCTGCCCGGCGATCAGGATGGGGTGCCCTTTCTAAATACTCAGCCGATTGCAGCTGGGGGGTCCCATACTTTCGAATTCCCAATCAATCACGCAGGCACATTTTGGTATCACTCCCATACCGGCATGCAGATTCAGAAGGGCCTGTATGGGGCCTTGGTACTGGAGGAGGCAGGCTCGGGCACATCGATGGAGGAAAGGGTTGTGCTGTTTTCCGATTGGACCGATGAGCGGGCCGAGTCTGTAATGGGTAACCTGAAGACCAGGGACGACTTCTATGCCTTCAAGCGAGACACGATTCAATCCTGGGATAGAGTGATTCGCAGCGGCAGCGAGGGTATTCGAAATCGGCTAGCGGGCTCGTTGTCGCGCATGGGCCCGATGGACCTAGCCGATGTGGGCTACGACGCCTTTCTGATCAACGGTGCGCCAGAAAGTTCGATAACCCCCAGCGATGCCGAGGCCCGGCAGTTAAAGCTGCGCATGATCAATGGCTCTACCTCTAGTTACTTCGAGGTGGAATATGCCGCAGGGCCTATGACGATAGTTGGAGCAGACGGACAAGAGGTTGAGCCGATACGCGTGAAGCGACTGCGCATCTCTACCGCCGAGACCTACGACGTGATCGTGCCCTTGACGGCCGGGCGCTCGTTTGAGCTACGGGCAACGTCGATCGATGGCTCCGGCCATAGCAGTCTCTTTATTGGCGAGGGCGAGAAGATATTCGCTCCGAACGTGCCGCGGCCAAATCCGTTTCTCATGAACCCTATGGATATGCACGAGGGTATGTCTATGCCCATGGAGCATTCTACACCCATGAATCATGAGGCAGGGGAGGCTCATGATCAAGGTGCTATGCCAGTGCACGACCATGGCGAACCGGCTGTGTCAGCTACTGATACTACTGCGATGCCGATGCATCAACATGGCGATGAGCCCGCTGACGCCGCTGCGATTGCTAGCGCGAGGCCGGAGCACGACCACGGCGCGCCAGCTTCTGCCCCCGACATCTCGCAGCCTGTGACGACGCACGATCACGGAGCGGCGAGCATGCAGATGGCTGGCGAAGTCATAGAGCATATGACCGACTATTCGGCACTCATGGCGACAAGCGATACTACGCTGCCAGCGCAGCAGCAATGGCGCGAGATTGATCTGGCGTTAACCGGCAACATGGAGCGCTATGTCTGGAGTTTTAACGGACAGACCGCCACCGAGAATCCGCAGATACTGATACGAAAGGGCGAGAATGTTCGCTTCCTTTTGAGCAATGAGACGATGATGCACCATCCGCTGCATCTGCACGGGCACTTCTTTCGCGTGGTAAACCAGCATGGTGAGCGCAGTCCTCTGAAGCACACGGTGAACGTGCCACCCATGGGTAGCATCGTGATCGAGTTCGATGCGAACGAGGAGGAGGATTGGCTATTTCATTGCCATAATCAATTTCATATGAAGACCGGTATGAACAGAGTGGTGAGCTACGAGCAAACGAGCCTGTTCACGCCCAGCATCGACAAGCTGATCCGGCCTTCCAGGCGCTGGTTCGATGTAAACGATTTTCATGTAATGAGTTCGTTCGTCGACTATGAGCTTTCCTACTTCGATGAGCGTCACGAGTTCGGCCTGGAGGTGGACACAGACTTCGCAGGTTCCTACGAGGTGCACGGGCTGTACACCTACCACTTCAGTCGCCTCTTCTCGGCGTTCGCAGGATTCGAGAGCCGTGAGCACCACCACGACAACACACACGATATTGGTATCGCCGGAATCAACGTGACCCTGCCGTTACTCATAGACAGCGAATGGCGCGTCAACGACCACGGAAGGTTTCGTCTGGAACTGCAATCGGAGATTCCGCTAACCCGGCGCTTCGGCGTGGATTGGCGCTGGAACACTGACAACGAATACCGCTACGGGATTAACTTTCGACTCAGTAACAGATGGTCATTCACCGTGCATACAGACACGGAATACGGAGATGGGGTGGGATTGAAGTTCTTCTATTGAGAAAAGCTGAGGTCCGGGTTGTGAATCATTCCCGAACCTCAATTTCGTCCTAGGATTTTGTCACCAACCAAAGCGCATGAATAATGCCGGGAACATAGAACAAGAGACAGAGTAGTATATTGATAACGAAGTCTCTGTTGGGGCCGGATTTCAGATACACGGCGATAGGTGGCAGGAACAGTGCAATTATTATCAGTACTAGCTTGTTGTCCATCGAGTCGACCTCTTATTGTTATTGGTGTTCACTGTGTATCGGAACTTGGGCTGCGTAGTTTAGGTGTCCGGCTGCGTCTTTTCCGTCTGGCACTTCCAGCAAAGATCGAAGCTCCCGTCGTTAACCTCGTTGCATTCGGCGCAGGTCCAGTCCGCTTTGGCTTCCGGGTTAATGAGCTGGTTCTCGATGATCGAGGATGCCTCCGCAAAATCCTCGTCGTTGATGATCCAGAGCTCCAGGAAAATATTGTCGATACCATGACGCCCGCCATTGGGCAGAGTATGTTCGTTTTTGACGAAGGATTCTATGTTATTCAATGCGAGGATGTTCTTTGCCGAATGCAGCAGCGCGATGTTCTCGTTCGTGTAGATGTGTCTCATTGTCTGGGGCCTCCAGTTGCAGAGTGCTATCAGTCGATCGAAATGTTTGAATACGCTTCTTCGACCTGCATTTCGCCACCGGGAAATGCAACGATTTGTTCGCGCAGAATAGGGATTTCTTCTGCATCTACTACTAGCTTAGCGGAACCCGATGGCTGGCCTGCGACGATGATAGCAAAACTGTAGGTCTGTGCATCGCGTAACACATTTTCAACCACCACCCATTCATTCACGCCGCCCCCCGAGTGATCGGGTGCCGCGCCAGCGCTTAGCGTGGCGATGTTGTGCAATATGCCCATTCGGGTAAAGCCGAGGACTAGAGCCTCCCAGAGGTGTGAAGCTGGCTCGACTGTTTGTGGATTACTACGGGCGCCGAATCTGAGTTCCTCCTCGTTTTGTTCGGCGATGAGATCTATGTCCTGGCCTGCGAATGTGCCAATAGCGGCAAGGTAGATGCTGCCGGCAGCTGTCTTCCTAAGGCTGCCTTCTATAGCTGCCTGCACGGCTCCGGTCGCGGTGACGCGAAAGCTGAGCGACAGCTCTTCAGCATCGAGGTATTTGTTCTCGAGAGAGTGAAATTGCGCGGCAGCTTGTGCCATTGCCGGGTTGCTTAGAGTCAGTTGAAGGCCGACAATTAGCAGTGTATTCAGTAAGCGCTTCATGGCAATGCTCCTTAGCCTTTCCTGCATGCAAGTATCGATCGAATAAGCGCCATTGTCCAATCGGAGGAGGGTTATTCTGTTTCGACGAAAACTCTCAATCGTTCTATGGCGTCGTCCCACTGTAGCGAAATTGACTCTAGATAGGTTTGCAGGGGAGATAGGGCTTCGGGCACGAGTAGGTAGCGAAGCTCGCGGCCCGACCGCTTTGATTCTACGATTCCAGCTTTCTCGAGCACGCGCAGGTGTTTCGTTACTCCCTGCCTGCTCAACTGCGTACCTGAGCTCAATTCAACGATAGAGCTGCTCTCGCCAGTGCCGAGGCGGTGTATAAGCTGCAGGCGGGTGGCATCGCCGAGTGCCGCGAATAGTTGCGCCGCATTGCTAGGGCTGGACTCTCTAGGGGTTCGCAATGTGTGCCGCGATATTCTCGAGCTGAATTTCCCAGCCCTGCGTGTTGCGGCGCAGCGCCTCGTCTCTACCTACGTCTTCTGGTAGTGCATCGAATCCCGATTCGATAATGGTGAGTCGCGTGCCTGTTTCGATGGCCTCAAACTTGAATTCAACAAGAGTTTCCATGCCTCCTAGTGGCGCCTCACCATTCTCATCGGGGACCGGGCACCAGGTAAAGGCGAAGAGGGAGGTCGGGTTCATTGTTTTCACCATTGCCTCGAGTCGCATGTGTTCGTGGCCCGGATAGGTAATATTTCCCTCGGTCTTCTGGCCGACGACAAAAGGTTTCTCGAGAGCGACGCGAAACCAGGCGCCGAATTCGTTGTGGTCGGTTATGGCGCGCCAGACGCGTTCGATTGGCGCCTTCAGGTCTATCGTCTTTTCAATGCTGTCTTGCATGGGAGGGGCTCCTGAATAATTGGGGCTAGTCTTTGAGGCTGATTATCCACAGGCAGAACAAATATGCAACCATATGGTTGCATATATGTCGCAAGGTCGTTTGGCGAAGCACCCTTGCTCGATACAAACGTCTGTGGCTAGGTTTCAGAGATCATCGCGGCGCGCGATTTTCCTGCCGCTCTATCCGCTGCCTGCTGCTGCCGACGCCACTCGCCGCGCTGGCGCAGCTCCTCTCGGTTGCTGTCGTCGATGCGTGCGTAGTCGTCGCGCCATGCATCGTCCTTCCAGGTGAAGGCTGTGCGCTGAGTGCTGCGCGCCTCCGTGGCCGCTTGGATCAGTCCCAAACCCTGACGCATGATCGCCAGCTGCATGACTTCGTCATAGGGCACGCCGCAGGGATTTCCCAGAGGAAAATCGTTATGTAAGTAGCGTGGTACGCCACAGTGTTCGACGATGTCGATCGCCGATCCTATGATAAGCGTTACAATTCCATTCTCTTCGAGGTGTCTTGCTAACAGACTCACGGTCTGATGGCAGACGGGTCACAAGGGAACAAGTATCGCTACATCCACCGAGTCCTGCTGGCAGCGCGCGAGTATCTCCGGCGCGTCGTTCTCGATTGTGTTGCGCTTGCTGTATTCAGTTGGTATCGAATGAAAGCGCTCGGAGAGCTCGCCAATCAGCTCTTCATTCTTGCAGATGGCGAGCTGCCTAAGCGGCAGGAATGAGCCGACGTCTTTGGTATGGGTCATGGTCTTGTGCCAAGACAGATCGTCGGTATAGAGAGAGCTGGGAATAGGGTGGCTGGCGCAGGAGTATACCTGGCGCTGGGCTCGGCCACTCTCGGTATCCGGCATGGCGGTTGTCACCACGGCGACTCTACAGTTACGCAGTGGTTTGGCGAGATGAGTGAATGGGACATCGTCATAGTGGGCCCACTGGTAGTCGTTGGTGTAGCCCTGGGCGCGATAGAAATCTCGCGTCCTCTCCATGTAGGGAACATCTGTTGTCGGATCGCTGCTCAAGGTCACAGTATTTACCTCGGTACGTGGTTGTGATTGGACCTGCCTAACCACATTGAAGCGCCCTTGTCGTGGTGAAGTCAACTTCGGCCGTGTTAGAGTACGGCAAAACCAACGCGTCTTCTCTGAGGCGAGGCGATACGGCATGGAAAAACTAAGAATAAGCGGACGAAGAGTCGTTCAGAGGGTCAGCTTGATTGCTTTGCTGCTGATCGTTCTGCCGGTTCAGATTCTAGCGCAACGAGAGGAGTTAGCTGTGAGCACCGATTCACCAGTAGCGGGGGTCACATTCCGGTTTATCGAGTCCAATGGGATACGTATGCGCATCGCTGAGGCGGGCTCCGGTCCATTAGTTTTGCTGGCCCATGGCTGGCCCGAGTCTTGGTATGCATGGCGACACCAGATGAGCATGCTTGCCGATGCTGGCTATCGCGTGGTTGCGCCGGACATGCGCGGCTTTGGCGAAACTGATAAACCTGCTGCGGTTGATGACTACGACATCGATCATCTAGCAGGCGATCTGGTTGGCATTCTAGATGCGCTCGGCGAGGAGACCGCGATACTCGTCGGCCATGATTGGGGGGCGATCGTTGCCTGGAGTACTGTGCTCTTGCACCCCTCACGTTTCACCGCGCTGATCGCGATGAGTGTGCCCTATGGCGGTCGCGTAGAGGAGTCTCCCATGGAGAGCTGGCGCGCAGCTTACGGCGATAACTTCTTCTATATTCTCTACCACAACGAACCGGGCGGCGTAGCCGAGGCCGAGTACGATGCCGACCCGCGAGGCTTGATAAGCCGTCTCTATCTATCGCCAACGTCGCCGCGTGAGCCGGCAACAATTACCGATCCGCAGCGCTCGGCAGGTGGGTGGATAGGCAGACTAGGTGCCGCCAAGGGATTGCCTGATTGGCTCAGTCAGCAAGACCTGGACTACGTTGTCACGCAATTCGAGAATGCCGGTTTTCGTGGCGGAATAAATTACTATCGGAATTTCCACCGTAACTGGGAGATAACCGAGCACCTGCAGGGCGCGATGATAAAGATTCCTGTGCTCTTCATCGCTGGTTCTCGCGACATCGTCATCGCCGGTGCCGATAAGGAGAGACTGACCGCTACCATATCGCGTGCCGCAGAGGATCTGCGCGACGTCGTGATAATTCCTGACATTGGTCATTGGGTGCAGCAGGAGGCGCCGGACCAGACGAACGCGGCGATGCTGGATTTTCTTAACGCACTCTAAACGGCTGCTGTCTATTCGACTCTGACAGGCAACAACAACTCGCTGCCTGGTGTCCGCTGCACGTCGAAGGCCTTCAATGTGATCGCGACAAAGCTGTAGTAGCCAATCAGGCCGGTCAAGTCGGTGACGCCTTCCTCGCCGAAGATGGCAATAGCCTGTGCGAAGGTTTCCGAGCTTACTCTCTCTTCACTGATTACCTCGCGCGCAAACTTGACGATGACCTGCTCGGTAGCGCCAAAGCCGGGCACGTTCTGGTTCGCTTCAACCGGGCGTCTGAAACGCACGATATCGATGATGGCCTGCTCTAGGCCAGCGGCTATCGCGAGTGGTTCGTGGGCAGAATATTCGTATTGGTTATTAATCTCCCTTGCGGTGGAGATGATCGCGAGTTCGGTTAAACGCTGATCGCGGTCAGACTCGTAGCGCACACGCTGGCGCACATCGAACATCGCGCGGGCTAGTGCTGGGCTGTTCATCCACACGCCTATAGGTCCGCGCAGCCCCGTCTCGTAGCCTGTGCCGGGACTCACGTAGGTATCGAACGCGGCCTTACCCGCGGCATCCAGGTCTGCGCGCTGTACCTGCGGTAATCTTGCCAATGAGTCTGCATAGATGTCGTCAGGCATGTCAGCTGCACTGAGTGAACCCGGCATCCTGAACCCAGCCTCTGCTGCGTGTGGCGTCGCCATGGGTGTCATGAGTAGAAAGAGGGCGGCTAGTCTCGAGAGAATTTGTGTCTTCGCATGCATGGTTTGGCACCTCGCTTGATAGTCTGGATAGGCGGAAGGGATTCGTAGAATAGCCTATGTCCGTTGTTGGCGGCGACAGTAATTGTGTTAAATTAGTGTCCGATCACCAGCCTTAGGCCTTTCTGTTATGCAAACGCGGCGCGCCATCAATCTGTTTTCTGTTCTAGCAGTTATTGCCTGTGGCTTCATAGCCATGGGGTCCGTGCGAGCGGCGGAGACTCTCTACTTTCCGGATTCGGGCGAACATTGGGAAACCCTAGAGCCCACGAGCGTCGGTTGGGATTCTGAGAAGCTGGGTGCGGCGCTCGATGTGGCCGGTGCGAGAAAGTCCAGTGGCGTTGTTATTCTCTATAAAGGAAGGATTCTGGCAGAGCGCTATTGGGAAGAGGCGGATGACTCCCAGTCCTATCGCAATTTGGTTTCCGGTAGAGATGCCCGCGGCAGGGCCATCGAAGACGTCGCCTCCGCGCAGAAGAGTATTGTCGCCGTGTTAACAGGCATGGCTCAGGAGCGCGGCTTTCTGCAGATCGATGATCCAGTGGCCAACTATGTAGGCACGGGGTGGACGAAGGCGTCAACGAGTCAGGAGGCGGCTATAACGATCCGTCATCTGTTGAGTATGAACAGCGGACTGAACACGGACTTCTCCTTCGCCGCTGCGCCCGCATCGGTGTGGCTTTATAACACGCCGGTGTACCACGAACTGATGCGCGTGCTAATCGCGGCGACAGGCATGGATCGGGAGAGCCTCACAAGGGAATGGGTAACCGAGCCGCTCGGCATGAATGACTCGGCATGGACAGCTAGGCCCTGGGCGAGTTCCGATATTGCGGTGGGGTTCTCTACAACGGCGCGAGAACTCGCGAGATTCGGCTTGATGATTCAGGCCGGCGGGCGCTGGGCTGGCGAGGCAGTCATTCAGGACAACGAGTTTCTGGAGGCCATGCTGCGTCCCTCGCAAGCGATCAACCCGGCCTATGGTTTTCTTTGGTGGTTAAACGGACAAGATTTTTCGCTTGGCACAGGCCCACAGGCAGGACGACGCGATGGCGCTATGGTCCCAGCCGCTCCCAGCGATATGGTTGCCATGCAGGGTGCGCTGGATCGCAAATTGTATCTGGTGCCCAGCCTCGATCTGGTTGTTGCGCGGTTGGGTTCGACCGGCTCGGCGAATGGCACTAGCTTCAACGATGCATTCTGGGAGGCTTTGATGGAGGCCGCCCCCAAGCCCTGATCCGCACTCAGCTTGCAAAACTCCTTCCAATAGAGTGGTGGGTCTATTAGTCTCTGTCGACGCACACAGAATAAGGCGGCGCGAAAGAGTCGCACTGGAAACCTAGTTATGCCGTCGAACCGCTCGCGCAACCCCTTTACTTTATTGCCCCTGCTTTCCAAAAATGTGGTCCCTCTTGGGCTCGCTGTAGCACTTTCTTTCAGTCACTCCGCCTTCGCGGCGGATGCAAGGCTGAAGAGTGATATCGAGGCCTATTACGAAACACACCTCGCCGAGTTGTTTCTCTGGTTTCATCAGAATCCCGAGCTTGGTTTTCTCGAGCGGCAGACGGCCGCTCGACTAGCCGCCGAGCTGCGCGCGATGGGTATAGAGGTTACCGAGGGCGTTGGGGGTACCGGACTTGTTGGCATGATCGAGAATGGCGAAGGGCCCCTGGTGCTGGTTCGCGCCGATATGGATGGCCTGCCCATCCTAGAGGATAGCGGCCTGAGTTATGCCTCGCGTAACCGACAGATCGATCTCAGCGGCGAAGAGGTGCCGGTTATGCACGCCTGTGGTCATGACATGCACATGACTAGCCTGGTAGGCACGGCGAAGATGCTGATGGACAACCGCGACGCGTGGAGCGGCACCGTGATGCTGGTCGGACAGCCGGCGGAGGAGATTATCAACGGCGCGAAAGCGATGCTGGAAGATGGTCTCTACGAACGCTTCGGCGTGCCGGACTATGCCATCGGCTTGCATGTTAGCTCGGGCTCTCCCAGCGGTCTCGTGACCGTGCGTGAAGGCATCGTTCAGTCGAGTTCGGACAGCGTGGATATAAAGGTACGCGGCATCGGCGGCCACGGCGCCTACCCCCATCAGACCATCGATCCTATCTATGTGTCCTCGCAGCTGGTAATCGCGCTGCAGGGCATCATTAGCAGGCAGATCAATCCCCTCGCGCCGGCGGTAATAACCGTTGGCTCGTTTCAAGGCGGAAGTAAGCACAATATTATTTCCAATGAGGTGGACCTGCAGCTGACCGTGCGCGCAGATTCCGAGGAGACCAGAAACGAGGTGCTAGCCAGAATTCGTGACACCGCGGCTAATATCGGCAGGCTTAACGGCCTGCCGGACGATCTGTTGCCGGTGGTGAGAATGGGCTTCGAGAGCACGCCGACGAATGTTAATAACAGCGATGCCGTTCGCAAGCTGCTTCCGGCATGGGAGGAGCAGCTCGGTTATGATCCTCTGCTCACGACGCAGCGCCCCGGCATGGGCGCCGAAGACTTCGCCTATTTCACGCAGACCGAGCACGAGGTGCCCGGTGTATTCTTTTCGGTCGGCGGCACACCGCCGGAGCTTATGCGTGAGATCGCCGCGGGCAGAACGAATGCGCCGCCTCACCACTCTGCCTTTTTTCGCATCGACCCTAATTCTGTGAAGGCGGGCGTGGAGGCTATGTACACGGCGGCGGTAGAGTTATTGAACAATCCCTGAATCCATTTGGCTAAGCGCTACTAAAAAATATTGCCATAGAAGCGGCGAGGAATAATCATGCAAGCAAGCAATCAGTTCAGAAAACTTGGGCTGGCAGCGGCACTGTTATCTACCGCTCTTGTCTCTACCGTCACTTTCGCAGCGGAGGCTCCGGCCTCCAGTACTTTTACCGAAGCGCAGTTCGAGGCAGGGGAGGCGCTCTATCAGCAGCGCTGTGCGCTCTGCCACGGCGCTGAGCTCGATAGCGCGGCTGCTCCCGAGCTGGTTGGTGCAACTTTCCGCAAGAGCTGGTCGCGCCTGGGGGCGAGTGTCGGCGAGCTGTTTAATCTTATGCTCACGTCCATGCCGCCGAATCAGCCGGGTAGCCTTAGCGAATCGGAAGGCCTCGATGTACTCGCTTTTATACTGGGTAGCAACAATGTTCTGCAGGGCAGCGAAGAGTTAAAGAGTGACTACGCCTATCTAAATGCCATTCCATTCTCCCGCGGCGACGAGGTGCTAGACAGTGCGGCTACTTTTGTCGAGGGCCCCGATGGCATCGAGCCTACTGGCAGCGGGCCTTCGTTCGAAGACTTGCTAGCGGCTGCGGACAACTCCCGAGACTGGCTGTATCACAATCAGAATTATCAGGGCACGCGCTATTCCGAGTTAGAAGAGATCGATACCACTAACGCGAATAAACTGCAGCAGGTGTGCGCCTATCAATTGAATACCAATGCGACCATGCAGAACGGCCCCATCGTCTATCAGGGTACGATGTATGTGACTAATGCGACCCATACCGCCGCTATAAATGCCGCTACCTGTCAGAAGATATGGGCCTACGATTGGGAGCCCAAAGATCGAATGGTATGGGGAAACAATCGCGGCGTCGCGATCCGCGATGGCTATGTGGTGCGCGGCACGGCAGATGGTTACCTGCTGGCACTGGATTCGGCCAATGGGAATCTGCTGTGGGCAAGACAGGTCGCGGACCCTTGGTTGGGCGAGACCTTCACGATGCCTCCAATGATCTTCGAGGACATGATCTTGATCGGCCCGGCAGGCAGCGAGAACGCGATCTCGGGTTGGGTCGGTGCCTTCTCGATTCACAATGGCGAACAGCTCTGGAAATTCCAAACCGTGCCAGAGGCGGCGGCGGGAGGCGGGCCGACATGGGGCAATCCTGAGAACATCCCTCTAGGCGGCGGGGCGGTGTGGACGCCGCTCAGCATGGATCTGGAGTTGGGCGAACTGTATGCGGCCGTAACGAACCCGGCGCCGGATCTTCCTGCGTATCTGCGCCCGGGAGAAAATCTCTACACGAACAATATCATCGCGCTGGATGTGCGCACGGGTGCGCTCAACTGGCACAAGGCGCTAGTGCCTAACGATGACCATGATTGGGACCTGACCCAGGTTAGTCCTGTACTGAAAGCGGGTGTGAATAACGTGTCGCGCGATTTCGTGGCGACTGTTGGCAAGGACGGTATTCTACGTGGCCTCGACAAGACAACGCACGAAGTTCTCTATGAGACGCCGGTCACTACGATTCTGAATGCCGAGGTGCCGGTAACACAGGAGGGCGTGTTTGCCTGTCCGGGTGTCTATGGCGGTGTTCTCTGGAGCGGGCCTGCGTATCACCCGGGTGAGAAATTATTGATCACCCCGTCGATCGACTACTGCGCGCAGTTTACGGCGGCCGCAGAGGTGGAGTTCATCCCCGGTCAACTCTATATGGGTGGCGGCGTGCGTCCGGATGCGGATGCGCAGACCGGCTGGCTTACGGCCATGGACGTGGAATCGGGCGAGGTGAGGTGGCGCTACCATTCGGCTACTCCTATGGTATCTGGAGTCACGACTACAGCTGGCGGCCTGGTGATTAGCGGCGAGCTTACCGGCAATTTGTTAGTAATGAATGCTAGCAATGGAGAGATTCTCCACAGCGTCAACACGGGTGCACCCGTTGGCGGGGGCATCGTGACCTACGAGGTTGATGGCAGGCAATACATAGCGACGAATTCAGGCAATGCGATGCTGACCTTTCGCACCGGCACTGAGGTGCAGAGAACCGGCAGCATAATCGTCTACGCGCTGCCAAAAGACTGAGACAAGGGCTATTGCTTCAATAGCCCTTGCGCAACTCGCCACTGCTCACGCCGTCGACCGTTCCACTGCCGAGCCACTGCAGCGTCGAGTTAAAGAGAATCTCATGATTGATCTCCCACATAGCGTTGTGTGAGGAGCAGCCCAGGTCGAGTAGTAACTTCTCTGCGGCGCCTAGGTCTTCGTATAAATTCCTAACACTCGATGGTGGTACTTGCGCGTCGTGTATCGGCGAGACTATGAGCATCGGGGTCTGTGTCTTCGCGACGACATCCTTGTTCCAGCCCCAGACAGTGGTAGAAGGCGCTCGGCGCACGCCGGTGCCCCAGGTCGCTCCCACGGGGTCGGAATCTAACATCGCCTGCCAGACTGCCTCGCTCACGCCAGGATCGTATTGGTTCTCGCAGCCCACCTGTCTATTCCAGTTATTACTGAAGTCCTCGCGCGATTGTTTATTGAAGGCAGTACCGGGGGCAGGGAGGCTGTCCGGAGGACTCGCGGAGCGATCTCTGCCATAGGCGGGTGCCAGCAGCACGATTCGATCTACCTTCTCCGGATGCCGCGCGGCATAGCCTCCTGCTCGCGGCCCGCCCAATGACCAGGCCACCAGGTGCACTCGGTCTACACCGCGAATCTCTCTGAGGTAGTCCACAACTGCATCGATGTCGTCCCAGTCGGACTCAATGGTCGTCGCGGCGAAGGGATAACTTGGCTCACAGGTTTCATTTAGCAGTGCGGGAATAAAGGATTGCTGCTGTGCCTTGGATAGGTTGCAGATGTCGTTCATCACCGCGGGGCGAGTCGAGCGACCATAGCCGGTGGTGTCCATGGAGAAGGTGTCGTAGCCTGCATTTGCCAGATAGGCCATCCAGCTGTAACCCTCGGCGGGTACATCGAAGGCAACTTCCGCTGGCGTACCCGCCCCGTGAATGAATAACACGACGCGGCCATCTAGGCTATTGCCTCCTAGGCTGGTACTTGCCTTCGTTCGTTCGCGCACGTAAATCTGTGCGACCTGACCCTGCATGGCCGGTGCCATGGATGCATTCGCAACGAAGTGATCCAGGCTCAGCACATCCTGCTGTGCCTGTCCTAGTTGTGCGGCGAGCAGAGAAAGTAGAGCGGCGATAGAGATTATTCTATTCATTATGTTCTCCTGATTCCTTTTCCGGCTCTAGACTACGCGCTTCGCTCGAAGATCGGCGACCTCGGCCTCGCTATAGCCTAGCTCCTTCATGATTTCGTCGGTATGTTCCCCAAGGGTCGGCGCGCGCGAGCGGATCTCACCCGGTGTCTCAGATAACTCTACCGGAGTCTTCATCAACGGAGCAGGCTTGTCCAGGCCGGGATAGGCGACGGGCTGGAATAAACCCTTCGCCGCAATGTGTGGATCATCCAGCACCTGCTGTGGCGATAGCACCGGGCCGGCAGGCAGCCGCGCCACCTCCATCTCATCCAGTACTTCCTTGGAGGTTCGTGCCGCGCACCACGCGGCAGTTCTCTCGCTGATTAGCTCGCCATTGTCGCCTCGCGAAATATCGTCTTTGAAGCGCGGGTCGCTGAGCCAGTGCTCTTCGCCCATCAAGTCGGCCCAGCGTTTGAACAGCGGGCCGCCTACGGACTGAACGAGCACCCAGCCGTCTTTGGTCTTGAAGGTGTCGGCGGGGCCGGAGGTCTGAGAGCGATTCAGCGTGGCAACGCGATTGCGTTGGATAGCGTGCTGCTCGATGGCCGTGCCGTTCATCATGGTTAGCGCCGTGTTAAACAGCGAGCCCTCTACCATCTGTCCGCGGCCGGTCTTCTGTCTCTCGTACAGCGCAGCCATGGTGCCGAAGGCCGACAGGCTGGCGGTGCCGAAGTCGATGAAGGGAGGGTAGGCCTTCATAGGTTGATCGGGAGTGCCCGACATATACATGGCGCCGGACATGGCCTGCCCGAGTCCGTCGAAGCCGACGCGGTTTGCGTAGGGGCCGCCGCGCCCGAAGGCCGAAACCGTAGTGAGGATGATATCCGGCTTCAGTGCCTTGAGGCTGTCGTAATCCAGGCCCATCGCCTCCAGCGTGTCCGGTGGCAGATTGGCGATAACGACATCGGCGGTCTTCACCAGCTTTTTGACGATCTCGCGTCCCTCAGGCTTCATCGGGTTGAGAGTCAGACACTTCTTATTGCGAGCCAGTTGCATGAAGAGGCCGCCATCTCCCTTATCACTGATTGGCGACAGGAAACGGTCCTCGCTGCCATCGACCTTCTCTATTCGAATGACCTCGGCTCCCATGTCGCCTAATAGTGTTCCGCAGTAGGGGCCGGCTATATAACGACCAAAATCCAGTACCCGAATTCCTTGTAATACCTGAGTCATGCTTTGCGTCCCTGATGTGAGAATGTTCTGCGAATAAGTCGAAATACTACCATAATGGCGCTCTATACTAGCCCCTCGCTGCCAAATTGACGCTGCCTATGAATTTGCTTTGCAGTACGTCAGGTCCCGTAAACAGTGCGTTGTAAGCCTAACAAAGAGTCAGCGTCGTGCAGATTGAAGGTAGCTGTAGATAAATTTTACACCTATCGTGAGTTTTGTGAGGTAGTTAACGTAATTCACGCCCACTCTTCTGCATACTCTCTCTTAAATGAGATGCCAATCACATTGACCACAAAAAGGTCTAAAGAATTTAGAAACACAGCATTACCGAATCAACGCAGGAGATATAACGTGATGACTTTGGCAGAAAATAAGAATGCACCCAAGGAAGCTCTAAACGAACTTACTTCTATCTTGAAGAAGCCCTATCAAGATGCCTGCAATGTCTGCAAAGGTGCTGGCAAGATCACCGACAGCAGCATCTGTCCCAAATGCAAAGGCAGTGGTCAAAGGCTGCTAAAACTCCTCTAGAATCCAATGCACGCAAGCAATCCACAAGCCCGGGAGCTCTAACAAGTTCGCCGGGCTTCTTGTTTGCCCAGCAACGCTGAATTACAATCCTGTGACTCTCCGCTAAGCGGCCACTCTTCCTAGTCTGGGTCTTTCAGGCTCAGCTCCAGTAAATACAAAGGTCAGCACATGAATTCAGCCAGACAGCTACGACTCGGCATAGTGTCACTCATCGCTTCGCTACTCCTTCCGCTTACTGCTGCTCAGGCTGCTGAGTTTCCCGGTTATGAGGTTGCTCCAGAGCGCAGGACGACGGGCATCGGCAAATTTTACATGGGGCGAGAAATCTCTTTCGTTATGGGGCACCAAGCTGCAGATTGGTTAAATCGTCCGGGTCGTATTCAGGAAGAGATGCCAGATGAAGTGGTCGCGAACATGACCCTGGAGCCTGATCACGTCGTAGCGGATATCGGTGCCGGCTCGGGCTACTTCTCTTTCAGAATCGCGAAGCTGGTTCCCGAGGGCAAGGTGCTCGCAGTGGACATCCAGCCCGAGATGTTGGCGCTGATCGAACAGCGTAAGGCCGCCGAGGGAGTTTCTAATATCGAGGGAGTGCTTGGCGCGGTGGATAACCCCAACTTGCCAGCCAATTCCATCGACGCGGCAATCATGGTCGATGCCTATCACGAGTTCGACCACCCCTTCGAGATGATCGATGGCATCAATAACGCTCTGCGCGTTGGCGGGCGTATTTTCCTGCTCGAGTATCGGGGCGAGGATGCTTCCGTGCCGATTAGACCACTGCACAAGATGACGGAGGAGCAGGTCGTTAAGGAGATGGGTGTCTTTGGTCTTGAGTGGACAGATACGCTCGACTTCCTGCCCTGGCAGCACATGATGATATTTACAAAGGTAAATCCGACTAATTAGGATCGGTTGCCCCATTCTCTTATACGGCTGGCGTAAAACCGCGTCAGCTGTCACAGCGCTCTACCGCTGAGGTTTAGCCCTCGATCCCCACCAGTGAATCCAATCTGCCCTCGAGCGGCATCTTTAAGTCATGAGAAGATATTTCTTCCACTTTAGTAACACTTTCGCCGCTGGCGCGTCTAATCATTAAAGCAATAGAAAAGTTGGCCGTAACACTGGTGCAATCATTAGCCAGTAGACTCCTCGGCTAACAGCAATCAATAGACCGCCACTATCCAAATCGTGGAGGGCAGCAGAAATGACAAATCATAGATACACACAGATCATCGTGCCGATGGACAGGTACATCAAGAGTCTTACACCCAGAGCTAAACTCTGGGTCAGCGTGCTGGAAGGCAGCCTTGTGCTGGTGCTTCTTACGTCTCTAGTCTTCTACGTTCAGTAACTCTGCTGCCTAGAAAGTGCCGCGTATCTTAATCGCGTATTTTTCGCCGTTGTGGCTGCAGGAATCTTCTATCTCATTCAGGCTTCCGGTTGCGATCGTTCCGCCGGTGTAGCGAGAGCGCACGCGGCAGCGCTCACTCTCGTGAACATTGGTGGCCTCGAAGCGTAGGGTCATACCTTCAATGCCTTGGTATTCAAGGAACATGATAGTGAAGGCGTCGGAGTTGTAGGACTCGATTCTATCGATATCATAAACTTTGTTGTTATCGCGGATGCCGTTGCGATAGGTAAAGCCGTAGTTAAAGTTGCGCAGTGGCATATCGTGCCTGAAGCCCAGATTGTAGTTGCCTCGCCCTTGACGACTGAGGCGTCTCTCTATGCTACGGAATGGATCGGTAACACTCGAATCTTCCAGGCTCAGGCCGGCAGTAATCAGCATGCCGGGTCGATCGATAAAACCCAAGCGCAGGCTGCCATTAAGATTCAGGCCGTAACGCTCACCATCGCCGATGTTGCCATTGGCAGATTGAATGACGGTCGCAGTCGAGACGTCGACTCTATCTATCACATCTTCTA
This sequence comes from uncultured Pseudohongiella sp., assembly GCA_964352295.1. Classification (GTDB taxonomy): domain Bacteria; phylum Pseudomonadota; class Gammaproteobacteria; order Pseudomonadales; family Pseudohongiellaceae; genus UBA9145. Next base: position 16,286 of record CAYGRR010000025.1, on the reverse strand, counting down.
GGTCATGGTAGAAGATGTTGGAGCTAATAACACCATTGTCATCGTTGAAGCGGTATTCGAGATTCAGATCGTAACGCCAAGATTGTTCCTGCCTCAATTCCGGATTACCGGCGATTGTATTCTGATCGTCATCGCTTGAGTTGGTGTTCGCGGTGAAGTCGTTGAAGCTCAACTGGGAGACATCCTTCTCGATCGTGGCGCGAAATTGCAGGGTTGGGGTGATGTCGAAGCGGTAGTCGACCTTGGGCCTGATGAAGTCGAAGTCGCGGCTTTTGCTAACGTCGCCGGACTGTGAAATCTCAGACGTCTCAACGATCAGGGTGCTCTCCAGTGACATGCGGCTATTCAGCTGCCAGTTATGAATAATGAACGACTCGTAACGAAGCTCTTCAACCGAGGCGTTGGCGTTGTTGACTGCAGGCAGGCCGCCGAAGGCGTCGGAGGCGACACCCGAACCGGATAACAAACCCAATTGCAGCGACGAGTCGAGAATCGTCTGCGCGCGCTCTATGCCGGCTTCGATACTCTGACTGCCTGCAAAGGCAAAAGTGTAGGAGCTTCGAATGATGCGTTCCTGATAGCGATTGAAGTTCGCGAGGAACAAGTCCTTGGTGCGAGTTGTCGCGCCGATATCGAAGCGCTCGCGCAGGTTATCGTCTTCCTTCCTGTTTACGATGAAGAGAGTCTTCCAGCGAGCACCGTTCGCGAAGGTGTGCTCGTAGTCTCCGCCAATTTCCCAGAACTCACTTGTGTTGCCGTTGTCGTCGAACTGGATGGTGTCTGTTCTTGGCACGCCGGTGTAGTTAAAGATTGTGCGCTCCTCGATAAAGGGCGCATCACTGTCGGCATATTGACCATTGATGTGCGCAATATCACTCGCGCCAAATTCGTAGCCCAGATTCGCCGTGAATACCAGCGGCTGCGAATCGGTCGTGGTGACTCGGCTTACATCGTCATTCGGCGTGCCATCGGCGAGGTAACTATTCTCAAAACCCTTGCGTCGGTCCCAGCGCGGTTCTGACTCGGCGCTGATGAGATAGTCTAGCGCACCGCGCTGCCCCGTGAATGAGACTTTGCCACCGGGTTTCAGCTCACCGTCGTGGAGGTGATCGGCATTAATCTCGTAGGCTATGGAGGATCGAGACTCAGCTGCCAGCAGCACGATGTTGATGATCTGTCCGCCACCGCGCACATCGAGTTCACCCGAAGTCCCGCGAATGATCTCAATATATTGAACCTGATTGGCTGGAATTCTGCTGAGCTGGCTGTTGCCCTCATTCTCCTTGCCTGTCGTACGTCGGCCATTGATCAGGATCTGATCGCCACCGAGGCCTAGTCCGCGGCGACCCGCACCGCCGGAGCTGCCAGGGCCCCCGTTTCCACCGCCGCCACCACCACCGCGAGCCACGCTGATGCCGGGAATGCGATCCAGCATGTCGTTGACCGAGAAGGGTTCGTACTGTGCGAAGAACTCAGCGGGATAGGTAACTGTCGAATCGTTAATTGTCGGCTCTTGTGCCTGTGTGAGGGTGGGAGTGAGGAATCCGCTTAAGAGGAGAACAAAAGAAAACACACGATTCGGGGTTGGGGTACACCGCATACTACACTCCGGGAATTTGATTTTTGTGAGCTCAACACTGCTTGAGCCATGGCAATGGACGCGCGAATTTGGGCGTAAGTATGCCCATAATCGGCTCGCTAAAGAATCGACTAGAGGGTCTTATTTGTGACATTTTGTAATGTAGGCAGTGCCGCGCCGCTTTGCGCTTGTTCGTCGAATTGAGGATAATGGCGGCCTGCTCAGGAAGCTGGCGATAATAGGGAAAATTGCCAGCCGACAAATCCCACAAGTTTGAAGCGCGTCTTTAGATAGGCCAGAGGTTTAGAATGCAACGTGAATCCATGGAAGTCGATGTAGTCATTGTAGGTGGTGGACCAGCAGGATTGTCCACGGCCTGTCGGCTGCTGCAGATGGCGAAGGAAGCGGAGAAGGAAATATCCGTCTGCGTGTTGGAGAAGGGCTCGGAGATCGGTGCGCATATTCTCTCGGGCGCCGTATTCGAGCCTTCCGCGCTCAATGAGCTGTTTCCCGACTGGCAGGAGAGGGGTGCTCCGCTGAACACGGCGGTCACTGGTGACGACGTCTACTATCTGCCATCGAATACGAAGTCCTTCAAGTTTCCAGGCCTGTTTGTGCCGAGGCCTATGCACAATCACGGCAACTATATTATTTCCCTAGGCAACCTCTGTCGTTGGCTGGCCGAGCAGGCCATGGAGTTAGGCGCAGAAGTTTTCCCGGGCTTCGCGGCGGCCGAGATTCTCTACAACGAAGATGGCAGCGTGAAGGGCGTAGCGACGGGCGATATGGGTGTCGATGCCAAGGGCGAGCAGAAATCTTCGTTCGAGCCCGGTTTTGAGTTTCACGCCAAATACACGATCCTGGCCGAGGGCTGTCGTGGGCACCTGGGCAAGGAACTGATAGCCAAGTTTGAGCTAGACAAGGACAGCGACCCGCAGCACTACGGCATCGGCCTGAAAGAAGTGTGGGAGATACCGGAAGCGCAGCACAAGGAAGGCCTGGTGGTGCACACGGCGGGCTACCCTATGATCGGGGATAGTTTTGCGGCGACTAGCGGAGGATTCCTCTACCATCTCGAAGGCAATCAGGTATCGCTCGGTCTCATCGTAGATCTCGCTTACCAAAACCCCCATATCAGCCCCTTCGACGAGTTTCAGAAGTTCAAGCAACACCCTACGATCAAACAATATATAGAAGGCGGCAAGCGGCTAAGCTATGGCGCGAGGGCGCTCATCAAGGGTGGGCTAAACTCGCTGCCGAAGATGACTTTTCCAGGTGGTTTGCTCATCGGCTGCGATGCAGGCACGATGAACGCAGCGAAGATAAAGGGAAGCCATACCGCCATGAAGTCAGGAATAATTGCGGCGGAAACCTTGTTCGCGGCACTGAGTGAGGAGTCGATCGAGAAAGAGCTGGTCGATTTTAGCGCGCGCTTTGCCAATTCCGATCTGCATGACGAACTACACAAGACGCGTAACTTTAGTTCAGGGTTTCACAAGTTTGGATTCTGGCTGGGCAGTGCGCTGACATTCATCGAGCAGAATATATTCTTCGGTAAGTTTCCTCTTACCTTTCACGATAAATCCCATGACTATGCGCAGATGAAGCCGGCAGCCGAATGTCCGAAGATCGCCTACCCGAAACCCGATGGCGTGATCAGCTTCGATAAGCTGTCGTCGGTCTTCCTGTCGAATACGAATCATGCAGAAGATCAACCCTGCCATCTGCAATTGAAGGATTCTTCGATTCCCATCGAGAAGAATTTGCCGCTCTATGACGAGCCGGCTCAACGCTACTGTCCGGCCGGAGTCTATGAGGTCGTGGAGGAAGCGGACGGCAGCAAGAAGTTTCAGATCAATGGTCAGAATTGCGTGCATTGCAAGACTTGCGACATAAAGGACCCTTCGCAGAATATCCACTGGGTAGTTCCCGAGGGCAGTGGCGGGCCCAACTATCCGGCGATGTGATGTTCTGGACGCGCTGAACCACGGGCTTTTCGTGTTTTTCCTTTAAGCGTCTAGCTGGGCCATGTTAAAGTGTCGTACTGGTATTTACTCGTTAGTCCGGTGCATTCACATGTTGCGTCAACGATTAGTGATCTCTCCATGCCTGCTGCTTACTCTCGGTATGCTGCTGGCGGTCTGCGTAGATTCGGTTATTGCTCAGGAGCAGTTTCTTCGAGATCGCTGGGTCGAAGTGCGCAGCGAAAACTTCCATATCTACAGTCAGCAATCAATCCGGCAGACCAACCGTTTCGCGAATGAGCTAGAGATTTGGCGCCAAGTCGCCTCCTTTACCCTGTCTGCCGAAGCTAATTTCCCTAAGGCAGCTGTTCCGAATCTAGTCTACCTCTTCGATGATGTCGAAACCTTGCAGATCTTTGCGGCCACCGGCGACCCTGCTTTCTTTGCTCCAACCCCTAGGGCAAATTTCCTGGCCTTCGCGTTCGATGATGAAGGCTCGATCTCACTGGGCATTCATCACTATACTCACTTTCTAGTACGCAACTTCAATGATCTCAGACTCCCTCGATGGTATGAGGAGGGCCTGGCCGGCTATCTGGCTCGAGTGCAGGTCGATGGCGATGACGTGGAGTTCGAGCGCTTCGATAGAGCTACCAACGAACAACTCGCTCAGGTATTTGAGTCTTTCTCTATGGACAGGCTGCTATACAGCGACGATGCGCTAGCTTCACCCCGAGTTATTCAGATAGCGAACCTAAAATCTAGCTCTCTGCTGCATTACTTGCTCCATGCCTATGAGGAGGCACAATTTCCCGATCGCAGAGAGCAGTTGCAGAGTTACATAGGATATTTGTTAGAAGGGCGCAACCCCCGTTATGCCTACGATCGCTCATTCGATATTACGACTGCGCAGCTCGACGAAGAACTGCAGTTCTATTTGCTCAACAGTGAGGCCTCAGCTGCCTCTATTCAAACAGGCGTTCTAACCGAAGTCGCAGCGCTCAGCAGCGGCGCGATCGAAGGCGCGCCACTCGCATCCGCCCTCGCGGAACTCGCACTCAATTCGGGGAATGCAGCGGTGGCGCAGACAATGTTCGAGCAGGCGGTGGAGCTGGATGCCAGCTTCGCGCGCGGACTGTCTGGCGTGGGTGACGCACTGCGCTGGGATGAGCCAGAAGAAGGGATGGATCAGCGCATAGCGCGCTACTTCATCGAGGCGGTCGAATTGGCGCCGGCGAATCCGACTATCCTGTTGGATTACGGAGAGTATTGGGAAGCGGAGCTGGAAGACTGCGAAAACCAGTGGCCCGCTGCCGAGAGAGGCCGAATCACTGCAGATATTCTTGAGCACTTTAGCCGCGCTATAGCGATCACTCCGAATAGCCCCGAGGCGAATCTGGCCATGGGCGAGTACTATCTGCTAGAGGGCAATGACTGGCAGCAGGGGCTCAGCTATCAACAGAGAGCCTTTGAGTTACTGCCGGCCGATACGTTTATTTTGGAGCAGGCGGTTAGGTATGCGATAGCGGCGGAGCAATTCGAGGAGGCTGAGCTGCTGATAGCCGAGCTAGCGCAGCCGATTCACCTCTTTGGCGAGCCGGCATGGGTGACCGACTTGCGAGAGAGGCTACTGCGGAAGAGACGGGGTGAGGCTTATGACCGTTGTCAGTAGGGTGGCTATGAAAGTGAAAGGCTTGATCCTTCAGCTCACACGCCTGTGCTGCGGGCCTGCGTTCGTCTCATTGGCAGTGCTCTGGGCGCCGGTACAGTTAACAGCCGCGTCTCTGGATGAGGGTGTGCAGGAGGATGTATTCCTGGCTACGCTCGCGGAAGCGCTCGGTGTCTACGATATCGATGTCACCTCCAATTTGAATTCAAGAGAGGTCATGCGCCAGAGTATCGGGCAGCCAAGACTCGGGCGCTTTCCCGATCTGCCCATCAATAGCCTGAGCAGCAGCGCGGAGATTGAAAACTGGGAATCTGCTTACACGGAGTCTGAGATTGGTGGCATAGCGATTCTGGCAAACGATTCCGCTGCTGCCGCCAATGAGGCCTTTCTGGAAAGCTGGTTACAAAGTCCAAGCGAGCGACGCCTGTTCGTTTCCTTTCACGAGAGTGACCTTGCTTCTGCAGAAAAAGTAGCGGAGATCGCGTCTGCCTATGGCCATGATGCCGAACTGCTCTTCGATGTTGAGCAAGCAAGCTCTGCCGCAGAGCTGTATGCGACAGCGGCCCAGCGCTTGGCTATAGATAGTCGCACCGCGCGCAGGTACCGCAGCGATGTCACTGAATTTGAATACCTGGGCGAGCGAGTGCGTCGCAAAAGTGACTCCCTGTTTAAGGATGACGGTAACAGGGGCGACGGTTCCTTAGCGCGAAGGGAGCCCGCGGTATTCATGAAGGAAACCCTGGGCGATGAATTTAATCAGTCTACGATCGAGGCGATTATAGTGCCGGGTGGTGTGGCGTTGGGTGAGACTGCGGAGCTTGATTTCATGCCGGTGGAACTCGTGTTCACCAATAGTGAGTTGACCCTACTCGATGAGGAGGGCGTAACTATCAGGCTGCCTCAGATCGAACTGGCCACTGCAAAAGCCCTCTACGACTTCGTCGTCAGATCGCAGGCAATCGCCTCGGATGCGATCGTCGATATCGATGCCGATGGCCGCGTGCGCATCTCCTCGGCGCTGCGGGATACCGACGCGGGGTATGCGATCATGCATGCGGACACACAGCCCTTCGAATTTGTGCCTGATCTGCCGGTCACTAAGAGCGTGATAATCGACATGAACGTAGACTGGGCACAGCAGGCCGATGCAGAGCCTCTGCGGTTTGAAGTAGGCTACGAAGTACGCTTCCTCTCGGCGGATAATATGCGTATCGCGCAGACGCGAGCGGCGTTAGAATACGAATACGATTCAGAGGAAAAAATCTCTACCTATTCAGATAGTTGGGGGAGATACACGAATCGTCTGGACGAGAATCTGGATTTTTCCGGTCTCGGACAGAGTATGCAGGAGGTTGCCACCTACGCGGCTTGGGTGGGTCTGTTCCGTCGACTGCATGAAGATGAAGTGCGTTTCTTGCGCGGCCGTTACGCCTTCATGAAGATCGATAAGACTGGCCGGAAAACACCAATTAGTTATTAGAGTTATGCACAAGACACACTTCCTAACAAGACAGAGTATCCGGGGCATCTTCGTTGCACTGCTCGCCGCTGCGCTCGTCAATTGCATGAGTATCGATCTTGATACCCAGTTCACACGCGATGAGGCAATACACGCGGCGATAATCGATCAAAATGTTGACCGCTACTCTGAGATTGACCCTCTCTACATCTCCGACGAGGTGAAGCAATTTGTCGATGCCTACATCGAGCGAAGAGATGGCGAGGAGACACGCGTCGATAAACTGCAAGACCTTCTCTACAACGAAGAATTTCTGCACATTCAGTATTCTAGCGAGCGGACCCATACCGCAATGGAAGCCTTTCACGCGCGCGAGGGTAATTGCCTGGGAGTCATGAACCTGTACATAGCGATGGCACGCTATGTGGGCCTCGATGCGCATTTCCAAACCGTCGATGTGCAGCCTAGCTGGGACCGACGCGGCGATCTGTTAGTGCTCAGTCAGCATATCAACGCCAGCGGCAGAATAAGCGCGCGCCGAACGTATATCGTCGACTTCACTCCAGAAATTTCACTGCAGCAACTTACCTCTGGCGAGGTGTCGGATCAAGTTGCGCGCGCGCTCTATTTCAATAACTTGGGAGTAGAACAGCTGATAGATGGAAATTTCGAGAAAGCCCTCGACTATTTTAAGAATGCGTTGTTCTTAAACGAAGAGTCATCTATTACCTGGAATAACATAGGCAGTAGCTACAATCGATTGGGCAACAAAGAGTTCGCCGAATATGCTTATCTCATGGCGTTTAGCCTCGATGACAGCAACGCAACCGCAATCAATAACCTCGCCAAATACTATAGGCGCGCAGGGAATACTCGCCTCGCCAGAGAGTACGAGCTGGCTATAGAACGCTTTAACGAGAGGAATCCTTATTTTCACTTCGCACAGGGCAGTATTGCGTTCGAGGAAGGGGAGCTCGAAGTGGCTCGGCGTTCGTTTCGGCAGGCGGTAAGGCTAAAGGAGGAGGAGCCCGACTTCTATTTCGCACTCGCAAGAGTCTATCTGCGCTTGGGTGATGAGCCTCAGGCGAGGCGCTGGGCGGGTTCTGCCCAGAGAATTCTCGCCATGTATGACAATATCTATCAGCCGAGCCACAACAAGGTGAAGATTATCGATTCATCTTCTATTCTGCGAGACTCCAGTCCAAGCATAAGCATCTTTCCGCCGGGTACTAGACGTCGAGATTAATTGCCTGGCTATCGACCGGCAACGTCTAGTTTAGGTCGGCATCCTGCCAGTAGCGGGTACCCTTGATCGTTGCCTGCAAGGCTAAGCCGCTCTGCGTCAATTGATACACAGTGACATTGTCGACGATAGCCTCGCCACTCACGGCGCCGCCTAAGTCGCCCGCCTTCGCAGCCGCGTCTGCCTGTCCGCCCACCGACAAGCCTACATCCATGAAGCGTTCTAGCGCCTCGCTATTGTGAAAGACGAAGACTGCTCGAAAATCCTTCACGCCCGCGCCTATGCCTATGCCCACTTCTCCCATGCGCATATAGGTATCGTCATTGCTGGCGTTGGATCGAACCACACCGATACCGCCGCCGAAGCTGGCCAGGATCAGGTTTACATTGGCATTCGAAAACACCGCGTAGCCGTTCGCGCTGGCGATCTGCGCCCTCGTGTCTGGCTTGATCGCATACAATTCCGCGAGCACTTCCTGGCGCATCTCTTGAATTGCCTGACGACGCTCGTCAGGTGTGCCTCGGGTCATGCCCGTGGTGGTGCAGGACGCCAGCAAGAGCAGCAGTAAGACTGAACTGATAACTCTACCGGAAATGCTGCTCGATCTACTGTTCATGGGAATCTCTCCTTCGTTGATTTCGCCGGTGAAAAATTTGGTTTCAACTCACACTGTGCCTTTGTCAATTCTAGCCTCGTCAACGGCAGGGATGCCGCGAACCAGTCCGCGTTTCGATTCGCGCCTGCCACGCAAAGTGCTGCAGAAAACTGTCGCTCAGCGAAGCTTGGTTTAGATTCGATTGGCTAAGGGCTCGCTTTCTCTGAGTCGTATATAACACAGAATAGGGCGGTCGTGACGGGTGACTGCCGACTCTAATTGCTGCGGGAAGTGGAGAAATTCACCATGGCTGTGAGGGCGTCCCGATACTCGGAGGCAGGCAGAATTTCGAGGCAGGCAAGTGCTTGCTCCGACTCTGCTTCGGCAAGCGCCCGAGCATAGTCGAGCGCGCCACATTCTTTCACGATGTCGATGACTTGCTGCATGCGCCCCGGGTCCAGCTGCTCGTCTGTCAGCGCCTGCTTTATCAACTGGGCCTGCTCGGCGCTGCCGTTCTCTAAAGCATAGATTAGCGGGAGAGTGGGTTTGCCCTCGGCAAGGTCATCGCCGATATTCTTTCCCAGAGACTCGCTGTCCCCAGCGTAATCCAAGACGTCATCGATCAGTTGAAAGGCGGTGCCCAGATGCATACCGAAGCGCTGCAGGGCCAGTTCTTGTTCCTTCGAGGCACCGGCTAGGATCGCGCCACACTGCCCAGCCGCTTGAAACAGGATGGCGGTCTTGTTTTGGATGACCTGCATGTAATTCTGCTCGCTGGGGTTGGGGTTGTTCTTGCTGATAAGCTGCAGAACCTCGCCCTCCGCGATCCGATTGGTAGTGTCGGCGATGATTTCCATGATCCGCATATCGCCTAGCGTTACCAATATCTGGAATGCCCTGGAGTAGATGAAATCCCCAACCAGCACACTCGAGGGGTTGTTCCAGTGGGCGTTGACCGTGGGCCGGCCGCGGCGCAGCGAAGACATGTCGACGACATCGTCATGTAAAAGAGTAGCTGTGTGAATGAATTCGATTACCGCAGCTAGGGAGATATGCGCCTGAGTCTCGATCTTGCAGGTTTTGGCGGCGAGCAGAACGAGGAGGGGGCGCAGTCGCTTGCCGCCAGCCTCGACTATATAGTGGCCAATGTTTTCCACCAGCGGCACGTTCGAGTAGAGCTGGTCCACTATGAACTTATCAACGGCCTTGAAGTCGCCTTCGACAACTGATCGAATTTGCTGATACCGATTTGGCTGATTCATAGGCGCTTTTTACTAATTTCCCTGCTGTTGGCCAGAAATAGCTCGTTTTTGGGAGGAATCTCTGTGAGCACGCATGCTAGGGAGCGAAGTGGGTGCTGTCAAGCCAGCCAGACCCGCAGAACAGGGCTTTGGGGCGGCGGCAGCCACCTGGATTCGCTAGGCGGCGAGTTACGGGCGCTTGCCGATATTTTGGAGGCAAATGGGCTTGCTTCGGGTCTGTCGTTCCCGTAAAATGCCCGCCCCTATAGGAATGGGTAAATTTCCCATTTAAAAGGCGGTATCGGAGAGAATTATGTACGCGGTTATTGTGAGTGGTGGTAAGCAACATAGAGTAGAAGAGGGTGAAACTCTTCGACTCGAGAAACTGGAAGCCGCGACTGGAGAAGTAGTGAGTTTCGACAATATTCTGATGGTTGGCGAAGGTGAGTCTGTGAAGATCGGTACTCCCTATGTCAAAGGCGGTCAGGTAACTGCGGAAGTTGTTAAGCAGGGTCGAGCCGATAAAGTTACGATTATCAAATTCAATCGTCGTAAGCACTTTCGTAAGCAACAGGGCCATAGGCAGTGGTTTACGGAAGTTAAGATTACTGGAATTAAAGCGTAAGGCCGGGAGTTAGGTAATGGCACATAAGAAAGCAGGTGGTAGTACTAATAACGGTCGTGATTCGGAATCAAAACGACTTGGCGTCAAATTGTTTGGCGGCGAAGCGGCACTAGCTGGGAATATCATCGTGCGTCAGCGCGGTACACGTTTCCACCCCGGTGAGAACGTAGGCTGTGGCAAGGACCACACCCTGTTCGCTAAGGCGAGCGGCACCGTGAAGTTTGCTGTTAAAGGCCCGAACAACAGAAAATTCGTGAGCATCGAAGTAGCCTAGTAAAGCAATTTGTTTACTGAAAAGCCTCGTCGTTCGACGGGGCTTTTTTGTTTATGGAGCACTTTCCGGCAGAGTGTATTTCCCTGTCGTTTGTGACCCAAGCGAGCTGACTTTAAAACTTATAATGAGCACATTGTGAAATTCGTAGACGAAGCAGAAATTGTAGTCGAGGCAGGCAACGGAGGAAGCGGTTGTCTGAGTTTCCGGCGCGAGAAATACATCGAGCGCGGAGGTCCGGATGGGGGCGACGGGGGCGATGGCGGCAGTGTGTACATGCAGGCCGATGCCGGGCTGAATACTCTCGTGGATTTCCGTTTTCAGCCCCGCTATCGAGCGCAGGGTGGACAGCCGGGTCAGGGTAGAAACTGCACCGGCCGCGGCGGCGACGATCTGCTCATCAAGGTGCCTGTGGGCACCACGGTCATCGACGTCAATACCGAGGAGCTCATCGCCGACCTCAGCGTTGCTGATCAACCAGTCATGGTGGCACAGGGCGGCTTTCATGGTCTCGGCAATACCCGTTTCAAGTCGAGCACCAATCGCGCGCCACGCAAGACGACGAAAGGCTCGGCGGGCGAAGCCAGAAAGCTGCAGCTGCAGCTACGCCTCGTCGCCGACGTCGGTCTGCTAGGGTTCCCGAACGCCGGCAAATCGACGCTAATCCGCTCCGTGTCGGCGGCCACTCCAAAAGTTGCTGACTATCCGTTTACGACTCTGGTGCCGAACCTCGGGGTGATCAGTCTAGGCATGGAGCGCAGCTTCGTGATGGCCGATATTCCTGGTTTGATCGAGGGCGCCTCCGAGGGTGCCGGCCTCGGGTTTCGGTTCCTCAAGCATCTGTCGCGTACGCGCTTGCTCGTGCATCTAGTCGATGCTCTGCCGGCGGATGGCAGTGATCCACTCGATAACGCAGAACAGATCATTAAGGAGCTGGAGAAGTTTAGCGCTACCCTCGCTCAGAAGGAGCGCTGGCTAGTCATCAACAAGGTAGACCTCTTGGATGACGAGCTCTTACAGCAACTGCGCGAAGGCCTGCGCGAACGACTCGCCTGGGATGGTGAGATCCTCGAGATATCGGCGCTCAACAATGCCGGTTGTAAAGACCTGTGCGAGGCGCTGATGACCTCGATCGAATCCCACAGACAGCGGCTTCAGGGCGATGAAGACTATCGTGCGGAGCTGGCAGAGAAAGAATCGGCAATGGCCTTTGAGATAAGACGCACAATCGAGAGTACTAAACCTGCGAAGCCGGCAGACGATGACCTACTAGACGATGAAGACTGGGAAGATTGAGTTTGCACCATGCGGGACAAGATAAAACAAGCCAAGCGTTGGGTCGTAAAAGTTGGTAGCTCTCTAGTTACCAACAATGGGCGTGGCCTAGACAGGGACGCTATAGAAGACTGGGCAGGCCAGCTCGTCGCCATGCAGAAGCTAGGCATTCAGGTCGTGCTGGTGTCTTCGGGTGCGGTAGCCGAGGGCGTGGCTCGATTGGGATTGAAGAGCCGGCCCAAGCAGGTTCAACTCCAACAGGCGGCGGCGGCAGTCGGGCAGATGGGGCTGGTGCAGGCCTACGAGAGCTGCTTCAAGCGCCACGGCGTGCACGCGGCGCAGATCTTACTCACCCATGAAGACCTCTCCAATCGCACCCGCTATCTTAATGCGCGCGGCACCTTGACCACCCTGTTGGATATGGGCGTGGTCCCCGTGGTTAATGAGAACGATACGGTAGCTACGGCAGAGCTGTGTTTCGGTGACAACGACACGCTCGCCGCGCTGGTTGCGAATCTTATCAACGCCGATGTCATGCTGATCCTCACAGATCAGCAGGGATTGTTCGATGCCGACCCGCGCCACAATGCCGACGCGCGACTGGTTAGCAGTGGCTCGGCGACGGATGCGAGCCTCAGCGCCATGGCCGGTGAGGGCAGCAGCCTGGGCAGGGGAGGTATGCTGACGAAGATATCCGCCGCCCGTCTCGCCTCGCGATCAGGAACCAATACGCTGATAGCGAGTGGCCGCGAACCACAGGTACTCACCAGGTTGCTAGCGGGCGAGGAGATCGGCACTCTGCTGTCTGCCGACAGCGAACCGGTTACGGCGAAGAAGCAGTGGCTGGCCAGTCAGTTAACGCTGAAGGGCAGTCTCGTTCTGGATGCCGGCGCGGTAAAGGTCCTGAGGGAATCTGGCCGCAGCCTCTTAGCCGTCGGGGTCAAGTCCCTGTCGGGCAAGTTTGCGCGGGGAGAGGTGGTTGCCTGTCTCGATGAATCGGGCAAGGAGATCGCCCGCGGCCTCGTTAACTTCGATAGTGGTGAGATCGACAAGATCAAGGGACTGGGCAGTGAGAGCATCGTCAAGCTGCTGGGTTACGGCGGTGAGGAAGAGATAATCCACAGGGATAACCTCGTCATCAACGGCTAGCGCGCCTCTGTATTGCTCAGGCCCAATCTCTGGGCACAAAAAAACCGGCTAGTGCCGGTTTTTTTCGGTCCTGAAAAAGTCTATTTCAGCGCCTTTACTGCGGTATTCAAACGGCTCTTGTGGCGAGCGGCCTTATTCTTATGAATAATGCCCCGGTCCGCCATGCGGTCGATTACGGGCACTGCCGTGTTGTAGGCTTCTACGGCCTTGGCGTGATCGCCGCCCACGATGGCTGCGTCGACCTTCTTGATTTGAGTGCGCACCATGGATCGGAAAGAGGCATTGTGGCGACGACGAACTTCGCTCTGTTTGGCACGCTTGCGGGCTTGTGAAGAATTAGCCAATTGGAACTCCTTATTGCACTAGATCAGTATTCTCTAGCTGGTTATTTCGTTTAATTCGATTGAGTAGGGACGTTATTTGCAGCGCTTCGTCCCGAATTCAGAGCGCGACACTATGCCGTTTTCAGTGCATGATGTCAATAGCGAAAAACGCGATGGTGCTTCCCTAAGCCCTTAACAATACTCAACTTATTGCTGATTGCCTCCGATAGCGTGATAATCGCCCCTCAGCTTCAATCATCTCAGCAAGGCTATCGACTCAATGAGTGAACACCACTCTTATGAAGAGCAGCAGGCAGAAGACAGCAGTGACGACGAATCCAGCCTACTGAGAGCGAGTGGTGTTACCGGTTCCATGACGCTAGTCTCGCGCGTGCTTGGTTTGGCACGGGACGTTGTCATCGCTCGCGTCTTCGGTGTGAGTGACGCGGTAGATGCCTTCTTCGTTGCGAACAGAATCCCCAATTTCATGCGCAGGCTATTCGCGGAAGGGGCGTTCAATCAGGCCTTCGTTCCAGTCCTCTCCGAGTATCGCAGCACGAAATCGCTGGCCGATGTGCAGCTCCTGGTTAACGCCGTTGCGGGTAGTCTCGGCGGCTTTCTATTCCTCTTTACGGTTGTCGGTGTGGTGGCGGCGCCGCTCATCGCCGTGCCCATCGCCTATGGCTTTACCGATGAGCCCGACAAATTTGCGTTGCTGGTGGAGATGCTGCGCATCACCTTCCCCTACTTATTCCTGATATCGATGACAGCGCTGTGCGGCTCGATATTGAACAGTTATTCGCGCTTTGCCGTGCCCGCGGTTACCCCGGCGCTGCTCAACCTCTCGTTTATAACCTGCTCCTTCTTTCTAGTGCCCTATATGCGTGTGCCGGAATTGGCCTTGGCCTGGGCGGTGCTCATCGCCGGAGTCGCGCAGCTATTATTTCAATTGCCCTTTCTGGCGCGCATTCGATTACTACCCAAGCCAACGGTCGGAAAGTATCATGAAGGTGTCGAGCGCATTAAGAAGCTGATGATACCCGCTTTGTTCGGCGTATCGGTGAGTCAGATAAATCTGCTGTTCGATACAGTTATCGCTACCCTGCTCGTGTCTGGCAGCGTGTCTTGGCTGTATTATTCCGATCGCTTGATGGAGTTGCCGCTAGGCACTTTTGGGATCGCACTCGCCATTGTCGTGCTGCCGAGCCTCTCCAGAAAGCACGCGACCTCGTCTATTAATGCTTTCGCCGAGACGCTGGATTGGGCCTTCCGTCTCGTGGTCTTGATCGCTATTCCTGCCGCGCTCGCCCTGATCGTAGTTGCGGAGCCGCTGCTGATTACTCTCTTTCACAACGACAAGTTCGTCGAGACCGACGTAGTGAGTTCTGCGGGTAGTCTTAAGGCCTATGCCCTTGGTCTGCTCGCCTTTATGTCGATCAAGATTTTCGCACCCGGTTTCTACGCTAGGCAGAATACGAAGACACCCGTAAAGATAGGCATCGTGGCCATGGTGAGCAATATGGCCATGAACCTGATCTTCTATCTGGGAGGACTCGCGCACGTGGGTTTGGCGCTGGCGACCAGCCTCGCGGCATTCCTAAATGCCGGTTTACTGCTGCGTGGCCTAATGAATGAGGGTGTGTTCAGGTTTCAGGCCGGCTGGGGCGTCTTCCTAGCTCGGGTGGCGGTTGCCAATGCGCTGCTAGTCACTTTTCTGGTTCACTTTTCAGGAGATTGGCAGCAGTGGCTGGGCTGGACAATGACAGACAAGATCGTGCAGCTGGTCTTCCTGGTCTTCGGGGGCGTGTTCATCTACGCTGTGATGCTGTTTGCATCGGGCCTGCGCTGGCGCCACATCTATCGCTAGGCTATGAGCACACGATGAAGAAGGTCTACACTACAGAAATCCTCGCGAATGCCTGGAACATCCGCAACGTGCTCGAGCAGCACGACATAGAAGCCGTAGTTAGAAATGAGAATCTCTTCTCGGTTTCCGGGGAGATACCCTTTATAGAATGTCTGCCCGAGGTTTGGGTTAAGCCACTCTACTTCGTGCGGGCCACGCAGATAATCGCCGAGATCGAAAATTTATCGCAAGGGGACGGCCCTGATTGGACATGTAGCGCTTGTGGCGAAGCAAACTTGAGTAACTATTCAATCTGCTGGAGTTGTGAGGCCAGTTGTGAATCTCAGCAAGGCGGGCAGTGACAATGCGTAGAGTATTTGCGTTTCTGATTCTGTCTATTTTTCTTCCCGCCTCTGCCATCGCTGAGTGTGTGGTGCTATTGCATGGATTGGGCAGGCTGTCGAACTCGATGGCGGAGCTTGAGACTAAGCTAGCTCCAGCAGGGTATAGCGTGGCGAACATCAAGTATCCGTCACGAAGCTATCCGGTAGCCGAACTGGCAGAGGATGCGATAGGCCGCGGCCTCGCTAGGTGCAGGAGCGAGAGTGCCGGAGAAATACATTTCATAACGCACTCTCTAGGTGGAATACTGCTGCGTTACTATCTCACCGAGCGCACAATCGATGAGCTGGGTCGAGTCGTGATGCTAGGGCCTCCGAATCAGGGTAGCGAGATCGTCGATGGCCTCTTGTCCGTTCCTGGCTTCGCTTTCGTGGGCGGTCCGGCAGGCGTGGCACTTGGCACTGCCGAAGGCGGTCTCATCGATGGCCTGGGTCCGGTTGAGTTCGACCTTGGCGTCATTGCGGGTAGTACGAATATTAATCCGCTGGAGTTTCTGTTTATCGAGGGGCCTAGTGATAGTATCGTTTCTATCGAGAGCACGAAGGTCCAAGGCATGAGTGCGCACAAGATCATGCCGGTAACCCATACATTTATGATGCGTAACAACGAGGTCATCGAGCAGGCGATTCACTTTCTTAAGACAGG
>CAYGRR010000024.1:1198-40058 GCA_964352295.1 uncultured Pseudohongiella sp. | reverse complement strand
AATTCAACTAGCAGGTTGCACGCTTCAGCTCGCCTGCTGCCAGAGTCTGAAACTAACGTAATTTTGACTTTCGCTGCTCGCCCGATAAGGATACCATTCCCGGCAATATAGGGATAATAAGATGCCGCAGAAAAACAGAAGATCTCCAAAAGGCAACGCCAGTAGCCCACTTATTTTTTTACAATTCTTCGCGCCTGCGTTGCTGCTGTCTGTAATCTCATTTGGTGGCTTTTTCTTTTTCGAGTACGAGGAACGGCTTGCTGAGATAGCCGTAGAAGAAAGAAACACTGTTGACTCTCTCGGGCAGTCTCTTCTGAATGAGATAGCGATAGTGCAGGCAGACGTGTCTACGTTTCCCAGAGCGCAATTGCTTTATGACTTTATGGATGGAGAGGAGGCCTTCCTTGGTCCCATAATCAATCGCTTCACAGACCTCACCACGATTCGAACTATCTACAATGAGATCAGGCTCATCGATATCGCAGGAAACGAGATAGCACGGATCTCTTACGACCCGCTAACAGGTGTAGCGCAGAGCGCGCAGCCAGACCAGCTCCGCAACGTGAGCAGCGATAACTATTTCCAGCGAGGAATTCAACTAGCCGAGGGTGAGCTTTTCCTCTCTGACTTCACGCTACTCAATGTCGACGGCAATCTATCTGAGCCTGAGATGCATTTTGCTGCACCACTGTTCGATTCCCAAGGTACTCGCTTCGGCGTGCTCGCGTTTAGCTACAATGGCGCTGATTTTCTATCAAGATTCGGAGAAGCCGGACAAAGACCCCAACGTGACACCTGGCTACTTAACAGGTCAGGCTATTGGTTGTCGGCGACCGATCCCGAAGACGAATGGGCATTCATGTATCCCGATCGCTTAGAGAGGAACCTCGCTAATCGTAATCCTGAGGTCTGGCTAAATCTGCGGGTTCCCTCGCATAACAACTTCACACTTGACGGCGATATGTACTCCTTTGTGCGGGTTTGCAGTGAGGCGCATTGCGATTTTGAGTCGCAGTTAAACGACGCGCAGAGCATTCAACTGCCTACGCTGATTGCTGAGTTCGAATGGATCGTAGTTTCGCGTATACCTGCAGATGAGCTTGGTATCATCAATCAACTTAGCCCCTATCCAGAGCGCTGGCTCCTAACGAGCACGATGATTCTTTTCATCATGCTGCTTACCGCATTCGCCGCGCGCAGGTTTGCTGGCATAGTTGTTGCTCTGCGCAACAAGGAAATACAGCTAAGGCAGAGCAAATCCCTACACGAGGGGTTCTTTGAGAAGAACCCAAGTATCATGTTTGTGAAAGATCTTGAGGGCAACTATAGCCTGGTGAACGAAAGCTTTCATAGGTTTACAGAAACGAGCGAGACTGACTTCGAGGACATAACTCTCGCGAAATTTTTCCCTGATCAGACCAATATGATTACGCAGGATCAGGATCGTCAGATTGTTGAATACAAACAACCTATGGAGTTTGAGGCAAAATGGAATGGCACTGCGGGCGATCAGTACTTCTCTATTCTGCGGTTTCCACTTCTTGACGATCGCGGAAAAGTGTATGCCGTCGGCGGAATTGCATCCGATAGAACGGATCAGATAAAAGCCAGGAAAGCACTGAGAGAAAGCGAAGAACAATTTCGT
This sequence comes from uncultured Pseudohongiella sp., assembly GCA_964352295.1. GTDB lineage: Bacteria > Pseudomonadota > Gammaproteobacteria > Pseudomonadales > Pseudohongiellaceae > UBA9145. Next base: position 38,413 of record CAYGRR010000024.1, on the reverse strand, counting down.
TCGCTTGTAGAATCGGCGCCAGAAGCCGTGATAATTTCCAATTCAAAGTTCAATATTCTATTGGTAAACAAGCAGGCGGAGAAACTCTTCAAGTTGAGTAGGGGACGCTTACTCCGTAAGAAGTTATCCGATCTATTACCCGACATCGACCTCGATAGCTTCATTAAGTCTCGGTCACAGAGCACAGAAGTATCCCAGATTCATCAGCTAACCTTGATGAGCGCCTTAGATGGGGAAGGGATTTCCGTCCCGGTAGACGTCGCTATCTCCACGACCGAAACAGAATCTGGACTAACCGTTACCTGCCTCGTGCGAGATGTGAGTGAGCGTTCCAAACTCGAAACTCAGTTAAGGCAGAGCCAAAAGATGGATGCTATCGGCAAGCTGACTGGCGGCATGGCTCACGACTTCAATAACTTGCTCGGCGTAATAATGGGCAACATCGATTTAGCACAACGCAGATTGGACAAGAATTCTCCTGAGTTTCAGAGAATGGACACTGCAAGGAAGGCGGCCGGCCGGGGTGCGGAACTCACCAAGCGCATGCTCGCTGTCGCGCGTCGCCAGCCACTCCAGCCGAAACCGACCGCTATAAACAGCATCATCAAGGATATGGCCGATATCCTGCCTCGCACCCTGGGCCCAGATATCGAAATGAAATATGACCTGAATGACAACGTACCGGACGTGCTGGTAGACCAATCCGGGCTGGAGAACATCTTCCTGAATCTTGCGATCAATTCTAGAGATGCAATGCCCAACGGCGGCAAATTCTACATCACCACCGATGTATTGCACCTGACCGATGAGAACCCCCTAACACTGCAAGAGGATATGCATGCGGGAACCTATGTTCAGATTTCGGTTACCGATACGGGTCAAGGCATGTCCAAGGAAACACTCAGTCGCGTCTTCGAGCCATTCTTCACGACCAAGGAGAGGGGCAAGGGCACCGGCTTAGGTCTGTCCATGATTTACGGATTCGTGAAACAGTCTGAAGGCAACATAAGAATGTATAGCGAGCCTGGCGTGGGTACTACTATTGACATACTCCTGCCCGTGTCACGCGAGAAGGCAGTGAGACGGATTACGGAAACAATAGATCTGGAGAAGGAAGGCATCCGATTCGATGGCATTAAGATTCTGGTCGTCGACGACGAATACGACCTGCTGGAGGTAGCCTCTGCCTATCTTGAAGACATGGGCTTCGAAGTCATTGCTGCAACTAATGGTGAGCAGGCGATGAAGAGTATCGAGAGCAACCCCGACATAGAATTGCTCCTTACCGACATCGTCATGCCAGGGGGCATGAACGGGACTGAGCTTTCGAAGAAGGCGAGAAAGAAACTCCCTAACATCAAAATCTTGTATATGTCTGGATTTCCATCAGGGGTGATCGCCGATAAGTCTGGAACCGATCTAGATGCTCCTCTGCTCACGAAGCCTTATTCACTCGATGAACTTAGCTCGGCACTCGAAGAACTGATCCACGAACCCGCCTAGCGCGGTGCACGTGGGTGCAGGACTGAAGACTGGAAGCGTAGCCTAGACAGCTATCTTCGCGTAGCGCTCTGCCCAGTGCGTCTTCCATTCCCTAAGTTCGGTCGCACGCATAGGCTTGCCGATAAAGAAGCCCTGCGCCAGATCGCAGCCTGATCCGCCGAGGAAGCTCCAATCAGCCTCATTCTCAACACCCTCAGCGACTGTCTTGATACCCAAGTTCTTCGCCAGCTGAATGCTGCCATCGAATATCCCATGCAGCGTTGAATTGTTGTAAGCAGAATGCACAAAGCCTCGATCTATCTTCAACTCGTTAAACGGTATGTCACGCAGTTGCGTCATCGACGAATGCCCGGTGCCGAAGTCATCGATGGAAAGATTAACTCGGCGTAGTCGAAGGCGCGTCAACATGTCCAGCACCAGCGAGTAGTCTTTCATGAGCTTCGATTCGGTTACTTCCAGAATCAGGTCCTGTGGACTCATACCGGATGTGAGCAACTCTTTTTCCAGATAGCTAATGAAGTCTCTGGTATTGAGGTTATACATGGAGATATTCACGGCCATCGTAATGTTGATACCTGCTTCCTTCCAAATCTTGCTATCTGCAAGCGCATTGCTTAGTACCTGTTGAGCGATGCTATCAATCAATTCATTCTCTTCGGCAAGGTCGATGAAGTTGTCGGGCAGGATAAGCCCGTCCTCTGGATGCTCCCAGCGCACCAACGCCTCCACGCCGACGAGAGCCCCGGTATTTAACAACACCTTCGGTTGGTAGAAGTTTACCAATTCACCTTCATCGATGGCCCGCTTCAACCTGGCGGACTCATAGATGTGTTGTTTCTCGCCTTTAAGCGATTTCTCTTTCTGCGCGTCAAGTTGTTTCAGATATTTCTGCAATTGCTCTTGCTGCACGGGCTTGTTGAGATGCCCCAATACTCGCAAGTCATAGGACGATGCTAGAACCTCAGCAGACTGCAGGACACGTTCGTCTTCGCCACTAACCAACAACAGCGCGCCAGTGAATTCGGTTTCTTGCAGCTTCTGTAGAAACTCGAGGCCGTCCATATTCGGCATGTTCAAGTCGAGAATGACTATCGTAGAATCGAGAACCTGACCGACCATATGATCGAGCGCTGTCTGGCCGTCGTCGAATGCAGTTACATTCTTATGTCCCACCATTGATAACTGATGGGAAAGCAGCTTTAACTGAAACTGATCATCGTCGACGATAATGATCTGCGTGATGGATTGTGAGCCTTCAGAAAGGTGCTCCATATTAGCTGTCCCGTTGTCCTATTGATTCCATAACTGCATCTAAGGACTGCATGAAGCCAGCCATTGCACTATGAATTCCAGATTCACTGTTATTCTTTCCTGCCAATTCCAACTCGGCGCAGATCTCACCGAGCGCCAGAGCGCCTACCGACCGTGATGAAGACTTGAGCGCATGGGCCAGATCGCCTACCTGTTTCCACTGGCCGTCGTTGTAGGCACGGTCTATCTGTTCGGCGGCAGTCTTTGCCGACTGCTGGTATTCCGTCAAAAAACTATCTATCAGACTCGCATCATCGCCTACCAGTTTGATGAGCACATTAACATCTAGCGTGGAAAGTTCCGTCGATCCGTTCGCACTCCTGCCATTCTGCTTCTCTGTCGAATCGCCTGTATCGGCGCCACGATCAATTTCTTCAGATTCCTCCTCAACGGCCTTTCCTGCCCACTTATCCAATTTATCCTGGAGAGACTCGAGGGGCACAGGCTTAGGCAAGTAATCATTCATTCCTGCTTCGATGCACAGAAGTCTCTCGCCCTTTGTCGCGTTCGCGGTGAACGCCACTATGGGTAGCTGCTTCTGGCCGGGAGCCTCTTGTCTACGTATGGCGGCTGTCAGTTCATAACCATCGATGATTGGCATGTGCAGGTCTGTTAGCAGTAGCGAATAATGGCGCTCGCTCCACAGCTCCAGAGCTTCCTGACCATTGCCCGCCACATCATAGGCATAGCCCAAGAGGTCTAACTGATTCTTAATTACCTTCTGATTGATGTCGTTGTCTTCTGCAACCAGAATCATGCGGCCCAATTTCTCGGCCTCTTCACGCGTGAGCTGTTTCCTCGGCTCTGTGTTCTCGGACTTGGAGTCTTCTAAATGTTCAACCTTGCCTGAGATGGCGGCCAACACATCGTGAAAACAGGTGCCGGTGCTCGGATTGAGGTTAACAAGTGTCACTTTATCATCGAGAACTTCCACGCGATGGTGTTGCAGAGGGCGCACGATGACTAACCGTTGAAAGGATCCTCGAGATTCGAGCAGGCTCTTGTAGCTGGAAATATCTTCATCATTCTCGATTGCTATGGCGATGACCTGGCCCGACTCCGGTGTTGCCAGCAGCTGCTCTTTCGTTTCTACAACTTCCACCGCGGCGCCTTCGTAGCGCAGATAGGTTTGCCAATCCTGGTTCTCTTCAGGCCTTGAGCACAGTAGTCGGCAGTGCGCATTCTCCAGTTGATTCTTCTGGTGATCGACTCCGGGCTTCGCCACTTCGGTGATCGGTATCGTTACGGTAAAGGTGCTGCCTTCGCCCTCTGCGCTTTCAATCTGTAGGGTTCCACCTAACATCTCTACAATGCGCTTGGTAATAGGCAAGCCAAGGCCTGTGCCGCCAAAGCGACGCGTCGTGGATGTGTCTGCTTGCGTGAATGGCTCGAACACCGTCGCCACTGCAGAACTCGACATGCCTATGCCGTTGTCTATGACGCGAATCTGTAGATTGTCCTCTTGCAATTCGAATCGAGCATCCACGTGCCCCCTGCGCGTAGTGCTACCCGAGAATTTCAATGCGTTTCCAACGAGGTTGATTACGATCTGTCGCAAACGCACCGCATCCGATACGATGGCACTGGGCAGATGGGGGTCAAGGTAGAAGCGAAGGTCTACCTGCTTCTTGTTTGCTATCGAGAGCATCGCATTGCAAATGGACTCGGTGAGATAAGAGATGATAACGGGCTCATGCTCAAGCTCGATCTTACCTGCCTCGATCTTGGAGAAATCGAGAATATCGTCGATTACTGTCAGCAGGCTGTAAGCGGAATCCTTGATGATCTCGACCTGATCGAGCTGACGTGGTTTCAGGCTGCTCTGCCTCAGCACATCGATTGTGCCGATTACACCGTTCATCGGCGTGCGTATCTCGTGACTCATCGTTGCGAGAAAAGAGCTCTTCGCTTTGTTGGCTTCTTCCGCTCGTTGACGCGCCATATTCAATTCTTCGGTGCGCTGATTCACTCGTCGCTCTAGGCCTTGTCTCTCTTCTTCTAGTTCGCGATTTAGCAATTGCAGCTGTGTCGTGCTCTCTTCCAGCGCGCTCATTGCCTGAACCTGTTTAGTGATATCGCGGACAATGCACATGATCATCGAGTCTTCACCGCTCTCCACCGGGCTCATCGCAACTTCGATAGGGAATGTTGAGCCGTTTTCTCTGAGTCCGAACATCTCCCTCTCAGCCCCGATCACGCGAGTACTCGGTGATTTTAGAAATTCTATTCGCTCGTCCCGCAGTTGCTGCCAGTTTTCTTCTGGAATCAACTCTCCAACATTCTGTTGCATGAGTGTTTCCGCACTTCTACCGAACAGGTTTTCCGCCTGCCTGTTGACCAGCTGTATAGCGCCTTCCTCATCCGCGATGATGATTGCATTCGGGGCCATGTCCAATAACGCCTCGAATCGATGCTCACTATCTTTAAGCGCGCTCTCGGTCGAAAGTACATTAGTTACATCGTGTGCGATTGTGCCAATCCCGTAGATGCGTCCGCTACGAGTACGCATTGCAAACTTCATTACTGTAAACTTCGACACGCCATCGGCGGCAATCAGAATGTCATCGAACTCTACTCTGTCTTCGCCCTCTAGTATCAGATCGTCTTGCTTCTGCAAGATTGTCGCCTGCATGATGGGGAAAAGGTCGAAATCGGTTTTTCCTTCGATGTCTTTCTCTGGCAATCCAACCATTTTTTCCCAGACTTCATTGCTGTACAGGTAGTGGCCCTCTAGGTCTTTCACGGAGAGGGCGCTACGGGTCTTACCGATAAAGGCTTCGCGCAGGATTTCATTCGAACGAATCTGCTTTTCCTTGCCGTAGAGATTGGTGGCGTAACGCCAGGAGATAATGCCCGAGAGAACGAGCGTGCCCAAAAGCAGGGCGAAGATCGCCATCAGCTGATCCCTATCCGGCGTAAAACCCATATACAGGAATACGCTGAAGGAAAGGGAACTTATGAGAACAAACGGGCCATAAATAGAAAGAAAGCGCAGTCCTCGACCACCGATCCATCGGCGCTTTTCAGAAATCAATTCTTTCATGCAGACTGCCTCAAATTCCTATCCTTAGATTTAGGTCGCTAGGCTCCTATTTTCTAAGCGCTGTGGGCATTTCCTTGTATTAACTGTAGCAAAATAGTCACTGTAGAAGGAGATGTCTATCGTACTTTTCCTACACTCGGGCTGCGTGACTCGCCAATTCGTCTCTAACACTCAAGCAGAGGCGTTATTTTTCACAATCTAACGCCCACTCGCGCTGCGACCGCGATTGAGAGCCTCCTGAGCACCGGTCGAGAGACCTCCATCGAGACCGATAGTTACAAAACGAAAGCCCTGCTCGAGCCGCGACTCCACGCTTCGTGCGTTTGTCGTTATCGCACAGGGGATATCGTGAACGAGACAACTTGCCAGCACTGTCTGGATCGCGGCCTCTACCTCGGGCGCAGCTGCGCTTGCATAGCCCATCGCCGTGCTTAGATCCGACGGTCCGATAAAAATGACACCTGTCCCGGGCACGGAAATAATCTCTTCGATGTTCGCTACACCCTCGGGTGTCTCGATCTGAATGATGGCAAGTAACTCGCCCCGGGGATCTAGCGGCCAGAGATCGGCCTTCTCGTGATAGTCCGCGATGCCCCAGTACCAAACTGCGTTCGATGGATTGCGCCCACGCAGCCCTGGTGGATCGATGTCATGCGCACCGTTGAGCTGTGGATACCTGCTCGCCCTGATCGCCATCTCCGCTTCCGCTGCCGTATTGATGGACGGAAACATGACGCCAAAAGCTCCAACGTCCAAAGCCTGCTTCACCTGCGACAAGACATCCTCGCTGCCGATGGCCGGGATGCGCACGAAGGGCACGACGTTCGGTTGCAGGCTGCCCTTCTCCAAGATTGCACGCTTGTCGGTCATGCCGAGCAGAAATTCCCGTATCCGCTCGACATCGAAGGGAGCATGTTCCATATCGATGATGATGAAGTCCAAGCCCGACCGAGAAAGTGAGCGGGCGTTGTTAAGCGAATAATCGAAGGATAGAAGGCCAAACGCTGGCTCGTCATTCTCCAGCAGCTCGATCGCTTTGTTCAGACGCATTCCGCGTTCCTGCGCCGTCGTCTCTGGAGCGCCGACGAGCAATGCCAGAGTGAGGCTAGCAGCGGCGAATGGCAGAAGTAGTTTGTTCATCGTGTTTTCCCTTGTTACACCGGCCTCGGCTGCCAATAGCGCCAACTTGCACCGAATCCAGAATCTGAGCAATTGGTAAATAGTGCCAGAATCTCCTGTGGTTTCAATCACCTATTGCCTCGCTCTGCCTTAGATTGCGGTACCCTCCACCCAAGCTAGCTGCTATATTGGGCCAGCCGCCGACTTTGGCTGGCAAACCTAGTCGTTCAGGGATGCTATTTGTCCCCTTTGAGGAGAACACCATGAAGAGTATAAGAAGCATCGCTGGCCTGACTGCCGCCATGCTCATCAGCGGCGCGCTCAACGCCCAGAGCGCAACTGTGCTCTATAACGAGCGGGTCGTGGAGCTGGAGCAGACACTGCCTGATGCGACCGATCTTTGGGTAAAACCCGAAGACCTTACCCGAGTAAACGACTTCGTCCTAAAGCCTGAAGGGGCTTGTCTGGACGAGTTGTGCATACCGGTTCTGCAAGATCGCGACAGTGCCATGTATATCACCCGTCAGGGACAGGCATGGTTTAACGTCACCGAATTGGCCGACAAGCTGCAACAAGCCCACGTCACCGACTACAACGACGGTGTATGGAGCTTTGGTACGATGCCGGTTACCCGCCAGTCTTTTCTGCGCGGCGGCGAAGCGCCCGACTTTGAATTGATGGGCCGTGACGGCGAACTCGTTCGCCTATCTGACTTCAGAGGCAAGAAGGTATTACTCCTGACCTGGGCCTCGTGGTGAGGATGTCGTTTAGACGTGCCCGTGTGGCAGTCCATTTACGAAGAACTCAAGTCTGAAAATTTCGAAATTATCTCCGCCGCGCAAGACACTGGCGGTGAAGAAGCGGCTGGCGGCATTTTTGATGATGCCAATGTTAGCTACACGGCGATCATCGATGTGAACCATCAGATCAGCTCGCTCTACAACTTGGTCAATGTGCCCTCCGGAGTGTGGATCGACGAGGAAGGCAAGATCATGCGCATCAACGAAGGCACCTATGCTAAAACGCATATGAACGGCGCTTTCGGTACCGATGACTACGTGCCTATCGTGCGCGATTGGGTGGCCAAGGGCGCGGACAGCGAATACGTTTGGGACAGAAGCAAGGTGCGCGAGAACATCGTTCAACGCACGCCTGAGGCCGAACGTGCACAGCCTGCTTTCCGCCTCGGCGGTTATTACTTCACACTAGGTAATGACGAGAAGGCCGAGCAGTATTGGACCATGGCCCAGGAGCTAGACCCCACTAGTTGGAACTACCTGCGTCAGGATCTACAGTACGAAGAAGGCGGTTCGGCAGGCCCGGAGTGGCGAGCCAGACGGGATCAGATCGAGAGTGCCGGCGGCAGCTACTATGCTCCGCTGGAGATAGATAACAACTAGTCGAATATTTTCGCTAGTCGTTACCACTAAAAAAGCCGACCAAGTTTGCTTGGTCGGCTTTTTTATTTTTGAAAACTGTGGACGCTTTCTGTTTAGTTGGCAGTCCATGGCGGATTGATCAGTAACTCAGGATCGACGCCTGGCTTTGGAACAAACTTCTGCGTGCGGCCGTACTGATTGTCGCCGCCGTAGAGTGTGCCTTCGGGATCGACGCTGAAGGTGTGCACTTCGATGTAGCCATCGGGCAAATCAGGCGGCACGAGCCAGGTGTACTTCAGGTTGCCTTCGAAATCGAAGTTGACGAAGCGTAGCGGACCCAGGTCCGTAATCCAGAAGTCGTCGTCGTTCACGATGATGTCTAGAGGCAGAGTCAGGTTGCCAATCGATCGTTCGAATTCGAACTCTATCGGGTTATCCGTAGTGCGCCACACGTTGACGCGACCGCCGGAGCGATCCAGAACGAACACCCTACCCTCGGGACCTATGGCTACAGCATGAATTGTATTCGTCTGACCCGGGCCGGTGCCTTCGCTGCCGAACTCCCCCAGGTAGTTCATGTCGTTGTCCATGATCATAATGCGGTTGTTGTCCAAGCCGTCGGCAATCAGGATGCGGCCGTCGGGAAGGAACGCAACGTCTTGAGGGCGACCGAAGTGCGTCGCATCGTTGCCTGGCACCAATTTCTCGCCGTAGGTCGCGAGCAGCTCGCTGCCATCGTTAGAGAACACGTAGATCTGGTGAAAGGTCTCGTTGACCAGCCAGATGCGGCTCTCTGAATCGTAGGGGCTGATGCGAATGCGGTGTGGGCCGGGGCCATCGGAGCCTTCGCACAGATAGTCCCACTGATCCCAAAGCTCTGTGACTTCGCCGTCTGCGTTCAGGGTATAGAGGCAGTTGTTCCAGACGCGGCGCGTCGTGTCTCTTAATACGTTCAGACCCATGTCGCCGGCGAAGCCCAAATAGTCATCAGGGATCGGATAAGGCAATACGGTCTCGCCACGCTGGGCGATGATGATGCGATCTGGCGACTCCGCCCAGATGCCGGAGTTGCCACCGAAGGCGTAGCCCTCTTCGGCGAAGGGTTTATGCCATAAGGAGACGATATCGTAGGGGCTCTCGCCGATGGGCCCGCGGGCATTGCCCTGTTGGGCGAAGGTGGAGCTCGAAAGGACGAATGCTAGCGTCAATACCGCTAGGCGGTTCAGTTTACACATGATGGTAGAGCCTCTAATTGGGAACTGCGTGGTCTATTGCGGTTCTGATTGTTGTTATTGCGCCTATCATGACAAATAAAGCCGCAGAAATTCAATAAACTTCGAAAAAAGCACAAATTGTTGCAAATCAGGGAGTCAGGAGCGGGTTGTAGCCCAGGAAATATTGAGGGCCGGCACTCGACCGGCCCCGTCTTTGCGGCTTATTCGGTAGGGGCGTCGGGATCTATTGGCGTCCCGTCACCATTCATACCCATCGACTCGTAGCGACGCCATCCGGCCAGTATGCCTATCATTCCGTGGTTGCCCTCGTGGCAGGCATACTCGTAGATCGGCATGTCAGTTCGGCGCATCGGCACCTTGGCGGACCAGGACACATCCCAGGTCTGCGGGTCCTCCACGGTAAAGTCGTAGTCCAGCGTGTTCTCGTCGATGCGCGTAAAGCGCTCCGTCACGCGCATATTCTCGGATGCTCCTCTGGCGGTCTGCCAGTAGTAGAAGTCCTGCGTGTGGATGACCAGTGTGTCGCCCTCCCAGTGCGCAACCGAATCACCATCCCATTTGATCTGGCGGGTGTGATGCTCGCTATCAAGGCGAATGATGCGCGCGCGGTGAATCATCTCATTCAGGATCACGATGTGATCTTTAGTCTGCACCAGCTGCATATTGTTGTTGTAGGCGCCGGGCACCATCGGCGGACCCGCCCCGTTGCTCATCAGACAGCGATCGGCGAGGGTGCGCGCCTCCGGCCCGAGACTCAGCCTCGTGTTCTCCGATACTCTCGCCGCCCGCGCCTTGCCAGCCGCATTCGTAGCAGGAAGCCGACCATTCGGGGGATCGTAGATGAGCGAGGTGCGACGATCGGCGATCGTCTCGACGCCGCGCTCGTACCAGAACTCGTTATAGGAGATGACGCCTGGCGGATAGCCCGCCCCGCCTACCGAGTCGATGATGAGGTCGCGATTCTGGCGGCGATTCTCGAAGGCCGCCCATTCAGCCGCCTCTTCCTCGGTCAGCGTCGCCTTGTCGGCGAGTTCGGTTGGTCGATTGAGTGGGGTGAGTGTGCGAAACGTGTAGGTGCCCTGCAGATCAGGATGGCCATATTCCGTGCGTGGAAATTCGGAATCCTGCCCTAACAGCGTCGGTATCCACAACAAAATGGCTGTCGCTAACGACAGAATAGATGCAATTTTACGGCTCATACTGTCCCCTCATTGTTATTTGTTGTATCGGGAGATGCTTCTTAGAAACTACTCTTGTTAGGAGCGATTTCCAAGGAAAAGTTGCGGCGTGGTTGTTTCTACCGGAAAAGGCGCTACCGCTTGGACTAATAGCGATATAAGTCGAATGCGATCACGCAGCGTTCAGTGTCCTGATCAAATGGGATAGTGCGGTGAAAAAGAGATGAAGGGAATAAAATAATGTCCCCCTTTTTCGGGTGGTGCAGCTTACGCGCGTAACTGTGATCTAGAATGGGCAGATTATGACCGTGAAGGCTTAGCTCAATTGCGCCTTCGTCGCTATCCACAGGATCTACAGTTTTAAGATAGATTACGCCGCTTAGCCAGCCAGAAGGATGGTTGTGTGGCGACTGGAAACCACCTTTAAGTAATCGAGAAAACCACCCCCTTAAGACATAGCTTTTTGGCCAGGAATTTATAAGGACACAATCTTCCGATTTAAATTTTGCGTAGTATGAGTCAATTTCTTTTCGTAGAATCTTTTCAAGCGCCGCACTCTTTTTGCCGGCATGAAAAATAGTTGGCGATGTTTGGAAGCCAAATTTCGTAACTCCATGAGTGGGTTCCCAGACTTGGTTCTCTTTACTGGCCTCAAGAAGAAGGTTTTCAGCAAAGTCATCGACGTCCGAAACATAGCTACTCAGGTTTCCAATCTTGAAGAAGTCTAGCGGGTTTCTGCAGAAGGGGTATCTATCTTCTATCTTAAGTTGGCTGCTTACAAAAGCACTAACTGCGGCCACCCTTAGACTGACATCATTGGATTCAGAAAATAGTTTTATCCTGTTTTCTAGCTCCGAATAGCGACCTAAAATGTACAGGCACTCAAGAGACTGAGCTGTTGTATTGAACCAGAATTGTGGTTTGGACGGGTCGGTCTCTGATGTAGTTACTGAATCAAAGCATTGGAGTGCCGCTTGATAGTCACCGGCTTCTCTTAGTGTGTTTCCTAGGTTGTTAAGAGTTTCAGGGTGCCCTGGCAGGGTCTTTAAAGCAGTTTTGAAGTGACTAATAGCCGCCTCCAAATCACCCTTTTCGTGGAGGGCATGCCCTAAATTGTTATGGGCATTTGGATAGTCCGGCTTGAGCTCGATAGCTCGACTATAGTTGTGAATTGCTGCATCGAGATCTCCGATGGCCTGGAGTGCACTTCCCAAGTTGTTATACACCTCGATACGGCCGGAGTTGATTCTGAGAGCTTGCTTATAGCTTTCTATAGCAGCATCCAATTCGCCATTGTGCTGGAGGGAGGCGCCTAGATAGTTCCAGGCGTCAGCGTTGTCAGGCTTGATCTCAGTAGCTTTCTTATAGCATGCGACGGAAGCCTTTAGGTCACCCTTGTTTCTAAGGGCCAGCCCCATAGCGTAAAGGACCGCAGTATAGTCTGGTTTTAATTTGAGGGCTTGTTTGTAACTCTCTATAGCAGCGCTTAAGTCACCCTTTTGCTGCAAGGCTACACCCAAATTAGTATGCGCCTCTGCTATAACATCTCTATCACGGTTAGATGCCGGATGATTTATCTGTGCTTTTATTACCGCTCTATAATAGCGCTCGGCATCGTCAATTCTGCCTTCTTTTTGGGCAACCACTCCCCGGCGGAGCGCTTGAATGGCTGTAATTTCTAACATAGGGGTTGACCGTTACCATGCTCTCTTTGAGCTTTCACCGTGAGCTCTGCGACTGCTGATGGTATATGTCTTACAACCAGTGATTTCTGAGCACCCGAAATTTTTTCGCCCAACCAAAAAACTGTTTGGGATAAACTCAGAGCTTGATAAAAATTTGCAGCAATTGATTGTACATAGACTTCGGAAATACAGAGTCATGTACGTGCCGAGATTATGACCGAATATCAGGTATAGAAAAGCAACAAAGTGTTACAAGTATGAGCAGAGGCGGGATTTCGAAATTAGGTGGGCTGACAAAACTCGTAGTAGTAATCTCGAGAACGCGCTATTGAAACGTAAGCAAAAATATTTGAGTTCAATGCCTAAGATCAATCGTGGGCTTTCTGGTTCTTATGTAGACTTCAAGCAGGGAGCGCGTCTTCATATTTTCTTTGCTATTGGCGTTGAATTGGCACCGGTTTTTGTAACAAATGATTTATGTTAGTGCGGTAGGAAATTCGAGCCATGGTCTCATAAAATCTAAATGCCAGATTACAGAAATAAATTCTACTATATTTTTCCGTCGCGATCACAAGATGTATTTGTATTCTTCTGCGATAAAGTAGACTGAATTTCTTCTATTGCTTGATGATGGACCTCATCAGAAATGATCGAAATGTCACTTGATATTTCGTGGTCGATCTTGATTTGGTTTTCTAATATCGACTTGCCAATAGCCGTGTCGTAAAAGCTAAGTAGCGCCTCCAACTGTTCAATATCAAAATATTTTAAGTGAAGATCTACCTGCTCTTTACTAAATTTGAGCCGCATGTGCTTAGAGTATTCACTATCTGAATTCAAAGATAGTTCTGAATCACTCATTAGTAGCGACGCCTTCAGGTTTAGAAATTTCTCGACAAGTTTCTTTTTTTTATTGTTGTGCACTGATGTCTCCCCCAACATCAAAAATAGCTTTTTTGATAGAGGCCGGAGATTCTGATCATCTTAGCTATTTCTTCTCATCTTACTTTGGCTCTCTTCCATGGTCCATTCCTATATAGTTCTATTTTGCGGGCGATTGTTACCATAAACTACGCAGCAGACTTTGCCCATTACCTATCGTAACATCGTAGAGCAATAGAGATGATCTGTAGGAGCAATAAAGTTAATAACGCATTGTGGATTGCGGAGTTTTTAGCGCTGCAGCCTAGAGACAACAAGGTTGAACTAATTATTTCTCACTGCGAAGGCCAACAGCACGTTACCTGGTGTACCGCCCATACGCCCATAGCCCGAGTTGATTAACAACATGCCCCCGCCCGCAGCGATCGAATGGCTGTCTATCGCACCGCCAATTCCGGGCACGCCATTGACAGTCTCGTAGTCTCGAATCGTGTCGTATTCGAAGAGCAGGTCGCCGTTCGTCTTATCGAAAACGTAGAGCCTGCCATCTACGCCTGCACTCACCAGCGCACCATCGACTAGTAGTGGCGTCGCCGAGAGTCCATGGCGTGTTTCGCAGTTGCGCAGTCGCTCGGATCGATTCTCGCAGTCGGCCTCGACTTTCATACTCCAACTTGGTTCGCCCGTGACCACGAAGAAACTGTACATCCCCGGTTGCGGCACATAAGTCCCGCGCGCCTCGCCGGGATCGTTAATGGGGTGGTAGACACGCTCACCATCGGTGGCGATGCCCCAATGGTTTCCGCCCAAGGTAGTGCCGGTGCCGATGCGTTGATTCCACAGCAGCGCACCGGTGTCGGGATTCAAGGCCCATAGATCGCCCGACTTCTGACCCGCCAGCAGGATGTCGCCTTCTGCTCTTGCGACCAAGACGGCAGAGCCGCCGAAGTCTTTGTCTGCCAGTGTGCTCGGCGCCTGATTAGGACAGTTTGGACCCGCTACGCGGCCGCAGGCCGCGTTCCATACGTCGTGCACCATGCCCTGGAATGCCCACTTCTCGGCTCCCGTATCGATGTCCAAGGCGATGATGGCATCGCTGGTGTTGGTCGCCGGGTGGGAGGTGTTTTCGCCGGTTGTGACATACACCGAGTTACGTTTGGCATCTACCGTCGGCGTCGTCCAAATCGGTGCGCCAGAAGGGCCGCGCAGACGAACACCGATCGAGCTGAGTTCACCCGTGTATTGAGCCTCCTGCATCGTGTGATATACCCACTCGATCTGTCCCGTTGCCGCCGCTAGAGCGACGACCTCGCCATGGCCAACGCAGCACTCAAAGGTAGCCGTACCTCCCTGAGAAACGCCGGAGGCAGACACGGGCACGAAAATCTTGTCCTCGAAAAGCGTCATCGCGCCGGTGAGTCGCACGCCGCGCCCGTGACTTCGAACATCGCGAGACCAGATCTGAACACCCGTCTCGGCATCGAGTGCATAGACGAAGCCTTCTCCGTCACCGAAGATGATGGCGTTCGGTCCGCCCTCACCCAATGGGCCATAAGTGAGCGAAGAACGCAGGCGCGTCGGAGAATTGAATACCCACTTTGCACAGCCGCTAACAGCATCGAGGGCCAAGACCTTGCGCGAACCCGTCGCAGAGAAGAAAACGGTGGAGCCTACTATGACTGGCGACGCTCGCAGCGCACCCACATCCGGAAAGGCGAGCGCCCAGCGCAGTTCAAGATTTTTCATGTCCTCTGTCTTCAAGCCTGCCTGTTCACGAGTCATATTGCGGCTGCTGCTCGCATCCACACCGAAGCTCGATAGATAAACCGATTGATCCAGATCGACGGCTCTATCGTTCGCTGCGCACATCGTGTTCGCCAACCAGGAGTCATCTTGCACGGCGGCCAGGTACTCGACAATAGAGGCTTTCTCTTCGTTGGACAGCACCGAGGCCTGCCCGTACATTACACCCTCGTTGATCGCAAACTCGAGCGAGGCGGCTGTCAAAGTCTTAAGGCTTTCAATTGTCGGCGCGATCTCGCCCGCGCCCGCGGCAGCTTCGTCGAAGTGGCAGGCGCTGCAATTTTTCTCGAACACTGCAGAGCCCGGATGCGTGACGTCGGCACTCGACTGCGCCTGAGCAGAATTAAAAATCAGTAGCAGGATTAACTGGAGAGTCAGGTGGCGCAGCTGCATAGGTCCATCCGTTTAAACTGTCATGTTATGGAGCGAATAGTATCTCGAATCAGGTGTGTGAAATTCTCCGCTGCGCCTTCAGCTCGCGGCGTCTTGCATGCAGCCTCGGCTCTGTATAGCCATTAGGCTGCTTCATTCCGTCGAAGATCAGATCGCTTGCCGCCTGAAAGGCGATGGAGTTTGCAACGTCGAGGGCCATCGCAATATAGAGCGGATCGCGCGCGTTTTGTTCGTCGACGATTCGTGCCATTCGCTCCAGCGTCGCAAGCACCTGGTCAGAGCTGCATACACCGTGGTGTAGCCAATTCGCGATATGTTGACTCGATATGCGCAGCGTGGCTCTGTCTTCCATCAACTCAATGTTATGAATGTCGGGCACTTTGGAACAGCCAATGCCTTGATCTATCCAGCGCACGACGTAGCCGAGGATACTCTGACAATTGTTATCGAGCTCTAGCTGGACTGAGTCGGCGCTAAGCACACTAGGGTCGGCGAGCAAAGGTAGGGTAAGTATGTCCTCCAGCCGCGCTGGCATTCGCCTGCTTAGTTCCTGTTGCCGCTCAAACACGTTCACGGAGTGATAGTGCATCGCGTGCAATACAGCGGCGGTTGGCGAGGGCACCCAGGCGGTGTTCGCGCCCGATTTGGGATGCGCTACTTTTTCTTCCAGCATTCGCGCCATGAGGTCGGGCATCGCCCACATCCCCTTGCCGATCTGTGCCCTACCCTGTAGGCCGCAGGCAAGTCCTATATCCACGTTGCGATCCTCATAGGCGCAGATCCAGGCTGTAGATTTCATCTGAGCCTTCGGCACCATCGCGCCAGCCTCCATGCTCGTGTGAATTTCATCACCGGTGCGATCCAGAAAGCCGGTGTTGATAAACGCGACGCGATCCGCCGCCGCTCGTATGCATTCCTTCAGGTTGACGCTAGTGCGTCGCTCCTCATCCATGATGCCGAGCTTTAGAGTGTCGTCGTCCAGACCCAGAAAATTTTCGACAGCCGAGAACAGATCACAGGTAAATTGCACCTCCGCCGGGCCGTGCATCTTCGGTTTAACAATATAGATGCTGCCAGTACGCGAATTACGTAGCGCGTTGATTCCTCTGACATCGACAGAGCCTATGGCGCTGGTGATGATCGCATCCAGCAGGCCCTCGAAGATTTCTTCGCCCCGACTATCGAGGACCGCGGGATTGCGCATCAGGTGGCCGACGTTTCTTACCAATAGCAGGCTGCGGCCAGGCAGTGTGAACATGCCCCCGGACAGGTCTTGAAACTGTCGGTCGGGATTAAGCTTACGAGTTACCGGCGAGCCCTGCTTTGCGAATGTTTCCGCTAGATCGCCACGCATTAGTCCCAGCCAGTTGCGGTAGACCTCGACTTTATCTTCGGCATCCACCGCGGCCACCGAGTCTTCACAGTCCTGAATCGTCGTGAGAGCGGCTTCCAAGATGACGTCGGTGATGCCGGCGGGGTCGGTACTGCCGATCTCAGAGCCTCGATCGATTTGAATTTCTATATGCAGACCGTTGTTCACTAGCAGTATAGAATCCGGCGTGTCTGCGGCGCCACGATAGCCACGCAGCTGTTCTAGATCGGCGAGTGTCGTAACACCCTGATCCATTTCCACCAAGAGCTGACCGCTAACGATTCTATACCCCCATGCCTGGTCATGACGCGCATCAATTAGTGGGCACGCCTGGTCCAGAAAATCTTTAGCAAAAGCGATAACCTTCGCACCGCGCATCGGGTCGTAACCCTGGGTTTTTTCGGCGTCATCGCCTGCCGCGATGACATCTGACCCATAGAGAGCATCATACAAACTCCCCCAACGAGCATTCGCCGCATTCAGGGCGAAGCGCGCGTTCTTCACTGGCACAACTAACTGCGGCCCTGCGATGGTAGCGATCTCAGGGTCGACATTCTCGGTAGAGATGGAAAAATCGTCCCCCTCGGCGAGCAAATAGCCGATGTCGCGCAGGAACTGTGTGTAGGCGCCAGGATCGAAAGGCGCGTCTCTATTGCTGATATGCCATGCGTCGATCTGTGCCTGGATCTTATCGCGCTCGGCTAATAGGTCTGAGTTGCGGGGGGTAAACTGCTCGACGATCGATTCGAAGCCCGTCCAGAAATCTGCCTCATCCATTGGCAGCTGCGGCAACAACTCAGCCCTAATAAAGTCTGAAAGCAGCGGATCAATCTGAAGCGTGCCTATTTGGATTCTCTCACTCATGAGCTTGAGTGTACTCACTACAGACGGAATGTTCACCCTGAGTACGTGGCATTTTTGCTAGGCCGTGAGCCTGCTGTCTAACTCGATGCAGCCGGAGATTTGTGTTCGAGGGAGGCCAGTTCGGCCATGCGCTTTACAGAATCGTGCATCTCATTGAGGGTAGTCTGAAATTGCCGATCGGCTTCTACACCCTGATCGCGGGCTACAGCAGCGGCGTTGAGCTGGCGGATTAACTGGATGATGTTGTCACCCTCTGCCCGCAGGTCGATGTAGCGTCTCTCGTTGGGAAAGACTTTGCTGGAAAGACCCCAAACTCCGGCTTCCATCAGAAGGACCCCAACCAGCGCTAGTGGCAGCTGCATTCGAATCGTTAACGAGGCGCTGAGTAGCACCGCTGTAAATACAATCCCGATGCCGAGTCCGGTGAGACCAACATCTATGCTACGTCGAATATTGTGCCTCAAGGTAACCTCCTAGAATCCTCGTATTCCATCTTTATGTTCTGAGCATTTAGCCATGTTTCTAGCTTGTGCACTACTCCTGCGCCATTCTCTTCAGATTCGATTATGAAGTAAATGCCGCGCGATGCTGACTAGGGGTTGATGCGCAGGCTAAGCGCCGCCGTGTAGAGCAATGACTTGTCTCGATCTCTAACCGCCCAGTCCAATAGAGTATCCATGTCCTGTTCAACATGCCCGATAAAGAGAGGGCGTCCATTCACGACGACTCTCACCTCTTCCGAGAAATCGACCTCTTCGGGACTGAGGAGGAGCGTGAAGGCATCCACCGATTCGGCCGTGACGGTGAAGCTGTTGCCGGCCCTGCTCACCGACATTATTCCTGGCTGACCTTCAGTGGTCACCTCTTCTATTCGCAGCCACAGATTGCGGTTGTACCGATCGCTGCGATCTGCGACCCAGCGTAGCGCCGCGGGAGACGGGTCGCGGGGATTGTCGATCTTGAACTGTTCGATCATGGGAGCCTCGTCGGGAAGCCAATTCGTGTTGTGGCCACCACCCTCTATCGCCCTGAACACATGATCGACATTCGCCTGCTGCAGAATGTTGATGAACGGCATCACAGACGATACAGGGTAGAGAGGATCATCCTCACCGTTGACTATGTACAGAGGTCTGCTCATTATATTTTCAAAGAAGAGATTGTAACCCGGCCCGCTCCGCGTGTTTCTGAGCACCCCGGGATGCCCGATATAGGGCAAGAACGCGGCCCACTCCGTCGATTGCTTGAAGGCGAAGAAGTAGGCGCCCGTGCCGCCATCGGATACGCCGGTAAGGGTGACACGGTTGTCATCTATGTTATAAGTTTGCTTCAGCTCTCGCAGTATAGCCGGGAGGTTGTCCGCCTGATTGTCGAGCCACCAGAACGCAGAATTCCATGCCGCCGGGACTACTACTATACGGTCTTCCTGTTTCAGGGAATCGTAGCCTCGTCGCCACCACTCTCCGCCTCGCTTCCATTCGGGACGATTGACTCCGC
Source organism: uncultured Pseudohongiella sp. (assembly GCA_964352295.1). GTDB lineage: Bacteria > Pseudomonadota > Gammaproteobacteria > Pseudomonadales > Pseudohongiellaceae > UBA9145. The sequence goes on along the minus strand of CAYGRR010000024.1, from coordinate 19,149 downwards.
CGTGGAGCATGAATTCCACAGGGTAACTTTTCGTCGCATCGTAAGTTTCGGGGATCAGATAGACGAATGGGAAGCGTGTTCCATCGTGATCTATTCTGGCGCTTTCCTGCTGACCTACTGGCACGTCCTGCTTGAAGTCGGGGCCGGCATCTAACCATCGGTATAGGGTATCTATGTCAGAGGCGGCCTCGATCAGTCGACGCTTGCTGCTCTCTATCTCAGCCTCGGTGCTAGCAGCCCAGAAAACTGAGACCAGCTCTGACCCCTGCAGATCGCCCGTCGACTGCGCCAATGCGCTAGGCGGCAGGGCCAAGAGCGCGACTAGAATGTGACTCCAAAAGTTTTTCAATCTAGAGTTCTCCACCTAATTCTGTGTAAAGCGCGCGGAGAAATCGATCGGGATCGCCATACTGCGCGTTATAGGCGGCACTTGGTGCCGCGGCGAAGACTTGCTCGTAGGACATATTTCGCTCCAGCATCTGCTCCACCTGCGAGGACACATCTAGCACCATGTCTCGAAACCCCATGACATCCTCGCGGGTAGAAACCGTGCCGTGGCCTGGAAGAATCTTCGTGTTCGGCCCGGCTACGCCGATTAGCCTGCCCAGAGCCTCCAGCGTGCCCTTCAGAGTGCCCCCGTTGTTCGTGTCGATCACCGGAAAGGCCGTGGTGCGAAACACGTCGCCTGTGTGCACCACATCGGAATCTTTGAAGTGAATGAAGGTATCACCATCGGTGTGTGCTGGAGGTACCGGGAACGCATAGACCTCTTCGCCATTCAGATGGATTGTGATGGAATCGCTGTAGGTGAGAACTGGCAGCGCCGCCTCGGGTGCTTGCCGGGCAAGTCTAACGCGCACCTCATCGCGTGCGAGTATTAGCACGCCGAGCTTACCCAGATTCTCATTACCACCTGTGTGATCGCCATGAACATGCGTATTGATGAGGAAGCGTATCTCTCCGTCGTTAAGGCTGCGAATGGCAGCGAGAATCCTTTCGGTCAGGGGAGCATACTGGTCGTCGATCATGACGATGCCATCCTCACCGATAGAGAGGCCGATGTTGCCCCCCGCACCCTCTAGATAATAAACGCTGCCTGCTACGTGATGAGGGATGATCTCGACGTTGGTAAAATCTTGCTGAGCAGATGCAGTGCCTGCCAGTATTAGGCTCGTGAGAACCACTGCCAGTGATTGAAAGCATGGGTATATGCGCATGAGGAGCCTCCTAGGCTGGAGAGACTGTGAAGTGCACAGCTCTCTCGATGAACTTTGAAGGATAAGAGTCTGCTGCCCGAATGTCCAATAGACCCCGCCAGTGATTGGCTTATTTCGATTCCACGCCAAGTAGTTTAAAGTAAACCCTCTTCTCTGGCCGCTACAGGCACGGCGATCTCGACCGTTGAGTATTCTCGGGCTCTGGCACGTATAAACCGAAAGGCAGAGAGAAATGCAGGGGCAATCTAGATTGGCGGACGAATCGAAACGAATGGCAAGCAATTTCAAGCGATGGCCGCGCGCGGTAGCCAGGGGATGTATTCCAGCTGCGCGCCTGCTTGCCGTGCTATGCCTCGGTGCAAGCTTTTCGGCAGTAGCTCAAGACAGCCTGCCGCAACTCGATCTGAACCTGCCGCTGCGTCTGGACTTTTCGGGTTCTTGGGAGAAGGATTTCCGGCGTAGCGACAACTGGGAAGATGAGCTGTCTCGCACGATGCGAATTCGTCAAGAATCCGCAGCCCGACAACAGGCCTCGCCAGGCTCAGGTCGACTCCGTGCTGCCCCGCCCATCTCGGTGGGCAATGTCAACCTACCCCGCAGTGGCAGCAGAGGGGCGAGCATTGTCGACCTGGCAAGGCTGGCAGAATACATTAGCCGCCAAAGCACGATAGAAATCAGCCAGACTCGCGATGAGGTGCGCATAGAACGCAGCGGCGAGGCGGCAATGATCTGCGGCGTGGAGTATGAGCTACAGCGAACCTTCGCGAGCGAGCATGGTGTGGAGGTCTGCGGCTGGGACGGACAGCAGCTTGTCTTTCAGATCATGCTGCCTGACGATCTGATTATCATGCATCGCTTCACAGTGTCTTCTAACCAGCAGGTGCTGAATCTGCTCACTAGCATCTACAGCAAGGGCGGCGAACCGTTCAACCTCATTCAAGCCTTCAATAAGTACCAGGCGCCCCGCGATGAATTTAATTGCATACAGACGCTCAGCCGCGGTCAGGTTTGTAATCAGTCGGGCGCCGACCTTTCGCCGATTCTAAACAACTAATGGGCACACAGTTGAACGCTTATAGCCTCAAATTTTTGGCAGTATGGCTGGTGTTGCTGCTCAGCGCCTGCGCACAGACCACGCCCGAGCCGGTTCAACGACCCCTGAATCTAGTTGGCGCGGTAACCCTGAACCAGCCTAGCCAGTCGCCGCCCGAGGACCAGTTACTGGACATAGGCATCGAGGTATTCAGCACGCGGCAGCGAGGCGCGGGAGACTATAAGATCGGCGACTGGGTGTTCGACGAGATCATTCAGAAGGAAACGCAGTTTCTGCCTCACCTGCTAAAAAATACCCTGGTTGCGTCCAACCAGTGGGGAGCGGTTAGAGTAATCCCGGAGCGTGACCCCTCTCTGGACATCCTCGTTGCAGCAGAGATCGTTCAATCCGATGGCAAGACACTGGAGTTGAGGGTGCGCGCCATAGACAGCACTGGCCGAGAATGGCTGAACGAGACCTATGCTGATCAAAGTACTCAGGAGGAGTATCCAGAATCGACGCGATTCACTCTCGACAAGTCGTTCGATGCAAATAATTTCGTCGATCCGTTTCAGGATATCTACAATCGAATCGCGAATGACCTGGTCGCCGCAAGATCGAATCTCGACACCGAGGAGCTTGCTGGCTTGAATCTGGTTACCGATATGCAATACGCGCTTGATCTATCACCCGACTCCTTCACAGGCACGCTGCAACGGAATGATGATGGCATCTGGGAACTCGACTCGCTGCCTGCACTCGATGATCCTATGCTGGCCAGAGTTGCCGATATGAAATACCGTCACCACTTGTTTATCGATACGGTGGATGAATACTACCAAACACTTTATAACGATATTCAACCCGCCTACGTGCTGTGGCGTCGCTATTCGATTGATCAGATTACCGAGGTTGAAACGGCTAGGGAGGAAGCGAATCTCGGCGACTATGGAAATTCAAGCGGCTTCCTCTCCCTCAGTCAGCGCTACGATCGGTTCAAGTGGAGCAAGATCTTCGAGCGAGAGTTCAGCGATCTTGCAGCCGGCTTCAACAACGAACTTGCGCCTGCATTCCTAGAACTGAATTCGCAGGTGCATGGACTATCAGGAACCATGGAACAACAGTACCGAGAATGGCGCGGGATATTGCGGCGCCTGTTCGAGCTGGAGAATGGTGAAATCAGGTAGGACAATACTGAGCATCCGGGCAAGGGGTTGAGGAGAACCCGGCTACTTCATACTCCTAGCAGTCTAGATTGCAGCGATAATTGCCCAACAAACTAGAGCGACCGCCGCCGGTACTATAGACAGTATTACTAGATACCTTACGTGAATCATGACTCCGTCCTCTGCTCTTCTCTCTAATAGACTGCCAATATACACCCATGGTCGGATGTTTTGTGTCGCTGCGACACTATGCCGCGTCTGCGCCTATCCCGAAACTTTCCCCAGCAGTCTCTATTTAACTGAACGTTCTCTAGGCGTATACTCGAGCGAAAATAACAAAAGGTATTGATCATGACTGATGCACAGAATATTTCTGAAACAGGCAACAAATCACGCAATATCCTCATCGCCTCCGGCGGCACGCTGCTCGTTGCTCTCGTTGCGGGCTTTCTTATCTACTCATCGATCTGTCCCTGCGAACGCACTCCCGGCGGCTTCCTGTTTGGCGAGCGCGCGAGCGAACCGGTCGCCGACTGGTCCTTCGCGAACGATGTACCACTGTGTCAATTGCAGATTTGGGCGGGCATTAGGCCTCACGCAATAAACCTCAACTGCATGTCTACTCCCGAGGGCGAGCTCTATCTGAGCTGCTCTGCCTGCACCACGAAATATTGGGCGGGCAAGGTAGGTGAGAACGAGGCGGGAGTCATGCGACTGAATGGCGTTGTCTATCCGGTGGTCGTGAATCGAGAGACAGACCCAGCGGCTATTGATAGGGCATGGGCGGCTAGAGTCCAGAAGTTACAAACCCACGGCGGCGGACAGTTCAACCCAACCCCGGCGCGTGATGCGCAGAGGCCGGATCACTGGTGGACGTATCGAATCGTCTCTTCCAGCTAATTACACTTCTTAAGCAAACAAAAAAGGCGATGCCTGTGGCATCGCCTTTTTTTGTTACCGTTTTTCTAACTTCTTTTCTTACTACGCCAAATTAGCCTCAAACAGATTGAGCAGTCGACTCCAGGCGCGTTCGGCCTGAGCCTCGTGATAGACCTGTGAATCCGGAGGACACCAGCCGTGCAGCGTTCCCTCGTAGACTTCGATCTCGGCCGCGAGGCCTGCAGCCGCATAAGACTCGCGTAGTGTCACTTTTGCATCGGGCGTGGTCTCGTCATCGTTGGCTGCTACGCAGTGCAGCATCGCCGATTGAGTCTGCGGTATTAATAGATGCGGGCTATTAGCATCATCGGTCGCCAGGCCACCACCGTGGAAAGTACCGCCTGCCCCGAGGCGATCAGGCACTGCAGCGACCGTGCGCATAACCATCGGCCCGCCCATGCAATAGCCGGTTGTTCCAATGCGGCGGCTCGTATCTGTAGCGGCCTGTCGGTCTAGCCAGCTCACCATTGCGCGCGCATCGGTGAAGTGTGTTTCGGCGTTCAGGTTTCGTGCCATCGGCAGGACTATGGCTCGTGTCTCTGGCTCGCCGAAGCTCGCTCCTTCCCCGACTACCGGCGATACCGCATCCCTGTAGAAAGGATTCACCACTAATACCGTGTATCCAGATTCGGCGAGGCGCTTGCCCATCATCCGAAAGGCTGGCCTCAATCCCAGTATATCGGGCCACACGATGACGGCCGCATGACTGCCGCTTGATGGATGCACGAAATAACAATCCGCAACGCCATCGGGGGTAGTAATGTTTACGTCAGACTCTGTTACAGACTGCGCATTCGCCACGGGTGGTAGCAGCATAGCTAGCCCGGCGGTAGCCGTTAACTTATTGAACTTACGCCTACTCAGTTCCCCATTACTATTTAGAAAATCCTCAGCATCTTGTTGGGTATCTAGATCACACATGTATTTCTCCTTGAGCGCTCCGTGTTCGAGCCAATAATGTCTTATTCTGTCGTCACTAATATGAGAGTATTTGGGACGGCCACAAAACTCAATAGAATTCTCTGTATTCCCGCGGTTGATGCTTATGAATAACAAGCTAGGCAGACGACAATTTCTACAGCTAAGCCTGGCGAGCCTTGGCACTATGAGTGCGTTTCCCGCTAGCAGCGCCCAGCAGACGAGCGTCCGAACACTCGCCGGTATCGGTGTTGCCGGTTACGAGGCGGAGGGTATAGGCGGCGCGGTGGCGAGTACTGCAGTCATCGATAATCCCTATGGCGTCGTTGTAGGGCCAGATTCAGCTTTGTATTTCTGTGAAGTAGACAGCGGCCGGATCCGCCGCGTGGACTTAGCGACCGAACGCCTTAGCACGATAGCCGGCAATGGTGTGAGCGCCTATACCGGCGATGGCGGGCCGGCCCTCGAGGCTTCCTTCTTCGCCCCCCATGAGATTCGCTTCGACGAGAATGCAAATCTCTATGTAGTTAGTCGCGACTCGCACACGGTCAGGCGCATAGACCGAGACAGCGGTGTTGTCAGCACCGTTGCGGGCACCGGTGAGGCTGGGTTCTCAGGCGATGGCGGTCCGGCCTATGCCGCGCAATTGCGCCAGCCACACAGCATCGCCTTCGATGCCTCAGGTGACCTCCTCATCTGTGATATTGGCAATAGCCGCGTGCGGCGTATCGACAGCAATAGCGGTACTATCAGTACACTAGCTGGCACGGGCGAGAGGATCGCCACGCCTGATTTTGGCCCCTTAGCCGGGGCAGCACTGCTTGGCCCACGCTCTATCGATACCGACAGGGCGGGTAACGCCTACCTCGTGCTGCGCGAGGGAAATGCGGTGTTCCGGCTAAATGTAGCGGCTGACCGAATGGAGAGAATCGCGGGCACTGGCGATCGCGGTTATGATGGCGATGGCGGAGCGGCACTCGACGCCACGTTCAATGGCCCGAAGGGCATAGCCTATTCAGAGATGGATCATAGCCTGTACATCGTTGACACAGAGAATCATGTAATTCGACGACTCTCGCTGATCACAGGAACCATCGACACAGTGTTAGGTAGTGGAGAGCGAGGGGATGGCCCCGATGGAGATCCGCTACTCTGTAAACTGAATCGGCCACACGGTGTTTTCATGCATGCCGGTTCGCTGTATGTAAGCGATAGCGAGAGTCACCGGGTGCGAATAGTGACTGGCTTGATCGCCTAAAACTTTAACGAGACATCGCAGGAATTAGGGAAACTACTATGACGACTACAATCCGACTCTGCACTGCACTTTTCACTGTGCTGCTTGTTCAGGTCTCAGCAGCACAACAACCATCCGTCTCGATAGAGGACTTCGGGTTCCTGCAAGGCTATTGGCAGGGCACGGGATTCGGCGGACAATCGGAAGAGGTATGGATGCCTCCAGTCGATGGCCGCATGTTCGGCGTATTCAAGCAATCTCAAGATAGTGAACTAATCTTTACTGAGTTTATGGAGATTGTAGAGACAGAAGAGGGCTTCATACTGCGGCTCAAACATTTCAATCCGGATTTCAGCGGCTGGGAAGAGAAGGACGACAACGTTACTTTCAAGCTCACGTCAGTCTCTGAGAACAACGCCGTGTTTGGTGGCTTAAGTTACGAGGTTATTGAGTCGAATAAACTTCAAGTAAAGTTAAGGATGCGCAACGATGATGGCAGCACAGTGACCGAAGTATTCGATTTCACACGGTCTCAACTCTAGCGCCGCTATGGCCCGCTTAGCTTTTCTCTATTCGTTCTTTCTTTTCTGCGGCACGTCGCTATCCGCGCAGCAGCTGACCGAGCTTTGGAAAATGGAAGGCCAGTTCATAATGCCCGAGTCCGCCACGTTCGACTCCGCCGCTGAGCATGTGTTCGTCTCGAATGTGAATGAGTACGCGAAGGACGGCAATGGTTTTATATCGCGGGTTTCCATAGACGGCACAGAGTTCGTGCAACATTGGCTAGACGGACTCGACAGCCCCACCGGTTTAGCCGTTTCCGGCGGCCTCCTCTACTTCGCCGACTTCGACAGCCTAGTTGTAGCGGACCTGGCTACCGCTCAAATTCTTAGACGCTATCTGGCACCCGATGCCAATCCCTCGCTCAACGATGTGGCCATCTCACCCGATGGCGATGTCTTCGTCTCGGGTAGTGCGAGCAATAGCATTTACCGATTGAGTAACTCTGAATTTGAAACTTGGCTGCACGATGACCAGTTACTCCTCCAGGCGAATGGCCTGTATATCGATGGCGACTATTTGTTTCATGGCGGGAGATACTGGAACGTATTCGATCGGCATACGAAGGAATTGCTTACAGACAGCGTAGGGAGAATTCCCGAGTTGGAGAGCATCGATGGGATCACGAAGAGTGTGTGTGGTGATTATCTTTTGACGCTGATTGAAGATGAACGCCTTTGGCGCCTTGGCGATGATCTCGCTGCTGCGTTTCAAGACGGACCGATCAATGGTATCGATATTCATGGGCAGGAAGATTTGTTGATCGTCCCGCAGGTGGGTGGCGATCTGACTCTCTATCGCCAGGAAATCGCTAGCTGTGCCCAATAGCACACTTGAGCTAGAATAGAGACTTGGTCCTGTAACCGGATAGTCAAATGAATGAAAAGAGAGTGAAGCAGCTTCTTAAGGAACTGCTAGATGAGATTGGCCAGAGTGACAATGCTGACGAGGAACTACTTGCGTCGGCACAGCAACTGCAGGCGGACGTAGATGCGCTCCTAAATCCCGATGTAGATACATCAGACAATACAGTGATGGATGACATGATTGCGCTGGAGGCGCAGTTCGCTGCCAACTACCCCGTTGCCGAGAAGATTGTGCGCGAGTTGGTGAATAGCCTAAGCCGCATCGGCATCTAGTTAGTGAGAGCTGTGTCCCGGGGCACCGGGTGTAGCTCAAGCGGTATTGAACCTTCGCGGCTGCCCAGCATGGTTGCGAAGAACGTATCTCCCCAGGTGTACTTTTCCTGCATCAAGTCGTTGATTCTGTCCGACTTATCCGGACGCTGCAGCACGGTGTAACTCGCTGTGCTGCCATTCCTTTGCACTTCGATCTGTCCGTTCTCCTGAATCCGCGTGAACCAGCCGGAGCCGTCCGCGCCGACACGCAGATACTGATAGCCCTCATCGTCCATGACCCATAGGCGGGTCGTCTGCGCCTCGCCGAATTCATCTAGGGTGTAGAGCTCGACAACCTCAACTCGCTCGGACGCGAGGGTCTGAACCAAGAGTAGTAGCAGTATCAGCCCGACAGGGACGCCGATAGCCCAAAGTAGGTATTTCATTTGATGTCTCCAGTGTCGTGCAGATTGGGATGTGCAATTGGCAAACACTTTAACATTAAACTATTTAATATTAAATAGTTTAATGTCGAAAGAATTCCCATTACAATGGCGACCCTAATCAGACAGGAATCACCGTGGCCAAGCAGATACCCAGCGAGACTAGCGAGTCACCGCTTTTCACCTACTTCAATGAGATAGGGATAATAGCCCAGCTCAGCAATGCCCTGTTCGAGCGAAACCTGCCCGAGGGGCTCAATAATTCGCAGTTTGGCGTATTGAACTGGTTCAGCCGCGTCGATTCTGAGGCCTCGCCGGGTCGTCTTGCCACTGCCTTTCAGGTCACAGCCGGGGCCATGACAAACACGCTGAAGAAGCTTGAATCCAAGGGCCTGATCAAGATAGAACCCGACGAATTCAGTGGCCGCAAGAAGCGGGTAACGATCACGACTCAGGGCGAGGCAGTGCGCAAACAGGCTATTGCGTCTGCCGCTCCCCTGTTCCAGGAGTTCGCCGCTAAATTTGATCACAAGAGCATAGAATTACAGGTAGAGCAGCTACAGAAAGTGCGAGAATATCTGGACCAACGCCGCTACCGCTAATCAACATCTACCGCTATTGCAGAGACAAAAAAAAGGCTACTTTGATCAAACTACGATCCTAGCAGCCTCAGAGAACGTCGACTTTTTGGGAGAGATCGACGTGGGATAGCATTCAGAGTCGTGCCTTAGGAGCCAGGGGGCTGGTAAAGCACTGTGTCTGACCTCTACTACGGCGGCTATTTACACTTGGATCAACTACGCGCAGAGTTTTTTACGCGGCGCGTTTACTACACACATAAACTAGACTCGTGCGGAGCTCACCGTGAAGAAAATATTGAAATGGATAGGAATCGGCTTGGCCGCGGTAGTGATTACACTCGCCCTGCTACTTGCTGGCATGCGCTTTCACGATGGGCCTCTAGAGATCCTAAGCGGCGGCCCTTTCAAGACTGGAACGCTCAGCTCTCCGCCCGAGGACTGGAGCTTCCTGAAGGATGCCACGACTATCGAATTTCAAACCATGATTCCCGCCCAGTCTCGCACCGTCTGGCTCGCCACCTACGACCGGCGGCTATTCATAGCGAGCGCCTACATGACAACGAACTACGGGGCAATCTGGAAGCAATGGCCCTCTTACTTGGAGGATGACGACAGAATCATTCTTCGAATAGACGGCGAATTGTATGAACAAAGACTGCAGCGCATTATGAGCGGCCCGGAAGTCATACCGGTGTTAAGCGAGTTCAGTCGCAAGTACGGTGACGGAAATGCGGGCAGCATGGACGCCGTTACCAGCGGATACACCTGGTTGTACGAGGTCGTAGACCGCTGAGGCTGCGACTACATCTCTTAGAAGATTAGCAATGCGAAAGAAGAACACGCGATGAGCTTAATAAGAATTTTTACCGTTGGCGGCACCATAGACAAGATCTACTTCGATGCCAAAAGTAGCTACGAGGTGGGGCCACCGAATATTACCGAAGTCCTTTCCGGGCTAGCCCTGAATCTGAACTACGAGGTGGTTTCCTTGATGCAGAAGGACAGCCTAGAGATGACCGATGCGGACCGAGAGCTAGTGCGGCGTGCCGTGAGTGAAGCGATCGAGCGGCAAGTCGTAATTACTCATGGCACAGATACCATGACGAACACGGCGGCAGCTTTAGCGGCGATACCGAATAAGACGATCGTTCTAACAGGCGCGCTCAGCCCAGCGCTTTTCAAGAATTCAGACGCGATGTTTAATATAGGCGCAGCCTTGACTGCCGCCCAGACTAAACCGCCTGGCGTCTATATCGCCATGAATGGGATGGTCTACGACCACGACAAAGTACGAAAGGATGTTGAGAACAATCGATTCGTGGCATTATGAATATCAGGTTTGAGCCACACCGCCCGCCAATTGGAGCTCTAGATGAAAATACTAACCCTAGATAAATTACTTACACTCGCTACCCTGTCGCTCTCGCTCGTCGCCTGCTCAGACAGCAGCGATCCGGTGCCGGAAGCGGAGTTGAGTTTCGCAGAGTCCCTGCAGGCACAGCTCATTCAGGCGCAGCCCGGCGACATTATCGAGATTCCTCCCGGCGTGCACGAATTTACGCGCAGCCTGTCGTTGACGGTTCCGGGAGTAACCATCCAGGGTGCGGGTATGGAGTCTTCGATTCTGTCCTTCAAGAATCAAGCACAGGGCGCCGAGGGGCTGCTCGTAAGCGCCGATGATTTTATCATTCAAGATCTGGCCATCGAAGACACCGTCGGCGACGCGCTCAAGATTAACCAGAGTACGAATGTTACGATACGCCGCGTGCGAACAGAGTGGACGCGCGGCGCGAACACGGAGAACGGCGCCTACGGCATCTACCCCGTGCAGACCACGAACGTTCTGATCGAAGGCTCCGTCGCTATCGGCGCATCGGATGCGGGCATTTACGTTGGCCAGTCTAGCCAGATCATCGTCAGAAATTCCCGAGCCGAGTACAACGTTGCCGGCATCGAGATAGAAAATTCCACGTTCGCCGATGTGTACGACAACGTCACGACGAACAACACTGGCGGCATTCTGGTCTTCGACCTACCGAATCTTCCAGTACAGGGCGGTCAGGCAACGCGAGTCTTCAATAACGAAATCTATGAGAACAACACGGAGAATTTCGCGCCGGAGGGGAATATAGTGGGCAATGTCCCTCCTGGTACTGGCCTCTTGATCCTAGCGAACGACAACATCGAAGTGTTCGAGAATAATTTTCGAGACAATAACAGCGTCAACATCATGGTCTACAGCTTCGCCCTGGGCGGACGCACGATCGAAGACCCGGACTACGACCCCTATCCGGAACAAATCTACATCCACGACAATAGCTATAGTGGCGGCGGCACAGTTCCCGGACACGCCGCCCTCAAGGCATGGCACGCCGTAAGCGGATTGAACTCGCCCAATATCGTATGGGGTGGTTTAGTTAAGCCGGGAGGCAGCAGGGAGAATATTATCTGCCTGGGGGAAACTAGCAACGATAGCTTCATGGATCTAAAAGGCGGGCTAGCCCCGAACGATGTCTCCTACGATATCGCCCCGCACAGGTGCAGCCTGCCACGCCTGTCGCCTATATCCTTTAACATCCCCGGTGACGACTAGACCGCGACTCCCCTAAGCAGGCTTATTAAACTAAAAACCCCCGGCAACTTTCTGGTTGCCGGGGGTTTTTTATTCACTGCGATCTGTACAGTTACGCTCGCCTAATCGAACATGAAGCCATTGCTGCGTGCGATATCTATATAGGCCTCCTTGAAGCCAGGTAACAAATAGCCCTCGCTGATCAGCGTATCGGTAGCCGCTTCAAAACGGTTTAGATAGTCACTATAGGACGAATACATCGCCGCTATGGGTGTACGCGGGTCATTCGATTGCTCGGCCGCCGCCATAGTTTCCGGCAAGGGAATATAGCCCCCGGCGAGTCGTGCCAGTGATTTCTCCGCACCACTGCTAAGCGCGCGTAAGTTCCATGGAACGAATGTAGCGAGCGGTACCTGCGTTAGTGGAGGTAGGACCGTCGTCTCGGCAGAATCGTTATTGTTGCTATTCACGGCAGGCACGAGGGCGTTGTAGTACATATCTGTTGTTATTGGGTGTTTATCTATGATGCGCTTCTCCATCCAACTATCGCCGTAGACTGCGAAGCCAGGCTTGTAGATTGCGCCGGGATGATTGACGCCGACAAGCCGATTCCAGGCACGACTGTTAATATTCCCATTAACGTGGGCGGGAACTAGGCTGCCGTCCGCTATCTTAGGGTAGCGTGAAGGAGGCGGAGCATCGCCGTGAGCAACCCACTCGTACATAGCAACGAGTAGCGAGTCGGCAATTGGTGCCCACATATTCGGATTAGGCGGCAGCTGTCCCGAGCCTGCGGCGCGAGGCAGGCCATTGCCCGAGCCATGTTGCGAGCCACCTATGGAATAGAATCGCACCTCCTCAGGTAGAACCGCGTCCTCGGTGCCCTGTGGATTCGTATGCGGCAGAGACCCGCCGCGCACCCAATACTCATTCGATGTCTGTATATGCATTAGCTTCGGGACGGTGTTGCTCGCCCTCGCCTTGCCCAAGACACTGTCAGTGCGCCCAGTAAATGGATCGGTACTCTCGCCATAGGTGAAGGGAAACAGGTCGTTAGGATAGAGGTGATTCGAATGCTGACCGTTGGTGCGCGTGGGCATCGCAAAGCGGTTATTGAACATGCCGTAGCCACTGCCGGCGATAACAGGAATCACGCCGTCGAACACCTTGCGGCCGGCTAGGTCTTCATTAAATCCATCGTAGATAAATTGGCGCAGCAGTCGCCCGCTCTGTGAGTTGCCCCAGGCAACGGTGCTGGCGATCTCAGGCAGGCCCAGTTCCGCCAATTCGCCCTCGGCATCGTCTGCGAAGCGAATTGCCGAAACCATATCGCGAATCGCCGCCATGCCGGCACCGGCGAGCACAGGGTTCTTCGCCTCATAGATAAGCTCATAGAGCATACCCGGCTGGAATCCACCCGCGACGCTGAGGCTGACTAGCGGTTGATTACTGTCACGCTCGGCTTCAACCTTCAACTGAAACTGAGAGCGCTCTACGGGAATGCGAGGGTCATCCTGATAGAGGCGACGAGTCAGAGTGGCATTCGCCATCCCTTGGTCGGTTGGCTCGTAGGCCAGATGCCCGTCACCCGCTATGTTAACCGTCTCTGCTGCCTCTCCAACGCTGACCTCATATCTAACCGGCCCGGCAATGCTTTGCTGTGCAGTGCCCACGATAGGCGCGTGCAGACGCAGCCTGCCAGCTCCTGGAGAGAGCTCATTGATCCAGCCAGTAGCCAGATAGGTAAATCCCATGCCACTTAAAGGATGCTCTAACGACCGCTCCGGTGGGAACACGCTGCCGCCGCGATTGTTCACGTTGTAGAGCAGGCCCCCGTTGGCGATCGAGGCATCTGGAACCAGCACTCTGAAATCGGCGGCATATTCCACCAGGCCATCGCCGTTGACCGGCGCGTATTCGATGTCGGTGATTGCCTTATTCAGCTCAATCCGTGGATCGAGTGTGAAGTAGGCCACGCCGGTGATCGATTGGTAGCTGAATGCTACGCTTGCATCAGTCAGAGTCTCTCGGCTGGTAATCTCGATGCGCTCGACATCAGCGTACAGAGCCGCTGAGACCAGCAGTGAAGCTACTGCAATGAAAACACTTTTGAATAGTTTCATGATGTTATCCGTTTTGCTTTTTGTTATTGGATTTTCTTGCCTAACTGAAACACGTGATAGCAATTGAACTGCAAGTCTTTAACATTTATGAAGCGGAGTCAACGAGTTCGCGCTAGCCTAGGCTGGCTCTATCAGAGTGGCCTTCTTGTTAGCTCTGTATTGCCGAAACACCGGCACGAGCGCGGTCAACACCGACCCGATGACAAGCAGTAGCGCACCTAATACGGACAGCATGCTCAGGCGGTCGGAGAAGGCATAGTCCGGCTGCAGGAACACGACAAGCTTCAATGAGCCAATAGTGAACAGCGGCGCTAGCGCGAGGACCGCGCTGACCTTCGAGGCATCCCAGCAATTCAACGCCTCCGCGAAGCAACCGTAGGCGACGAGCGTATTCAGGCAACAGAAGAGAAGTAGATAGAATTGCATCTCGGTTAGTTGCAACAGCAGCAGCGGAGAAATGAACGGCAGCAGCACCACGGTCGAGAATACATAGATCAGAAATAGAATCTGCACCGAGGAGAAACTATTCAGCAGCTGCTTCTGTAGCAGCGCATAGACTACCCAGGTGATCGCGGCGAAAACAACGATAATCACACCGATAGTTTCTCGGTTTTCGAGATTGATAAGATCACGCAGGCGGTCGTTAAAGAACAGCAGAAGCCCAAGCATGATGAGCACAGTCCCCACTTTCTGAATCGCAAAGAACGGCTCCTTATAAACGAAGACCCCACCTAGGATAAGAAATAGCGTGGTGAGTTGAATTACCGCCTCACTGGTCTCGCCGTTGACGAAATTCAAGCTGTAGGAGAACAGGAAATAGTTGATGCACAGCCCCGTCGCCGCGAAGAGAAGAAACCATCTTATCTGCGCGGTCTGTGCTAGTAAGCGCGGCAGTTTCTTCTGTAGGGCAAGCCAGGCGAACAACACCACACCTGCTACAAAGAATCGATACCAGACTATAGTGATAGCGTCCATCCCTGCGAGGAGTTCCTTCAACGCAACCGGCAACATACCCCATAGCATCGCTGCGATGAGGGACAGGAAGAATCCCGCCGTGTGTCTTATGGTTGGGTTGTGCATGGAAACTTTTCTCGGTATTGGCGGCGCAGTTTCAATTGGAGGGCTGAAAACTTAATGCTATTGCAGCACTAAAGCAATAACTACTTCGCGAGAAACGATTGCGCGTGAAGCAAAGCGAGGGTCAGGACAGCTGTATGTGACGTGAGAATCGCGCGCTTAGAAACTCCATCTGGTCGGCGAGCACATTATGATTGGAGAGATAGAGGAACTCGTATTGATTCGGCACGAAGGGTATCGCCAGTAGTTCCATGCTGGCCTGCTCGGGAGTTCGGTCGGCCTTGCGGTTGTTACAACGCCTGCAGGAGGTGACGACATTAGTCCAGACATCGATGCCGCCTTTAGACAGAGGCTGCACGTGATCGCGCGAGAGCTCTTGTAGGGAAAACTGGCCGCCGCAGTAGAGGCAGATGTTTTTATCGCGCCTGAATAAGAACCTGTTCTCGAGGGGTGGGTTGAAGCCTTCTACATGCACCTTGCCATGGCAGGCTACGATGCTCGGCAGGAGCAGGACGGATTGTTTGCCACTGCGATTGATGCCCCCGCGCATCTCGAAGACAGTACTGCCTAGAGACCACACGACGAGGTCTTTGACCAGCATCGTTGCTGTCTCTTCTTGGGTAAGCCAACTTACCGGAATGCCCGCTTTGTTTAACCTTAGAATCTTTGCACTCACGTAGAATCACCCTACGACAATCGCTAAAAATCAGGAAATACAAATGCCATTTACAGTCTTATTATCGGCTCGTTCGCGGCGCTCTGAAATGCCAAAGGCGATGTGAAAACGATTGCGCGATGGCTTGTCGTGGCGGCCTAGCTCGCCTGCTTCTTTGCGGCAAGACGCGCCTTGCGTTTAGCCCAACCCCCGTTACTCAGCCAGTATCCAGTTTGCAGAACGATGAGCAGCGCCAGGAAGAGCGGCAGAGTGCCATAGTCTGGACCGCCGACCTGAAAATAGAATACCGCCGTATAGTACCTATCTTCGGTTGGATGCTCGGCAGTAACTACGCCGATATAAGTCCCCTTGCTATCGAACTCATGACTCGCGGTATAGAAGCCGCCCGGCTCTATGCGCTGCGGTTCATAGTACACCGTAGCGGCCTCTAGATCGTCTATGGCGAGCACATCCTCTAGTGTCGCGTACTGACCCACCTCGTTTATGTCGCGTATTATGCGAAAGTCGATGAGCATCTCAGGCAGCAGATTGTGCAGGTACTCCATGACAAAAACCGCACGCGAGACATCAGGAATATCTTCGCAGAACTCATCTGACTCACGAGTCTCCGGCTGGAAGACTGTGAAATGCGCCTGCAGAAAGTCGATGTTGATTACGCAGAGGTCTTCTTCGAAGGCAACACCACCGTGTGCAAACGCAAGCTGACTCGACAGGGTCGAGGCGAGCAACAACAGGGTAAGAAAGATTCGTCTCGGTCGGGAAAGGCTCATGGGAAACTGCTTGCTGCGACTAGTAATGATGGTGATTGAAGAAGGGGGCTACCTTAGCATGTTTGCACGTTTGGCGCTAAGCGCAATACGCTGCGTGGGTATTGCGCTTAGCTCTAAACGGCTACCAGGGGATGATGCTGCCATCGTAGTTGAAGAAGCTGCCTGAGCAATCTGGATTCAAATTATCCACAACCTTAAGCATGCCGGTCACGCTCGTTGCAGTATCGATCAACGCGTTCGGCCCACCCATGTCGGTCAGCACCCAGCCGGGATGAAGCAGAGCGGCGCTGAAGCCTTCGCCGGCGAGATCAATGGCGAGGCTCTTCACTACGCTATTCAGCGCCGTCTTGGAGCTGCGGTAGATATAGGATCCGCCACCGCTATTGTCCTCGATAGATCCCATCTTCGATGTGAGGTACAGCAGTTTCTTAGCCTTACCCAGCCGCAGGTTCGGCAGCAGTAATTGGGTCAGCAGCAGTGGCGCTATGGAGTTCACCTTTAGCACCGAGGCCCAGACTTGCCCGTCCACGCTGCCGAATTTCGCGCTAGGCGGCCCATAGACTCCTGCATTATTGATGAAGACATCGATTGCTATGTTCTCCAATTGCGCTGCGAAGGCTTGCATCGACTCCTCTGAGGCGACATCGAGCTGCCGAACTTCCAGGTTCTCGTGGCTCTGCTGTAACTGCATCAACTCGATTGCCGCTTTCGTGTCTCTGCAGGTAGCGATAACCTTCTCGCCGCGCGCGAGCGTCTGCTTCACAAATTCCAGTCCGATGCCGCGGTTGGTGCCGGTGATCAATATCGTAGCCATCTTCACTCCAGTAAGCTGATTTTCATTGAACCTGAGTCTAGCAAATCCTAGAGAGAGGGTATGCAATGGACAGGCATTCTCCCTGTCGCCCCAGCAGTGCTTTTGGCCCCCACAGACTGAAGAGTTCGGTAACGTTCTGCTATAATCCCCGTCCTTTGTAAGCTGGATACCTGTTAAGCAGTCTGGAGATTTTCATGCGCAGCAGCCTCGCAACCTCGGTCACCCTCTCTGTAGTCCTGCAGAGCCTATCGTCCCTAACCCTCGCCCAGGGAGTCGCTCAGGATGCGGAAGAAGTGTTCGTCATCGGCGTGATTCCAGTCGGCGCCGGCATCGACAGGGCGAAGATTCCCTATCCTATACAGAACCGCAATGCATCCGAAATCGAGAACGCCAATCCGTTGAACATTTCAGACTTCCTTAGGCAGAGTTTCACCAGCGTGTCGCTCAATGATGCGCAAAACAATCCCATGCAGCCAGACCTGCAGTATCGCGGCTTCACGGCCTCCCCTCTGCTCGGCTTGGCCCAGGGGCTCGCGGTCTATCAGAATGGTGCGCGTATTAATGAGCCCTTGGGAGATGCCGTGAACTGGGACCTGCTGCCGCAGTCGGCGGTGCAGTCGATCACCCTGTCCGGCGGCGCCAATCCCCTGTTTGGACTGAATAGCCTTGGCGGTTCGCTGGTCATAGACATGAAAGACGGATTCAG
>CAYGRR010000024.1:0-1098 GCA_964352295.1 uncultured Pseudohongiella sp. | reverse complement strand
GGGCTGGACGATGACGACATCTGTGAGAATCAGTTTGCCGATGCCGATGCGCTGGAAGACTTCCTGAACCAGACAGCCGCCATGTTCGATTCCGATGACGAATTTAATCTGGAGAGTTTCGCAGACGACATCTCAGGCACCGGCATTCTCTCCGACGAAGCGATAAACAACCTCAGTGACAGAAACCAGGAAAGCGTGGGCGCCGATTTTCAGTGGACGGTGCGGGGAAACTTCCTCGGCTACGATTCGCAGGTGATCGCGGGTGGTGCCTATTATAGAGGCGAGTCGAATTTCAATTCGGTATTGGAACTCGCAGAGCTCGACCCTATCAGCAGACTGACTCTGGGCCTGGGCACCGGAACCTTCGTCGATAGTGCGGCCACCAAAATAAATACCGAGACCGAATCGAGCAGCCTGTATATCACCAATACTATCGACCTGAGCGCTAGCGTCGCACTCACGCTCTCGGCGCGGGGAAACTATACCGACGTAGTGCTGCGCGATAGATCTGGACTGAGGCCCGAACTCAATGGCAGCCACAACTTCTCCCGAGTAAATCCGGCACTCGGACTAACCTGGCAGGCTAGCGACAGTCACAGCCTGTATGCGTCCTATAGTGAGTCTTCTCGCGCCCCTACTCCTATCGAGCTAGCCTGCAACGAGGGGGTTTTCGATCTGGCCGTTGCCTTCGCCATAGAGGCCGGCGAAGATCCGGATGATGTGGACCTAGAGTGTCGCCTGCCGAATGCGTTCTTGGCGGACCCGCCGCTGGATGATGTGATCGCCAAGAGCTTCGAGCTCGGATCAAGAGGCTTCCTCGGCAACATCGGCTACTCTCTCGGCTTGTTTCATACCGTGAATAAGGACGACATCCTGTTCCAGACCACGGGTCGATCCACCGGGCTTTTCGCTAACGTGGACAAGACAAGAAGAGCCGGTGTTGAGTCTAGCCTGCAGGGCCAGTGGCGCGCCTTCAGCTGGCTCGCAGCCTACAGTTTCGTCGACGCAACATTCGAGGACAGTTTTCAGGCATTGAGCCCGAATCACGCCTTCGCCGATGACGAGGGTGAGATTGCGGTGCGTTCGGGAGACAGGATT
>CAYGRR010000023.1:11948-40763 GCA_964352295.1 uncultured Pseudohongiella sp. | reverse complement strand
CGCAGCTCTGGGTCGTCGATGATCTCGATCTTCGTGCCCCAGGGATCTTCGACGAAGCCGATTTGCATGTCGCCGAAGGCAACAAGCTCACCTAGCTGCTTGCCGCCGTCCGCAACCACACCGGCGACAACGTCGGCCACATTGCTCATGGAGAATCCGAAATGATCCACGCCGGAGCCGACCGAGCCTTCCCCGGGGTCGCGCTCGAAGAAGATCACCGCGATATCGCCGTACATGACTCGATCGATGGGGTAGTCGGTATTGGTGGATCGGAGGAAGCGTGCCGCCTCGCCGCCGAAGTGTTTCACATACCAGTTTACCGCCTCCAACGAATTCGTAGCCGCAAGGTGGATATGGTCATAGGGAGCCGCGAGGCTCTTGAGGGAAACGAATAACAGTAGTGCGGTTAACAGGGAATACTTTTTCATCTGGCCACCTCTTTATTGTTCTTAATTTTCTTAGATTTTTCTGGTTGGCTTCGATGCCATCCACTAGTGCGTCATGGAGTAGACTAGATAGTTTATACCTAGTCGATAGGCCGCGTTTGCGTAGCGTGTCGGATAGGCGGGATGGTAGGTGTGTTCCCAGCCATCACCCATGTCGGAATTCCAGTTGATAAGCACCATCACTCGGCCCTCATCATCGAGGATCGCGTGATTCGACGCGAAGTTAATGCCCTGCTCACCGTAATCATCATCACGGTAGAGGGCGGGAATCATCTGCGGACCATCGATGTCGTAGTAGACATGAAAGATCTCATGATCAGGCTTCAGCTCTACGACTTCGCGATCGGGGAAGACCTGGCTGAAGGCTGAATAGAAATTATCCCACTGCCGTTGGCCCCAGAAATCATCGATGAGGAGAAAGCCTCCGCGCAACAGATATTCGCGCATATTGTCGATCTCGTTAGGCGTCAGGCTGAGCCCTCCTCCTTGTCCCACCTCCAACATATAGAGGAACGGATAGTCGAATATGTCCTCATCGTCGAAGCGCAGCACGATTGGCTCACTCATCACGCGAATATTGGTCAGTCTGGATACGCCGCGCAAAAAATTGATATCGGCATCAGGGAAGTCTATCGCCCAGGGGCCGTAGCCAAATCCGCCACCATAATAAGTGTCGAACTGAACCCGTACGAAGTTGAATTCGCCGGCATCGTCGTAAGCCAGCTCGGTGAAGCTATCCTCCGCCGCGAAGGATGAAACGCTGTGAATCACCCCGAGTGAGAGCGCCAGTGCTGTGATGACATTGTGGATTCTGGCGAACGACAGCATAGTAGCGGGTATTTCTACGACAAAGTTTGAGGGCAAGATTGAGGCTTAGTGTGTCTGGAATCAGCCTATTATTCAAGCTTGGATGGCTATTGCTCGCGCATGGAGGCGCAGTAGTCTTCATCGCTAACAGCAGGCGTGAACCAGATATAGTCATAGGCCTTGACGCTGCCAAACTGCTGCAGATAGTCGGCAGGGGCTTCGCTGGCCTCATCGACCTCCATGAACGCGAGAGAGACTATCTGACTCGGATCCAGACTCGGCTGTCTGCTCAACAAGTAATTGGGCACGCCCAGATCGCGGCGAATATGGTAATTGCCAGCGATGAGAACTTGCTGCTGGTTGTGCGAATCGCTGACCAGACTGCCAGCCATGGCGTAGTCTCTTGCCTGCTGCACTCTGACCATCGCCGGGAATTGCGATTCCGGCAGCATGCCGCAGTGACTCTCGTCGATATCCTTCTCGAGGGCAGTCAGCGTCTCCTCGTCTAAAACGCCTTCGATCTCGGCAGCAGTTGGCGCGCCATATACCTGCATCATCTCTTCGTTGCTAATGTTCGCAGCAGCGATCGATACATCGGCCTGCAGCGCAGTGCGCAGCAAGGGCCCATAATAATTCCAATCCCAGCCATCGTTGTCCCACTGTAGCTGTTCATTGATCTGCTCCAGGCTAGCCTGGCGAAGCAATGACAAGTCTTGTAGTAGCCCCTGCTGCTCGCTAGTCATCATCTCGAAGGCCACCTTGGACACACTTCCAGTTCGTAGAACATGGTCTAGGGCGCGCTGCTGCAATGCATGATGATCTGGATTGTCGTGTTTCTCACCTAACAGAAGATAGCTGGGCGTTTCTATTCGAGTCAGCAGTTCAGCTGACGAGATAAATTGGTCGCGCTGAGCGTCCCAGATCAGGCCGACAAGCGTATGGTCTGAATAGAGTTGTGACTGCCAACGCTGCGCCTGATCCGGCTGTGCAGACACGCAGGCCGTGAGGAGTACTGCGACTGTCGAGAGTATGAGCCTAATTGCGACCACCCATCTGCATCCACTGTTGATAGATCTCGTCGCTCCAGAAATTCTGGAAATAGGCTATCGCCGCCAGCTTTTCCGAATCCTCCAGAACATCGATAAAAGCAGGCATCTTTCCGCCCATAGCCTGCCCGCCGTAGTCGATTACCCGAAGTAGAATTTCCTGTGGGTGATGCCAGGCGTGTGCGGAACCGTTGAGGGGTGGCGGAGGAAATGACCCATCGTCGAGCTTCTCTCGCCAATCGCCTGCTGTTCCCTGAGCCTCTGCGCCATGGCACACCGCACAGTTCTCGGCAAACACTGCGCCCCCTAGTACAACTTGTTCGTCGCTGTACCAACGCGCCACCTCTGGCTGCTCCGCTGCAGCTACTGTATTTGCGTTGGGCGCCGGCGATGTCGAGACAGTCGCCTGATCGTTACAGCCAACGAAGGTTAGAGTACCGATTAGAAGTAACATTGACCTCGCCCCATGGGAGTACACTTTTCTCATAACTATTTCTTCGGGTAGTCGAACTCGACGAGCATGGCGTTGGAGAAAGTGACATCTGACCAGGAGTCTATTGGCAAGCTAAGCTCTACGAGCCCGCTCGTGGGGATTTTTTCGATACTGCCGTTCGTCATTTCATTCACGAAGTCGGTGATGGCTGGATTGTGTCCTACTAGCATGGCGGCATCACAACCATCATCGACTAGGCTAGCGGCCTTAAGAAACATATTCGAGCCAGCGAAATACAGCTCGGGATTGCTGCCAATCTCATCATTCGGGAAACCAACTTCGCTGGCAAACATTTTCGCAGTGATCTTGGTCCGTACTGCAGGGCTGCAGATAATGCAGTCAACATGGCGCCCCCTTTCCAAGAAGCGTTTTGCAATCATAGGCACATCGCTGATGCCTCGATCGGCCAGTGGTCGTTCGAAATCTTTCAGATCGGGATCAATCCAGCTGGATTTGCCATGGCGGAGCAGGTAGAGAGTTTTCATCGATAATTTCTGGTGCTGCGATCTAGGCTTGCTTTGAGTGAAAAAGGGAGAAAACGCGCTGCATATTCCAGCCTTATACCCCATATACACTGTCAACTCCAGAAAAGTCGGGAGCCGGCGCTGGCTCGCTGCGGGGCAAATTTGCCCGTCCTCGCCCTCATTAATAGGATTGCTAAATGGCATTTTGCAAATGCTGTCTGTAGAATACCGCGCCTTCACTACTTGGGGATTGAGAAAATGAGAAATATTTTTGCCTATGGCCTATTTGGTCTACTAGCGCTTTGCAGCCTGAACGCTTCGGCACAGGAAGAGCCTGCGGTATCCACGCAGGTCGAGTTCGGCGCCATCTTTACGTCCGGTAACACGGAAAATGAAAACATTAAGTACAAGGTCGTCGTAGATTGGGATCGCGAGGCCTGGGACTATCGATTCACTAGCGATGGCTTTCGCGCATCGCAAGATGGCATCTCAAACGCACAGCGCCTCTATCACACCGCCAGCGCTAACTATACGATCAATCCAGTGAGCTATGCACAGGCTCGTGCGGCCTACGAGAACGACAAATTCAGCGGTTTCGACAGCCAGTCGGACATTACCATCAGCTACGGTCGAAATCTGCTACAGAACAGAGAGAATATGACTCTAGGCCTTACCGCCGGTATCGGTATGCGCCGCTCTGTGACCGAGTTCGAGACGGAAAATGAAGCGATCGCGCGATTCGCCGCCAACTATAATTGGAATGTTTCTGAATCTGCCGACTTCATTCAAGACTTCAGCATTGAAGCAGGTAGCAACAGTGATATCTACCGCTCCGAGACGGCTATACAGACAGACATCCTCGAGAACCTGTCATTGAAATTCTCGGTTAAGGTAAAGCATCAAACTGTCGTACCAATAAACAGAGAAAAAACTGACACTGAAACTGCAGTTACTCTGGTCTTGAACTTTTAGGCCGTTGCTTACATTGATATGGCTCTAGTCCGGATTTCAATCTGAAATCCGGTATTGGCAGTAGTCATTGATCTCGAAAGCAGGGAATATCTTCAACTCTTTCGAGCATTTATTATGACTCTAGTGACAAGAATCTATTGGATTATCACACTACTGCTTCTGCCCATTAGTTTGGTGTGCCTGCTCAGCAATACCGACGATTCGTTAGCACTCTCGGCATTACTCGCCGCCCCAATCTCCTTCTCTTTCTTTTCTTTCTGCCTGGCCTGGGCCATTGTTGGAGGCTATGAGATATTCTTCGGTATAAGCAACCTCAGGCGAAACTATCCAGTTCTTGCCAATATTCGCTACGCACTGGAATTCATCAGGCCTGAAATCCAACAGTACTTCATAGCAAACAATGTTGAGGAAAAGCCCTTCTCGCGGGAGCGCCGCAATTTAATCTATCGTCGCGCTAAAGGCGCGAACGATACACTCCCCTTCGGCACTGAACAGGACATTCTGGCGGAGGGCTATCGAAGTCTTAATCACTCAATCACAGTAAAAGAAGTTCCCGAGGAAAATCTTCGCGTGGTATTCGGTGGCAGCGAATGTACAAAACCTTATAGCGCGTCCCGGCTAAACATTTCCGCTATGAGCTTTGGCGCGCTCAGCTCGAATGCAATTGCCGCGCTAAACAAGGGTGCTGCGATGGGTGGATTCGCTCATAACACTGGCGAAGGAGGCATCAGCAAGTATCACCTTAAGCATGGCGGCGATATCGTCTGGCAAATTGGTACTGGATATTTTGGCTGTCGTAATCTCGATGGCTCGTTCAACGACGATGCGTTCGCGGAGCGGGCGCTCTTAGATGTTGTAAAAATGATCGAGATTAAACTCTCACAAGGAGCCAAGCCCTCGCACGGCGGTGTGCTACCAGGGGCAAAGGTAACCGCGGAGATTGCTGAGATACGCTTGGTGGAGGTTGGTAAGACCGTTAACTCTCCTGCGTGTCACCCAGAGTTTGATACGCCAAAGGGTTTACTTCAATTCGTGCAGCGTCTGCGCCGGCTCAGTGATGGGAAACCGGTCGGTTTCAAGTTGTGTCTAGGAAGAAAAGTCGAATTCATGGCCATTGTGAAAGCCATGCTGGAGACGAAAATTCTACCCGACTTCATCACCATAGATGGCTCCGAGGGCGGCACGGGCGCGGCTCCAGTAGAATTCTCAAATCGCCTAGGCACACCTTGCCTGGAGGCCACCTACTACATCAATGAAGTGCTTACAGGTGCGGGCTTACGGGATCAGATTCGCATAACAAGTGCGGGCCTCACAGCAAGTGGTTTCGATATGTTGGAAAAAATCGCCGCAGGTGCGGATACTGTCAACGCAGCACGGGCGATGATGATTGCTCTGGGCTGTGTCCAAGCGAAGGCTTGCAACACTAACGAATGCCCATCGGGAATCGCCACACAGAACCCTGCAAGGGCCAGAGCCATACTCGTGGATGAAAAGTCTGAACGGGTTAAGAGTTATCATCACGCCACGGTCCATGCATTTCAAGAACTCTGCGGTGCAATGGGCTTTGCAAATCCTGATGATCTATCTCCATCGGACTTGCTAAGCCGTTTCGAGGGCCGGGGACGAAACTTCGATCAGATCTACGAACCCTTGTTCGAGAATCAACTGCATACGGACAGCATCCCCGATAGCTATCGTGACGATTGGCACAAGGCATCGGCGGAGCACTTCTAGCTATCGGCTTGCTGGGGAGGCTATACTGACTCTAAATCTACATAGCTTCAGTGCCGTGTAGCTAGCTGAGTAGAGGGTTACCCATGGGCTCACGCTTAATGCTATTTCTAGTGTTTTGCTTCACTAATAGTCTGCTAATTGCGGATCAAACCGATGCTCGCCTAGACGACCTGTTTGCCATCCTCCAACAGACCGAGAATACGCAAACTATTCAGATTACCGAGAATCAGATTTGGGAGATCTGGCTGCAGCATGCAAATGCGGATGTTGCACAGCTGATCCTCGTCGGCACGCAGAGAATGAATTCACAGCGCTACGCAGAGGCGATGGTTGTCTTCAATCGACTTACGGAGAGCTATCCTGACTATGCAGAGGGCTGGAATAAGCGCGCAACCCTTAACTATGTGTTAGGGAACTTCGACGCGTCGATCAGCGATATAGAGAAGACTCTCGCGCTTGAGCCGAGACATTTCGGCGCCCTGTCTGGACTAGGCATGGTTTATATCCAGCGCAAGGAATTAAGTAAGGCGAAGAAAGCCTTCGAAGACCTTATCGAGGTGCATCCTAACAGTCCTACTGCGAAACAAAATCTTGAGCTGGTCGATGAACAGTTACGCTTCAGCGTTATCTGAACCAATTTTCTGCCACAAAAAAAGGGTCGCTTAGCGACCCTTTTTTGTAAAGCTTTAGAGCTTACTGACGTGTAGCAGTAACACCCATTGCGCCGAAGTCACTACCGAACTCACCGTTCATAGTGTCGCCATCTACAGTGCCAGTGAAATCCAGAACGATCTCCTGACCTTGTACTGAAATCTCAGCAGTAAAGGCTGCTGTATTGTCTACATAGACGATGCCAGATAGTGGCGCATTCAATACATCAGAAGCCATCTCGCCGCTGCCGTCTGCGTTCAGAGTAAGAACGACTGGAAGCGCACCCAATGGTGAATTAATTTCTGCTGCCCAAACACCCGCTGCAGGAGGAGGGCCACCGGCCGCACATCCAACTAATACTGAGAGAGATAGAACCAGTAATCCGCTTAATAATTTTTTCATTTTAAATCCACCTAGTTAAATAATGTAACTCTTCAATTTTGTTTTACAACGGAAGCCTGGAGTTACCGTCCGGTGCTGCTCGCCGCAGCGCTTGCCCCCCATCCTCTCTAGAACTTATCACTTAGAAGACGCCCCGATTGCGAAACGGTGAGCCTATTGTCCGGTTAATACGCTCTTAGTCAACCGAAAAACCCTAGTAATTGGCTAAACGCGACAATGCGACCAGTTTCCATGGTTTAAAAGATTTTCTAGGGTATCACCCAGGCTGAGAGCCAGCGTTGCTCAGTACGCGTGAAGCCCATACCAGCCCTTAACTCGCGCTCTATTCCCGGCATATGGGCAGCTCCGTAGAAAATACTGATCTGCTTGAACGCTGGGTCTTTTAGTGTGTCGCCCAATACCCGCAGTGCAGCCTGATTACGATCACCGAGCAGGGTGAGTTGCTGCTCCAATTGCTCAGTGACTAAGATGCCGCCGCTGCGACCCAGCTCTTCGGCAAAGAGGTATTTTATCGCCTCATTTTGGTTCTGGGAGTTCACGGCATTGAGCAGGGTCAACAGTGTGAAAGAGCTTGCTGGCTCTTCCGGCGATGCATTCTGTTGCGCTATCTGCGCTTTGGCGAGATTGATAAACACGGTGAAGAAGCTTTCATTCTTAGACGCCATCAGCGCGGCGAGTTGTGTGGGCGTTAGATCGGCATGGAGGAAATTCGGCTGGCTATAATCGATCTCCTCGAGCTGAAAACCAATATTCAGAAACCCTGCCATCGCTTGCTGAATGAAACCGATCACAGAACTATTCGCCTCGGAACTATCCCTCATAGGTACCTGATCCGGTTCGGCCACAAGCTCATAGAGAACAACGTCCTGCGTGGTGAAAAAGTCGTTCAGTGCCCAGTAATATTCTTCCTCAGCCAGATGTACGGCGGCGACCAAGTTTACCTGCACTCCGGCATCATTCTCGAAACTGACTACGGCGGTCTGTAGTTCTCCCTCCCATTGTGCGGCGCCTGGAACGAAGCGGACATACCCTGGCTCTTCTTGGGAGAGCACGGTATTCGCGGCGATACTCACTAGCGCCAGGGCAAGGCTAGCGAAAAATCGCACTAGGTGGTGTGGAGCCTGTCTGCCGTTCACGCTATATCCCCTCTACTTGTTACCCTGCACGTTTCAGTCTCTTCGTGGCAGGCCCACATCTATTTCCCCTTGCGAGACTATAACTCAATGCCACTCAAGCCGCCCAAACCGATGCGGCAAATTCGTGTCGCAGCCCGTCTGGCACTGCTATACTCGGCGCAAGAGAGACTCTCACAAAGTAATTGAACACAAATCCTCGGGGGATTGCACATGGCAACTTTCAAAGTAAACGGCGTTGAACAGAATCTGGATATAGAGCCGGAGATGCCCCTACTTTGGGCTCTGCGCGATGAGTTAGGTATGACAGGCACGAAATTCGGATGCGGCATCGCCTCCTGCGGCGCCTGTACCGTGCACATAAACGGTAGTGCCGTGAGGAGCTGCGTAACTCCGGTTAGCGCCGTCGAGGGACAGGAAATCACTACTATCGAGGGCCTCGCCTCAGTCGCCGCCGGTGCGAACCCATCCGCGCCTGATCTCAGCGCGGTGCAGCAGGCCTGGATCGACTACCAGGTACCGCAATGCGGCTACTGCCAGTCCGGCATGATTATGGCGGTCACCTCGTTACTCGCCACGAACCCGAACCCTAGCGATGCCGATATCGATAGCAACATCACCAATGTCTGCCGCTGCGGTTCCTATCCGCGAGTGCGCAAGGCGATTCGTTCACTGGCTACGGCGTAAAGGAGACTGAAGATGAAGATTAGCAGAAGGCGTTTCCTACTCAGCACAGCCGTCGCCGGTGGCGGTGTACTTATCGGCTACTCGGCATTGAAACCCAGCAAGCACCGCAGAGCGAATGCAGAGCTGGTGAAGGGAGAAGAGCGTTTCGTTACTTCCTTTATTAAGATCGAACCTAGCAACAGGATCACGATCTACGTGCCTCACTCGGAAATGGGTCAGGGCGTGCACACCTCCTTGCCGATGATGGCGGCCGACGAGCTAGATGCGGCGTGGGAAGACATTCACGTCGAGCAGGCACCTGCAATCGACATGTTCGCTAACGGCGAACTGGTGAAAGGCTTCGCTGGCGAATTTGGCCTGCCTGGCTTCCTCAAGGGCATAGTCGACCTCAGCGCGGTTAGCATTGCCGAGTTGATGAACCTGCAGATAACCGGCGGCAGCTCATCCGTGCGCTATACCGGCGAGACCTCTATGCGTACCGCCGGCGCAGCAGCACGGCAGATGCTGTTGGAATGCGCGGCGAATCGTTGGGGAGTGGATGCGTCCGAATGCAGCACACAGCTTAGCCATGTTCAGCATAGCGCCAGCGGACGTTCGCTGAGCTACGGCGAACTGGCGGCCGATGCAGCATTGCTCGAGCCACCCGATAACGTGACTCTTAAAGACCCTTCACAATTCACCATCATGGGCAAGGCCATATCGCGCGTCGATATTCCTGCCAAGGTTAACGGCTCCGCCGAATACGGCATCGATGCGCACAGCGAGGACATGCTGTATGCGGCGATTCGTTTCGCGCCAGTATTTGGCACGAAGCTCGTGTCGGTTGATGCCGGCGACGTGCTAAGTCGACGCGGCGTGAAGCGCATTATTGAACTGGAAGACTCGGTCGCGGTTGTGGCCGATAGCTATTGGCGTGCGAAGGAAGCCCTGAAGCTAGTTAAGTCAGAGTTCGAAGCCTCCGATGCGGACACTACATCCAGCGCCGACCTGTTCGCCGGCTTCGAGCGCAGCCTAGCGGAAGATGATAGCAGCGAAGTCATGGAGGTTGGCGATGCACAGGCGGCACTAGACTCTGCCGCCGACGTAATCGAGGGTAACTACACCGTGCCCTACCTCGCTCACGCGGCAATGGAGCCGATGAACTGCACTGTCTATATCCACGATGGCATCGCCGAGGTCTGGACCAGCACACAGGATGCTCTAGGCATAAAGGCCCGAGTCGCCTCCATCGCGGGCACTTCCGAGGACGACGCGATATTCCATCACAGTTATCTCGGCGGTGGCTTCGGCAGGCGGCTTCCTTTTAACTGGAACGTTATTGACCACGCGACACTCATCGCAAAAGAGTTCGATGTTCCGGTGAAGACTGTTATGAGTCGCGAGGACGATATGCAGCAAGACTATTATCGCCCCGCTGTCGCTAGTAATTTCAAGGCCGCGTTCGACGCGAATGGTATGGTACAGGCCTGGCACAATCGCTTTACTGGCCCCATTCAAACGCCAGGCGCCTCACATATACCCTATGCAATTCCAAATCGCTCGATCGGTGTCGTCGACGGCGATACACACGTACCGATTGCCGCGTGGCGCAGTGTTGACCATTCCCAGCAGACGTTCTTCACGGAATCTTTCGTCGACGAGATAGCCCATCGCTCCGGCAAGAATCCCTATCAGTTCCGTATGGAGATGCTCGCCGATCATCCGCGTCATCGCAAGGTGTTAGAGGTAGCGGCAGAGGCGGCAGGCTATGGCCAGAACTTACCCGAGGGTCATGCCTTGGGCATCGCCGTGCAGGAGAGCTTCGGCAGCATCGTCGCCGAGGTCGCCGAGGTGTCGCTAGACGCGAACAATCGACCGGTTGTTCACAAGGTTACCTGCGCGATCGATTGCGGCTGGGCGGTGAATCCCGATACCGTCGAGGCACAGGTAGAGAGCGGAATAATCTATGGCCTAACGGCGGCGCTGTACGGCGAGATCACTATCGAGAACGGCCGCGTCGCGCAGAACAACTTCCCCGACTACGAGATGGTACGCATGGTCGACTCTCCCGAGATCGAAGTGCATATTGTGGAATCGGGCGAGAAGCTGGGCGGACTGGGCGAGCCGTCGACCCCGCCGATCGCTGCGGCAGTTAGCAACGGCCTGTATATCCTGACTGGCCAGAGAGTCAGACAGCTACCAATAAAGAACCACGACTTCTCGCGCTCGACTCCGATCGCGCGGGTTTAGGTTTGGACACAGAAACGGGCGCAGTGATGCGCCCGTTTTTTTCTGCGTCGCTTTTAGCAAGTTTACTGAGGAGCTAGAGCAAAGACCTCGATGTCTAGAATATTCTCACCCCAGCTGATCGCATGCCTTGCCCTCTCGCTGGCCCTAGCGGCCTGCCAGGGAACTGGCCAACGCGTCGCTCTGATTGTGGAGCCCAGCTCTGGGAATTGCTCCTCCGATGCTCAGGCTTTTCGCGGTCGCATCGAACAGGCTGATGTGAGGGACGCCAGTTCGCGGGCACTGCCCTCTTACCCACTTCTGCATAGCAACAGGTTCCTGCACAGTCTGGCGCACTCCGTAGAAACAGAGTCCGAGACTCGCGAATGGGCGGGGCTTCTGGCCGAACTCGCTATCGCGACACGGACGACCGAGAACAGGAACCTAGCCACTCCTCTCAGCGAGGCGTCCCTTACTGCGCTCGCCGAATGCGCGCGGCGCGTAGCGAGCGAACCCCAGCATGCGCAGACTCGAGGAGAAGTTCTGGCGGCTGTACGGCAGTCCGAATTCCCCAGCAATTATCTTCAAGGAAGACAGACGCTTGGTGCTCTCCCCGTACTCCGGCCATTTCTGAAGCAACGCATTCTCGCCCTGCATGCCGATGAGCGTGATTGGTTCCTCGAGAAAGAATCCTTCGCGCGTAACACTTACTACGAGGCAGAGCCTGCTCGAAGCACGGAAACCAAAGATAGTGTTGCCGACTGGATGCTCGCCGCCTATGCGGGCAACGCACTTGCCCTGCCGCTGTTAACGGAAGCGCAGATCGATGCGCTATTTGCCCGGCACGCGCCAAGCCTGCAGATAGAATACGAGCAGGACAACGACAGCCTCGGGGCGCCGCGGTGGGTAGGTGATAGAGTCCGAATAGACGGTGAACATCCCACCGCCTACACGCTGACGTCGATGACGCGATTCGAAGGCAGAAACCTTCTGCAGCTTAACTATATTTTCTGGTTTCCCGCGCGAAGGGCGAACACGTTTATCGATCTCTATTCCGGAAACGTCGATAGCCTCATCTGGCGCGTGACACTGGACGAAGAGGGTAAGGTTTTGCTCTATGACAGCATCCATAGCTGTGGCTGCTACCATAAATATTTCCTCGTAGCAGATGACCTCACCGTGAGGTCGCCGGCTGACTCGAAGGAGCCGGCGAATATCTTTAACCTAGACGCTTCCACCGCCACTGAAAGAATAGACATAGTGCTTACTGCCAATGAACACTACATCGTGGGCGTGCAATCGAAGCCGATGAATAGCCAGCGACAGGCGAGATCCTACTCGCTCAGGCCGTACTCGCTATTGCACAGCCTAGATCACGACGAAGGATACAAAAGTCTTTTCGATAGCGACGGCCTCATTCCAGGCAGCGAGCGACTCGAGCGGTTCACACTCTGGCCCACCGGCATACTCTCCGTTGGCGCCATGCGGCAGTGGGGAACTCATGCGACCGGCTTCGTCGAGGAACAACACTTCGACGATGCCGATCTGTTGGAGAAGTACTTCGAGGCTTCTCGCTAGCGGAATAGAGAACGCCTGCTAGTTAAGCCGTTTGCTAAACCTTAAGATCGCGAGTGTCAGTGCGACTGCCGTAAAGATAGCTAGCGCGACGAGCTCTCCTAGCATCGAGGAAATATCGGCGCCACGCAGGACTATCCCGCGAATCAAGCGATTGAAATGCGTGAGCGGCAAAATCTCCGCTATATTCTGTGCCGCGGCGGGCATGCCATCAAAGGGAAACATAAACCCGGAGATGAGGATAGACGGCAGAAAGAAGAAGAATGTCATCTGCATAGCCTGAAACTGTGTTGTCGCGATGGTGGAGACCAGCAGACCCAGCGATAGATTTGCCGCAATGAATACCAGCGCCGCCAGCAATACGTGAGTGAGGCTACCGCGAATCGGCACCTCGAAGAAATACCAGCCCAGCGAGAGGATAAGCACGAGCTGTATCAGGCCGATTAGGATATAGGGAAATATTTTTCCTAACATTAACTCTGGGGTTTTGATCGGCGTGTTGATCAGCAACTCCAGATTGCCTCGCTCCTTCTCGCGCACGATAGCGACCGCCGTAAACAGCACCATCGTCATGGTCAGTATGACGCCAACCAGCCCAGGTACAATATTCACCGCCGAGCGCCGCTCCGGATTATAGTAGTTGCGCACTTCCAGCAGCGCCGCCTGCGCGGGCTGCGTCAACTGCGAATCGAAACGCAGCGGCAATGCAGAGAGCTGCTGCGCGACACCGGCGATTATCGGGTCCGCCCCATCGACAAGTAGCTGCGCCGCCTGTCGGTCGCGCTCCAACACTCGTCGATCGAAGTCATCCGGTATCGCGATGCCGATCGAGATCGAACCCGAATCCAGCAGTCCCTCCAACTCCGACACGCTGGCGACTCGCTGTCCCATGACGATGACCTGCGAAGCACTAATGTCTGCGATAAACTCTCGTGAGATATGCGTATCAGCCTCGTCGACATAGGCGGCAGAGAGATTTCGAACATCGGTATTGATGGCATAGCCGAAAAGCAAGAGCTGGATGAGCGGAATGCCTGCGATCATGCCGAAGGTCAGACGATCGCGGCTCATCTGCAGAAACTCTTTGCGCATCACCGCGAATATACGTGTGAGTGATTTCATGAGTCGATGCCCTCGCGCCGCCGCTGAGTGACGGACACGAAAATATCTTCGAGATCTGGAAACACCTGCTCACAGTTCGCGTCTATCGCCGAGGCCTGCAGGCAGTCCTTCACTAGCGCGAGCGGGTCATTGATTGACTTGGGTATAAGTATACGCAGCTTTATACCGAGTTGGGTGATGCTGCTGATCTCCTCGCACTTCAGAAGGCACACCCGCGCGCTGTTGGGATCGGCTGACTCGATCTCGATGACATGGGACGCTATCGACTCGCCCAGTTCTCTCGGCGAGCCGTCCGCAACCTTGGCGCCCTCATCGAGAATCGCGAGCCTGTGACAGCGCGCGGCCTCGTCCATGTAGTGTGTAGACACCAGTATCGTCGTGCCCTGCTCCGCCAACTCGAACAGCATCTCCCAGAAATCACGCCTGTTCTGTGGATCTACCGCGCTCGTAGGCTCGTCCAGAAACAGTATCTCGGGCTCATGCAAGGTAGCCGCGGCGAGGGCGAGGCGCTGCTTCTGTCCTCCGCTTAGCGTGCCGGATCTTTGCTGCGCCCTGTCGACGAGGCGAAAAGACTCCAGCAATTCAGTCACACGAAGCTTGCGCCGCTTGCGCGGAACGGCGTAGATCTCGCTCACGAACTGCAGGTTTTCTTTAACACTAAGGTCTTCGTAGAGCGAGAAGCGTTGCGTCATATAGCCGATTCGCTGCTTCAGCGATTCCGCATCCCTCCTCGTATCCATGCCCATCACAGTCGCGGAACCGGAGCTCGGCGTGAGCAGCCCGCATAACATCCTTATTGTGGTTGATTTCCCCGAGCCATTTGGCCCGAGGAAGCCGTAGATAGATCCCCTCTCTATCTCGAGATCCACATTGTCTACGGCCACAAGAGAGCCGAACCGCATGGTCAGGCCGCTCGCCGTGATTGCTATCTGCTTCTGATTCATCGCTCAAGCCGCCTAGAAGACTGCCTGCACTGGCACGCCGTCGGGCAACCTCTGGGGCAGCGTGGGCAGGACCACCTCCGCCACATAGGACAGGCGTGTGCGATCTCTCTCGTTCAAGGCGAAATACGGTGTGAAGGTCGCCTCCGACGCAATGCGTCTTACCGTGCCAGTCAGGGTGCCGGGCATTCCATCGACGGCGACCTGCAAAGTGGAGCCCTGCCCGATCTGCACGCGCATAGGCTCCGGAATATAGAGTCTCGCATAGGGCTGCGCACCGCTCAGCAAGACCGCGA
This sequence comes from uncultured Pseudohongiella sp., assembly GCA_964352295.1. Taxonomy (GTDB): domain Bacteria; phylum Pseudomonadota; class Gammaproteobacteria; order Pseudomonadales; family Pseudohongiellaceae; genus UBA9145. The sequence goes on along the minus strand of CAYGRR010000023.1, from coordinate 25,789 downwards.
CCACATCACCGATACGAGGTCGCTCGCCGATCTCGAACAGCAGGGAATCCAACAGGCCTTCCGTGGTAGAGGTGACAGCGAGTCGCTGCCTGTCCAGATAGAGGCTCTCCAGCTGCGCGCCAGCCTGCGCAAGCTGCGCCTGTGTTTGTGTAATCTGCTCAGGTCTAACCCCTGCCTCGAGTTCGGCCAGCTGAGCGCTAACTAACTCGATTCTCGCGCCCGCCGCTTTCAGGAAGTTCGCTGCAGAATCTACCGATTCTATCGAGGTCAGGTTCCTATCCCGCAGTCCCGCGAGTCGATCCAGTTCCCTCGCCCGGTAGTCGCGTTCGATCTGCGCCGCATTGAGATTCGCCCGGGCAGCATCTATCGTCTCCTTGCGCGGCCCGGCGATTTGTTCCGCCAGAATCGCCTCGATGCGCCGAATATTCGCCTGCGCCTCTTCTATCCTCAGATCGATACGCGCTGTATCTTGTTGCAAGACAGCAGTCCCAGCTTCGATTGTGTCACCCTCTGCCACGTTGATGGCCGTGATCACTTCGGAGAACTCGGCAACCAACTCGATGCGCTCCGACTCAAGTTGTCCAAGTGCCTGGGGCGGCAACTCCTCGCAGCCTGCAAGTACGCCAAAAAGGGGTAGGACGAGTAACCTTAGGCGAATCATGACTTTGCCTCCTTGACGCTGTTATCGGATTGGTTCAAAACTCCGTTCATGAACAGCTCGATGTTGTGTGTAGCTAGTTTATTGGCCATGGATTCATCGAGCGTCATTCCGAAGAGATGTTCGATCATCGGCGCAGCTAGAAAGGGGAAGATGGTCATACCCATGAGAGACAAGATCGTTAACTGGGGATTGAGATCTTGGCGGTAGTTTCCCTGCTTAACCTCTTGAGCGACCGCCTGCATCAGCTTCGGTGCAATCATCTTGCCGAATCGCTGCAGCACTTCCTCCTTCGTTTCTCCCTCGCTGAAGAGAATCTCTCGAACCACGAAATTGGGCCACCAGGGATTCTCGGCGAGTAGCAGACAATAGCTACGGCTGAAGTCGACGACCGAGAATTCGGACCCTTCGTCCAGGCGCTTAACCTTCTCATCCAGTGATTCGAACAATTCATCCACCATTGCCAGGTACAGGCCTTTCTTGCCGCCAAAATAGTAGTTCACCATGGCTCCGTTCACGCCTGCGCTGCTTGCGATTTCTCGCAGCGAAACGGCCTTGAAGTCTCTGTCGAGGAAGTGATCGCGGGCGGCCTTCAACAAATCGCTGCGGACATTTTCAGAGTCCCCGCCAGCTGGCCTGCCCGCGGCCTTTGTTGCTTTCCCATTGCTGCTTCTCGACTGCTTCATATCTTGCTCTCTCGTTCGCGAAATTTATTAATTAAACGTTTAATTAAATACGCAGTCAACTAGAATTTGCGCTACGGTCCAAGTCTCTCAAGAACCACCTGCCGTGCTACACTCCCCCAAACTCGTAGAGGCAAGACATGGGTGTATTGATTTTCGGACTGGTTCTGTTCTTTGTTCCGCATGTGTTGCGGGAGCTTGGGCTGCGCCAGAGATTAATGGATGCACTGCCCTCCGAGGCCGCCTATAAGGGCCTGTATAGCCTGTTCGCCCTTGTCGGCCTCGGGCTGATTATCTGGGGTAAATCCCTCGCGCCATTTCAGATGATCTGGCAGCCGATCTTCGAGTGGCGCTCGCTCAGCCTGATGCTGATGATCCCCGCGCTGATCTGCTTCGTCGCGGGCAATGTTCCCCTGTCCCACCTGCGTAAATTTCTACGCAATCCGATGTTGGTGGGTATCCTGCTGTGGAGTCTGGCTCACCTGTGGTCTAACGGAGATCTTGCATCGATGCTTTTGTTCGGCAGCTTTGCGATCTGGTCCGGCATCAAGATATTTAGCCTCGCTGGCGTGGTAGATGTTGAATCGAGATCCCCCGCCTTCGCTTGGGATATTATCTCGCTGCTCTTGGGCCTGGGTCTGTATGTCGTGATAGGCCTCTATCATGGAGAACTTTTTGGAGTGGGAGTCAGCTTTGTTTAAACACTGTTTGCTTAGATTACTTGTAATCGCCCTTACCCTCTCCCCGCTCGCTTCCGCGAACGCACAGGAAGACCTCTCTGCACACTGGGACGGCGTGTGGGTAGTAGAAGGCACGCTGTTCAGCATCGCGGTCACGATCGAGGACGAAGAGCTGAAGGTGCAGCAGGTCGAATCACTGGGCTTCGAATGGAGCAATCAGAATGGCAAGGTAGAGGGCAACGTCGTCAGAGTTGAGGTCGAGTACGCGGGTGTGGTGGGTACGATTCAGGCCGAGCTAATTAACGCCACTACGGCTGTTGCCTTCGCGGCGACCTGCCTGCCCGACTTCATGGTGGTTTGTATGCTTTCTAAAGATCGCCAGGCGATCTTTAGAAAGGTCTCCGAGAATACCGAAATCTAGCAGCTAGATCTCAGTTATAGAATTGACGATCTTGCCCACGATGCCGTAGTCGACTGCCTGCTGGGCACTCATCCAAAAATCTCGATCCGTGTCTAGTGCAACGCGCTCCAGAGACTGCCCGGTCTCACTTGCGATCAGCTGATTGATGCGAGCGCGCATCTTGATTATCTCCTCGGCCTGGATAGCGATATCCGTCGCGTCTCCCCGTGAGCCGCCGGATGGCTGATGCACGAGAAAGCGTGTGTTTGGCAGAGAGAAACGATGCTCCTTCGCCGCAGCGAGATAGATGGTAGTCGCTGCGCTCGCTACCCATCCTGTGCCGATGACCTTCACCGTCGGCTTGATGAACTTGATCATGTCATAGACGACATCACCAGACTCCACGTGCCCGCCGGGCGAACTGATGTAGATTGAGATCGGCTCGTCGTTATCTGCCGCCAAGGCCAGTAGTCGCTCGGTAACACCGCGAGCGAGCTTGTCATTGATCTCGCCGAATATAGTGATGGAACGCGACTTGAATAGCTTCTCGTCAATGAATCCCGACTTTCCGGATGATTTGTCTTGCTTCTTGTCTGCTTCGGGAGAATTCACTTCCATTAAAAACCTCATTTGCGTGGCGGGTAAGATACATCTACTTGCTGTGTTCAGAAGAACGCGAGGGGTAGATTCTAACAGGCTTGTTGGTTGCTGCGTAGATAGGCGATCACTTTCCATTTGTCATCGTCACCCTCGGGAAAATTTGAGCCGAAGCCCACCATGCGGGTGCCGAGTACGCCATTGGTGATGGTATTGAAAAGATCCTGATCAAGAGATCCATGATTCCACTGACAGTCGAACAGGAAGGAGGCATCGAGTTCTTCCTCCGGCTCCATCGTATGGCAGAAGCTGGCGCAGGATCCTTCGAAGATCGCCTGCCCTCTGGCGAGGGCGGCGGTGTCCGCCATAAATGCCTGAACCGCCGGCGTGTCTGCAAGCAGATTCGGCTCGACCGGCGGTTCGCTGCAGGCGACTAGAGTCGACGCTGCAGCCAAGTAGAGAAGTATACGAAGCACTAAGAATCCTCGGGTTTCAGGGCCAGACTAATTCTATAGATAACTTCGAAGCAGTCTATCGCCATGCTCACACTTTAGACGCAAATTAGCAAAATTATGAAGCGGTCATCTCTGCCGACTCGGCAGGTGCCCCATCACTTGTCTCCGGGCCCAGGGGCTTGAAGGTCGCGAGTAGCTGCGGCAGCAAGGTAAGCGAGCCGACTAGGGCGACCAACATGGCGAGGCTGGTCAGCAGGCCAAATACAATGGTTGGAATGAAGTTAGATAGAGCCAGGATGGAGAAGCCGGCCACGATCGTCATCGATGTAAAGTACATCGCGCGGCCTATGCTGTTGTGGCAGAAGTACATCGTCTCACGGTAGTTGCCGAAGCGTGTGAACTCGCGCTTGAAGCGGTGCATGTAGTGGATCGTGTTATCGACGCCGATGCCTACAGAGATCGAGGCGATGGTAATCGTCATGATGTCCAGGGGAATGCCCGCCCAGCCCATGATGCCGAGTACGAAGGCTGCCGCGATTGCATTCGGTATGATGCAGATGAGCGCAATCATGAAGGACTTAAACAGCACTAGAAACATCAACATGATAGCCAGCATCACGACGCCGAGTGTCAATATCTGCGACTGGAAAAGACTCTGCAGCACATTGTTGTACATGACCAATATGCCGGTGAGCTGAACATCTTCGTCGGCGAAGCCAAACTCCGATTCGATTCCCGCCTCGATGCGTTGCAGCAACTCGTTTCGGTTCAGGTTCTCGGCAGACTCTATGACGCGCACATTGAATCGCAGCTGGTTGCTTTCTATCGATATGAAGGGATTGAGGACCGTATTCTTTAGCGTCTCTGGAATGCGATTGTAGAGCACCGCCCATAGCAATCCATCTATGGGTTGATTGTCGTTCAATTTCTCGGCGAGCTCGATCACAGCGCCGAACGATAGCACCTTGCCGGTCTGTGCATCGTTATCGAGATACTGATGAATAGCCTTTACCTGCTCCATCTTCGGTGCAGTGAACCAATAGGCGTCGTCGTTGCCGCTGTCGGCGCTGTCGCCGAAACCGAACCCATCGTCGAAGCCGCCATCGAAATCGTCTTCTACCTCTGGAAGATCGACGATCACATCGAAGGACAATGTACCCCCTAGTTTCTCGTCGAAGAGTGACATGCCCTGGTAGATCTCGGTACTCTCTCTAAAATAGTCGATGAAGCTGTTCTCGACGCGAATCTGTGAGAGTCCTATGCCGCTAATCAGTGCAACTCCCAGATAGATGTACAGAATCTTGTTGTCTAACTTCGCAGTGATGTCTGCCAGAGCGGTGGTGAGATTCAGACGCAAGTTCGCGGAGAGCTGAGTCTCGTCCTGCTTAATGATACTCAGTATCGCAGGGAACAGCGTGAACGCAACGATCAGGGCCGTTGCCACACCCATCATCATCATCCAGCCGAAGGTAATGATAGGTAGTATCCCGCTCACTATTAGCGAGCCGAACGCCACGGCCGTGGTTAGGGCTGTGTAGAGACAGGGCCGGAACATACTTAGCACCGAATGACGCAGCAGCTTGTCGTGGTTTGTATAGTGCCGGGTCGCCCTTAATTCTCGATAGCGCACGGTGAGGTGCACAGTGAGCGAGATAGTAATAATAAGTAGCAGTGAGATAAAGTTCGAGGACACGACTGTGACACGCCAGTCCATGAGTCCTAGCACGCCCACCATGATAACGCCGGCGACCGCACAGCACCCTAGCGGCAGTGCCACCCAGCGCACCTTTCGAAAGATAAGGCCTAGGGCGAAGATGATCAACAGGACTACCGCGAAGCTGAAGCTGCTTAAGTCTCCCTGCACGAAGGTAACGAGATCGTCGGCAATCATCGGCGCCCCGCCGAGATAGATCTGCGCGCCATCTCGGTATCTCTCCAGCGTTGCCCGCACGACACTAATGATTTCGTGTTGACGATCGGCGGCGAGCACACTGTGCACGGCGTAGTCTGCCTCTACCTGGGTTAACTCGCTCGCCTCTTCTGCGGTGAGCTCTTCGACACGCGCCTTGTTGCGCAGTTCGGTTCGCCGTCCTATCAGGTTGCGCGCCGTTTCATCTATCGCGAAGCTAACCAGCATGCCCGCGGTCTTACCGTCTGGGCTGATCACTGCGTTTCTAAATACCGGGCTGCTCGTCACTTCTTCACGGGCGGCCACCAGATCGATGTCTTGGTCCGCCAGCGTCAGGTAGTCTTCCGAGATGCCAGTGAGTGGCGTGTCCTCGAAGATGGGCACATTGAGGATGCTGTCTACCGAGTCTACACGCTCTATGGCTAGTAGCTCTTCGCGCAGCGCCCCCAGTTTGTTAAGTTCGCTGCGGCTAAACAGATCCGCGTTAGGTGTGTAGGCGATCGTGACCGCCTCGCGAATGCCGTAGCGCACGTTCATCTCGCGAGAGAATTCCAGATCGGGATCGTCTTCGAGCAACAGGGAATCGGCTGAGGCATCGAGGCGAAAATTCTGGGCCTGCCAGCCGAAGAAGCCAACGAGCAATAGCAGAACAGCGATTACCAAATAGGGTTTAGTGAAGACGAGAGAGCTATAGGAGCGAGCAAGAGACGAGGACATAGTGCGTGGTTTGACACCCTTGAGATTGGCCGAAATCAGGGCTCAACTATACGCGCTTCGGTCTATTTATGCGATTTCCTTCGAGGCCGCAAAAGTCGCGTGCCCGGCTTTCCTTGCCCCTCTGACGACCGATATAGAGCCAATAGAGTAGCGGAATGATCAATTCACAGAAATCGCGGAGGCGACAGAAGATCGCAGGATTCTGCGCCCAGGCACGGGTAACAAGGAGCTCATAATCACGGATATCAGTTACTAATTACTCGATCCGCCTGAAGTCTTTGTAACATATTGTTTTATATACAGTTAATTTCATAGGCAGGGCTGGAAATAGAAGCTGCAACTTTCTGTGACATGGTGTCGCACCCCGTAGGATTGAAAATCGAATATTGTTACCATGTTTGCCACTTGAGTACCGGCTAGAGTCGTTGATGAGGATCAAGTTTCCTCTCAGGCAGCTAGCTAGAATCAGACGAGAGATTGAAGCAACGATTGGCCTTAATGCCAATCACCAAATAAGGAGTTGTCATGTTACGTAAACTTTTCATACTAAGCGGCCTGCTAATCGCCTCTTCCACGGCGCTAGCCGATGAATGGTTGCGCTCTATTCCTGAATTTGAATTGACTGATCATCTAGGCGCAACACATACCCTGGATAGCTACGCCGACAAAGAATTTGTCGTGTTCTACGTGCAGGGCGTAGGCTGCCCCATCGCCAGAATCGCACTACCAAACTACCGCGAAGTCCGCGACGAGTACGCAGACAAGGGTATTGAGTTCGTCATGTTTAACTCAAATATTCAGGACAATTTGCCACGCATCGCCAAGGAAGCCGGCGAGTTCGGTATCGATTTTCCGATCATGAAAGACGAAGGTCAGGTTCTCGCGAAGGCTTTGGGTGTAGAGCGCACCGCCGAGGTATTCATCGTCAACCCAAGAACTAAAGAAGTGTTGTACCGCGGCCCGATCAACGACCAGCTCGGTTACGAGACGCAGCGCAACAATGCCGACGAGCACTTCCTCAAGGATGCGCTGAACACAGTTCTTGCCGGCGGCACCGTGAATATGGACGATATACCAGATTCAAAGGGTTGCTTGGTAGCCATCTTCGATACCTAGTCGAGAGAGAATTAAAAAAGGGGACACAGCGTGTCCCCTTTTTTTGCCTGCGATTCCTTGCGAACAAGCCGACGAAAATGTGAAAAGGCTTGTCTCTCAGTTATAAACCACGTTTCTAATGATCGCGATCATGTCGGTAATTCCCTGACGAAAATCCACTTCAGGCACACTCTCGTCGTTGCCGTGCACGCCGGTCGGTTCGCCCTCGCGGGTAATGATCGGGTTGAAACCATAGCTAACGATACCGAGATCGCGAGTGAAATGGCTGTCGGTAAAACCCGTGCTCACCGACGGCAGGACGCGCGAGCCAGGATACAGTTCTCGCGTTACGTTCTCGATCGCCGTGAAAAGACGCGAGCTCGTCGAGGAGATGGCCGGCGTGAATGCCATGATGACTTCGACCTCCACACCCGCCGGGGCGATTAACTCAGTAAGTTCGGCGACAAAAACCTCCGCGGGGCGGTCTGGAAGAATGCGACAATCCAGTTCTGCCCATGCCTCCGGCGGCACCACATTAATCTTGTTAGAGCCGCTCATGCGCGTCATTGAACAGGTGTCTCTGGTCAGGGCGTGATGGCCCGGTCTGTGCTCTTGGAATGCAGGAAGAAACTCCGGGTCTTGAATGGCCAAGCCGATGTCGGCATAGGCCGCGGCCCACTCATCGTTGAGTGACAAGGCGATGCCGGAAAAATACTCGTCTACCGGGTCGATGATGCGCGCAGGAAATGGATTCGCGCGGAGTATCGCCAGGGCATCGACGATACGAGTAACCGAACTCGTTGTTCGCGGCGACGAACCGTGACCGGGCACATCTATCGCCTTCAGCCTGAGCCATACAGGCACCTTCTGTGTGACCTCCACACCGAAGATAATCTCATCCATGTTGCGACTGCCCGAGCCACCCTCATTAATGAGGAGCCCCACACCATCGAAGATCTCTCTGCGGTTCTCGATAAGCCAGCCGACGCCAAAGGCACCACCCGCCTCCTCGTCCGCCGTCGCCAGGAAGACTACGTCTCTATTCAGCGCCCGACCACTGCGATGCAGGGTGAGGAATGCCGCTAGCTGCGAGATGCCGGTGCCTTTCATGTCGCGCGCGCCGCGACCGAGAATATAGCCATCACGAATCTCGCCAGAGAGCGGATCGATTGTCCAGTAGGCCGGGTCGGCTGGTACCACGTCGGTGTGTTGCAACATCATCAGGCCAGGCTCGTCGCCACCCTCTATCCTTGCCCAGATGTTGCCACGACCGGGTGCACTCTCCGCCGTCTCGTACTCGATGCCTTCCGCGTCGAAGATCGCTGCGTAGAAATCTACGGCGCGGGACTCGTTGCCGGGTGGATTGATGGTGTCGATCTTGATGAAGTCCTGAAGCCAGGCGACAGATTCATCTTCGATGGTTTGTGCGCATGCATGACTGGTAATAACGAGGCTGGTGATGAGCAGCAATAGACTGGTTTTTTTCAAGCGACTTCTCCCTGAGTAGTGATGCAGTAAAAATACAGCATCTACTTCACAGTGGATAGTGCTTGAGTCGTGCTAGGCAAACTTAAGCGCAGAATCTTCGGGACGGCGTAGCGCATGCACTACATTGGGTCTCGAAGCGTTATAGCTGTGCGGCGCTATTCTACAAACGCGCGTTCGATAACGTAGTGTGCCTTGATTCCCTGACGCGACTCCTCGAATCCCCAGCCATCGAGAATCTGGCAGGTATCCTTGAGCATACTCGGGCTGCCGCAGATCATGAACCGGTCGTGCTCTGGGTCGGCCTGTGGCAGGCCGATGTCGGCGAAGATTTTGCCCGATGACATCGCGTCCGTCAGGCGACCCTGCGTTGCGAATTCTTCGCGGGTGACGGTGGGGTAATAGACAAGCTTCTCTCTCACCTCTTCGCCGAAGAACTCGTTGTTAGGCAGGTCATGCTTGATGAATTGCTGATACGCGAGCTCGGACACATAGCGCACGCCGTGAGTCACGATTACCTTATCGAACTTCTCGTAGGTATCCGGGTCTTGGATGATGCTGATGAAGGGAGCGAGTCCGGTACCGGTGCTGATCAGATACAGATTCCTGCCCGGAAGAAGGTGGTCGACAACCAGCGTGCCCGTGGGCTTGCTGCTGACGAATACCTTATCGCCCACCTGAATGTTCTGCAGGCGCGAAGTGAGTGCGCCGTCGGCAACCTTGATGCTCAGAAACTCCAGCTCCTCGTCGTAGTTCGGGCTGGCGATGCTATAGGCACGCATCAGCGGCTTGCCTTCGACCTCGATGCCCAGCATCAGGAAGTGGCCGTTCTCGAACTTCAGCGAGCGATCTCGGGTTGTCTTGAAACTGAAGAGTGAATCGTTCCAGTGATGGACGCCGGTTACGCTCTGGGTAGAAAGGTTTGCCACTGCTCACTCCTGATTTTGCTGCCCTTGGGGCTTGTCGAGGCCCAATGAGGCCAATGACAGATTGCGCGCAGTCTAGGACTTCTCTACTATATCTGTAAAATTGATATTTTATATATTGCTTATCTATCTAATAGATATATGGCCCTAAGGGAGCAAAGTCCAATCCATGCGATTCACCCTGAAACAGCTAGAGGTATTCCTGGCCGTCGCCCGCTTCGAGAATGTCAGCCTCGCCGCCGACGAGCTCGCCATGTCGCAATCTGCCGCCAGCACCGCCCTTAAGGAGCTGGAACACCGCTTCGGCACGCAGCTGTTCGATAGGATAGGCAAGCGCCTGCAGCTGAATGATCAGGGCGATGTGCTGCGCCCGAAGGCGGCGGCGTTGATAGCCGGGGCCAGCGAGCTGGAGAGCTTTCTCATCGGCGCCAGCGAGATAGGCGAGATCAAGGTTGGGGCGACCCTCACGATCGGCAACTATCTCGCCATAGGCATCATGGCGCGATTCATGAAGAAGCACCCGACCGCGAAGGTAGACCTGAATGTAGAGAACACTGCCTCCATCGCGGCGAAGGTGCGTAACTTTGAGTTAGACATCGGCCTTATCGAGGGTGAGCTGCATGCTCCTGATCTAGATGTGAGCTATTGGCGCGATGATGAGCTCGCCCTGTTCTGCGCGCCCTCCCACCCCTTCGCATCGAAGTGGGAATTGGACGACGAGGATCTCCTGTCGGCTGAGTGGATTGTAAGAGAACAGGGGTCGGGTACGCGCCAAGCCTTCGACCGCGCCATGACTGGAATTCTCTCCAATCTGAATTTACGGTTGGAGTTGCAACACACAGAGGGTATAAAGCGTGCTGTCGAGGCAAGTCTGGGTATTGGATGCCTCTCCAAGATCACATTGGAAGAGGCATTCAGGCGTGGCTCGCTAGTTCCCCTAGCCTGCCCGCATCGCAACTTGAACAGGAAGTTTTACTTTATTCTGCACAAGCAGAAATTTCTCAGCTATGGCGTGCGCAGCTGGATGTATCACTGCAAGAACACCTAGGATTGATCGAGTAGATGTCAGAAGGACAGAACAATCACGCCATGAGATCGCTCTCGAAGCGAGTTGCTGATTTTACGATTGTGAATCGCAAACTCTTAACCGTGTTGTCGACGATCGCCAGTCTATTGCTTGCCACCGGCATTCTGCGCACCAGTTTCGACACCTCACTGAACGCCCTGCTTACCGAGAGTGATCCCTACCTCGACGAGCTGCTCCTGATGGAAGAGGCCTTCCCCTCGCCTCTGGAGGTACGCTTCGCCTTCGTCGTCGATGAGTCGGAATCTGTTTTCAATAGCGAACTACTCGCGGCGATCGACGATCTCGGAGACAGCTACACGGCAATCCCCTTTGCCGAACGAATCACTACGATTCTCGACTATGTCTCACCCGAGACACAGACGCGACTGTTTATTAAGACGTTGCGCTCCTACAGTGAAGAGGAACTCGCCACAGTAGCCGATGCCGCCTTGGCGGATAGGTTGCTCACCGCCAATCTTCTCTCCAATGATGGCGCATTGACGTTCGCGATAATCACCACGGCGTCGGAAGGCCTCTCTGCCGATGATCGCCTCGACATCGCAACCGCTTCGCTGCAGCTTCGAGACGAACTACGCAGCCGACACCCGAATGTGCAGATACTTGCGAACAGCGAGGTGATGCTAGAGCAGTCGAGCCAACAGGCGATGGTCGACGATCTCACTAACCTGATGCCCTTCGTAATCCTCGCCTGCGTGTTTGCCATCTGCTACTGCTTCCGCTCGGCGACCCTCGGCATCTGCATTCTGACCCACGTACTGTTCACACTACTTTGCACCATCGGCACCCTCGGCTATCTGGGTTTCGCATTCAATAGCATCTCCATCATTGCCCCGCTGGTGCTGGTGATCATTGCCGTCGCCAACAGCGTACATATTATTTCTATCTATAAGCAGGCGATGCACCGAGGCGCCGCGAAGATGGACGCCATGCAGGAGAGCATCGCGCACAACTTCCAACCGGTCTCTCTCGCCGCACTCACGACCGCTATTGGCTTCTCCTCACTCAACATGTGTTCCTCGCCAGCGATTCAGGAGTTCGGACAGATCGTCGCCATCGGCATCGTGTTCGCCTATCTGCTCACCCTGCTATTTTTGCCGGCGGTGCTGATCTGGATGACTTCGCGGCGTGAGGTTGCCGCCAGCACTGGCGTTCCCTTCATGGAAGACACACTGAAGAAAATATCTGAGTTTACGCGCAGCAAGGATGTGCCGATCTTCTGGGGCTGCACCTTCCTGGCGATCGCGACATTCGCCCTGCTTCCGCTCAACGAAACCGACTTCAACCGCCTCGATTTCATCGCGGCGGATACCGACATAAAACAGTTCTACGACGAGGTAAGCGGCCACTACAACCGCGGCCCAGCGCTTAACTACGGCATCGATATCAAAACGGAATGGGCGGCGATAGAACCGGACTTTCTGCGCCGGGTTGAGGACTTTGGTTTCTGGTTAGGCGAGCAGCCGGAGGTCGAGTCATCGGCCAGCGTTGTTGATGTGGTGAAGACCATTCACCGAGTTCAGAACGATCATGTCGAGGCCTTCAACGTAATCCCCGACGACTTCGACACCGTGGCGAACTACCTGCTCGCCTACGCGCTTATTCAGAGCGATGACTTTCCGCTATTCGGCTTCGTGAACACCGACTTCTCCATGATCAACCTTTACATCAACGCCGTTCCCATGTCGAACCAGGCGTTGATCGATTTCGATGAGCGACTAACCGAGAGGTTCGAGCTAGACTTTCCCGAGGCAGAGTTATTACACGGCAGCGGTATACTGCTGTTCTCACGCATGGATGAACTGGTTACCATAGAATTATTGCAAGGTTATTCCATTAGCCTGTTACTAATCACGATCAGTCTCATCATCGGCATGGGCAGCGTTTATTTCGGCATTCTCAGCATAATTCCCAACCTACTTCCTGCCACGATGGTGTTTGGTTTCTGGGCGCTTTTTGTAGGGCAGCTGGATCCGTTCGTGATGATGTTATTCAGTATTAGTATCGGCCTGGTAGTCGACGATACTGTTCATCTGTTGAGTCACTATCTTGAGAAGCGCCGCGCCGGTGTCGACAAGACCGACGCTATCGACTACGCGATCAAGACCGCCGGCCCAGCGCTGTCTATTACCACACTGGTGTTGGCGCTAGGCACCACCATACTCATCGCCGCCAACACCATCTACTTCCAACAGGCGGCGAAGCTTCTGGTGCCAATCGTGGTATTAGCCTTGGTGCTAGATCTGTTCTACCTGCCTACGATCCTGCGCCGCTTCGACAATCAATTTAAAACCGGAAAACCTGTGACAAGCTGATTGCTCGACCCTACACTGTGTGCAAACCAACCGGGAGAGCTCACATGAAGATCGATAAGCAATCAATTAGCAGAAGGCAGTTCACTAAACTCGGCGCTACCGCGATAGCCGCGGCCGCCGCAGGAGTAAATCAGATGGCATCAGCACAGAGCGCCGCGAGCGAGTTAGAATCCACCTTCCTCATGGAGCTGTCGCTCGATGTAGCCGACCAACTCGATGCCGGACACACCAGCATCGCACCAGTCACCGGCGGCACCTTCGGCGGCCCAAGACTAAACGGCACGGTAAGAGACGGCGGCGCCGACTGGATCACCCAGGTCTCCGGTCACTCCAGCCTGGACGTAAGAATTACTCTAGACACGGACGATGGTGAAATCATCTACATGACCTACACCGGCGTGGTACACAACGGTGAGAATGGCCTCTACTGGCGCGTCCGCCCAATATTCCAAACCGCCTCCGAGAAATACGACTGGCTGAATCATATTGTCTGCGTAGGAAAGAACAAACGAATCGAGGGTAAGGTTGCCTATGATGTTTTTGAGATTCTCTGAGGAGAAGTGAAAGTGGCAATTTTTCAGAGACTATCCATCTTGTGCTTTTCTAAAGTTAGAGGGGCTGCATGATGGCAAACTTTGGTTCTCTCACCGACCTGGGTTGGCAGGCGTTCTTCCAGCAGCAACTCTCTTTAGAAGAATGGGAGGAGACCACGGCTGCGCGAATTGTTGAACAGTATAAATCTGAAATAGTCGTGGCCACGGAGTCGGATATTTTCACTATCCCATTGGCCCCGACCATGCCGGAGATGGTAGTCGGCGACTGGCTATTGCTGGACAA
>CAYGRR010000023.1:0-11848 GCA_964352295.1 uncultured Pseudohongiella sp. | reverse complement strand
GCCGAGGACAGTGTCCAACAGATTCAGTCGCTAGATCCATTCTTGATGGTAGAAGCCATAAATTGTCTGGACGCCGCGAGCGTGAGCAAATTGTCTCCCTGGACAAAGAGGGGCGCCACGCTAGCCGTACTGGGCTCCTCGGGCGTCGGGAAATCAACGCTGATCAACACACTGCTCGGCGAAGAGAGACAAAGCACAGGTGGAATACGGGAAGATGACAACAAGGGCCGACACACGACAACACGACGCTCCCTGATTTCATTGGGCGAAAGAGGAGTGATTCTGGACACCCCCGGTATGCGGGAGATCCAGATGGCTGACTGCAAGGAAGGCATCGCCACGACGTTCTCGGATATCGAGTCGTTGGCAGAACAATGCAGATTCGGCGACTGCCAACACCAGAGAGAACCCGGCTGCGCAGTGCAGCGCGCCATAGACTCAGAAGAATTAGATCAAAGACGTTTCAATAACTATCTCAAATTACTGCGCGAAGAATCGTTTAACTCAGCATCTCTCTCTGAGCGCCGCTCCACTGACAAAGCATTCGGCAAGTCTATAAAACACGCACTAGCAGAATCGCAGAAAATCAAGGGCCGGTAGCTTGAGAGTGCTTAGCAGCACAATCAGCAGGCCTCAATGAAGACCTAGAACGAGCAAGCTCCAGCACTCTCACCCGACATATCCCCATAGAAAAAGAAACAAACCAGCAGCCTTGCACGATCACAAAATCTCGAGCAGCTCAGCAGAGGCTGAAGTGCAAGGCAAAAATAATTCCCGGCGAGGCGCATACAATAAGTATGTAACGAGCCGGGAATTATTTTTAACGCCGCAATTCAGTCTCTGCTGAGCTGCGTCCCACCAAAAAAAAGCCCGGTCTCTTACGAGACCGGGCTTTGTGCTACAACCAAGTTAAAGAACTGTGACTTACTGACCGCCTTGGTCGATGTTTTTCCATTGTACGGCTCCGAAAAACATCTCATCCCAGCTCTGCTGTCCCCAAGGAACCGTTCTCTGGGGATCCGGATTGGCAGGATTCTGCGCCGAGTTATCGAATGCGCCGACCGCTGTGATCTTCGTACCCGCCGGCACAAACTTAGGCTCGGCATAGGTGTAGCTCATCTGCCAGGCATAGTTGTATTGCGCGATGTTGATCAGCTCTTCGCTAGAGCCGTCCGGGTAGTCGGCATAGAAGCGCATGTACTTGCCGCGGAAATGCATGTGCGGCAAGAAGCTGTGAATGTTGGCGTCTTTGCCGATGGTGATCGTAGCGGTCTGCTCGAAGGCTGGATCGTTCGCCGGGATATTCGTCCAGGTATTGGGGAATATGCATGCGCAGCGTCCTGACATTCTCTCCTCGGGAATCTCGCCCTCGGGATAGAACCACAGGCCGATCTCGCTATTATCGACAGTCTCGCGACCGTTTGTTGTGTAGTGAAGATTCAGGTTCAAGACTGAGCCGTCTTTTATAAGGCCGCCAGTGTTAGGCGGCTCGAAGGCTGCGGTGCCGCCTGGAATATAGGCAGTAATGCTCGCCTTGTCCGGGTTGTTGCTGCCTAGCTGATTCAGGCGCTGACCCACTTCCTCTGGAAAGTTCAAGGCGTTGATCGTGTGATGCAACACAGTGCGGTCGCCCGGGATATATTCGCTGCCACGCAACCAGCGATCCTTACCATCAAGATCGATCTTCACTGCCACGTCGCGATACTCCAAAACACCGGTCGCAGGAACTTGCTGCGATGGTACTTTGATGATGTAGTCGGGCTCGTCACCCAGGCTCCACTTCGATGTAGACCAAGTTAGCTCTGTTAGGGGATCGGTGTCGCCGTCTTTGGGTGCACCGGCGTCTGCCCAGGCGATGACGTTCCTAACTTCTTCGTCTGTGATCAGGCGGTCGTTGATGAACTCGCCGATGTGACCGTCGATCTGACCTGGAGGCATGCGCTTGGTCATCAAGACCTCGCGAATCATTGGCGACCAGCCTTGAACCATGGTGTGGCTGTCCATAGCGAAAGGAGCGATGCCGCCTTCGCGGTGACAGGTGGCACAGTTGTCGGCCAGGATC
This sequence comes from uncultured Pseudohongiella sp., assembly GCA_964352295.1. Classification (GTDB taxonomy): domain Bacteria; phylum Pseudomonadota; class Gammaproteobacteria; order Pseudomonadales; family Pseudohongiellaceae; genus UBA9145. The sequence continues at coordinate 9,786 of CAYGRR010000023.1, read as the reverse complement.
GGCGCGATATCGGCTACATAGGACGGCACTTCGACAGCCTCGTAGCTAATCAATGGGCCGCTGGTTGCAACAAGCGCCGTGCTCACAGTTTCGCCGGCCAGAAGCTCCTGGATCGCTTGCTCTGAGGCAGCTACGCTGCCGCGATACTCAACCATGAAGGAGCGGGGGTTATAGAGAACCACTTCACCGGCGCGGTCTATGCCCAGGGCCTCAGAGATAACGCGCGCGTCATCCATCAGGATCGGCATATCGACACCGTATTCAGCCGCTTTGGCCTGCACCGCGCTGCGATTGTGTTTGCCCATCGGGTTGATCATCATGAACTCAACGCCCTGGCTGTCGTACTTTGCCTTCAGGGCATCGAACGCTGGCACTGCATCGGCTGCGGCCTTGCTATCATTGGCCTGGACGAGTAGCGCGATCACCTTGTGATCGTCGTACCAGCTCATGCTGTGGTGATAACCGTCCTGGTCCAGCAGAGAGAAATCCCCTACTCGGTCGGCTGCGCTGCTGATGGCAGGTATTAACAGTAGCGATGCGACTGCTGCCTTCACTAGATTCACGTTCTTCACTGGTTGTTCTCCTCAACTTTCAATTTTCGGTTATCTCTGAAGGCCTTATGTAGCAAGGGATCTGAGCTTCGAGATGTCGCAGCGAGCAGTTACTCGCTGAATATGGGACCCACTCTACGAAGTAAGCCCATTTCAGTCAACGAAAACCCTTTCGCTTCATCGAGTAAAACGACCGACTTATCAAGCACTTTGGAACGTTGGCGCTGACGATTCTCAGGCCTTCTCCGCCTGACGCAGCAGCTCCCTGAGCTGCGGGTAGATGGCTGGATTGGCGATCAGGATATCCTGATCATAGAATTGCGGATCGATGCCCGCCGGGACGTCGCCGAAATGGCCACACTCGGCGCCGGCCTCTTGGGCTATCAGGCGTGCGGCGGCGAAGTCCCAGATGCTGAGGCTCTCGTAGTAGCCCTCTAGCCTGCCCATCGCCAGGAAGCAGATATCCAACGCCGCCGAGCCGATGCGGCGTATGTCAGCACAGTGAGTCAGCACCGCGTCCAATCGGGGGATCATAGGCGCTAGCGTCGACTTATCGTAGGGAAACCCGGTCGCGATGAGTGAGCGCCGCAGTTCTGTCTCGCTCGATACGCTGATCGGCTCGCCATTGAGAAACGCGCCCTTGCCGCGCTGCCCACTGAATAGCTCGTCGCTGAATGGGTTATAGACTACGCCTGCCTGCACCTGCGCCTTGTCAACGTAGGCAATGGAGATTGCGGAGTGGTTGTGGCCGTGGGCGTAATTCACGGTGCCATCGATTGGATCGATGATCCAAAGCGGTGTGGTGATCTTCTGCACAGCGCCAATGTCCGGCGATGATTCTTCGGAGAGAATCTGATGATCGGGAAATCGCCGCGCGATAGCCGCGCAGATGAAGTCATCCGCCTTGATGTCGGCATTGGTGACTAGCTCATCGCCGTTCTTGTATTCACGGGAGAGAGCGGCCTTCGCGCGCTCATCGACGATCAGCTGGCCGGCGTCACGCGCGAGAGCCTCAGTAAAATTGATGATATCGGTCATAGAGTCTTCTAAGCGAATTCGGGAAAGAGGGAAGTATAAGTGCAGCCTGTCGTTCAAACAAAGTAGGCTGAGCATAACAGCCTTCGCATTCAGACTCATAAGCTTGAGTCGATAGAATAGCCATAGCCAATCGTTGCAACGCCACTCAATGACAATCGCACTTAACTACAGCCTGTTCGCCGTGCTCGCCACGCTGCTTAATCTGTCGGCGCAGGAGATAGTGATTCGCAGCTACGGCGGACCCTTGGCACTCACTTTCGCCATGATCGTCGGCACCGGCACGGGCCTCGTGACCAAGTACGTGCTGGATAAGAAGTACATCTTTCGATACATCACCGCATCGCACCGTGAAGAGATTGGCCGGTTCTCGGTTTATGGCCTGACGGGGATCGCCACGACCGCAATTTTTTGGGGCTTCGAGCTGGGTTTCGACTGGCTCATCGGCGGGAAGTTCGCCCGCTATCTAGGCGCTGTCATCGGATTGTCCATCGGATATGGTGTAAAGTATCGGCTCGATAAGCGCTATGTTTTCGCGCGACAGGATACCTAGATGGAAGCCATGGGCTGGGGGCGTTACCCCAAGACGACAGCGGAACTGATTGAGCCGGCCGATTCGCAAGCGCTGCAGCAGCGCATCGCGTCAGCAAAGAGATCGGCTCCCTGTATTGGCCGTGGTGGCGGACGCAGCTATGGCGATAGCGCGCTCGCCGCTCAACTCGTTACTACCAGATTCCTAGACAGCTTCCTCTCCCTCGATGCAGAACGCCGGACTCTGCGCTGCGGCGCCGGCACTAGTCTCGGCGACATACTGAGGGTCTGTATCCCGCGGGGCTTGTTCCTGCCGGTACTGCCGGGCACGAGCGCGGTGAGTGTCGGCGGCGCCATCGCCGCCGACGTGCATGGCAAGAATCATCATGTAGACGGCAGCTTCTGCAGCCATGTCGAGCAATTGAGTCTAGTGCTCGCATCTGGCGAGGCGATAACCTGCAGCCCAAAGGAGAACAGCGAGCTGTTCCATGCGACCTGCGGCGGCATGGGCCTGACCGGGATCATCGTCGATGCAACACTGTCGCTGGCAGCCATAGAAAACAGCGCTATCGATCAGCGCAGCCTGGTCGCCCGCAATCTTGCTGAATGCTTCGAGCACATAGAGGCTAATGGCGACAGCAAATATTCCGTCGCCTGGTTGGATTGCCTCGCTAGTGGCGACAGCCTCGGGCGCTCAGTGGTGTACCTTGGCGAACACGCAGCAGCAAAGAATAGAAAGCGCGAGCGAACAGTTCGCGAAAGATCCAGCCCCAGCATTCCGTTCTCTACTCCCTCGTTTCTGTTAAACAAGACCACGATGTCGTTCTTCAACGCTGGCTATTTTGCTATGCAGAAAAGAAAGAAGAGTAGCGCCAGGCTGGACTATGGGAGCTACTTCTTCCCGCTCGACAGCCTATCGAACTGGAATCGCCTCTATGGATCCGCAGGGTTTCTGCAGTACCAGTTCTTGATCCCAAGCGAAGGCGCGTTCGAGGCTATAACATCTGTTCTAGAGAGAGTGTCTGAGGCGGGAAAGGGATCCTTCCTTACCGTACTGAAGAAATTCGGCGAGCAGAACCAGAACCTGCTGTCGTTTCCTAAACTCGGCTATACCCTAACGCTAGACTTCAAGAACGAGCCCGCCCTGTTCCCTCTGTTAGACGAATTAGATCGGATCGTTCTGGATCACGGTGGTAGACTCTACCTCGCGAAAGACGCCCGCATGAGCGAGCAGGTATTCAAGGCCAGTTACCCGAACTGGGAAAGGTTTATGACTCTTAAACAAAAGGTTGATCCGCAGAACTGCTTCGCTTCACTGCAGTCGAGCAGACTAGGCCTGACACCATGAAGGTGCTGATCATTGGTGCCACGTCGGCAATTGCGAAGGCAACTGCCAGAATCTACGCCGAGCAAGGCGACTCGCTGTATCTCATTGCACGCAGAGAAGAATCTCTTAAGGAGCTAAGCGGCGACCTACTCGTGCGCGGCGCGAAGGCGGTAGGTCACAGCGTGTTGGATCTCAATAAATTTGCCCAGCATGGCGACGTACTCGATGCCGCCTTTAGCGAATTGGGTGGTGTCGATATCGCACTGATTTGCCACGGCTCTCTGCCCGATCAGGAGAAGGTGGAGAAGAATTTCAAGCAGGCACACAAAGAGATCAACACCAACGGCATCAGCGTCATCTCGCTGGTAACCGAACTCGCGCCTCGATTCATTGAGCAGCGACAGGGCAGCATCGCCGTCATCACCTCCGTCGCCGGCGACAGGGGGCGTCAGCCGAACTTCGTCTACGGCGCCGCGAAGTCTCTAGTCTCTACCTATCTGCAAGGCTTGCGCGGCAAACTTTTGCAGCACAACGTCAATATCGTAGACATACGACCCGGCCTGGTGGATTCGCCGATGACGGCACAGTTCCCGAAGGGCCCGCTGTGGTCCAGCCCCGAGTTGGTCGCACAGAAGATCGTGAAGAGCATTCGCCGCGGCAGTCACACCGTCTACGCACCTGGCTACTGGCGCATTATTATGTTCGTCGTTAGTGCGATCCCGGAATTCATATTCAAGCGGCTAAAATTCTAGTTACAGAAGCCGAAGGTCAAACGCAGAATCATCGTGCAGAATTCATTCTCCCAGCCCACACTCTATGTCGATCTCGATGGCACCGTCATCAAGACAGACTTGTTGCTGGAATCGATTCTGCTGATGCTGAAGAAGAATATTTTTACCGCGCTGTTGATTCCCCTCTGGCTGACCAAGGGTAGAGCAAACCTTAAGCACCAGCTGGCGAAGCGCGTCAGCATACCGATCGAGCTGCTGCCGCTGAACACCGAGTTTCACGCCTACCTGAAGGAGGAAGTTGAACGGGGACGCAACATCGTGCTCATCTCTGCCTCCAGTCAGCTGCCGGTGCGACAGGTTAGCGATCATCTAGGTTTGTTCATCGACGCCATGGGCAGCGATGAAGATCACAACTTAAAATCGAAGAACAAGGTAACGCGAATCCTGCAGCTTAATCCTCAGGGTGGCTTTATTTACGCAGGGAATTCCAAGGACGATATTGTGGTGTGGTCTGAGGCAAGCGAGGCGATACTCGTCAACTGCCCGCGATCGCTTGCCGATAATCTTGAGCACGAGGCGGCGAACGTTCAGCACTTCGATGCCCCGCAGTCGGCAGTAAAGAAATTCTGGCAGGCTATGCGGCCGCACCAATGGCTAAAGAATGCGCTGATCTTCTTGCCACTGATCCTCTCTCACCAACTCAATCAAGCAAACTTACTCGCGCTCGCGTGCATCGCGTTCCTGAGTTTTAGTTTCGTGGCATCCAGCGTGTACCTGCTGAACGACATGCTCGACCTGAATAGCGATCGACAGCACCAGTCCAAGAGAAGACGGCCTTTCGCCTCGGGCGAGCTGTCGCTTAGCTATGGTTTTGTGGGTGCGCCGCTGCTGTTAGCGCTAGGCTTTGCTGTCGCCCTCGCTCTGCCTAGCGAATTCTTCCTCGTCTTGCTGGCCTATTGGCTGATGACGACATTCTATAGCCTGTTTCTGAAGAGCCTGTTCCTGATTGACGTGCTGACGCTTGCCTCTCTCTATACCTGGAGAATTATTGCAGGGTCGGCGGCCATCTCTGTGGTTACCACGAACTACCTACTCGCCTTCTCCTTCTTCCTGTTTCTAGGCTTGGCGATGGTTAAGCGCTACACGGAGTTTCTGAACCTGCAGAGTCAGGGTAAGTCTTCTATAGAAGGCAGGGGTTACGGCGTAGATAATCTTAAAACACTAGCCGCACTCGGTGGCGGCGCTAGCCTCATTGCTGTCGCTGTGTTCGCGTTCTATATCAACGCGCCTGCGACTACGCAGCTGTACAGCAATCCCCTATACCTGTGGTCCATCTGCCCGCTACTGCTGTATCTGCTTTGGCGTATCTGGACGCTCGCGCGGCACGGCGAACTGGATGAAGACCCAGTGCTGTTCGCCATTACCGATAGACGCAGCCAGTTTATAGCCGCGCTTTGCGGCCTGATAATCTGGCTGGCAATCTAGACCTTTCTTAAGATTTTGTCGTGGAAGCGCAGGTGTTCCTCAATAAAGCTCGCTATGAAGAAGTAGCTGTGGTCGTAGCCTTCTCGCTCGATGAACTCAAGTGGGTAGCCCGACTGCCTGGCAGCTTCTATCAAGAGTTCTGGCTTCAGCTGCTTCTCTAGAAATTCATCCGCGGTGCCCTGATCGACGAGCATGGGTAGGTGTGTTGTCGCCTTGAGGAGGAGCGCGGTCGAGTCATAATCTTGCCATTTACTAATGTCCTCGCCCAGGTAATTCTTTAGAGCCTTTATCCCCCAGGGACAATTGCTAGGAGACACGATAGGCGCGAAGGCGGACACGGACCTGTACTTGTCGGTATTCTTCAATGCGATACTCAGCGCGCCGTGCCCACCCATGGAGTGACCGAATATTGACTGGCGCGATGGGTCAACAGGAAGGTTGGCGTTGATCAGTGCCGGCAACTCCTGTGTAATATAGTCATACATTCTATAGTGCTCGCTCCACGGGGACTCGGTCGCGTTAAGGTAGAAACCCGCACCTAGACCGAAGTCGTAGGCCTGCTCTGCATCATCCGGCACGCCCTCACCTCTCGGGCTCGTATCCGGGGTGACTATCGCAAGGCCCAGCTCGGCGGCTATGCGCTGAGCCCCCGCCTTGATCACGAAATTCTCATCTGTGCCGGTCAGGCCCGACAACCAATACAGCACAGGCACGGATCCCGCGCTAGCCTGCGGCGGCAGGTAGATCGAGAAATGCATGTCGCAGGACAGAGTTTGTGAAGTGTGATTGTAGCGGCACTGCTCGCCACCGAATATTTTGTTGCTCGCGATTTTTTCCATAGTTTTACTCTACTGCTAACTCAGAATTGATCCTGCTATTTCACAATCATGAAACTTTCTTCGATAGGGTTCCAGCGACTGGGCTTGTCTATCTTCGTTACCTTCATCGGCTTGAAAACTTTCGGCTCCAACAGCGCCGCGAATTGCTCGACATCGTGATTCGTCGGGTCCAGCCAGCTGGCCACCAGGTCTTCGTCCTCGAAATCTAGCATTAACGGCATGGACTTCGGGTGTATCTCGTCCCACTGCGGCGTTAACGGCGGCAGGGTTATGATCGATGCCGAGTACACAAGCTCGCCACTCTCTCTATTGAGATGCTCTTTGAAGAGGCCGCCGAAGGCGATAGCCGAGTCTTCCAGTTCGATCTTGTGATAGGTCTTCTTGTCCCCCAATCCTTCGACGAAGGCGCTCGCTGGAATGAGGCAGCGAGATTCTCGGTAGGGCTTGTACGCGATGGCACTCTTGTTGGAGAGTTTGTCCGAACGTGAGTTGAAGCTCGCGTACTTGTAGTTGGGCTTGAGCGTCTCGTTGTCCAGAAAAAGCCACCAGGTAGCGCTGGACACGACCCGCTCCCCGGCTCGCTCGTGCACGATGGCGATGCTGCCCCCCGGCGCGATGTCGCGGCTGCCATGGTCCGCGTGTAGCTCGATGCCGAGTGTGGTGCAGAGCCACTGCACCTCGGGGCTATCGATCAGGTTAAATCTTCCACACACGGCTATTACTCATCGAAGGTTAAAATGGTAGAGTCGAATTAAAGCTTGCCAACAATCTAACAGATCGAGTTAAGAATAAGAAAGGTATTGCCATGACTAAGCTACAGACCCCCGTTCGCCGTTTCCTTAGCGTCACTCTCCACCGCCGCACAATTGCTGCACTCACAGTCGCTGCCTCGCTGCTAGGCCTGTCTAGCAACAGCTCGGCGCAGATCGCCACGCTGCAGCAGACCCAGGCCTGTGAGGCGCTGCAACAGATCCGCAATCTTACCATCACCGAGGCGGCCGTGAGGGAGAACACTCAATCGGACACTCCCTATTGCTATGTGCGCGGCATCATCTCCCCCGCGATCCACTTCCATGCACAGCTGCCACTTATCGGCAACTGGAACGGCCGCTTCCTGCAGTGGGGCGATGGCGGCAAAGATGGCGATCTGGACTTCGCCGACCATCGGGTAGCCGAGGGCTACGCGGTAACGAATAGCAACACTGGCCACGATAGTGGCACCGAGCCCGGCTCTGCCTTCGGCTATAACAACCGTCAGGCGGAGATCGACTTCGGCTACCGTGCGGTGCACCTAACAGTCATGGCCGGCAAGACACTCGTTAACAGCTACTACAATAGAGCCCCCGACTACTCCTATTTCGAAGGCTGCTCTACCGGCGGGCGTCAGGGCCTGATGGAGGCGCAGAGGTATCCGAACGATTTCGACGGCATCGTCGCCGGCGCTCCGGTGAACTATTATCAAGCGATGAATGCAGCAGGCACCTGGAACCTGCAGCGCATGTTTAAGGACAATTTCGCGGGCAACCTCGCTATCGACAGTAACGGCGACGGGCTACGCGATAGTGTAGAACTCGTGCGTATACTCAACGACGCCGTGCTGCAGAAGTGCGATGCCAACGATGGCATTCGCGACGGCGTGCTCAACAACCCGCTAGCCTGCGACTTCGATCCCCGCTCGGACCTCTCGGATTTCATGTGCCCAACCACGGGCAGCGCTGGCACCTGCTTCAACCAGGCACAGATTCAGACTATTGCAGACTTCTATAGCGGCCCCTATGACAGCAACGGCACCATCATCTATCCGGGAAAGACCAAGGGCTCCGAGCTGGACTGGATCGGCCTGTTCGTCCCCAGCGCCAACAACAACATGGCGCCCGGCATGCTGAGCGGGCCGGCAGGCGATCACGTCAACTACCTGTTCTATGAGCAAGACCCGGGCGTGACGATTCCCAATCTTAATGATCCGAATTATTCGCCGCGTCGCGACGGCATGAACCCTGAGTTCCATTGGATAGATTTCAGCGTCGACGACTTTAGCAACGGCGAAGCCGAGTTGATGAGCTCGATCATGGACGCGACCGATCCCGACCTCTCCAGCTTCTTAAAGAGCCGCGGCGGAAAGCTGATCGTGTATCACGGACTAAGCGATGCGCTCTCTGTCGCCACCGCGACCATCAACTACTTTAACGACATGGTAGACACCACCTTCGCAGGTAGCTTTAGCGACGCGAACGATTCGACACGTCTGTTTCTCGCTCCCGGGATGGGCCACTGCGGCGGCGGCCCCGGCCCCAACAACTGGGACAAGCTTGCGCCACTGGTGGATTGGGTAGAGAACGGCGTTGCGCCGGAAGCAGTGGTAGCAACCCATAGCACCGATGGCGCGGTTGACGACGAGAGACCGCTGTGCACGTTCCCGCAGCAAGCAAGATACAGCGGACCGGTAGGCGGGGAGAACGATTCAGACAACTGGGTTGCGGAAAATTTTCGTTGCGAGTAAGTGCTGGCGAATCTGGAGAGCTGAATAACGTGTAGCTCGAGTTCAATCGGAGGTTTACTTTCCCAGCGTAGCGCGAGCGCCCTAGTCACACTTTTTACATGATTAGTATTCATCGATGAGGGAGGACTGACAACGTGTCGACAGATGATAATTTGGATAAACCTGCTCGCCAGTTCTGGGTGATTTGCATTGTTGCACTTCTGTGGAATCTCATCGGCATGGCAACTTTTCTGATGACGGCAAGCTTAAGTCCCGAAGCTCTCAACGCGATGTCGGAAGAAGAACGCGCCCTGTACAGCGACATCCCTCTCTTGATCACCCTCTCCTATGGCATCGCCGTTTTTGGCGGCACGCTGGGCTGTGTTCTGCTCGCCTTGCGCAAGTCGCTGGCAGTCGGCTTCTTTGCTGTCTCGCTGGTCACGATCTGCATTCAGATGGGTCACGCATTGCTCTTCACCCCACTACTGACAATCCAGGGACCAACGGGCGCGATCCTGCCGCTGATGGTTGTAGGCGTGGCGGGACTGCTACTGTGGTACGCGCTGCGTGCCAGAAAACAACACTGGCTAAGCTGAAGGCGCTCTAGGCAACAGAGTAATCACATAGAGTAATTGTTAGATATAGATTAGTAGAGTATCGAAGCGCCGCGCTGGCGTAGCGGTCCCGCGCTATGGCGTAGGCCCCCTATCACGGACTGTAACTTTTCCGCCTATTTTACGTGTTAATGCAGTAACTATTTCCTGGCGCTCACAATAATGACGACAACGAATCGCAATCCCGACTGGCC
>CAYGRR010000022.1:39710-44224 GCA_964352295.1 uncultured Pseudohongiella sp. | reverse complement strand
CTGGATGGCAGCGAGGTGAATATGAGCGAGGCGGTCGGCATGGCGAACACCTATGGCGGCGGCATGCGCGCGGACCTGCGCCTCGGCATCGACGGCGCGGGCGAGTTGTACCTCATCACCAAAGGCGATGGCTGGGTTAGGAAGTTAATTCCGGAATAAAAAATACAACACTGAACGGCTTTCGACTCATGTCGTGCTTTTGGCCGCCTTCTCAACTATTGGAGGCTTTATGAAACGTCGTTTTTTCTTGCGCGCGGGCATGACCGCCGTCGCCGCTCTGCCACTTGTCGCCGCGGGGCAGACACCGCTGCCCGACTATCAGGCGAGAGACTGGTCCGGCAATTCGCCGCTGCGCTATCCCGACCCCGATCTTATCGCGCTGGATCCCCAATTCCAGCGTTACATCCTGTTCAATACGCCGATTCAACGCCATCACACCGGGACTTTCTGGGCTGAGGGGCCGGCCTGGAACGGCGTCGGTCGTTACCTGGTCTGGAGCGATATTCCTAACAATCGTCAGCTGCGTTGGATCGAAGACGACGGTAGGGTGACAGAGTTTCGAAAGCCCGCTGGCAATAGTAACGGCAATACCTTCGATCATCAGGGCCGGCAGATCTCCTGTGAGCACGGTGGGCGTCGCGTCGTTCGCTATAACGGCGACGGCAGCGAGACAATCATCGCAGATAGCTTCGGTGGCAAGCCACTGAACTCTCCTAACGACGTCGTCGTCGCGCGTGATAATTCCATCTGGTTCACCGATCCGCCTTATGGAATACGCGGTGACTACGAGGGAAACAGGGCCGAGTCGGAATTACCTAACGCTGTCTACAGGGTTGATCCAAGTAATGGGCGCATCACAAAAGTCACCGACGAGATCGCCGCGCCTAACGGGCTGTGCTTCTCGCCCGACGAGGGGAAGCTCTACGTTGCCGATACCGGGCAGGGCAGGGAGATAAGGGTCTGGGATGTTGAAGGCGATCGACTTAGCAATGGTAGGCGTCATGCGCAGCTAACGCTGCCGGGCACGGAAACTATTACCTCCGCAGACGGAATTCGCTGCGATGTCGATGGAAACATTTGGGCCGGTGCTCGGCCGGGCGTTCAGATCGTTTCGCCCCAAGGCGCTACTATCGGCGTGATTCGACTTCCTGAAGTCTGTGCCAATGTCTGTTTCGGCGGCGCCAAACGCAATAGATTATTCATGACCGCAAGCCAGTCGCTTTATTCCGTCTACGTAGGTGTGCGCGGCGCAGGAATCGCGTAAGCTTAACAACTGGCTGTATTAGCTCATTAGAAATTGCAGAAGAGTACTATGACTAACGAGACACCGATTTATCCCCACGGCAATGTGGAAGAAATTGCCGAAGACATCTTTATGCTGCGCGGTAGTATCAAGATGAATCCTCTGGTTCGAATAACACGAAATATGGGCATCATCAGAAACGGCGAAGAGCTGTCTTTGATAAATCCCGTGCGTGTGAACGCAAAGGTAGAGGCGCAATTATTGAAGCTCGGCAACATCAAGCACGTGTTGCGTCTTGGCTGCTTTCACGGCGTCGACGACCCTTACTACGTAGAGAAGTTTGGTGCCAAGATGTGGGCGCAACCGGGAGGGACTACCTACACCGTTCCCAAGATCGACAAGGAATTGAGTGCCGTCTCGCCTCTGCCTTTCGAGCACGGCGAAATATTCGAGTTTGCCGGCACTATTCAACCGGAATGCGCTCTGGTCATGAGTGGCGGCAGGCGCCTGCTTTTTACCTGCGATGCCATCCAGAACTATGGCGACTACAGTTACAACAATATCGCGGCGAAGATACTGATGCCCCTAATCGGCTTTCCGCGCACCACGCTAGTCGGACCAATCTGGCTGAAGATCCAGACCCCTGAGGGCGAGAGTCTGGAAAGCGAATTCAGACGACTGTTAGGATTTAGGTTCGATAGCCTGCTTTCGGCCCACGGCACCTTCCTGGAGACCGGTGCCCATGCGGCTGTGGAGCGCGCCATCGACAAGGCGTTCGCAGAGCAGCAATAGAAGAAAGTTTTTTGAGACAACTACAGAGCGATACCAGCGAAGGATTTATTCATGGCTTTACCTGAAACTCTGCGAGGGAAACTCTCGCTACCCGTGGTCGGCGCACCACTGTTCATCATCTCCAATCCCGATCTTGTCATCGCTCAGTGCAAGGCTGGTGTCGTCGGTGCATTCCCCGCATTGAACGCCAGACCTGCCGAGGTCCTGGATCAATGGCTGACACGCATCACCGAAGAGTTAGACGCGCACAATCAGGCGAACCCAGACAAGCCGGCAGCACCCTATGCGGTTAATCAGATCGTACACAACTCCAATGACAGGCTCATGCACGATGTCGAGATGTGCGTAAAGCATAAGGTGCCGGTTGTCATTACATCGCTAGGCGCCAGGCCAGAGGTGTTCGATGCGATTCATTCCTACGGTGGCATCTGTCTGCATGATGTGATCAACAATCGCTTCGCGCACAAGGCTATAGAGAAGGGCGCCGACGGACTAATCTGCGTCGCGGCCGGTGCGGGTGGCCATGCCGGTACGCTCTCGCCGATGGCGTTCATACAGGAAGTGCGCGAATGGTTCGACGGCCCGATTCTCCTGTCCGGTGCTATTGCCACTGGCGATGGCGTATTAGCGGCCCAGGCTATGGGTGCCGACCTCGCCTACCTGGGCTCCGCGTTCATCGCTACCAATGAGGCGAATGCCGACCCGGCTTACAAGCAGGCCTTGGTGGACTATGCGGCGAGCGACATCGTCTACACGAATCTTTTTACCGGCGTGCACGGCAACTACCTGAAGCCTTCCATAGTGGCGGCGGGTATGGATCCTGACAATCTTCCCGAGAGCGATCCGTCGAAGATGAACTTCGGCTCCGGCGGCAGCAGCAAGTCCAAGGCCTGGAAAGATATCTGGGGCTGTGGACAGGGCATCAACGCGATCAAGGAAGTGTCTTCGGTTGCGGACTTAGTTGCTCGCCTGCAGCGCGAGTACATCGCGGCGAAACAACGAATACTCTAGCGGTCTAAGATCCAGTCTGCGTCTCTACCTGTCGGACTTGATAGGAATAACGACATCGCTGAGATTGCGTTCCACGATCTGACGGATCTCGACTGCTAGATCACGATAGAACACCTTCTCCGGCGAGGTGTTTCTCCAGACCAGAACGTGATTGCGCACCACGTTTACGCCCTCCACGTCGGCGATACGCAGCTCCTCATTCTCTTCATGAATCTCGGATTTAACGTAGAGTGCGGGCAGGAAGGCGGTGCCCATGCCCATGACTACCATCTGCCTCAGAGTATCCAGGCTGGTGCCCTCGAAATCGCGTCGTACCTCCGCGCCGACCTTCTCACACAGCTCAACGATCTGACGGTGGAACAGGTGATGCTCGCTGATGGTCAGCACCTGCTCACCCAGTAGATCCATGCGATTCAGACGTGCCTTGCGCGCGAGTCGGTGTTCCATCGAAACTGCAAACTTGATGGGCTCACGAAACAAAGGAAAGACCGTTAGCTCCTTCGACATGATTGGCTGAGTACTCAGTATCAGATCATGCCGTCTGTCGAGAAGCCCGGCCTCTAGATCGCTGGGAGCCTCCTCGCGCACATACAGCTTCAGGTCATGATGCTTGGCGTGAATCGGCGAAAGAATATGTGGTAGCAGGTAAGGCCCAAGAGTCGGTGTTACTCCCAGCTTGTAGGTGCCCATGCCGCCGCCGGAGAGAGTTTTGGACCTACTGGCGAAGCCGTGTACTTCCTCCAGTATGCGCTTGGCGCCGGGTAACAGCTCGCGACCCTCGACGGTGGTTGTCGTGCCATTCTTGCTGCGCTCGAACAACTGTAGGCCGAGCAACTTCTCCATTAGCGCAATCTGGTTGCTAAGGGCGGGCTGAGTTACATCCAGGCGGAAGGCCGCCTGCCGAAAACTGCCACTCTCGGCTATGGCGGTAAAGTAGCGAATCTGCTTCAAGCTCAGGCGATCCGTGATTTCCATGGTATTCCTATTAAATTAGTGATAATAAAATATAATAACAATATTAATAAATACCGCTAACGATTATCACTTCCCGCACCCTAGAATTCAAGCCATCAAGTAATTTAACTAAATCGGTAATTCTTAGGAGTTTGATAATGGAAAAAGTGATCTCAGGTTTTCTGCGCTTTAAGTCGTCTGACTATGCCGAGCGCAAGCAGCTCTTTGCCGATCTGGCTAATGGGCAGAGCCCGGAAGTATTGTTCATCACCTGCTCAGATTCTCGCATCGACCCGAATATGGTCACACAGACAGAGCCAGGCGATCTATTCATCATCCGTAACGCCGGCAACATCGTCCCGCCCCATTCGAAGCAAGCAGGCGGTGTAACGGCGTCAATCGAATTCGCTGTCGCTGCCCTGGGCGTTCGCCACATCGTGGTCTGCGGTCACACCGACTGTGGCGCGATGAAGGGTGCCCTCAATCCTGCCGGCCTAGACGGCCTGCCCCACGT
>CAYGRR010000022.1:16862-39610 GCA_964352295.1 uncultured Pseudohongiella sp. | reverse complement strand
ACAAAGGTGATCAGAATGCTTGGTATTCACACTAGAAACCTCCGTGGTGATTTATTCGGCGGCTTGACCGCCGGTGTTATCGCGTTGCCGTTGGCGCTTGCGTTTGGTGAGGCATCCGGAGCAGGACCTATCGCCGGTCTGTACGGTGCAATCATCGTTGGTTTCTTCGCCGCGCTCTTCGGCGGCACCGGATCTCAGATCTCGGGTCCTACGGGCCCCATGGTCGTTGTGTTCGCGGGGGTCTACGCGACCCTAAACGGCTCGCCGGAACTCGTCTTCGCGGTGGTCGTGCTGGCAGGACTTATTCAAATCGTATTCGGAGTCCTGCGCTTAGGGCAATACATTCGACTCGTGCCGTATCCGGTTGTATCGGGATTTATGAGTGGCATCGGCTGTATCATTATCGCTCTGCAGTTTAGTCGTTTATTCGGCCACGAGCCGGAAGAGGGCGGAACGATTCCAGCGCTTGCAGCTATTCCGGGATCGATTATGGATCCGAATTTTGTCGCGCTCGCGCTGGGCGTTATGACGCTAGTCATTGCATTCAAGTGGCCGAAGCCCTGGGGCAAATTCGTACCCCCTCCGTTGGCCGCGTTGGTCATCGGCACTGTAGCTAGCGTTCTAATCGGTGGCGCACCAGTTCTTGGAGAAATCCCAACGGGCTTGCCTTCGTTCATCATGCCCGCGTTTAGCCAAGACAGCTTTTATATCGTTGTCGAAGCGGCGTTTATCCTCGCTATTTTGGGCGCGATCGATAGCCTGCTAACTTCACTTGTCGCGGACAATATGACGCGAACGCGTCATAACTCGAACAAGGAGCTTATTGGTCAGGGTATTGGAAACACCGTTGCCGGCCTATTCGGCGCTGTTCCAGGAGCGGGCGCAACGATGCGTACGGCGGTAAACATTCGCACCGGCGGTCTGACTAAAATCTCGGGCATGACGCACAGTCTCATTTTGCTCGCAGTAGTGCTCGCCCTTGGCCCACTAGCCTCACAGATTCCACACGCCGTGTTGGCAGGATTATTGGTTAAGACCGGCTACGACATCATCGACGTTGCCTACCTGAAGCGTGCACACAAGGGCCCGCGTTGGGATCTGGCGCTCATGGTGATAGTAGTTCTACTCACGGTATTCGTAGACTTAATCACGGCGGTTCTGGCAGGCGTGATCATGGCAGCGCTGGCCTTCGTAAAGCAGATTGCCGATGCGCAGCTTGCGGCATTGGGTGACGTGACGAATGATGGTCTGTCTGTAGATCTCACCGAGGAAGAAGAGGCGTTACTCAAGCGAGCTGGAAACAGGATCACGCTGTTCGACTTCGGCGGGCCGCTAAGTTTCGGCGCGGCAGCTGATGTAGGACATCAGGTGCGCGAGAAGTCGAAGGGTAAGTCGGCGATGATTCTAGACTTTAGTCGCGTAACCCACGTCGATGTCTCTGCGGCGAGAGCCATGGAAACAATCGGAAGCGATGCACACGCCGCCGGTAAAGATGTCTACGTGTCGGGCATGAACGAAGAGGTTCGCACTATGTTGAGGGGCCTTAACAACGAATACTGTCTTTCACACGGTGACAACTTCGCAACCCGACTGGATGCGATCAGGGATGCTGTTGAATTCATCGAGGATGGGGGCGATGGGACTGCGGAGAAATCGACAGCGACGCCTTCGCCTGCCTAAGGTATTTCTCTCCATTCGCGAGAATGGAATTTTCTTAAGCCGCATGCCCCAGGGCACGCGGCTTTTTTTATGAGCCGTGCTTAAGGTAGAGCAATCTCGTCGCTCTCCTGAGAGCGCGCCGCCTGGAAGTTTCTGCGCGGAGCGTCGCTGCGAACCTGCTCGAGCCAGAACACGCCATCGAAGGGTGCGCTATTGCCGCGCGTGCCGAGGAAGTCCATGTCGCCATCGCCATCAACATCGCGTGCGATGAACTTGTCGAACATGCCGCGCTTGCGTCTGGAGATGTCGTGCCTCGTCCAAGCCGAGCTTGCCTGCCCGGGGTTTTCAAACCAGGCGAGGCGACCTAGGGCATCGTGCGCATCCACGTCCCCATCGCCAGTGCGCGGACCGCGGCTATAGCTGCCGACCATCACATCAATGTCGCCGTCGTTATCGATGTCAGCGATCTCCATGCCCACTAGGCCATCGGGCAAGATGCTGCCGATGCTGTGTGCGTTCCAGGTGTGGCCGCTAACCGCCGGCTGTTCGATCCAGATGAACTGTCCGCTATTGTCCAAGCCGAGAATGTCTAGCCGGCCGTCACCATTAATATCGGAGTACTCTAGATTAAAGCCGCCCATATTGCCGCCGTAGATGCCGATCGCATGTTCCGCAAAATCGAGCGAATCGTCGCCCAGATTTTCGAAGAAGACGAGGCGCGCATCTCCCCTGGCCCCGACGACAATGTCCATGTCGCCATCGCCATCCAGATCGACCGGCTCGGCATTCTGCGGAACGCTATAGCTACCGAGTTCGCTGCGCTGCCAGCTGTCTCCGCTCAATGGGTCGCCCACTAACTTATAGAGTTCAACGGGTGTGGAGCGGGCGAAGTCCTCGGGTCCCGGCGACTGCGCGCCCTTGTTTGGAGCGGTAAGTTCCGCAACGCCATCACCGTCGAAGTCTGCCGCGAACACGCGGATATAAGAGCCGCGTCCCTGGGTCATCGGCAGGATTAGTCTAGGCCAGACGGCACTGCGCGCGTTCGCTCCCGGGTTTTGCAAATAGATTAGATGTGACTGTTCCGCCGCCACGACGACATCAAGATAGCCATCGCCGTTCAGATCCACAATGACCGCATCCTCGGGTGCCGGCGCGTCGGTTCCTTCCGCGATAGTAATATTGAACCAACTGTGCGGGTCGGCGGAGGCGAACGCGATTCGCACCGTACCCTCGGGCGGTGGAATAAAACCGGGTGTATAGCTAGCCGAATCGTATTCGGCATCGGACTCGTGCACCGAGACGATGTCCTCGAAGCCGTCGCGATCGATATCGCCCATGACCAGGCCGTCGCTGCCACTGAGTGCGAAGCCGGCGATCTCGGGGTCATCGATGAGGTGTTCGCGCCAGCTGATGTAGCTGCCATCGCTCGCCTGTGCGCTGGTGAGTGTTTCACTGATTAGGTTCTGAGCGAGAGCGGTGCTACTCAGACAGAAAGAGGCTAAGGCTAGTAAAGGAATTTTTTGCATGAGGGTCTCGAGTTGGCAAGATTCTATCGAGCAGGATAAGAGCTAAGCAGCGACAAGTCCAATGGAGGACTCATCGCTGCTTAGTGCTGTGCTGCTTCAACTAGTTCCTGGACTCGATGCATTCGGCGGCGCGCTGTTCGTTCTCGCTCATGAAACGATACAACGTCGCGCCAATTGACTCGCTGTCGCTGATCGCCTCGCTAAGAATAGTCAGGCCTTGTTGATCGCAGATGCCGCGGAATAAGTCCCGCCCATAACTCTGCTGAAAGTAGTTGTCGCGACTCAGTGCCAGTTCCGGAAGATTGCTCGCTAGTCGGGGCAACAGGGCGAGTTGCATCGCTTCCTGTCCCGTGGGGAATATCGAACCCATTGCCGCTCGCAGATTCGAAAGCGGCAGTGGATTCTCGGTATCGAGAATTCTCTCTATCCACTGTTGCTTGATCGCCAAATCGGGCAGGGCAGACTCCGCCGCGATGGCTGCTCTGCGGCCGTCATCGGAGGGGTCGCGCTCGCGCTCCGCTGCCAATAATTCTCGCGAGTTGCGGAAGTCTCTAGCAGTAAAGCGCTGAACAATAGCCCAGCGTTGATTCTGCCCTAGGCTGAGGCCGGGAATCTCCACGTCGCCTTCTAACAAGCTTGCCAGGTTTTCCAGCGCCTCGTCGCTGCGTGCTAGATCGATATAGCGCGAGAGTCGCAAGTTTAGAGTGCTGACAGATTGACCGCTGTCATCATCGGTCACGCCTTCGCGCACTAGTCGCCACAGTTGTCGCTCGGCCGCCGGTCCGTACTCGGCGAGTTCGCCTGCAAATTCACCGCCCAGTCGTTCCAGAGAATTCAGATTGCTAACGAGCGCAGCAAGTGTCTGTCGAATGATCCGATCATTGTTCTCCTGCCCCAGGGAGGCGATCAAGGTCTCCAGCAGGGTAGCGTTCTCCATCTGCATGTTTTCCGGCGCGTCGATCAGTGCGGTCCAGATCATAGAGCGCATGAGCGGGTCGTCGATTCTCTGCAGGGCGCCTTCGTCGAGAACGGTTGTCATGGTTCTTTCGTCTAGATTCATTTCGGCGTAACCCCAGCCCTCATAGTTAGGCAGTACCAGGTCGGGGCAGGCTAGACCGATGGCGGAGGGTACCTGAGTCTCTGCGCCTAGAATCTCCACGGGAATCGCTGTGTCCAATTCGATGGCGCCATCGCCCGCCGCAGTAAACAGCCCGAGTTGCACGCGCTGGTCGCGCAGAGTGGGGTGATTGTCTGGTACGGTTTGCAGAATCGCGAAGCTGCTAATGCCATTGGCATCGCAGCTGAAGCGAGCCTCGATCGTGTTCACCCCCGCCTGATACATCCAGTCCTGCGCCCAGGGGTCCAGGGCTATGCCCGACTGCTGCGAGAGTGAGCCCATGAAGTCGTCGAGTTCGGTGTTCTCCCAAGAGTGCTCCTTGAGATAGTTTGACACGCCCAGCCTAAAATCTTCGCGCCCTATGTAATGGGACAACTGGTTTAGAACCGAGGCTCCCTTGTCGTAGGTAATCGCATCGAAGACATTGAAGAAATCGTTAGTGCTGACCACAGGCATTTCTATCGGGTGTGTAGACACCGCGTTGTCGGCGGCGATGGCAGTCAGGTTCTCGGATAGGTAGAAGTCATGCCAGAGATCGTCAAACTCGGTTGCCTCCGACACGGCGATTGAAGACATCAGTGTTGCGAAACTCTCGTTCAGCCACAGGCCGTTCCACCAGTTCATCGTGACGAGGTCGCCGAACCACATATGCGCCATCTCGTGCAGTATCGTGCCGGCGCGGCGCTGGCTGTTAAAGCGGTTGGAGGCGCCGCGGTCGACATAGCTCTCAGAGAAGGTTACGGCAGCCACATTCTCCATCGCGCCAATCAAGAAATCGGGAACGATAACCTGATCGTACTTAACGAAGGGATAGGTAATATCGAAGTAGTCGCGGTAGTGCGCCAAACCGGATTTCGTGTAGGCCAGCCACTCATCGACAGCAACGTAATCCGCGAGGGACTGTCTCGCCATCAATCGTATCGGTACGTCGCCGGCCATGTCTTCCCATACTCGATAGGGCCCGGCATGAAGAGAGAAGATGTAGCTGGAAAACTTCTCCGACTGCGGGAAGTGCCAGATCTTTGCATCGCCCGCATCGACGACGGAATCTTCGGTCATCGCGGAGACCACCTGCCAGTCTACTGCTGCGCGCACTGTTAGCTCATAGGTCGCCTTCAGGTTGGGTTGATCGAAGTTAGGAAACAGGCGGTTGGAGTAATAGGGCCATAGATAGGTGTAGAGGTAGGTTCTGCCATCCTCTGGGTCGACGAAGCGGTGCAGGCCGGTGCCGTCCTGGTCATAGGGATGGGAATAGTCGATAGTGACCTCATTGCTTCCTGCGAGCAATGCGCTCGCCGGCAGGCGTATGAAGAAGCCGTTGTAGTCTGGCTCAAGCGCCGTGCCGTTGAGCGTGACGCCGGTGACGCTGCCGCCGGTGAAATCGATCTCCAGTGGCGCGTCGTTGCCGACTAGATCGAAGTTGGCGGTCACGCTGCCCTGATAGGCATCCTCGAGGCTGATGAGATCAATATCCATGAGATAGGAGATGTTAGAGACACGCGCCTTGCGAGCTATCGCCTCATCCTGACTGAGTTGATCAAGAGCGGGTCGAAGCGCAGAGGCTTCAGCGCGTGTAGCGCTGACCGCTGTACTTGCTTGCTCGCCACAGGCGACAAGGAACACAGTCGAAAAAATGGCGAGTAACGAGGTAAATCGGTGCATCAAATAGTCCTTAGTGTGTGTCGACAGCGAACCTGCCCGAGGACAGCTAAACTACGTCAAACAACAGTGTCAGAGCAACCACTAATAAGAGATGCAAGGGCTACAACGAAACAGGGTTGCGCACAGTACAAACCATGCGCAACCCTGGATTGAGAGCAGTCCCTAAAATCTAGATGCCGTAGGGCTCGATGATAGATTGATACAACAGCCGCTTCGAGGTGGCGCGCACATTCGGCAGCTTGCTGCCGAACTGTTGAATCATGCCGACGAACACAAGGTTCTCAACCGGATCGATCCAGAACCAGGTTCCCGCAGCGCCGCCCCAGTAGAATTCTCCAGTGGAGTAGGATTCGGCTTCGACCGGATCTTCGATCACCGCAAAGTCCAATCCGAATGAGGTGCCTCTGGCTCCCAAGACGCTGCCCGCCATGGTCTTGGGCGTTTGATCCCGGTGCATCAGATCCACAGTAAGCGGTGCCAGGATTCTCACGCCATCTAACTCGCCACCGTTCAATACCATCTGAGAGAAGCGCATATAGTCCATGGCGGTCGAGACCAAGCCACCGCCACCGGATTCGAAGACAGGGTCAGTTAGGAAGTCCGCGTCGGGGAAGCCTTCGCCCGCTTCCAGCTTTCCGTTGTCGTCATAGCCATAGACCTGAGCGAAGCGCGATACCTTTTCCTCTGGAACGTGGAAGTCTGTATCGATCATTCCAAGTGGGTCGAAGATGCGTTCCTCGAGGAAGCTGCCGAAGGATTGGCCGGCTAACTTCTCGACGAGGTAGCCCTGCACATCTACAGAGACGCTGTATTCCCAAGTTGTGCCTGGCTGGTGCTTGAGCGGAATCTGTCCTAGCTTGGTAGTGAATTCTTCCAGCGTGTCGCCGCTGCCTAGCAGTCCTGCCTCGACGTATTTAGTGTCGACAGGAGATTGCGCAAAGATGCCGTAGGAGAGGCCGCCGGTGTGGCTCATCAGTTCACGGATCGTCATCTTGTGCTGTTGTGGCTCGGTGATGATGTTGCCGCTGGCGTCTGTGCCTGCAAAAACCTGCAGGTCTTTAAGCTCAGGCAGGTATTTCTCAACCGGATCGGCGAGTCGGAATTTGCCTTCCTCGTAGAGAATCATCAGTGCAACACCGGTAATCGGTTTGCTCATGGAGTAGATGCGAAACAGGGCATCGTTGCTCATCGGCGCCTGAGCTTCCAGATCACGATAGCCCACGGACTCGAAGTGCACGAGCTTATTGTCTCGTGCGACCATCGTAACCACGCCGGCTAAAAGACCCTCGTCCACATAGCCCTGCATCGCCTGGGTAATGCGGTCCAGTCTCGCTGAGTCCATGCCGACGGATTCGGGCGATGCCATTTCCAGAGCGGAAGTAGGCGCTGGGCTCGCCACTTGAGAATTCGTTGAGGCGGTCTCAACCGCCGGGCTGCAGGCAACAATAAGCGCTAAACCAAGCGCTAGCAGGCTCATGCGCAGGCTGTTTCCGGTCGTATTCGTTTCTGGGGTGATGTGCATCAATCTCTCCTATCTGGCTTTCTGCCAATGTGTGACTGTAAGGACATTCTTGCTGATGTCTGTAGATTCGCCCTCATAGGGCAGATTGCCAGCTTAGAGCATCGGACATCGAGAAAACAAGAGTTTTGGGCTCACGCAAGTAAATGCTATTCTTGCCGGGTTATTTTAAGGCCGAAGCAGGCAAATTCAGAGACGAGTCGAGGCACTATGTTGATCAGATCGATTAGCTGGAACAATCTACCCCAAGCGCTAGCGCGGACTGTGGCGGCAATTGCCTTGCTGCTGCCGAGCGCGCTGCCCGCGCAGAACATTGCGATCGGCCATTGTCAGGGCACTTGCCCGAGCTATTCCTCCAGCCTCGCCGCCACCCGCGCGAACGTAGTCGTCCACAATCTCTACGCCGCCGGACTCAACGGCGATACCGGCATGGCCGATTGGGTTGCCTATCGTCTGAACAAGGAGGCGATAGGCGTCGCGTCATTACTGCCGCGTTTCTGGCAAGCAGATGAGCTCGTGCGTCTTTCGGGCATCGAGGAGCTGGCGGAGGCCGAAGCACTTGGCTTCTCCCTGGCGGAGATCAGCAGCGGCGACAATCCCTACGGGGGTTTCAACGAGCCGCTGGGCAATGTTGAGGAGAGAGCGCGTCTCGCACCGATGACCAGCTTCGCGCAGACACCGTATTGGCGAGAGTTGAACAATCTCAGCAATATGGTGCCGATGCCAACTCCGCTGCGTCGAGGCCCGTGGCTGCAGCTGGAGCAGACGCTCAATCGAATAGTGACTCCAGAGAGTGATCTCGGCGTAATCTCCGGCCCACTCTACCTCATCAATGAGCCGCTGAGTGCGTCCCTAGGCGCTGCGAATCTGAATCCTGCCGCCTACTTTAAAGTAGTCATAAAAGACAACGCGATCGCCGCCTTCGTGTTTCCCGAAGACCTGGCACAGTCGGATCGCTTCTGCGAATATCAGAGCGATCTGCGACAGATCGAGCTGATGAGCAGCCTGGATCTATTCCCCGAGAGTGACCCCAAAGTCTCCGCGAGCCTGCTGCACGCGCTAGGCTGTTTCTAAAAATTGTGCTGTCCCAGCTAATAGGCTACCTTCTTCGGTAATCCGATCAAGCGATTCGCGGAGCGATAACATGAAAACAGTAAGAACAACTTTACAAGAACTCACAATCCTCAGCTTGGCCCTCGGGTTTAGCGCTATGGCCGCAGCGGCGGAGGACTATACCGTACCGCGCACCGAGTGGGGCCAGCCCGATTTACAGGGCGTCTGGAATTTTTCCTCCAACACACCGATGCAACGACCTTCCCGGTACGGCGACAGGCAATTCCTAACGCCGGAAGAAATTAGAGAGGTCGCGACGCAACGTGCGGCGAGAGACGCCTCGAACGATGGCGCCATCGCGGTCGAGGGGGTCGACGGTTCCTACAACGACTTCTGGGTTGAGAACGCGGGCATCGGCGGCGACGTGCGCACCTCGCATATCGTCTATCCAAGCGACGGACAGCTTCCTGCTCTGGTCGAGGGTGCGATAGCGAATCAGGGAGTCTACGGCGGCGATACAACCGGCGAGTCTCGCCCGGTGCGCATCTCGGCAGGCGGTATCGGCACGGACGGACCTGAGGATCGCGGTCTTTCCGAGCGCTGTCTGATTGGCTTCAATGCTGGGCCTCCCTTCGTGCCAAGTCTGTATAACAACAACGTGCAAATTTTTCAGACGAAGGACACGGCCGTTATCCTGACCGAGATGATTCACGATGCCCGTGTCGTTCCCCTTGTGGACGCGCCGAGTGAGATGGGTTCGCTCAGCGATGACGTGCGGCTGTGGATGGGAGATTCGCGGGGCTACTGGGAGGGGGACACGCTCGTCGTAGAGACTCGCAACTTCAATGGCCTGTCATCGAGCTTCGGCCAGGCTGGTACTTCTTTCGATAAAAAGCTCACGGAGCGCTTCACTCGCGTCGGACCGTATACTGTTAATTATGAATTCACTGTCGACGATCCATCGACCTATACCGACAAGTTCACGGCGATAGTACCCATGACTAAGGTCGCAGGTCTGCTCTACGAGTATGCCTGTCATGAGGGTAACTATGGCATGGTAAATATTCTGCGCGGTGCGAGAGTGCAGGATGCAATGACAGAATCAGAAGCGCAGTAACAAGATAGCTGGGAGAGAACGATGGGGTTGAGAGTAGCTACTGCTCCAACCCCATTTTTATTCAGACTAGCGGCAAGCAGACCAGCCCAATAGAGAGAGTTATGAAAATAATCAGAAGAGCGATCATCGTAGTGCTTTGTCTGCTGCTGATTCCAATAGCGGCAGTCGCAACCGCCGGCGCCAAACAGCGTTTCGAAGACGGCCCGAACCGAGTCTTCTCAGGCGGGCCGCTCGTCGCCGGCGAGCTACACAGTGGCCCCGAGCCGGACTGGAGTTTCGTCGCTGAGATCCCCACCATCGAGATGCAACTATTGGATCCCGCGCAGTCGCGCCGCATCTGGATCGCAGAGTACGAGAACAAGATCTATGTCTGGTCGGGCTATATGGGCAATCCTATCGGGAGAATCTGGAAGCAGTGGCCGATTCAGGCCGAGCGTGATGGGCGCGCAGTGCTGCGCATCAATGGCGTGCGTTATGAGCGGCAACTCAAGCGCATACAATCCGGCGATGTGCTCGATGGCCTGGCCGCCACCATCACCGGCAAGTACCCGTCGGCGACTACTCGTGCTGCGGTCGAGGCAGGAGATGTGTGGGTGTTTGAGGCAGCGCCTCGAGGCTAGTCTTACAGTTAAGGGATGGGGGTTTCTACATGAAATATTTTTACATCTTCACGGCGGTAGCGGTTCTAGTCACCGTACTCTCGGTACTATTTTTACCGGGGGTGGATGATCACGTAGAAAGAATGTTTCAAGTCTATCTTGGTCGGGCCGCAAGCTAGGGGATGGTTCGGCTCGATAGAGCGAAGGTAAAGTTGCTGTGCAAGAAGCAGGTTCGATGAGAGTCGAACCTTTTTTTTGCCATTAAAAAAGGCTGAATTCACTAAAACTGGTTTAGAGTCTTAGTGGTTCAGCCAAGGAGAGTTGTTCGGTATATAGGTCAGTTCAGCGTTGCTAGTTTCCTGCGACTAGGTTGGTGCTGATCAGGTTATAGTTCATGCTCGCGTTGCCGTCCTTCTCGTTCAGCGATAGAGCAGTCTCGAGATCGAGACTAGCGCCGGCCGTGTCGCCAGCCATCGCTTTGGCAACCGCGAGGTTGGAGTAGATAGAAGCTAGAGCCAGCTTCTCGTTCTCAAAGGTCAATTCCGAAGAGAAACCTGCCTTCTCGAGTGCGCTGCTACAGCTAGTGATTGCGGCGTCGTATTCCTCAAAAAGAATCTGTGATACGCAGAGGTTGTTCGCCTCGAAATAGTCCATGTTTTTGAGGCTGCGCGATGCAAAAGTTGCTTCCGCTTTTTCGAGGTCCTCTCTCACAAGAGCGAGAAATCCTGGAGTGTCGCTGAAGGCGGTCAGGCGATAGTCGGCCAGCGCGCCGGATGTTGCGAATGACGAGCTGAGTGTAAGTGCCAGTAGTGCAAGCTTGGAGCGTGAGAATGATTTCATGATAGATCCTTGTGCATATTTAAATGAGTTTAGGTTCATAAAAAAGAGAAACACACTGGCTGAAATTATTTTTAACTACGGTTTCCAAACTCTACTAACGTTGCAACGATTAAGAAGTGCGTTAGATTTTTGTAGCCGCCTGTTTCTCGATTTGTTGCTAGTGTAAGGATCGGGTTGCTCCGCTACAAAGTATGCTTCCTAATGTAACAGGTGAACTGCGCTCATCTATTGTGTCTGTTGATTGAAAGCCTTGATAAGCCAGTGCCAGAAAATCAGAGAGACTTTTCTATTGCTGTTACCGTTCAGCGTGAGCCAATAATAGTCATCCGTAACAAGATGAGACTTGTGCAAGGCAACTAGTGAGCCTGAGTCGAACCAGCCCTGACTAACCGGCAGTGGCATGAGCGCAATGCCTACACTTTGTTCCGCCGCTCGCGACAGGGCAAACATGCTATCCACATAGATTATTTTCTTCGGGCGCAGACCCACTACACCGGCATTCGCTGCCCACTGCTCCCAGGCCTTGGGGCGGGCCTTGTGCAGCAGTATCGTCGCCTTCTTGATAGCGGCGAGTTCGGTGATTCCCTCTGAATCCCATTTTTCTTTTTGCTGACGGCTGCAGGCGGGCACGTAGCGGATGGGAAATAGTTTAGCCACTTTGATGGCGGTGGGCGTGTTACGCGAAAGGACAATATTGATATCAGCCGCTGGATTCAGCTCATCGCTTATGCCCAGACCTTCGATGCGCAGATCGATGTCGGGGTAGGCTTCGGAGAATGCCGTCATGCGCGGCATAAGCAATTCGCTGGCGAAGAACTCCGGCATCTGCACGAGCAGGGGATAGCGAGTATGCTGTTGGCGAATCTTCATTGTCGCGTCGTCGATCGCGCGCAGATAAGGATTGATCTCCTTGTAGAGGTGCGAGCCATCTTGAGTCAATGTGATCGAGCGCGTGAGCCGCTTGAACAGTTTCGTGCCTAGCTCATCCTCCAAGTCGCTGATCTGGTGGCTTACGGCACTGGGAGTCAGGCACAACTCATTCGCTGCCTTCTTGAAACTAAGGTGTTCGGCCGCCGTACAGAATGTACGCAGGCCTCTATGCTGGGTATGCATCGGGTTCTGATCCTGAGTGAACTACTTGATAGCTGCATGAGCCGTCTAGTTCATTGCGTCGATTCGCTACGCGTAGCGCTGATTCATATTTTGCAAGCCTTGTGCCAACATCCATCTATACTTGGATTGATGCGGATCATGCGGCTCGTAGCGCCGCCGTTTCGCCTGAGGAGTAGCTTAGGTATACGCTCGGCAGTATTCTGCCGCGGATTCGATGAGTGCGGTAAACGGCGGCGATGTGCTATGTTCCTGCAACGGATGTGCTAATAGAGTGCCTACGCACTATGCTAGAGCACGTGTATCGCTATTGCTGATCGCTATTCTGAGGTAGTCTTGGCGATCGAATAGCGCAACTACAGAATCGGTGTATTCATTTCTATGAAAAAATTTTCCATTCTTTGCCTTGGCTGCAGCCTCGCTCTCAGCCAGTTTGCGCTGGGCGCGCAGGGAGACTGCCAGTCGTTACCCAGTATTGGCGGCGTGGCATTGGCGGCATTAGTGTCGGGCGCGCAGGCGGATCAGCTATTACAGATCAATTTTGGCCAGGGGCAGGTCTGCCACATCACGAGCGATGCATTCGAGGCGGGTGCGGACTCAGCTGCCAGCTACCACGTGAATGAAGCCCTGGGCGAGTTGGTCGTAGCAGCAACCGTAGAAGGCTATGCGGCCTGGCTGCGAGTCGATGGTGACTACGCCGGAGAGCTGTTGCTAGATAGAGCCACCGCAGAGGATCTGGATCTGACCTCGGCTGAATTTCTCGGCGACAATTCGCAGCTCGAGGCCTCAGAGTTTTTCGTAGAGTTTGTCGGCTCGCTCGAGATCGCCGCGCTGTCGCTGCGCAATGTCGAGACGGAGATTCCCGCGCTAGACTCGTCTTACGACCACTACGCCGCTCGAGGTCCCAAGCCCGATGCGTCAACTGTGGAGGCAGGATTCCTCGCGAGCGGTTCCCTGGGCGACGAACTCCTCGAGGATCTGGTCATAACATTGGATATAGAGAATCAGCTACTCTATGTGTCTGACACAAGGTAGCTAGTCTCGCGAGCAATCACGAATTCATCAATCAACAAACAATCACAAAAAGGATGTACACATGAAACGTTTTATTCTGACTCTCTTGGCACTGCCTGGCTTATTCGCTACCACAGCATTCGCGCAGGAATATGTCGCGATCGAGATGGAGATCGATGTCAACAAGCCCGCCGCGGAGGTGTGGTCCAAGGTAGGAGGCTACTGCGATATCAGCGAGTGGCTTGGCCTCGATTGCGAGATTAGCTCGGGCGATGGCGCGCTCGGCACCGTGCGCTCTCTATTGGGCGGCAGAATCCTAGAGATCCTCGTCGCCGAGACGGAGCTGTCCTATGGCTACACCCAGCCCGCTCCGGCTGACGGTTTCTACAATCATTACCACGGCTTCCTGGAGGCGCGCCCCACCGGCGCGAACAGCTCGAAGCTGCTCTACACGCTGATGCTTGATGTTTCTAACCTGGAGGATCAGGCGGCGAAGGATGCGGACGTTGCACGTCGCCGTGGCATGTTCGAAGGCGCGCTGGCTGCCATGAAGGAACTGGCAGAGAAGTAGCGGCTAACTAATCAGAGTAGAAACTCGATAGCAGGGGTCTGGAATGGAAACACCGTTCCAGGCCCCTCTTGCTTTAAGCGGGCCGGCTTCTCGATGCGAGCCTAGAAGCCGAAGATGCCACCGAGATTCCTGAAGAAACGCAGCGCAACCGTCGCTCGCGGATTGCTGTTCAGAATCGACCCGGTAGCCTGCGGCAGCAGCGCTATATCCTCCAACCGCTTTGCAGATTCTGCGCCTCGAACCGAGAGGCTAATCTCCACGAGTCTGTTGGGTTCGAGATCCTCAATCTCAAATGTTAAGGTCTCTTGCT
Source organism: uncultured Pseudohongiella sp. (assembly GCA_964352295.1). Lineage (GTDB taxonomy): Bacteria > Pseudomonadota > Gammaproteobacteria > Pseudomonadales > Pseudohongiellaceae > UBA9145. The sequence continues at coordinate 25,513 of CAYGRR010000022.1, read as the reverse complement.
GTTGCTCACTCGAGATTCTGGGCCCGATGGGCCTTCTATTCGTAGCAACGATGTCTACTACGTTCCATGAGATTCGCACGTCCTCGGGTACGGAGGTCAGATCGAGGATGACTAGCTGCTGGTTATTGATGCCTGTGTTGCCAAGGGTGATGTTATAGGACGCGGTGCAGGTTAACTTCTCGGCTTCATTGGCGATGAAGAAATCGCCGCAGGTGGATAGGCCGTAGTCGACGCCGTAGGAAATCTCATCCTTTGCCGCGAACACGATCTTGAACAACACGGGGAATAGAATCAGCAGCAGGGCAGCCACCAGCGCCGCCCTTACTGCCTTGCTTTGTGAATAATGAAGAAGGTCCATTGTCTAATCCGCCGCGAGCAGGCCAGGGTGCAAATTGATTCCCACAGTCTGCTCACGCCGCCATAGAGGTCTTACAATTCTTTAATCACAACCTTGCGAAAGCGCAGTGCACCTCGGGCCCACTGCAGCGCTATCGGGCCACTGGCGAGCAGCTCATCATGCACATCGACTGTGCGCTTGCCGTTTAGCTCTACTATCAGATGGTCGCCGTCCAGGGTTATGACAAACACATTCCACTTGTTTCCGGCGGTGGGTCGAGGCTCATCGATGGATGCGATGTGCACGATCGCGCCGGTGCCGAAGGAAGCATCTGGGCGCTGATCGAAGACGTTAGCCTCGTAGCAGCTGCGGTCGGTGATTCGAGTTGCGTCCTCACAGCGCATATAGATGCCGCTGTTCGCATCGTCGCTGGCCCAGAATTCGACGCGCAGGGAGAAGTCGCTGTAGTCGTTCTTGCTAACTAACCAAGAAGCGCCGCTGCCCGCAGTGGCCTGAATCGCATTGTCCTTTGCAGTCCAGTTTGCATCGCCGACGATGTTGAAGTTCTCCATGCCCTCGGTGCCGTCGATTAGAGTGATCCACTCATTATCTGCCGCTAGAGTGACTGAGGTAGCCGATGCGGCAAGAAGGCCTAGCGATAGTGCGCGCAGGAGTTTCGGTAATTTGTAGATTGATTCCATGGCTGATTTCTCCAGAGTGTTGAATAAAAATGGTATAGGGCAAGACTAAGTTCTCTAGCGTATAAAAGCTACGCTTCTTGTGCCCTATTTAGCGAAGGCGCTAAGGCACTCATCGAGAGAGCTCTCTATCTCTTGGATGGCGAGTTCGTCGTTCGCCGAGAAGCGCAGCAGTGCATAACTCTCCAGGAATTTCCGTGTCGCACTAGCCCGGGCCGCCGGCCACTCCTGTGGCAGGTTATCGGCGTAGGTGGTCGCGGTCCAAGATTCGTTCGCAGGTAGCTTGGCCGTGCGCAGGAAGCGTTGCCACACCTTCTGCCAACGCATGGCTGAAGAATCCAGCTTCTCGCGTCGACCCTGAATGCGCCGATACTCGCGCACAAACAGGAACAGCAGTATCAGTACGCCGCCGTAGCGAACGAGGTTCGCGATGAGCTCATCGGCGAGCACGTAGTCGATGAGCTTCTGCCACTGGCCAGCGAGACGATGATAGAAGGCGCTAAGTGGGCTCGTCTCGTAGCCGCCGAAGAAACTGCTAATGCTAGGCGGCGTTGGATCTATCGTGTGCCAATACCCCTCGGCATCCTGCCACTCAACCCAGCTGTGGGCGTCGCGCTCGCGCACCAGCCACAGGTCATCGGAAAGCTGTTCATGAATAACATAGCCCCCCACTACTCGAGCCGGAATATTATTCGCGCGTAACGCCAGGGTCGCGCCGGTTGCAAACCAGAAACAATACGCCGATCTATCGTTCAGGAAGAAATCGTGAAAGGGCTGCTGCGGATCGAAATTTGTCTCAAGGGAGTAGCTGCGTGCAATGAAATGATCTAGCACGTTGTACACGGTCTGCTGATCGTCGCCGGCGAGAAAGTCCTCGCTCTTCTGCTGCAGGGCTGCATCCCAGAATGAAGGAAGCTGCAGATTGAGTTCATTGAACTCATCGGGCTGAGCATCGTTTCCGGTCTCAATCTCCCAGCGCCTGTCGGCTCCGCGATCGTAGACTGGCGACCAGACATCTGCGGCGTTCCGTGTGAGCGCTTCGAAGCGACCCATCAAATAACTAGTGTTAGGACTAAGGAACAGGAAGTTGTTGCTAGCCAGGCTCTGAATGTCTATGCGTTGTGGGGGATAATTCGTGTTAGGGAACTGATGATTGTTCATCGTATAACGCAGCTGCCCCGTTGCCTCTATATCCGCATCGAGCAGTGTTAGAGCGGTAAGTGCTCGCTCCTCCGGTTGCCATACCAGTTCTTCATCAAGGATAACGAGTCTATTACCGGCGAGATAGGGGTTCGGACGACTCTGCACCGTGGCGCGCATAACGGCACGATTAGAAGGCTGCAGGAATGCCGAGGCGCGAAGCTGCTGTCTGGGAGAGAACCCGGTGGGTGTGAAACTGTTGCCACTGGGGAACATATCGCCCAGCGCGGCGATGACCGGGCCCTGCCCAATGCTAAGGAGGAGTCCTAAGAGAGGAACAACCAGAAAAAGCGGAAGCAATAGCAGTAGGCGTGAGAACAGCTGGTCGGTGCAGCGATCAGCCATCAGAGACAAGCCGGCGAGCAGGATAGCAACTATAGTCAGCAGCGCAATGGGTACACCAGCCAATTGCACAATCGTTTGTTCGGGCGGCGAGATCAGCAGTATAAGGAGCAGCCCTAGCACGAGTATGGTTTGCGAGTTTCGATTCAGTGCCAGATGCGTGTTGCTCTTCTCTGGCGAGGCGAACAGCCAGATCTGATACGCGAGCAGGCTCAGCACGAGGCCGGCGCCGAGGCCATTGCTTTGCGCCCAGGAACCCTCGATGGCCCAGTCCTCTAATACCTGACTGCCGAGAAATCCGCCTGTCGCTATCAGTACGAAGGAGAGTCCCCATGTTGGGCGCTCGACCTGCACGAGCTGCATTGCACCGAGCAGACTGAGGCCCACGCCGAGCCAGATTACGATTGTTAGCTCCATCGACAGGCCAAGATGGAGTGACTCGAGTGCGAGGAAGCTGGCGAGGAAAATCTGCCCCATTCGCATCAGGCGGCTTCCTTTTTCGATTTTGCGATCTTCGACTTTATTCTCTCGCTCATCTTCGGCTTCGAACCTTCCGCCGTCTCGGTTTGTAGCGAGCTGGGAATCTCTACGAAATGATTTCCCGATGGCAGGCTGCCAGAATCGCCCGCCGACTCGGCGATAAGAAACACGAGCACCAAGATGCCGGCGCCCTGCCAGCGTTCAACCAACTCCTCCGCCTTCTTGCTCCAGCGCCCAAGAACGAGCACATGAATTCCCTCCTCAAAGAGCACCGAGTCGGGCAGGGTCGCTAGTGCTTCCGAGTAACCCCGCTCCGGCTTGCAGGTTGCGATATGCCCAAAGAACTGCTGTGTGTTATCGAGCGTGTGCCAGGTGGCGCCCGTTGCAATAGCGGCAAGACTGAAGCCCTCGTTCTGTGCGGAGAGCCCGACCTCCACGGCTAGCGCGAGACGCTCATCCAGTGGGGCCTCATCCAGGGGCCTGCGCTGCCAGGCCTTGAAATCGGCGAGGCTCAGGTCAACGATTAAATAGACCTTGTCGCGCCGTATCTGTTCCACGCCCTCGAACACCTTGCTCATGGGTTCGCCGTAGCGGCTGCTTGCGCGGTGATCCAGGCGGCGCATCGAATCGCCGGTCTGGTAGGGCCGGGAGTAGGCATAGTCCAAAGAGGGACCCTTGCGGGTGTTCTCGCTGCCGAGGCTTAAGCGCTTGCTTGCCTGATCCGCGATGTTGCGAAGTGAGGGGATCGCCACCTTCAGCGTTACCGGCAGTACATGAACCTCCGCAGAATCCCCTACCCGCGCCGTGAAGCGATTAAGGAAGAACGGGAAATAACTCTGCACAGCGAGGCCGGAAAGGGCCAGCACGCCGCGCCGCTGCGGCTCACACAGCACCGAGAGGGTCGTGCTGTGGCCGGGTAGTAACACTTGCTGATGCGGCCTGGCCCACTCCTTGGGCCAGCGACCGTAGGGTACGACCATCTCGCGCAACGAGAAATTATACAAGCCGAAGCGGCCCTCGTTCGTCACCTTTATCTTGGAAACAAGCGGCTGACCGACGACCGCGTTCGTTGGGCTCTCGCGCTGCACGGTTACCTTGGGCCTGCAGATGTACCCCAGCAGCGCACTCCATAACAATAGACCTACGCCGAAGGCACTGGTGAATAACAGGAAGCCGCTACTTGCTCTATAGCTAAACAGGAAGATGAGCAGCGAACAGATGAGAATGATTTTTCCGGTGCGGGTTAGGCCGTCGTAATAGAGCCGACGAAACAGGCGCAGGATGATTTTCGCGCGATGCTCGGACCAGCGCGGCACGAGTCGCAGATTCGAAAACCAGCGAATTATCCTCCACCAGTGAAGGAGGATGATCTCATCGGGTACTCGAACGGGTCGGTCTGCTAATTCACTCATGGCTAGTTACAGAATTGCTAGAACGGTTCAATCGCGAAATGTACTGCCTATCTGGGCACCGGCACGCGGGCAACGATATTCTGCATCAACTCATGGGCCTGTGTGCTGTCATTGTCACGACCATGACGCGGTAGAATGCGGTGGTTCCATACTGCAGGTATCAGCCGCTGTATGTCTTCGGCAATCACCTGCTGTCTGCCCTTAACCAGGGCATAGCCCTTGCAGGCCGTCGCGAGGTGCATGGAGCCGCGCGGGGAGATGCCGAGTTTTATGTTCTGATCTTCCCGAGTCGCTCTCGCGAGCGTCACTATGTAGCGCGCCAGGTCAGGATGCAGATGCACTCCCTCGCAGGCCTCGCGCAGTGCTGCGACGGAATTCTTGTCCAGTATTGCCACCGGGTCGCGCTTCGCCGCCTCGCCGTAGTCGCCGAGTAGATGCAGCTCCGCATCGAGATTCGGATACCCTAGGCTGATCGAGGTCAGGAATCTATCTAGCTGTGCCTCGGGCAGGGGGTTGGTGCTATCGAAATCGATAGGGTTCTGCGTGGCGATGACAGTAAACAGACTCGACAGCGGCTGGTTCACGCCGTCCGCCGCCACATAGCCTTCTTCCATAGCCTGCAGAAACGCAGACTGGCTTCGAGTAGGCGCACGATTGATCTCATCGGCGAGTAGGAAGTCGGTGAAAATTGGTCCGGGAGAGAAGGTAAACTTCGCTTCACTCGCGTTGTAGATGCTGCCGCCCAATATATCTGCCGGCAGGATGTCGTTGGTAAACTGTATGCGATTAAAGTCCAGCCCGAGTATCTGCGCCAGACCCTTGGCCAGTGTGGTTTTGCCAACACCAGGTACATCCACCACCAACACATGGCCCTTGGCGATAATACTGGCCAGCAGCAGCTCGATCACGAAGTCATCGCCCAGCCAGTGCTGGGCCAGAGATCGATGTGCCTGATCCAGTAGGGAGACCAGCTGATTCAGGCCGTCTTGCCTGGGTTGTGCTATTGATTCCATCGGCGGATATTAGCAGCCGATGGGTCTATTTTCAGTAGAAGTTTGTTAATCTGGGTCCTACGGAATTGAATTCGACTCAAAATGTGCCCCGAGACGCGTTTTGCAAAAGATGTATCTAACAATAAGAAGGAAACCACCATGCCAGTGCTCAACCTCCTACCTCACCGGAAAACACTTGCTCGACAGCTACTGACGGCGGCGCTCCTGCTAGGCACTTCAGCTGCCGTGGCTCAGTCGCAGGCACAGGCACTTCTCGACAACTACACACCGGTAAGCCTCGAGGAGCTGGCGAATCCGCCATCCAGCGACTGGCTGATGTGGCGCGGAACCCCGAATCACTGGGCCTACAGCCCCCTGGATCAGATCAATAAAGACAACGTAGACAGCCTGCGTCTGGCCTGGTCCTGGACCATGGAGCCGGGCAAGCAGGAGACCACGCCGCTGGTGCACGACGGCATCATGTTTCTGCCCCAGGCCTGCGACTTCATCGAGGCCGTGGACGCTACCGACGGCACGCCACTGTGGGAATACAGAAGGCCTACGGTCGATCATGTGGCGCCGCTTTCCTGCGCGAACCGTAACGGCACGCTGTACAAGGATCAGCTGCTAATTGCCACACGCGACGCCTATATCGTGTCGCTGAACGCGACAAGTGGCGAGGTTACCTGGGAGAAGCAGATCGGCGACTGGACCGTCGGGCAGCACTACTCCGGCGGGCCACAGGTGTTCAACGGCAAGGTCATCACCGGCATGTCGGGCTGCTACTACATCAACACCAGCTGCTGGATAACCGCGCACGATGCCGACACCGGCGAGGAGCTCTGGCGCACGAACACGGTGCCTAGGATAGGCGAGCCCAATGGGGAGAGCTGGGGCGACGTGCCGAACGAGTTGCGCCGCGGTGGCTCGGCCTGGATGCCAGCCAGCTTCGACCCCGAACTCAATCTCATCTTCATCGGCGTGGCCGTGCCGATTCCCTGGGGAGAGATTCAACGAGGCACGCGGGGAGGGGATGTCCTGTACACCAACTCTACGCTTGCGCTCGATGCGGAAACCGGAGAGATAACGTGGTATTTCCAGCACATTCCCGCCGGCAATTGGGATCAGGACCATCCCTTCGAGCGACTCATAGTAGAGACAGAGGTAACGCCAGACGCGGACGCCGTGTCTTGGATGAACCCGAACATCGCCTCTAGCGCGCGCAGAAAAGTCATAACAGGCATTCCCGGGAAGCCCGGCATAGTGTGGACCCTCGATGCGGCTACCGGCGACTTCCTCTGGGCAACCGAGACTAACTATCAGAACGTAATCGTGGGTGTCGATGTCGAGGCGCGCAAGGGAATAACAAACCCGGAAATAAACATCACCGAGATCGGACAACAGAAGCTCGTCTGCCCTACCACTCAGGGCGGCATAAACTGGAATTCAGTTGGCTATAGTCCACAGACGAACTCGCTCTATACGCCGACTAATAACACCTGCATGGACTTTGCACTCAGGCCAGTGGAACCCACCGTGGGTCTGCATCACGCCTCCGCCAGAAGCAGGCCGGATATCGGGCCTGAAGATAACGGCGAGGTTGGACAGTTTACCTCCATCGATGTAGCGACCGGCGAGACGCGCTGGACACACAGACAACGAGCTGGCATAGGCGGCTCGGTACTCACAACCGGCGGCGGGCTGGTCTTTGTTTCCGATGACGCCAGACGATTCCGAGCCTTCGACGCAGATAATGGCGACATTCTGTGGGAGCAGGTTCTCAACTCAACAGCCGGCGGGTTCCCGGTGAGCTATAGCGTGGATGGCGTGCAGTACATCGCGATCGCGGCAGGCGAGGGAGTGAACTACAGAAGGCACACCCCGGAGATTCGCCAGCGCGCGGGTGGCAACACGCTGTATGTGTTTCGGCTACCCTAGCAGGGGGTATGCATTTTAAATTGGAGCGGGCGACGAGGGACATTCGAAATTTGGCTAAGCCAAATTCCTTACCCTGCGGGCGACCTTCGGTCGTGCTTCGCGCTTCGCGCTTGTCAAACACGCGACAACTAGCTTGGGAAGCTAGTACTCTACCAACTGAGTTACACCCGCTTAGGTCTCTATGAGCTAGTCTGATTCTGCGCCAATAGGAGTGGAATGTGAATACAGTAAGAGTGCTTCTTTTCGGTTTATGGGAGTAAACATGAAAAACAATAAGATCGTTAAGTGGTCACTGATTGGGCTAGGTGCATTGCTGTTGGTCTATGTGGCTTCCATAGTGTGGTTCGAAGTGCAGCTTGGCATGAACCAGCCACAGGGTAGTACCTCATTAGTCATAGCAACGTTCAATGATGACGGCGAACGGCACGAGAGAGTATTGCGTCTGGAACAGATCGACGGCGGCAACTACATCGCCGCCAATCACTGGCCGCGCGCTTGGTACAACCAGGCATTGGACAATCCGAATGTCGAGGTGAAGATGCCCGGCGACGACAGCTTCGAGCCCTACCTGGCGGTGCCGCTAGAGGGCGCCGAGGAAGAGCGCATCGGCGAGGTCTACAACTTCGGATTCAACTTTCGCTTTCGTACGGGTTTTCCGCCGCGCTATTTTATTCGCCTGGACCGCCGTTGATACAAGCTCTACTGCCACGTAACCCAGAGAGAAATAGTTAATGGGATTCGAACTTAACATCGTGAAGAGTGGTGACGACCTGGCTCGCCTGGTTAGCCAGATCAATAGCGGCGAATGGGATGACGAGAACGACCTCGACGACTACACGGTCGAAGCCCTGGCCGCCTATCTCGATACTCCCGACACCGTATTCATCACCTGCCATAGCAAAGACGATGGAGAGCATGAGTTACTCGGCATGGCTTCCGCGCGCATAGAGATCAAACCCTATCAGAAAATTAAGTGGCTCTACGTGGATGAAGTCGATGTCTGCTGTAAGCATAGGCAAAAGGGTGCGGGCAGGGCGTTGATGAACGCGCTCGTCGAATTCGCTAAGCGCAATGAATGCGAAGAGCTGTGGCTGGGAGCGGAGACGAGGAATGTCGTCGCCAATAAATTCTATGAGGCCCTGGAGCCGGATGATATTGCGTCCTGCATAGGCTATACCTTTGAGCTAGAGGAATGAGTACTAACTGGAGATGTAAATGCTTTACCGCTTAGGTGAGAAACAGGTCGAGATTG
>CAYGRR010000022.1:12790-16762 GCA_964352295.1 uncultured Pseudohongiella sp. | reverse complement strand
CCACTAACGATGAAGATTCAGGCGGCTATCGCCGAGCTGACCGACAAGCCGGTAACTTTCGTTATGAATTCGCATTTTCACTACGATCACACCGACGGCAATATCAACTTCGGCAGGGCAGGCGCCTACATCGTCGCGCAGGACAATGCGCGCAAGCGTATGGAGAGCACGCAGGTACTCTCCGGTAGCGGACGCGTGCAGGAAGCCTATGAGGATGTTGGCCTTCCTAAGATTACCTTCGAGGACCAGATGCGCTTCTACTTCAACGGCAACGCGGTAGACATCGTCAACACCGGCAACGGACACACCGACGGCGACGCACAGATATTCTTTCGCGAGGCCAACGTGATCCACACCGGTGACATGTATGTGCGCTACGGCCTGCCCTTCATCGACAGAGACAACGGCGGCACCGCGGACGGCATGATCGAGGCGCTGTCGAACATCGCCAGCCTGATCAACGACAACACGATCATCATCCCGGGCCATGGTCAACTGGCCACCAGAGATGATCTGTTAGAGTTTCGTAATATGCTAGTCGTTATCCGCGGCCGCCTGGTGCGCGCGAAGGTCGAGGGCATGTCGGTAGCAGAGATGCTGGCGAGCGAGCCGGCGGCTGGCTATGCGCCTGCGGATGAGAATACCGAGGGGTGGTTGCTGCAGGCTTATGGGGAGTATATAGATTAGAAATTAATCAGAATACGCACGAAGTTTGTTCAGTGTCTTTTAGTTCAGGGCGGATCAAGCACTCTAGCGCATTGTGTTATAGAACGTTCTGAAGAACGTTCTCAGCTGTGGGGAGTGCTGTTTCGACAATTCCTATTCTCGATCAGCATGCTCTATCAACGGTAGGGTTCGATTCGAGAATTAGCAAGGCTGTATCGATCCGTTCTACTCCTTCCGCAAAACTCCCTAGTTTTGGCGATATCAACGCTGGCGCCACCCTGCACTGTAATCCACTGCACACGATGCAACTCCCTATGCGGCCCATCTAGTGTGACCATCTTAAGTCCCCGAGTTGGAGGTAGCTGGGCTTGACAAGAATGAAATAAGTAAACTAAAGTGTTTCCTGTTTCGAAACAAGAAACACCACGGTAATGTAGGACATCGCAATGGCATTAAAACCGCAAGACTCACTGCTGGCACTGAAATATTGGTCTATGCAGGCTCAGAACAGGCGCTTAAGTGTTCGAGAGTTAGCAGAATCGATAAAAGTAAGTATTGGGGAAATAAGTAAAAGCTCCAGGAGGCTAATTGCGGCCCACCTAGTGGTTGAGAGGGAGAGTGAGTTTATCGCGGAGAAGGGGGCGCTGTTAGAGTGGTTATCCTATGGGGTCAGATATGCCTATCCTATGGAGAGCATTGGTTATGGCAGGGGAATGCCTACTTCATGGAGTTGCCCTCGGGTGAGATCCGATATAGTGCCGCCAGAGCCCCCTATCGTTTGGGGAGCCGCAGGCGGGAAAGTGGAGGGTTCTATGATCAAGCCAATACACGATTCGGTGCCCTTCGCCGCCAGTAACGACGAACTGCTCTACCAAGCGTTCGCTTTGGTTGAGGCAATAAGAGGCGGGCGGCCGCGCGAGCTAGCGATAGCTAGAGACGAATTGTCAGTATTGCTAAAAAGTGAATAGATGAAACTGGCAAGGTACAAGCACAATTTGCAGCAGCTGGAACTGGTAGCGAAGTCTCTGGGAGAGCTATTGGCCGAGGTAACTTTCGTGGGTGGCTCTACTACGATTCTTCTGGTCGATGAGGCGGCATTCGGTGGGGTTCGTCAAACAGAAGATGTGGACATTATTGTAGACGTTGCAACTTATGTGGAATATCAGAAACTGAGTGCGAGGCTGAGGGAGAAAGGCTTTAAAGAAGATATTGGCAGCAAGATAATATGCCGATGGAAACTAGAAAGTGCCGGCTCCTCTATATCTTTGGACGTCATGCCCGACTCAGAAAAAATACTAGGGTTCTCGAATCGCTGGTACGCGGATGCGATAGAGAATGCCAATATTGAAACGCTGCCTTCCGGTACTGAGATACGCGTCGTATCACCGGCGCATTTCTTGGCGACTAAATTAGAAGCATTCGCGGGGCGGGGCAAGGGAGACTATCTAGGCAGCAGAGACATAGAAGATATCGTATTCGTTCTGGAAAATCGAACAGACATGATGAGAGAGCTGTTTGAAAGTAATGAGGAGTTGAAGAAATATTTTTCACGGCAGGCGAAAGAACTAAAGAATGAAAAGTTCCTCAACATATTGCCGGGGCTGGTGGCAGATTCGGATTCGGTAAGAATGATAATCAATAACCTAGACCTAATGATTCGTTGGGGCTAGTTCAGCTTCTTCGAACTCTTGACTTGCTAGATGCAATGGACAAAGGTGAGGCTCGAGAATCGAGAGAGTATCCGCAAAAATTCCTGTATATTTTGCCTAATTCCCAGTATTCCAATTGTTCAGCTAATCGGCCCCACCCCATGGAGAATTAAAATGAGAATAACTCTAGCCCTCCTACTAGTTAGCCTTTGCAGTATCACCGTAACGGCGCAAGAATACACGGTGCCCAAGACAGAGTGGGGCGTACCGAATTTCCACGGCGTGTGGAAGCACGCGACGATAATGCCCTTCGAGCGGCCGGTCGAGCTGGGCGAGAAGCGCGCCTATTCCGAGGCTGAGGCTCTTGCGCTGGAGGGTGCGGTACAGGAGAAATTCGACGAGGCGAACGAGCCCCTGAGTCCCGATCGTGAGCCACCCAAGGTTGGGGAGGCGCTGCCTTCGCTCGGTAACTACGACCTGTTCTGGCGTGAAGACGCGCAGTTCATCCCGACCATCGACGGCGAGTTTCGAACCTCCGCAATTACCGACCCCGCCGATGGGCGCATGCCCGAACGCGTGGCTGGGTTCAATGAGCGCATGGCGGCGCGGGGCGATCGCGGCAGGAACAGCGACGGCCCAGAGGGACGCGGCCTCGGTGAGCGCTGTCTGCTAAACGGCAACTTTGGCAGCCCGGTAATGCGGCCGAGTATCTACAACTCTCTGCTCACGTTCAATCAGTCGCCGGGCTACATCAGCATCACGACCGAGATGGCCCACGACACACGCATCGTGAAGATTGCCGACGAACACAATCCAGCGGCGGCGGCACAGCGAAGATGGATGGGCAGTTCCATCGGACGCTGGGAGGGGGACACGCTGGTGGTTGAGACGAAGCACTTCAATAACTGGCAAACGCTCTACGGTGTGCCTACCGAAAACCTCACGGTCATCGAAACCTTTCGCCGAGATTCGAACAACAAAATGATCTATGGTTTTACGGTGGAGGACCCAACCGTTTTCACCACGCCGTTCTCCGGCGAATATGCGTTGTCCAGGATCGACGAGAACATCTACGAGTATGCCTGTCACGAGGGTAATTATGGCATGACGGGAATATTAGGCGGGGCGCGTCGGCTTGAGCAGCTTGGTCTGGAACCTTAGCGAAAAGAGTCATTCCATCTGACAGAAAAAAGGGGAACAAATAGCTTGTTCCCCTTTTTTCTAGCCATCTACTGCTAGCAAATTACTTCTGTGGGCAGATCAAAAATTTCTCGCCAGTATGCTTCGCATAATACTGCTGCATCGTGTCTACCGCTAAGGCCTCGCTCAGAGAGATTTCGTTCGTGTAGTGACTCGCGAAGCTGGTCGTTAACTCTTTCGCCACGCGCATACGCAGGCGGCCAGCGACTTCCATTCCCGCCTTGGCAAGGAAGTTAGGCAGCAACCAGCCACCGACGCCCCAGGCCATGCCGTAGCCTCTGTTTAGTGTGGTGGCTGAGGTGTCCAGGCCGCCGTACAGATACACTTGCTTGTGCTTGATGGAGCCGTAGATGCTATAGGCGCCAGGGGTTCGCGCGGCCGCACTCTCCATGCAGGTGAGGATGTTCGAGGCGAGCATGCCGCCGCCGGTTGCATCGAAGGCGAGTGTCGCGCCGGT
>CAYGRR010000022.1:0-12690 GCA_964352295.1 uncultured Pseudohongiella sp. | reverse complement strand
TTGATTGGCGTTGCCTCAATTCTAACCAGCACCTGGTCGGCAGTGGGAGTCGGAGTTTTCTGTTCTTTTAACTCGAGACGAAGTTCGCCTGCTTCCGTGACGGTGGAGAACATTTGTAGATAGGTGGAATTGACGGACATGAAAAACCTCTGTAGTTGAATCTAGTGAATGTAATGCTTGGGAGTAGTGATGCGATGCTTGTCTATACGAAAGCGGCCTACAATATAACAGTCCCTGAGCGAAAGCGGGACCTATTTATCCTCGCAGCGCCAGCGAGCCCAGATTGATTTCAGCTCTGCACGCCGGCATTGCTGAAACTTGCGCCGCTGCGAATTGTCGGTCATGCTCTGGCAAGAATTTTCCACAGGAGAAAGAGTGACATGTTGAATCTGAAGAAACTGCTTCCGGCCGTGCTGGCACTTAGCGCATTGACATCCATGACGGCGTGCGCGCAGGAACGCACCTACATCAATCCTAATCACGCCTCGCAGGCGAATGTATCGCCGTTCAGTGGAGCCGTATTGACTGGCGACACGCTGTATATCTCCGGCACGCTGGGACTAGTGAATGGTCAGCCACCAAGCGACCCTGCCGCCGAGGCGCGTCTGGTGTTGGATGGTATCAAGGGCCAGCTGGAAGATGCGGGCATGACGATGGATGATCTGACCTATGTGCAGATCTTCTGCGCCGATCTCTCACTCTATCAAGTCTTTAACGATGTGTACCGCACCTACTTCACACAGGAGTTTCCAGCGCGTGCCTTCATCGGTGCCGGCAGTCTCTTGTTCGATGCGAATTTCGAGATTCAGGCGATCGCCGTCAAGCGTTAGACACCCGTGTTAGTCGCTCTGTCGCTGGCTTAACCTAGCGGCGGCAGAGCAATCTCGTTCTCCGCTAATTCTCAACTCTTTCTTCAAACCCTCAGCAGAAATCAATCGCTATGTTTTATGAACCCAAGAAGAAGAATCACGGCCTGCCGAAGAATCCCTTCAATAGTCTAATCATCCCGCGCCCTATCGGATGGATTAGCTCGCGCGATGCGCAAGGCATTCACAATCTCGCACCCTATAGCTTCTTCAATGCGGTGAGTTACAGCCCGCCCACGGTGATGTTTTCGGGCGGCGTGGGATCTGCCGCGGATGGCATGAAGGACTCGGTGAGAAACATCGAGGCCACCGGCGAGTTTGTCTGCAATCTCGCCACCTGGGATACGCGGGAGCAGATGAATAAGTCGTCGCAGTCCGTGCCCGCGGACGTCGACGAGATCAGTCTCAGTAAGCTGACCGCCATTCCATCAAGGCTAGTCTCCGCGCCGAGGATACAAGAGGCGCCGGTGCACCTCGAATGCCGCTATCTGAAGAGCGTGGATATTCCTGGATGGACTGCCGCGGATGCCTACCGCGTAATCTTCGGCGAGGTGATCGGCATACACATCGATGATGCGTTCATCACCGACGAGGGGCTGATCGATGTGGCGAAGATGTTAGTCATCGGCCGCCTGGGCTACAACGACTATACGCGTGTCGATGGCGACTCGATGTTCACGATGAATCGCCCCGAATAGAGCTGAGCACTATTTCCGGTTCTTGGCGGCGTCTTGCAGTAGCGCACCAAAGGTGCCGACGGCAGGAGCGGCGGCAGGACGAGCTGAGCGTGGCGCGCTTTTCTGCGCAGGCTTGCGACTCGCCGCAGCCTTGTCTTTGTCTGGCTTCGCTTGCAGCTCGTCATCGAGTCGCATCGTCAGGCCGATACGCTTGCGCGCCATATCCACCTCCATGACTTTTACTTTGACCACGTCGCCTGTCTTCACGACAGTGTGTGGATCCTTCACGAAGCTGTCCGACAGCGCAGAGATGTGCACGAGGCCATCCTGATGCACGCCGATGTCTACGAACGCGCCGAAGTTAGTCACGTTCGTGATCACGCCCTCGAGACGCATACCGGCCTTCAGATCCTTCAGGGATTCGATGCCATCTTTAAACTCGGCAGTCTTAAATTCGGGTCTGGGGTCCCGCCCCGGCTTCTCAAGTTCGGCGAGTATGTCGGTCACGGTGGGCAGGCCAAATTTCTCGTCGGTAAAATCGGCGGGATTCAGCGTGGTCAGGAAGCCGCGGTCACCGATCATGTCGATCACCTTCTTCTTGCTCGCGGCGCCGATCTTTTCTACGACGCTATAGGATTCCGGATGAACCGCGGACGCATCCAGGGGATTGTCGCCATTGACGATGCGCAGGAAGCCGGCGGCCTGTTCGAAGCTCTTCTCGCCGAAGCGCGGCACTGCTTTTAGATCGCTGCGGTTCCTGAATTCACCGTGCTGATTGCGGTAGGCAACGATATTTGTCGCGATAGAAGCGGACAGACCGGAGACTTGTTTAAGCAGTGCGGCCGAGGCCATGTTCACATCGACGCCCACCGCATTCACGCAGTCTTCCACCACGGCATTCAGGCTTTGGCCTAGTTTGAACTGACTCACATCGTGTTGATACTGACCCACGCCGATAGACTTGGGATCCAGCTTAACGAGTTCCGCGAGCGGGTCCTGCAGGCGTCGCGCTATTGAGATAGCGCCGCGCACGGTGACATCGAGATCGGGAAATTCTTCTCGAGCGATATCGGAGGCGGAGTACACCGACGCGCCAGCCTCATTCACCATGGCCTTGTCGAGCTTCAACTCCTTGTGCTGCTTAATAAGATCGCCCGCCAGCTTGTCGGTCTCGCGAGAGGCGGTGCCATTGCCGATGGCGATCAACTCGACATCGTGTTTCTTCGCCAACTTGGCCAACACGGAGATAGACTCGTCCCATTGGTTTCTCGGCTGATGCGGATAGATCGCCGTGTCCTCGAGGAACTTGCCGGTGCGATCGACAACACAAACCTTCACGCCGGTGCGCAGCCCCGGGTCCAGACCCAGAGTGACCTTGTTGCCGGCAGGCGGCGCCAGCAGAATAGCCTTCATGTTCTCGGTGAACACACGAATAGCCTCGTCGTCCGACTGCTCTCGCAGCTGCCCGAGCAGATCGGTCTCCAGGCGATAGATGAGTTTGATGCGCCAGGTCCAGGTAACGACCTCGCTCAGCCATTTGTCTGCTGGCCTGTTCTTGTTCTCGATGCCGAAGTGATGGGCGACCATACCCTCGCAGGGATCTGTAGCACCGGACTCTATGCCTGCACTACCTATCTCAACAGAGAGGAAGCCTTCCTTGCGGCCACGGAAAACCGCGAGTGCACGATGGGAGGGAATTTTATTCAGGCGCTCGCTGTAGTCGAAGTAGTCTGTAAACTTGGCGGCGTCCGCCTTGTTCTTCTCTACGACACTAGCGCGCAACTCGCCATTGTTCCAGAGATGGCTGCGCAGTTTGCCCATCAGTGCGGCATCTTCGCTAAAGCGCTCCATCAGGATGTCACGCGCGCCATCCAGCACTGCTTTCGTATCTTCGAATCCCTCGCCTATAAATTCGGCAGCCTGCACCTCAGGATCACAGTTAGGGTCGGCGTATATCTTGTCCGCTAGCGGTTCGATGCCAGCCTCGATGGCGATCATCGCCTTCGTGCGGCGCTTGGGTTTGTAGGGAAGGTACAGATCTTCGAGTTCAGTCTTCGTCTCGGCGGCGCGAATCAGTTTCTCAAGTTCGGGCGTTAGCTTCTCCTGCTCCTTGATGCTGGCAATCACCGTCTCCACACGATCGTCCATCTCGCGCAGGTAGCGAAGGCGCAGTTCCAGGTCGCGCAGTTGCAGATCGTCGAGTCCGCCTGTTGCTTCCTTTCGGTATCTAGAGATGAAGGGAACCGTGGACCCTTCGTCAAGTAGAGTGATGGCAGCATTTACCTGCTGAGATTGTACATTGAGTTCGGTGGCAATTTTCTGGGTGATGCGTTGAGAGGGTAAATCAGCTGCTGACATTACAATCCTGAGATGCTTTGAGTAGGGCGTGTGTTGCGATTGAAGGCGCGTATTCTATGATGATTGGGTACGTGGAAACTACGAAGAATTGAAAAAAGTCTGAACGGCCCGTCAGAAAGATTTTCTACAGCCTCATAAGCGAATAAATTTTGGTAAACACATCAGCGCGATACCAATGACGACCATCAAGAGTGGGTCGGAGATCAGATAGGGGTACACGATCAAGGCCAGACCCGAATAGAAGGCAACCGTGTGCTTCTGCTTCTTGCCGTAGAGTGAGTAGCCCATGCCAATGGAGCTGAATATCAGGCTTATAAGTAGGTAGGATGTATCAAACACAGCAAGCTCTCAGGGGGTCATTGTTGTTCAGTTCGTGCAGAGCCTGGCGAGCTCGCTACTGTTCATCGGTATTGCGCTATCTAGTTCCAGCCGGCCCCATCGAAATAACGCGTCCCTCGGTGACCCTTGCGAGCAACAGGCTTCGAGATTCTAGTGCCCGGACACTCGACCAGGATTAGAGTTCTGGGCCGCCCCGAGCTGGGGTTCACCGCGCCACCTATTAATTCCTTGATGCGCAGGCGCCCGCGAAGTTCGTCGTTGAAGATCGTGTAAACAAAGTCGCCCACCTTCAACTTGGATGGCTTGCCCGCCATATGAAACTCAAACTCTGAAATCGAGCCATCGAAGAGAGAGTCGATACCCTCATCGCCCCGCGAGGCGGGAATTGTCTTAGTGATGCCAAAACCCATCATGATCAGCCCTTTCTAGCTATTCAAGTGGCTCTAATGTAGCAAACATTGCTGCGCAATGACTGCCTGATTCTGGTGCTGATTGGGCATTCGGGAGGTAGAAAGCCCCACATAGTGTATGGTTATCTCAAGACGGCCAGACAGTCAGCCAAAAACAGTCTTTGCATGGCCTATATTCACTTTACACTCGCTCTGGTTCCTATATGCTGTCAAAAAGGTCTCAAAATAAGAGGAAAAGAAATGACCAAAGCCACGGGTATAAATAGAAGAACATTCATCAAGAACGCCAGCCTCACGGCATTCGCTGGGGCCACCGGCGGCATAGCTACCGGCTCAACCGTAGCCTCCGCAGCCAGCAGCTCGAAGATGGCCAACGGCAAATACGATTTCGATACAGTCTACAACCGCGTTAATCACAACACCTCTCGCTGGGACTCCCCGCCCAGACGCTATCCTGAAGGTACATTCAAATACGGCATGGGCGTTGCGTCCATGGACTTCGAGTGTGCGCCCTGTATTACCGAGGCGATAGCCGAGCGAAACGAGCACCACAGCTGGGGCTATCTGAGCACTACCGAGCCGCTAAGAGATCAGGTGGTTAAGTGGAATGGCGAGCGTCATGGTGTGGACCTGCCGAACGAAGCGATAACAATCTCCGATGGCGTGTACGCCGGCATGATAGCCGCGATGCGCTCCCTGGTGGGCTCCGGCGGTAAGGTGCTGATTAATACACCTGCCTACTCCGGCTTCTACACGATGAACCGCAATGCGCGCACGATTCCGGTTGATAGCCCGCTGGTTAAGGTCAACGGCCGCTACGAGATCGACTGGGAAGATCTGGAATCCAAGATGACGCCAGATGTGCGTGCGATGATCGTCTGTAACCCGCAGAACCCAACAGGCAACGTCTGGAAGGAAGACGAGCTGCTGCGCATCGGCCGCCTCTGTCTGGAGCACAACATCGTCGTGCTCTCCGACGAGATTCACTCCGACTTCGTCAGGCCCGGTCACAAGTACACGCCGTTCGCCAGCCTTCCCGATCAGGCGGTGGTGAACAACAGCCTCTCCTTCAATGCGATCAGCAAGACGTTCAATCTGGCTGGCATGAAGAACGCTTACTTCTATTCCAAGAATCCCAAACTGAAGGCCAGAGTCGATGAGTTTCACTTTGCCGAGCTGAGCACGCTTGGCGTGGTCGCGAACGAGGCAGCCTACAAGGATGGGGCGGATTGGTTCGCGCAGGCGCTGGCCTACATCGACGGTACTCACGACATGGTTGAGAGCTATATTAAGCAGAACATGCCAACAGTGGGTTATACCCGCAACGAAGGCACGTTCATGACATTCCTGGATTTCAGCAAGACCATGAAATCGATCGGCGCCGATGAGATGTATAAGTCTCACGGCAAAGAAACGCCTGAGAGGTATTTTCAGGATTGGCTGGTGCACAACTCCGGCGTCTATCTGAATCCCGGTTCGGATTATGGCGATGGCGGCGCGGGGCATATGCGCATGAATATCGCCTCGGCACGCTCCGTGGTGAAGGGAGCGTTTGACGCAATGGCGTCGGCGGTCAACAAAGTCTAAGGAATGTAACAGGGAGGGGTTGGAATCTGATTTCAACCCCTTTTTTTGGCGCTGGCTTTTGTAGCTAATGCAGGAGCCAAAAGAACAGATTCAACAACAAACTTCGAACTATACCGTATTCCCACAAAGAGGAGATTCGATCATGAAAATGACACGTCGCGGTTTCGTAGGAACCCTTGGCATAGGCAGTGCGGCCGGGCTTCTTTCGAGCGCAGGTCTAACGAGCAAATACGCGAACGCCGCTTCCAGCTACGATGATGAAGTTGTCTACGACGGCGGCATCATGCAGCTTAACCAGAACGAGAGCGCGCGTGGTCCCGGCCCCAAGACTCTCGAGGCGATACGCGCCCATGTGACGAAGCGAGTCGGCAGAGGCTACGCACCAGATCATGTGAACGAGTTGCGGGACGTTCTTGCCGATGGCTACGGCGTTACCAGAGACAATGTAATCCTGGCTACAGGCTCCGGGCCCTTGCTTAGGGCTGCATCTCTAGCCTTCCTGGCAGATGGCAAGCCGTTGGCGACTACCGGCCCGACCTATGCAACTGCAGAGCAGACTGCGCGGCAGATGGGCGTAGAGATTAGAAGCGTCCCAGTCGACAGCAACACCATGGGCATCAATCTCGATGGCATGGCGGAGGCCGCAGTCGGCGCCGGGCTCGTGTACTTCTGCAATCCGAATAATCCTACCGGCACGGTGCATCCACAAGAGGCGGTCGAATCCTTCATTCGACGTGTGCAGCGTGAATCTCCGGACACGAAGATGCTTATCGATGAGGCCTATATAAACTATGCCGCCGATGATGCGATGCAGACAGCCCTTCCGCTGGTGGCGGAGTATGAGAACGTGTTCATCACGCGCTCCTTCTCCAAGGCCCATGGCATGGCAGGACTACGCGTTGGCTATGCGCTAGGTCAGAAACAGACTCTCGACGCGGTTGAGAGTGCATGGGGCCTGGGCGACTTGAATATGTTAAGTGCCATCGCCGCGATAACAGCGTTCCAAGACAAGGAACACATCGAGTGGGAACGGCAGGAAAATACGGAGATCCGCGCCTTCGTGGTCGCCGCCTTCAACGACATGGGTTTCGAGGTAGCAAACTCACACACGAATCACATCTTCGTGAACCTGCGTCGTCCGGCGAGCGAGTTTCGTGCAGCCTGTCTGGAGCACAAGATCCTGGTGGGTCGCGATTTCCCTCCATTCGAGAACACGCACTGCCGTATCTCGATGGGCAGCAGAGAAGAGATGCAGGTGGCAGTCGAGGTGTTCCGCAAGGTTCTCGCCTAACATCTAGTATTTGTATTATCGAAGACGGAGACAGGCTTAGTAGCTGCCTCCGTTTTTCGTTTCCGACTATTGGCTAGAGGCAGCGGCGATAGAGTGCAAACAACCTCTCCCAGTGTCGCTCCGCCGCCTGCTTGTGATACTTGTCCCCGCGCTTCGGAAACACAAAGCCGTGTTCCGTGCCCGGATACCATTCGATGCGCGAGTTGATAGAGCTGCCAGCAAGGTAGTTCTCCAGATTGTCGATCATCTCCTTCGGCGCATACTCATCTGTCTCGGCGCAGCCAAAATACATTTCGCCCTTTACTTTGTTGGCATCCAGATGAGGAGAGTCTTCCTTGTCCGAGTAGAGATACACACCGTGAAACGAGGCACTGGCCGCAACTCTGTCGGGAAACTTCGCGGCGGCGGCGAATGCGAAGGGGCCGCTCATGCAATAGCCCACACAGCCTATCTTGCCCGCTCTGGCAGCATCGTCCTTATCCGCAACGTCGATGAGTGAGCGCACGTCCTCACAGACCATGGCATTGCTTAGTGAGGCCATGTGCTCGTGCATGACTTCGCGGCCAGACTCTTGAATCTTGAATTCTCTAACCCGGCGATAGTAGAGATTCGGTAGCATGACGTAGTAGCCCGCGGTACCCAGGCGCCTGGCCATGTCGTGCAGCTCTTCGCGCTTACCCGGCGCATCCATCAGCAGCAGGATGGTCGGGTGCGGGCCTTCCTCTTCCGGGTGCGTGATAAAAGTATTCATCTCGCCATCGGTTGTTCGAATATCAATTTCTCTATCTATCATCGCTTCGATTTTTTCGGTTAGGATTGGTTTGAGGGGTTAAAGGTAGCAGAAACCCATGGATACTCAATACAGCTATCTGCGGCATTGAAGCTGGCGGCGTGAAATCAGCGCAGACTGCTGTATATTGCACAAAGTTTATAAAGCTTCATGCAGTCGCTGAAATAAGAGGGAAGGAGTGAATGTCGGAATATACACCACCGAAGGTCTGGTCTTGGGATGCCGAGAGCGGCGGTCGATTCGCAACAATTAACAAGCCCACAGCGGGAGCGCAGGAGCAACGGGAGTTGCCGGTAGGTAAGCAT
Source organism: uncultured Pseudohongiella sp. (assembly GCA_964352295.1). GTDB lineage: Bacteria > Pseudomonadota > Gammaproteobacteria > Pseudomonadales > Pseudohongiellaceae > UBA9145. Next base: position 4,067 of record CAYGRR010000022.1, on the reverse strand, counting down.
CCGCTGCAGCTGTATTCGCTGGCCACGCCGAATGGGGTGAAGGTGACTATCATGCTGGAGGAGCTGCTCGCTCTCGGTCATGAGGGGGCTGAGTACGACGCGCACCTAATTCGCATTAGTGAGGGCCAGCAGTTTGGCAGCGACTTCGTGGCAATCAATCCCAACTCGAAGATACCCGCACTATTGGATCGCAGTACTAGCCCACCAACGCGTGTATTTGAATCAGGCTCTATACTCATCTATCTAGCTGAGAAGTTTGGCGCGTTCCTTCCTGTTCAGCCTAGCGAGCGCGCCGAATGCCTCTCCTGGTTGATGTGGCAGATGGGTGCGGGCCCCTACCTAGGCGGCGGCTTCGGACATTTTTATGCCTATGCTCCTGAGAAGTGGCAGTACCCGATAGATCGCTTCGCTATGGAGGTTAAGCGACAATTGGATCTTCTGGACAAGAATCTAGCAGAGCGCCGCTTCCTCAACGGCGATGAATATAACATTTCTGACATGGCCAGCTATCCCTGGTACGGCGCAGCCGTATTGCACAATCTCTATGACGCCGCTGAGTTTCTAGACGTCGCATCCTACAAGCACGTTATACGCTGGGCGACAGAGATAGAGCAGCGGCCAGCCGTGCAGCGCGGTCGTCGTGTGAATCGTACCTGGGGGCCCCAGGAGTACCAACTGGCGGAACGGCACGACGCGAGCGACTTCGATCGCTAGCATCGCGTCCAATGTAGGATTCGATAGCGCAGCTCAACAGCAGGGCTATCGGGTTTCCCAATGATTGTCACTAAGCGCTGGGGTGGAGCGTGCTGCAGAGTTTCGCTCGAGCAGCTGTCGCTGTTGGATAGTCAGGAATTCGCGGGCCAAAGCGGATTCTGGCGATAGAATCTGCCCCATAGCTGCCCGAATTCTATGCTAATCGTTCGCCGAGTCAGTGGCACGGAGCTCGATTCGCTTGGACATGCATGGGAATAGCTCCTATTCTACAGTCTCCAAACCGGAGGCCCTCCTATGAAAGTTACAGCGTTTCTATCTACCATTCTCAGCCTGCTCCTCTCACTGCCAAGTTACGCCCAACAACAGGACAGCTACGACTACTGGGCGCCACAGCGAGCGATGATCGCCAGAGGGCAGCAGGCCGTATTCATGTGCAATGGCCTGTTTACCGGCAATCGCACGCTAGAGCAGGTGTTCGCTCAGGAGCTCGCCTTTTTGAGAAACCCGATAGGTACTCCCGAGGGGGGTGACTACACAGTGGAGTGGGACCTCAAGGCTGTAGAGGTCGGCGCAGCGGGTGCCGTGCCCACCATGCGCGCCGTATTTCGTGAAGGCATAGGCTGCGTGATACTGCCCCCGGATCAGACGCTGGCGGACATCGCCGCACTTCCTGAGTTAACCCTGCCTTACCCTGCTGGCGACCCGGCGCAGATACCCTGGCCGAATGGCGACCTGATCCAGAACACTGGTGCTCACGGCAATGTCGATTTCGCTGCGCTGCGGGCGGCGGGTGACTGGGCGTTTGACCGCGACACACCGGAGCAAGACACCCTGAGTCTCATCGTCGTGCACGACGGCGAGATCATTCTAGAGCGCTATGCCCCAGGCATCGAGATGTCCACGCGGACCCGGACCTGGTCGACGGCGAAGAGCATCGCCGGCACCCTGATCGGCATGTTGGTAGACGATGGGCGCCTGGCGCTCGATGAGCCTCTAGGCTTCGGATGGTATCCCGAGAACCGCTCGCCAGAGACCGACCCGAGAAACGAGATAACGCTGCGCCACGTGCTGAACATGTCTAGCGGCCTGGAAACCATCGATAACCGCGGCATGGAGTACGCGACCGGATCGGGCCTTTCTTACTGGGCGGGGGCGAGCTCGGTCGAGGGTGCGCGCAGTCGCGCGTTGATTCGCGAGCCCGGCACTTACTGGGACTATGAAAACTACGACACCCTGTTGGGTGTGTATGCGATGAAGCAGGCATTAGGCGGCGAGAAGGCCTACGCCGAGTTTCCGCGCAAGGCGCTTTTCGATCGCATCGGCATGCGTAACACGCTGGTGAGCACGGACCGCTTCGGCGACTTTATCCTCAGCAGCCAGGTTTACACGAATGCGCGCGACCTGGCACGTTTCGGCATGCTCTACCTGCAGGGTGGCGTGTGGGATGGCGAACGCCTGATATCGGAACAGTGGATAGAATTCTCCAGCACGCCCGCCCCAGCGACTGTCGGTAGAGGCGGCATGTACGGAGCGCAGTGGTGGCTCGTTCCCGAAGGGCGCAGCGACGTGCCCAGCGATGCCTACTCTACCAATGGTAATCGCGGTCAATACACCGTCGTCGTTCCCTCACACAATGTGGTCATCGTGCGACGCGGCCTAGATTATGGTCGGCAGGGATTCAGTCAGTGGGACCTGACACGTGAGGTCTTGAAGGCTATTGAGTAGGTCGGGAAGCCAGCGGCGGATTAAGAAGCGGGCCGCTCCAGAAGATTCGTTCTGTCACTAGCCGCGAGATAAATATAAAACAGTCAGAGGTGAGTTATGAAACAGGTTATTCGTTGGATAGCAGTTAGCGCAGCACTGGTCACTACGACACTTGCAATGGCGGCAGACGGCCCCTTGATGAATTTTCCGCTACCGGCGATGCCGGAGAATCCGGAGATTCTCGTGCTAGAGATCGACCTGGCACCTGGTCAGGAGTCGCAGCCGCATCGTCATAACGGCCATGTATTCGTCTATGTGCTGGAAGGGAAGATCAATATGCAGGTAGCTGGGGGCGAGGTAGTCACCTTGTCACCGGGCGAAACTTTCTATGAAAATCCGAATGACATTCACACGGTCTCACAGAACGCGAGCGACACAGAGACGGCGAAATTTCTAGTGCACATCATAAAGACGATCGGCAAGCCGGTGAGTACTCCGGCCAACTAGCCGCCCGAAATGGCTCCGACAATCATGAAGGCCTCTTTGCCGCTGATGATATCCGCAGGCAACTGCTCGTGCATGGCGGCATGAGAGACGTCTTCCTTGCAGGCGAAGAAGCGAATCTTCGGCCGGCGCTTCCGGGATTCGTGTTCCAGTATCGCTCCGCACAGGCTCGGGTACTTCCTTTCAAGCGCCTCTATAAGATTGAAGGCGCTCTGTGGTGACGCCACCTCTACCTCAACTTCGGCCTCGCAGCCGGCGAGCGTGCGCAGATGGAAGGGGAGTAGCACTCGAATCATTGGCTAGCTCTCGTCAGTGATCTACTCAAGAGTTTGCACCTCAACCGACAGAACCGCTGGCAAGTTGGCAGCCACGGTAAGCCAGTTGTCGCCGCCATCGGGCGAGCAGTAGACCTGTCCTCCAGTGGTGCCGAAGTAGATGCCGCATTCCTCCAGCGTATCGATAGCCATCGCATCGCGTAACACGTTCACATAACAGTTTTCTTGTGGAAGCCCGTTCGTAAGCGCCTCCCATTCGTTGCCGCCGCCGCGACTACGATACACTCGCAGTTTGCCTTCGGGCGGGTAGTGCTCCGAGTCGCTCTTTATGGGGATGACGTAGATTGTGCTTGGCTCGTGAGCATGAACGGCAATTGGAAACCCGAAGTCACTAGGCAGGTTGCCGCTGACCTCATGCCAATTCTCTCCGCGATCGTCGCTGCGCATCACGTCCCAATGCTTCTGCATAAACAGAACATCCGGATTGGACGGGTGCATGCCTAGCCTGTGCACGCAGTGACCGATCTCCGCCGTAGGGTCGGGTATATAATCCGATACGAGTCCGCTCGTTATCGTTCGCCAAGACTGGCCGCCATCGTCGCTGCGAAAAGCGCCGGCCGCCGAGATAGCGACGTAGATGCGCTCTGGGAAATTTTTATCCAAGAGAATCGTATGCAGGCACATGCCGCCCGCGCCTGGTTGCCAGTCCATGCCGGTGCTGTGGCCTCTTAGGCCCGCGAGCTCGGACCAGTTCTCTCCGCCATCGCTGCTGCGAAACAGGGCAGCGTCTTCCACGCCCGCATACACCACATCGGGATCGCTATGGCAGGGTTCGAGATGCCAGACGCGCTTGAACTCCCAGGGATGCGG
>CAYGRR010000021.1:21045-46025 GCA_964352295.1 uncultured Pseudohongiella sp. | reverse complement strand
CATAGGGCAGCGCTCCGAGCAGGGGCGTGACGACCCTCGCAGACGGACTTAGGCCAACGCTATGCAGATTCTCTACCCCGAACTAAAACCCTATAAGCGTCACCAGCTTAAAGTCACCGGCGGGCATGAGCTGTATGTCGATGAGGCCGGCGATGTAGCCGGCATTCCCATACTGTTTGTGCACGGTGGTCCCGGTGGAGCCTGTGATGCGAGCTCGCGCCGCTTCTACGATCCTGCCGTCTATCGCATCATTACGTTCGACCAGCGGGGCTGCGGACGGTCCACTCCGCACGGTGAGCTTGCCAACAATACGACCCAAGACCTGATCGCCGACATCGAAGCTATTCGCGAGTTTCTCAATGTTGAGCGCTGGGTGCTGTTTGGTGGTTCCTGGGGTTCTACCCTGAGCCTGCTGTATGCACAGGCCTTTCCCGCGAGGGTGCTAGCGCTTATTCTGCGCGGCATATTTCTATGCCGGCAATGCGATTTCGATTGGCTGTATAAAGATGGTGCCAGGAGAGTTTTCCCCGATAGCTGGGAAGTGTTCGAGAATCACATTCCAGATTCTGAGCGTGGCGATCTAATGAAGGCCTATTATGAAAGGCTCACTGGCGACGATGAACTCGCCCGTATGTCGGCGGCGAAACACTGGTCGGCCTGGGAAGGAAACTGTTCCAAGTTGCGGCCCAGTCCAGAGGCACTGGCGAGTTTTACGAAGCCTCACAATGCGCTCGCCCTAGCTCGCCTGGAGATTCACTATTTTATGAATAGAGGGTTTATTGACGAGAATCACATTTTGGAAAATATGCATCTTATTCGTGACATCCCCGGTCGAATTGTCCACGGCCGCTATGATATGGTCTGCCCCCTCGACAACGCTCTAGCACTCTATAAGCAGTGGCCGGAAGCGGAGCTGCATATAGTCCGCGAATCGGGCCACTCTGCATCTGAGCCGGGTACCGTAGATGCACTTATACGTGCAACTCAAGATATCGCCAAGAAGCTCGAAGCCTAAGCTGCCTCTGAAGTGCTCGGAGAAAGCCTAGCCCGGCCTTCTGTTAGTTCATAAGGGGGTCATGTGATTGCACTTATTCAGCGCGTCAACTGGGCACAAGTCCATATTGACAACGCACTGCACGCCGACGTCGGCCAGGGCCTACTCGCGCTTATTGGAATAGAGAAAGAAGATGACGACAAGCTAGCGCAGAAGTTGCTCGACAAGATTCTTGCCTATCGAGTTTTCGCCGATGCAGACGGCAAGATGAACCTAGACCTTAAAGATATCGGTGGCGATCTACTCGTAGTCTCGCAATTTACTCTTGCTGCAGAGACGGAGAAGGGCCTTCGCCCGGGATTCTCAACAGCGAAACCTCCTGCCGAGGCCGAGGCGATCTACGACAAGCTGGTAGCGGCTGCTCAGGATCAGCATGAATTTGTGCAGTCGGGAATCTTCGGCGCGGATATGCAAGTGAGCCTGCAAAACGATGGCCCGGTAACTTTCATACTTCGGGTATAAGCTCGACTCTAGTCAGCGGAATCGTTTTCGTCTTCAACCTGACGCTTCTTAACCATGCGTCCGGCTACAATACCCACCTCAAACAGCAACCACATGGGTATCGCCAGCATCGATTGCGTGAAGGGATCGGATGGTGTCAGTAACATGCCCACTATAAAACAACCGACGATCACATAGGGTCGCTTCTCAGTGAGCGAGTCCGGTTCGGCGATGCCAGCCCAGATCAATATGAACACGGCTATCGGAACTTCGAAGGCGATACCGAAGGCGAGGAATATCGTTAGCGCGAAGCTAAGCACGCTATTGATATCGGGTGATACCGAGATGCCTTCTGGAGCGACAGATATGAAGAATGCGAACGCGAACGGGAAGAGGATGTAGCGCGCGAAGGCGATACCGCCGTAGAACAACAAAACGCTTGATATGAAGAGTGGAATCGCGACGCTCTTCTCGTTCTTATAAAGACCAGGCGCGATGAACGACCACAGCTGATAGAGCACATAGGGTGCGGCCAGCAGAAACGAAACATAAAACGTGAGCTTAAAGGGAGCGAAGAACGGCGAGGTTGGGTCGATCGCGATCATCGTAGAGCCTTCTGGCAAGGCTTCGATTAGCGGGTCAACGACATAGGTATAGATGTCGTTGGAGAAAGAAAACAGAATCAGGAAGAATAATATAATCGCGATTATACTTCTAAGAATCCTATCCCTCAGCTCGACGAGGTGATCGATGAGCGTTAACTCTTTCTGTTCTTCAGCTGATGTCATTTTCTTTCTTCGTGACGGCAGAGTCTTCAGCCTCGGCTAGTTTAGGGTTCTTGCCGCCGCTATAAATTTGCTTGGTGACTTTGTCCACCTGACTGCCGATATCCTTTAGCTCGCCAGTGAGGGACTTGTCATTCTTGGCGAGAGTGTTGATCGCGGCGCTTTCGTCATCGCTGTTTTTCTTGGCCGCATCGGCTGTAGCCTGTGATGCGCCGGGGTCGAAGTTCGCGGAATTCACGATATTCTTAACTGACTTCTCGGTATTCTTTGCCATGCCTTCTAAGTTCGACTTGGCTTCTTCAATCTCCGCCATAACAGTTTCGTTGTGAAGCTGCCTTCGGATCTCGTCAGCATTTAATTCTCTTTCGATCTCGTTCTTCACTTTGTAGAAGCTACGACGAAATCTGCCGATCCATAGACCGGTAGTGCGCACAGCGCCGGGCAGTCGCTCGGGGCCGAGCACAAGCAAGGCGATGATGAATATCAGCAGGACTTCAAATGAGCCGATGTTAAACATAGTGCGTAACCGGGATCACAGGTATTGCCTGTGAACAGAGAAGCGATTCTCGAGGCATCGAGAAACAGTGTGGAGACTACTTACTTGGTGTCGACTTTCTCGGCAGTAGAGTCTATGGTTTCGCCGTCTTCGGCATCAGTTGCCGGTTCTTCATCTTCCTTGATAGCTGTCTTGAAACCCTTCAGCGCGCCACCAAGATCCGAACCCAAATTCTTTAGTCTCTTCGTACCAAATAGCATGACCACAATTAATAGAATAATCAGTAGCTGCCAGATTCCTATTCCACCCATCTTAACCTCCAAATCTGATACGCATTGCTTGCGTTATGCGGTGCAGTGCGTATCGGTAACTAGTTTTGTCTAGACGCCTTTTCATCAAGGCCGGACATCTTAAAGCGTTTTTCTAATTCATCCAACACCTGCTGCGGTGTCAGATTAAGATGACTCAACATAACCATGGTGTGAAACCAAAGGTCTGCCGTTTCATCGATTACAGCCTGCCTGTTCTTGTCTGATTGTTCGCTGCAATCCTTGGCGGCCAAAATAGTTTCAGTCGCCTCCTCGCCAATCTTTTCTAGGATCTTGTTAAGACCCTTCTCGTGTAAGCTGGCGACATAAGATTCCTTGCCGGTTGCCTGCTTACGCTGTTCCAAAATTGCTGCTAATTCTGTTAGTACATCACTCATGTTCGGAGCCTATGATCAACTAGTCTTGTACAGCTGATCCGGATCAACCAATACTGGGTCTATCGATTCCCAGCTCTCATTCGATAGCTTCTTGTAGAAGCAGCTTTCCCGGCCCGTGTGGCAGGCTATTCCGCCTACCTGGTCGACCCGATAGCACAGCGCATCATTGTCGCAATCGAGCAGAACTTCTACAAGCTTCTGCACCATGCCGGATTCCTCGCCCTTTCTCCAGAGCTTGGCGCGAGAACGGGACCAATAGACTGCGCGCCCCTCTGCGACTGTCGTCGCTAGTGCCTCCCGGTTCACCCAAGCCTGCGTGAGGACGCGCCCCGTTCCAGCATCCTGAGTGATTACAGGCACCAGGCCCTGTTCATTCCATTGAATTTGATCGAGATAGGAAGGCATCGGCTAAGTATGCAGGCTCACCGTCTAAAACACAAAAGGTAAACACCGACGAAAGCTAGAGATACCGTGGCTAGAGGCAGGTTTTCCAGGGTCTCATTCAGACTTGGAATTAGGCTCAGGGCGGCGGCCGCGAGGACGGCGCTACCGAGCAGGCGGAATTTGCGATTCTGGCGCTCTCGCTCTTCTATGGACTGTTTATGCTGGTGCTTAAGAGAGGCGTTGATCTCACCCAGCTGCTTGCTCTCGGTCGCCGCGTCGATGAGCAGTTGCGGCAGTTGCGGCAATTGGTCGATCCAGTTGGGAATATTCTCCTGGAGTCGGCCTAGCAGCGTGAACGGGTTGAGTCGCTTCCTGTTCCAGTTTTCCAGATAGGGCAGAGCCGTCGTCCAGAGGTCTAGATCTGGATAGAGTTGTCGGCCCAAGCCCTCGACATTCAGCAGAGTCTTCTGCAACAGAACTAGCGAAGGCTGAACCTCCATGTCGAAGCGACTGGCCGTGCGAAACAGCTGTATCAGCAAGTTCGCGAAGGAGATTTCCTTTAATGGCTTCTCGAAAATCGGTTCGCAGACGCTTCGAATCGCGGATTCGAACTCGTGTATCTTGGTGTCTCGAGGCACCCATCCGCAGGCGACGTGTAGCTCAGCTACCTTCCTGTACTGACGCTTGAAGATGGCGAGCAGATTCTTCGCCAGGTATTCCTGATCACTCCTGCTCAGGCTGCCGATGATAGCGCAGTCGATCGCGATGTATTTCGGTGTGGCGGGCGTCTCGTGGGAGACGAAAATATTGCCCGGGTGCATATCGGCATGGAAGAAGTTGTGATCGAAGACCTGTGTGAAGAAGATGTCGACGCCGGTCTCCGCGAGCTTCTTCAGGTCGGTGCCCTGAGCATTGAGCGCAGTCACGTCCGCAACGGGAATGCCGTGAATGCGCTCCATGACCATCACCCGCTTGCTGCAATAGTCCCAATATACTTTAGGCACATACAACACGGGTGAGTCCTGGAAATTGCGTTTCAGCTGGGAGGTATTCGCTGCCTCCGAGAGCAGGTCCAGCTCGTCATGAATTATCTGCTCGTAATCGTTCACGATCTCGATAGGATGCAGCCGCTTACCGATGTCGGTTCGCGTCTCGATCTCGCGGGCGATCCATTTCAAGAGTTTGATATCGGCGCTGACTATCTCTTCGATTCCGGGTCGCGTGACTTTTACGACTACGTCTTCGCCACTCTTTAACGTCGCCTTGTGAACCTGCGCTACAGAGGCGGAGGCAAAGGGTGCATTTTCGAGACTGCTAAAAATAGTGTCGGGGCTTACACCTAGCGAGTCCTCTATCAGTTTACTAATCGAAGGAGTCGCAAAGGGCGGCACGTTGTCTTGGAGTGACTGCAGTTCATCGGCGAGATCGGTGTCCAGGAAGTCTCGCCGCGTTGAGAGCAGCTGACCGAACTTGATGTAGATAGGGCCGAGTTCCTCCATGGCTTTGCGCAGGCGGACATTCTTAGGGCTTGCGGTCTGCGCACCAAGCAATGACGCGAGCTTGTAGGGCAGCAGCAATAGCCCCAATCTTCGCGCGCCCGGCTGACCATGCAGGAACTCATCGAGGCGGTATTTCGCGATGATGTACAGCACTCTGTTAAGTCGGGGAAGATGAGACACGGTGGGCGGATAACGCTCTGCTTGATCTGAGGGTTTGCAAAGATACCACTGCAGGGCCACGCTAACAAGCGCCAAGCCTGTGTTAAGCGATTGTTTTTAGTGAGTTATTTTGATTGGGCGAGGAGGGCGGCACGGCGCTGAAGGAGCTCGGTTTTCGCGGCAAGTCGGTCGAGTCTTAGGCGCACTTGGTCTAATCGATTGGAGAAGCTGTCGAGTTCCAATTCGCTGGGCACGAGGCGCGCCTCCTCGCTTAGATAGTCACGCACACCGCGCTGCACGCTGCTCCTCGCGGACTTACTCCAGGCTCTGGCGCCGGTCTGCAAATCGCCTAACTCGTTCGTCAATACATCGCCAAGAAGCGGAGCCAGATAGTCTTGCCAGTCAGCGTCCAGCGATTGCAGTGCCACATGTAGATCTTGAATCAGGGTTGCATCGCCGGATATCTCGATGGCGGCGTCGGCCAACGCTCTCTGATCGGCAGCCTTTAGGAGCAGGCCGAGCAGGTTTTCAGCATTCCCAGAGATGGTGGCGTCGGCTTTAATTCCCAGAGTGTCGCAGTCAATTGCGCTGAGTTTGATCGTGCCGTCTTCAAAACGCAGGCTGAGCGACAGATCAGGGCGCCGGCTCAGCACCTGCACGCATTTTGAATCGAAAGCCGAGAGTTTCTTGGCAACATGTGCGTCGCGCGCGACGATCGCATTCACGATCTTCTCGAAGGGGAGTAGGGCGAGACTGCCAAGGAAGTGATTCAATGCTGTACCCAAGAGTTAGCGTTAGGAACCATATTTTAGTGACTAAAGCGTTAGCCTAGCTGGACTTGAAGCCGATGTGAATCGCGCAGACTCCGCCCATCACATTGTGGTACTTGCAGTTGGTAAGCCCGGCATCTTTCATCATTTTTAGGAGCGACTCCTGATCCGGGTGCATGCGAATCGATTCAACCAGATACTGGTAGCTGTCGCCGTCGCCGGTGATCGCCTTGCCAGCGATTGGCCACAGCTTCGAGTAGACATCATAGGCCTTGCTCACTAGCTCGTTAGTAGGTTTAGAAAACTCGAGGACTAAAACTCGTCCGCCGGGCTTAAGGACTCGCTCCATCGAGGCAAGTGCCGCCTCCTTGTTCGTCACGTTGCGCAGGCCGTAGGCTATGCAGATGCAGTCGAAGGTATTGTCTGCGAAGGGCAGGTGCTCGGCATTAACCTGAGCAATGTTGACGTTGGAGGCGAGCCCCTTGTCGATAATCCTATCCCTGCCTACTTGCAACATAGCCTCGTTGATGTCGGCGAGCACCACCTGGCCGGTCTCGCCGACCAGGCCTGAGAAGCGAATGCTGAAGTCACCAGTCCCTCCAGCCAGATCCAGGACCTTGTGGCCCTTGCGCAGTGCGCTTAGCTCGATCGTGAATCGCTTGATGAGTCGGTGAGAGCCTAGCGACATGACATCGTTCATGATGTCGTATTGCTTGGCCACTGATCGGAACACCTGGCCGACACGCTGTTCTTTCTCCGCCACGGGAACTTCTTGGTAGCCGAAGTGGGTAGTTTCTTCAGACTCTGTCGATTTGCTCATGATTGCTCGCTGCCGTCTACTATTTGGAAGCTAAGGATCTAGTCTTTCGGTGAGGGCATGATGTTAATGACTTGAGTACCCTCTGGCAATGCCTCTCGGCTCGCTTTCGCTGCAGTCAGCTTCATTAAGTAGTCACCCCAGAGTGATTCATGGTCTTGCGCTAGTTCGGCAAGATAGCTCCAGGAATAGATGCCGGTGTCGTGACCGTCACTGAAGCTAAGCTTGATGGCGTAGTTGCCGACGGGCTCTAGAGTCACGATCTTCACGTGCCGCTTGCCGGTTTGTAACACTTCCTGCCCCTTGCCGTGACCGCGCACCTCGGCCGAGGGGGAGTGCACTCGCAGATATTCGGCGCTGAGTGTGTTGCTAGTGCCGTCTGCGTAGACCAGCTCCAGCGTCGCCGACTTCTTGTGCAGTTTGATGTCTGTTGGGGCGTTCGTAGCCATTCGCATTCCGACGTTCGTTTTTTCGTGGTCTAAAGTATATAGCGACTCAGGTCTTCATCTTGCGCCAGTTCATCCAGTTGTTTCTCGACATAGGCGCGGTCGATAACTAGCTCTTTGTTGTCACCGATAGCCATATCAGATGCGGAGAAGGACACTTCTTCCAGCAGCCGTTCCATCACCGTATGTAATCGTCTGGCGCCGATGTTCTCGGTGCGCTCGTTGACCTGCCATGCAATCTCCGCAATCTTGTCGATGCCGTCTTTGGTGAAGGTGATATGCAAGTCTTCCGTGGCGAGTAACGCTTGATACTGCTCTGTAAGCGAGGCATCGGGCTCGACAAGGATGCGCTTGAAATCATCCGCCGTCAGCGCGTCGAGTTCGACCCGTATCGGCAGTCGTCCCTGTAATTCCGGAATGAGATCCGATGGCTTGCTTAGATGGAACGCGCCTGAGGCAATGAATAGAATGTGATCTGTCTTAATGCTGCCGTATTTCGTTGTGACTGTGGAGCCTTCGATGAGTGGCAGGAGATCGCGTTGCACACCTTCTCTAGAGACTCCCGCGCCACCCTGATCGTGTTTGTTGGTTACCTTGTCGATCTCGTCGATAAAGACGATGCCAGTCTGTTCGGTAGCCTCGATTGCGCGATTACGAATCTCTTCTTCGTTGACTAGCTTCGCCGCCTCTTCATCCTTCACGATCTTGAGGGCCGCCTTCACCGTTAAGCGCCGCGAAGTTTTCTTGCCGCTGTTCATGTTCGAGAACATGCTCTTCAGTTGGTTAGTCATGTCCTCGAGACCTGGCGGTGCCATTATCTCGACGCCTGTCGGCGCCTCGCTGATCTTGATCTCTATTTCTTTGTCATCGAGCTCGCCTTCGCGCAGCTTCTTGCGGAAAACCTGTCGCGCCGCCGAATTGGAATCCGCTTGAGAGCTGTCAGTGGAATCGCCAGAGCCCGGCGATTCTCCCGTGCGAGCTTGGGGCAGAAGCACGTCGAGGATTCGCTCCTCGGCCCGGTCCTCAGCCAGATGCTGCACCTTGTGCATTTCGGACTCTCTGATCATCTTGATCGCTATATCGATCAGGTCTCGTATGATCGACTCGACATCTCGTCCAACGTAACCCACCTCAGTGAACTTCGTTGCTTCGATCTTGATGAAAGGCGCTTGTGCGAGCTTCGCTAGCCGTCGCGCTATCTCGGTCTTGCCTACTCCAGTCGGTCCTATCATGAGGATGTTCTTCGGCGTTACCTCTTCGCGCAGTTCCTCGTTCAGTTTCATGCGGCGCCATCTATTACGAAGCGCGATTGCTACTGCACGTTTGGCGGCCGCCTGGCCGACTATGTGTTTGTCGAGTTCGGAAGTAATCTCGCGAGGGGTCATTAGAGACATGCATTAATACCTGTATTCGGTTGTGGATTTGTCGGCTTCATTCGCTTGTTCGGCGTTAGTCTGCGAGATCCAACTCTTCGATGGTGTGGTTGTGATTGGTGAAGACGCAAACATCGGCCGCGATAGTTAGGCTCTTCTCGACTATTTCCCGCGCGCCGAGATCGGTGTTCTGCATTAGTGCCTTTGCTGCAGACTGCGCGAAGGGCCCGCCGGATCCGATAGCCATGAGCGAGTCTTCGGGCTCGATAACGTCACCATTGCCGGTAATGATTAGCGAGGACTCCTTGTCCGCGACCACCAACAGCGCCTCGAGTCTTCTTAGGGAGCGCTCGGTGCGCCATAGCTTGGCGAGTTCTACTGCCGCACGCGTAAGCTTGCCCTGATGTTTGTCCAGCTGCTCCTCGAAGCGCTCGAAGAGTGTGAAGGCATCGGCGGTGCCGCCAGCGAAGCCTGCGATCACCTGATCCTTGTAGAGACGTCTCACCTTGCGGGCGTTGCCCTTCATGACAGTATTGCCCTGGGAGACTTGGCCGTCACCGCCGATCACGACCTTATTGCCGCGGCGAACCGAAACGATGGTAGTGCCTCTGTATTGATCCATAGCAGAAATCCTGTTTTCTTCTTTTACTGCAAATTAGTCGAATGCCGTGCAAATTCGTAAAACGACTGGCGGGTGGGATAGGGCAGGAGAGCTTATTCTCGATAAGGCTATCACAGGCCATAGGTCATCGTTCGCTGGAATCTGGCGCGCGAGCCTAGGATATGGGGTGATACATCGAGATTTCAAGCACCGACCGTGGCGATCGGCTGCTGCTAGTTATCGAATGGTCATGCGCAGGCTGGGGATATTGTTGGCTAGGAGTAACTGCTCCGCTTCGTTCAATAGGCGGCTGCTTGTATAGGGTCCGGACTGCACCAGATAGAGCGTTCGGCCCAGTAATTCCTGTTGCTTTACATTCACATCGAGCCCCAGCAGTCTCTGCCTCTCGCTCTCGGAGCGTGCCGATTCGAACTGTTGGAAGGCGCCAGTCTGCAGAATAAATCCGGGGTTGTAGGTCTCATCAGAGGTGAAGGTCTCATCAAAGGTGCTGGTCACAACGCTTGGCTGCTCCGCTACCGCTGCCGCCGTCGCGCTTAGGCCAGCCTGCTGAGCAGTAAGCTCGACGGGGATCGCATCTACTGGCACCTCGTAGTTCGGCAGCTCGGTATAGAACTCAAGCTGCAGTTCTTCTTCGACAGGCTCTTCGTTGACCACTGCGCGGGGCGCCTGATTGCTGGGAGGGCTATTGTTGGCGATGGCCTGATTGATATTCAGGGGAGGCACGTTGCCGGATAGGTAGAAGAGGAAGCAGCCGAATACGCCCAGCGCCATACCCACTACGACTCCGGTAAACATCAGAGACCAGGCGGGCGGTGTCGCAACGGTCTTCCGCTCTAGCAGAGGTTCGGGCCTTATTTTGGCAAAATCTTGCGTCATGTCTTTTTCGGAGGGCTTCTATGGGCCGGGGCCCATATTAAGTTATTGTTTTAATGGCAATAATTGCTATAAATCTAGGTGCCACCTCAATTATCGGTTGCCTGACCGTAAGCTAAAGCCGAATCCAGAGACTTTTACCCCGAACACGCCGTACTAGACTAGGTCTTGTGGATCTACATCGATACTGAATCTGACAGTTCTTGGAAGTTTCATGGTTTCCAATTCAGCGCAGAGATGGGAAAGCAGTGCCTGTAGCTTACCCCGTTTGTCGGTCTTCAGCAGTAGCTGTACGCGGTATTTGCCCGCTCTCTTCTCCATGGGCGCAGGCAATGGGCCTAGCTGTTCAATTGGCAGCGCATGCTGCTGTGTAAAGTTCCGGCAGAAGTGTGCGATCACCTCCAAGAATTGCAGCGCTCCACGCATCTCGCTGGCCTCAGCGCGGAGCAGACAGAGATGAGAGTAAGGCGGTAGATGCGCCTGACTTCTCTCCTTTAATTGTAGTCGTGAGAAATCGGCATAGGGTCGATTCGCTAAACTCTGCAGTGTCTCGTGGGCCGCGTGGCGCGATTGGATCAACACCTCGCCGGGCCGGTCGGCTCTGCCCGCTCTGCCCGCGACTTGAATTATCGTCTGCCCCATATGTTCCTGACCGCGGAAGTCCGCACTGAATAGGCCAGAGTCGGCATCGAGAATGGCGACCAAGGTAATATTCGGGAAGTGATGCCCTTTCGCGAGCATCTGTGTGCCTAACAATATGCAAGGTTCGCCCTTGTTAATCTCTTTCAGCATTTGCTCGAGGCTGTTTTTCCGCCGCGTCGAGTCGCGGTCGATGCGAATAACGGGCGTGTCCTTGAATTCCTTCTGCAGAAAGGTCTCGATTCGTTGGGTGCCTATGCCCAATGTGTTGAGGTCCTTCGATTTGCAGCTAGCGCAGAAACGCGGCAGCCTCGCGGAGGCGCCGCAATGGTGGCAACGAATGCTCGGTGGGTTGGCGTGGACCGTGAACTGTGCGACACAGTTTTCGCATTCACAAATCCAGCCGCAGCTCTGGCAGTTCAATATCGGAGCGAAGCCCCTCCTGTTGATGAAAACGAGAATCTGGTTGCGCTTTTCAATATGCATGCGAATCCGGTAGAGCAGCTGCTCTGAGAATCCTTCCACCATGGCCACGTTCGCAACGTCGATCACTTCCATCGTGGAAGATTGATTGATGCCAGTGCGACGCGTGAGATGTAGATGAGCGAATTTTTTGTTTCGCGCATTGTGCAAGCTCTCAAGGCTAGGCGTTGCCGACCCTAGAACGATGCAGATGTTCTCCTGCCGTGCTCGAGTTACTGCGAGATCTCTCGCCGAATATCGAAAGCCATCTTGTTGCTTGAAAGAGGAGTCATGCTCTTCGTCGATGACAATTAGGCCAGGCTTCGCCAGTGGTGTGAATACTGCAGAACGCGTTCCGATCACAATGCCCGCGCTGCCCTCTCGTGCCTGTGACCAGGCTGACATTCTTTCCGTTTCATTCAAGCCCGAATGCAGGCTCACCACGGGGCAGCTGAAGCGCTGCCTAAATCGGGCAATAGTCTGGGGGGTGAGGCCGATCTCCGGTACCAGGACGAGGCATTGCAGTCCCTTGGAAAGCTGCTCCTGCATTACGCGCATATAGACTTCTGTTTTTCCGGAGCCGGTAACACCATCCAGTAGGAAACAGTGATAGGCATTTAGCTCAGCGCTTATCGAAGCGACAGCAGAAACTTGCTCTTCATTGAGCTCGATCGCAAACTCTGGGTCTGCCGCGAGCGCCTCGAAGCTAGTCGCAGTTGAAACTTCCCGTTCTCGCTCGTGAATGAGGTGCTTCTGCTGAAGTTGTTGCAGCAACGGTTTGCTGAATCCAGCATCGCGTATCGCTGACTCGGGCGCCTCCACCGCTGCGCGAATGAAATCGAGTAAGGCTTTCTGCTTGACTGCTCGGCCGAGTGAATCGATCTCTGCTGTTGAGTGCTCGTTGGCGACCCAGTGCTTAACTTTCGTGCGCAGTGGAATTCCGCTGCGCAGTTTCGTCGGCAACGCGGCGGCGAAGACTTCACCAATTGGATGCTGATAATAGTTTGCGGCCCAGAGCAGTATCTTGAATAGAGCGTCGCTGAACAGAGGCTCAGTATCCAGCGCAGCGAGAATTGGTTTTAGTTGTTTCTTCTCGAGTGTAGAGCTATTCGTTACCGCGATAACTATGCCAATCAATTTCTGTCTACCGAATGAAACTCTTACACGAATGCCGATCTCGGGCCTCGCTGCACCCTCCTGCTCGGGCAGGGGCAAGTAGTCAAAGACTCTGCGCAGGGGAGAGGGCACGGCGACTTGCAAGACTGTGCCGCGATATTTAGCTTCAGCTGACATTTTCAGTGGCACTATTAAAGTGGCTAGATCGGAATCGCATAGTAAGTTTAAAAGGATTGGCAAACAACACGCGCTGTTGGATTGATGTGGCTTGCGGTGTGCGAGCAGCAACCTCTGCGCGCAAGAAAGGTGGAAGTGGCATGCCTTGCGCAGCAATCGTGATAGTTTATACTTCAGCGAGTTTCCATATTGCAATCAACGCGATGCCGCTAGCGCAGCATTGAGTTGAAAGGATAAGAAGATGACATCGCAGTCCCCGCCGGCCGAATTGCTCGCCGTTAGAGAACAGATCGATGCTGTAGACCGCGAATTGTTGGAGCTGCTCGGCAAACGCTTCGAGTTAACGCATCAGGTAGGCCTTCTCAAGGCAAGCCAGGCACTGGAGCCGGTTGATGCGACGCGTGAGGCCGAGAAGCTGGCCCAGTTGAGCGCGTTATGTGCCCAGCACAAGTTGAATCCATTGCTGGTGACTGAGCTGTTTAGCAAGATTATGGGCGAGGCTGTAAAGAATCACCGGCAGTTACGTGGATAGGCGCGCTGGCAGTGCTCTATCCCACGGCTGAGCCGCGAGGCAGGTTCTTCCATGTGCCTACTTGCGTCTTTTCCCTCCTCTGTTAGAATGCACGCCCCCAGAGCGGTATGCCGCGGATTTTAGGCAGTTCTGGGTACAAAGCAGATGTGGTGCCGCAGCGAACAAGCGACTGCCGTAGCGACATTAACTGAGAGGAATCAGCATGAAACCCGAAATTCATCCAAAATACACAGCCATGAAAGCTACCTGTAGCTGTGGCAATGTCATCGAGACTAACTCCACTTTGGGCAAGGACATACTCATCGAAGTCTGTTCCGAGTGCCACCCGTTCTTTACTGGCAAGCAGAAGATATTGGACACCGGTGGTCGAGTGGATCGATTTAAGAAGCGATTTGGTTCTAGACGCGTTTAAGTTAGTCGGTTCGCCACTACTTAGAATATCGTTTCCGTAGAGAGCTCTTCGTTTTCTTCTCCAGCAGGTTCAATGCTGGGCAACAACGCGCCGTCAGATGTCGGCGCGTTCTTCGTTCTGAAATACTCAAATATCGTATCTGGCTGGCCCGGCGTGGAGGGCGCTCCCGTAGTCTTGTTAATTAGGCGATCCTCGATCCCATCGGGGCGCTTCATCGTGTTCTCCGGCATACCCTGAAGAGCAACCTTCATGAAGTCGATCCAGATCGGCACGGCGATCGTTGCGCCTTGCTCTCGCTCGCCGAGTGGCTCTGGTTGATCGAAGCCGACGAAAACCGTGGTGGCGATGTCTCGATTGAACCCAGAAAACCACAGCTCCTGCGGTCCATTGGTGGTGCCGGTCTTGCCCATTAGATCGGAGCGGCCGATCTCTCGATTTACCCGCGCGCCACTGCCTTCCTCAATGACGGACCGCAGCATGGAGTTAAGAATGAACGCGACCTGCGCGTCTATGATGCGTGGTGCGGGAACAATTTCTGGCAGGGCATCATCGCTGCTAACTTGGCAGCCTTCGCAGACCGTGATCGGCGTTGCCTTATAGATTGTGCCATCAGTGAGATTGGCTATTTCCTTGATAAACCATGGCTCTACCTTGTAGCCACCATTGGCAATGGCTGAGTAGCCGGTAACAATTTCCAGTGGCTGCACGTCCTGGCTGCCGAGGGCGACCGTTAAATCATTGCGGGGGAAGTTCTGCGTCTGGAAACCAAACTTCGCGGCGAAGGCGAGTACGTTGTCGGCGCCAACCTGATCGTAAAGTCTCACCGCCGGTACATTGCGTGATTCCTTTAGCGCAAAGCGCAGGGTGATCGGTCCAAGGAAGTTGTTCTCATAATTATTAGGTCGGTAGCCGCCGCGGGAAATCGGCGCGTCGTTGATGGTTGTCGCGGCTGTGTAACCCTGCTCCAGGGCAGTGCCATAGAGGAAGGGCTTGAAATTCGAACCCGGGGGCCGAGGCGTTACAACCCGATTTACCTGACTCTGTCTGAAATCGTAGCCGCCGACTAAGGCAATGATTTCGCCATTGCTAGGAGACATGGACACGAGTGCGCCCTGAATTTCCGGCACCTGTCCGAGCTGCCATACGCCGTTGACATTTTTCAGGCGAATCAGATCGCCCGTTTGCGCCACATCCGCTGCTACCTGGGGTGGTGGCCATGCGTCATTCCTGGAATTAAATTTGTAAGCCCAGCTGATTCCCTCCCATTCGACCCTGGCTGTTTCGCCTGTCTTCAGGACCGCCTCGAAGCTGCGTTCGCCTACGGACGTGACGATTGCGGGGCTTTGGTTGCCGAGTGCGGAGACTTCCTGCAGTTGGGCGACCCAGGCGGCGCTAGCATCGCCGTTTTCGTCAGCATAGAGTTCCTGGGGATAGTTTGCTTCTGCGCCGCGATAGCCGTGGCGTTTATCATAGTAATTCTCAAGGCCGTCCACTAAGGCCTTGTTTGCAGCGAGCTGCTTATCGCCATCGATGGTTGTTACTACTTCGAAACCCTGGGTGTAGGCCTCCTCGCCGTATTCTTCAAATAGCTGTTGGCGAACCATCTCGGCGACATACGGTGCCGAGACTGCGATATCGCGATTGCGGCGCTGTGCGCTAATTTCTGCCCGATCGGCCTCGTCGAATTCCTGCCGGCTTATCATGTCTTGGCGAAGCATGTTCGCGAGTCGAACTCGGCGGCGTTCCACCGCGCGAGCTGGATTGCTAAGAGGGTTGCAGGTTGAGGGACAGGGCAGCAGGGAGATCATCATTGCCGCCTCGGCCAGAGTCAGATCTTTTACTTCCTTGCCGTAGTAAACAAAGGCAGCCGCTCCGATGCCGTCAGCGCCAGCGCCGAAATAGGCCGTGTTGAGGTACAGCATTAGAATTTCTTCCTTCGTCAGCTCACTCTCGATCTGCAGGGCAAAGGGAATCGATTTGATTTTGCGCAGATAGACATTGTCGTTATCGAAGGAGAGCTGATTGGTGAGCTGCATGGTGATGGTGCTGCCGCCTCCCAGATTGACCCCGCGCAGGATGCCGTAGATTGAGCGCAGCAGGCTTTGCAGATCGACACCAGAGTGCGAGTAGAAGCGCAGGTCCTCAGTAGCGATAAGCGCATCCGTTAGCAGCGCGGGTACATCCTCATAGCTGACGGGATTTCGGCGATTGCCAATCTCATCGATTAGGCGTCGGTCCGAGGTATAGATGCGCAGCGGCGTTTCAAGCCGCACGTCTCGATAGGTCTCAGCGGCAGGAAGCAGGGGGGCAAGATAGAGATAGGCGGCAGAGGCGACCATTACGGCGCCCGCCATTCCAGCCGCCGCCATTGTGGCTGTCCATCTCAGAATGTTTCGAATCTTTAATTGCACTGGTACTTGAGTCTCGAAGATTGATCGCCGGTCGTGAAGTTTATTCTACTTAAAACAGGAAGAAACGAGCACTGAGCCACATAATTAGCCCTAGTCGCTTGATACGGGGCTTCAAGCGCACTAATTATACACCCGAGATCTAAAAATGCTTTGTTATTCTGGGACTTAATGCCATGGAATAGCATCTAGGGGATAGCGGATTTCAATGGGCGAGCAGGATCTTTAAAAGAATTTACAGGAATTTTGTTTGCGCTGGTATGAATCGAGTTTGCATGCCGGCTCAGGCCGAGGCGCCAGGGTATAGAGTGCTTTCGAAACCGCTACAAGCCGCACAGAGCCTGCTGTTCCGGCGAATGGCTCGAAGTTTAAACGTGACTTAATTCAAAGAATTGCATGTGAACTTGGTTCATTATTTAATGGTAAAGTTGTTTGTTCTGAAAGTCTGATAATCAATTGATAACTATAAAAAATTTATTGTCGGCCGATACTGAAATCTGGAAGATTGAAATTTCCAGAGGCTTTCGCTAAGTTTTTGTTATTATTAGCAATATTTTGAAGAAGTAGGATTGAGTTGCTGCGTAGATTCGCAGTATAAGGGGGCGGGACAAGACCATCGTCCCAGGAATTTGGCCGTATTTAGAAGGTTTTAGAGGTTTCGAAGTGCTTGAAAAGCTTAAAAATATTAGCGCTCTAAGCAATTTTGGTAAGAAAGCCAGCACTATGCTGGGGGTCGATATTAGTACGACCTCCATCAAGATCTTGCAGCTAAGCCCACACGGCAATAAATACAGGGTTGATAATTATATTATCCGCCCATTGCCCGCTAATTCTGTGGTTGAGAAGAACATCAGCGATATCGATGCCGTTGGCGATTGCATCGCACAGGCTGTCAGCATCCTGAAGCCCTCGCTACGAGATGCCGCCGTTGCGGTGGCCGGCTCTGCCGTGATTACTAAGACAATCGAAATGAATGCGGCGCTTTCCGATTCAGAGATGGAAAACCAGATTGTAGTTGAGGCAGACCAATATATTCCCTATCCGCTCGACGAAGTGTCTATCGATTTCGAGAGGCAGAAACTATCCGAGCGAAGCCCGGATATGGTCGAAGTCTTGCTGGCCGCCTGTCGCCGAGAGAACGTCGATGCCCGCGTTACTGCGCTGGAGCTTGGTGGCCTAACAACGAAGGTGGTTGATATCGAGGCCTACGCGATCGAACGCGCCTATACACTGCTTGCGGAACAGATAGGATCCGAAGACGAACAAACCGTCGCGATCATAGACATTGGCTCGATGATGACAACGTTGAACGTTATTCTTGCTGGGAAGACTATCTACACCCGAGAACAAATGTTTGGGGGAAACCAGCTGTCGGAAGAAGTGCAGCGACGATTCGGGCTAAGCGCAGCTGAAGCCGAAAACGCGATGAAACGAGGCGGCCTTCCAGAGGAATACGAGTTCGAAATACTTGCCCCCTTTAAGGAGGCGGTTACTCAACAAATCAGTCAGACGCTGCAGTTCTTTTTCTCATCCAGCCACTACAATGAGGTGGATCATGTCGTCCTTGCTGGCGGAGTCGCGGCGATCGAGGGATTGGCCGACCTGGTGCAGGAGAGTCTCTCAACGCCCGTGCACATTGCCAATCCGTTCGCAAACCTGGTTATTGGCCCGAAGATAAACAAGACTATGCTCAAGAATGATGCACCATCGCTTTTGATCGCCTGTGGCTTGGCAATGAGGGGTGAATACTAGTGGCCCATATTAATCTACTACCGTGGCGTGAACGGCTACGCGAAGAGCGGAAGCGAGAGTTTTTCACTATTCTTGTTGGTGTCGTTATCATTTCCGCCGGTGTGCTGTTTCTGATCGATCGCTATTTTAATGGGCAGATCGATCTGCAGATATCGCGTAACGATTTTCTCCGTGCTGAAATTACCGTGCTCGATGGCCGAGTGGCAGAGATAAATGAGCTGCGACAGCAGAAAGAAGACATTCGCTCGCGCATGAACGTTATTACGGATCTGCAGGGCACACGTCCCGTTATCGTTAGGATTTTCGACGAGCTGGTTAACACGCTGCCTACGGGTGTGTATTACGAAAGCCTCGTTCGCATAGACAACACAATCTCAATAGAAGGGGTCGCAGAGTCCTACTCGCAGATCACTGAGTTGTTGAGAAGACTCGACGATTCCGCCTGGTTTCAGAATTCTGACTTAGATGATATTTCAGCAGTAAACGCTGGCGATAATTCTTTAAGTCAAGCGTTCAACTTTACGCTTAGCCTGTCGCTGCAGCTTGCGTCGCAACAGGAAGAGGTGTAGTCAGATGTCGTTAATTCAGAACATTACAAACGATTTACGAAACTTTGACTGGAACGACCTTCAGGATGTTGACACTATTGGCACCTGGCCGGCACCCGTAAAGGTTATTATTATTCTAACTATTGTTATAGGTTGTTTTGCTGGCGGATATTTCTTTCATATTCAGAATCTTCAGGCGGAGCTCCAGGGGGTTGTGGGGGAGGAAGGAACGCTGCGTGTTGAATTCGAGCAGAAAGCATTTCTTGCTGCAAACCTTGAAGAGTATCGGGCGCAGACAGTACAGATGGAGGAGTCGTTCACGGAATTACTTCGCCAGCTTCCATCGGTCACAGAAGTTCCAGGTTTGGTGGACGATGTAACGCAAACTGGAGAGGGCAGTGGATTAGAATTTTCAAATTTGGATCTGCCGGCCGAAGAGATTCAAGAGTTTTATATCGAGATACCAATGAACTTGGATGTGGTGGGGGACTATCACGATTTTGGTACCTTCGTTAGTGGTGTGGCAAGCCTGGACAGAATCGTGACACTTCATGATTTTTCTATAACTGCGCGCAACGATTCTTTTCTAAACATGAGCATTGTTGCCAGAACTTATCGCTATAAGGACGTTGATGAGGGTAGTAGGTAGATGAGCTTGCTTGATAGACAATCCAGGAATTTTTTTGGCGCGGGCATCGCTGTACTGCTCGCGGCCTGTTCGCCCGTGAATAATTTCTCAGACCTGGAGGCCTTTGTTGCCGATGTAAATTCGCGCCCGAGTGCGCCCGTCGAACCGGTACCAGAATTCGTTCCCTACGAGGGATTTATCTATGGGGCGGCATCGTCTCGTAGTCCGTTCGACATACCCCTGGTGATCGATAACTCCAGCGGGGCGGTATTGAATCAAGACGTAGAGCCTGACTTGGAGCGGGTGCGGGATTTTCTCGAGAATCAGTCGCTCAGCGAGCTAACAATGGTCGGCAGAATCACGAGCACTAACGGCGTATACCAGGCGCTCATCGAAGATGGTTTCGGCGAGGTCCACCGGGTTGGAGTCGGAGATTATATGGGTCGCAACTACGGACGCATTGAGCGGATATCAGAATCGCAACTGAATATGATAGAAATTGTTCCCAGCGGAAACGGAGGCTGGGTAGAGAGACCACAAACCCTCACGTTGCAATAAGTCGTGAGCTGAGGTTACTAGTATGTTTAACAAAAATGGAATGCTAAAAAATCATTTGCCTATTGGCAGAATGGGAAGAACTACTATGTTGAGATTGCTGAGCCGATGCGTACTTGGTTCGCTGGCATTGATCTTGTCGACTGCAGCTTTTGCGCAGAACCCTGTGACTCTGGATAGCATAGGTTTTGCCAATCTGCCGGGCGATAGCATTGAGATTCAATTGACCTTCGACTCTGCTCCTCCAGAGCCCACTGGGTTTGTGCTGGACAATCCCGCGCGAATTTCTTTGGATTTACTGGGAGTAAGCAGCGGCTTGGCTCAACAGCGTTTCAATATCGATTCGAATAATGCACAAAGTGTGATGGTGCTTGACGATGGAACCAGAACGCGCCTCGTTGTGAACTTAGATCAGCTAGTGAGCTACGAGACACAGTTAGAGGGTAATCAGTTAACTATTCAAGTGGGTAATGATGCCCAGGCCGGCGGCGTTACCGCAGCGGGACGTGTGGTGGCAGGTATTACTGGCGCCATTGACAATGCCATTACGGATGTTTCATTTCGACGCGGTGATGATGAGGAAGGCCAGATAGTCATCGATCTTTCTAGTGATCGCGTGATCGGTAGTGTCGAGCAAGTGGGCGCTCGTGTTTACGTAGAATTCAGCGATACATCTGTGCCCAACGATCTTAATAGGCGTCTCGATGTAAGCGACTTTGCAACCGTGGTTTCCACGGTAGATGTGTTAGGTCAAGCGAATCGCGCAACGATTGTAATCGATGTGGATGGGGCTTATGAGTACGTGGCCTTCCAGAGTGGCAGTCAATATACGGTAAGCGTTAGGCCGCCGATCGTAGACATCACTGGAACTGATGCAACCTCTGCCTACACAGGTGAGATAAGCAGTCTATCTTTTCAAGACATTTCCATTCGTTCTGTGTTGCAGATCCTGGCCGATGTCTATGACTTTAGTCTTGTTGCGGGAGACGCGGTCTCGGGTAACATCACCATAGTTCTCGATAACGTTCCCTGGGATCAGGCGCTAGAGCTCGTGTTGCGCACTCAGAATCTTGGCAGTCGTCTGGAGGGTAATGTCCTCTATGTTGCGCCCGCAAACGAAATTGCGGCACAGGAGCAGCTAGAGCTCGAGGCTACGCAGCAGGCCCAGGCCTTGGCTCCACTGTTTACCGAATTCATGCAGGTTAACTATGCCGATGCGAACGATGTCATGGCTCTGCTAACCGGTGAAAACTCCGGCTCAACCGACGCTGCCGCTGCGGCAGGCGGCGGATCAGGACCGGCGGTTGCGCCAAGCGGTGGAATCTTGTCATCGCGAGGAACTGCGACTGTCGATGAACGCACTAACATAATCATAGTTCGTGACATCGAAGAGAAACTGGAAGAAGTGCGTGCCATGATGGCCCGACTCGACGTCCCTGTAAGGCAGGTGCTGATCGAGGCAAGAATCGTTAACGTGTCAACTAACTTTGGTCGCGACCTTGGTATTCGCTGGGGCGGCGCGGGTAGTCTGAGCGGCACGGGTGATAATTTTCGTTACGGCGGCTCTCAGGAGGCGACCTTGGAACAAGGTAATGGCAGAGTTGCGCAAGAAGTCGCACTCCAGAACGCGTTGATCGCGGGAGAGGCTGCAAGAGTTCAGGCACTCCAAGACGGCACCGATCCTAGTCTGATTCAATCGCTCGTTAATCAGGCAATAGCGGGCGTGCCAATTCCATCCATTACCACAACCTTTCCTGATGCTCTGGCTGTCGATCTGGGCGTTGCATCAATTGAAGCGTCCTCATTTTCTATCGGGTATACCGGCAGCAGTGCGCTGATCGAATTGGAGCTGTCGGCGTTGGAGAGCAGTGGAAATGGCGAGGTGATTGCCAGACCGAAGGTCACTACTCAGGATAAGGTGGAAGCGATAATTCAATCCGGTGTGAGAATACCGTATCAATCACAAGCTGGAGGCACCGCTGGTGGTTCGACCACGGAATTTGAAGAAGCGGTGTTGTCTTTGACGGTAACCCCACAGATCACTCCAGATGGCCGTATTAACATGGAACTGGATATTCGTCAGGACTCAGTTGCCGCAGGTGGCGGCAACGTGCCTGCCATTAATACCAACCAGGTGACAACGAGTGCTCTGGTCAGTAACGGAGAGACAATCGTGCTTGGCGGAGTGTTTCGCGAAGAGTCGACTACAACGGAAACGAAGACGCCGATCCTAGGTGATCTTCCTTATATTGGTCGAATGTTTAAACGCACCGCGAATGCCAGTCGCCGCACCGAATTATTGATCTTCATCACGCCGAAGATTATCACTGAGATCAATGTTAGATAAGCGTGCTTTCTCGGCCGATGTCGCCTCAGCGAGTCGGTCGAGTTCAGGCTTCCTCTGCACAATTCCATGCTAGATCGATCGTTTGATTGCCTTGAAAGCCGCATTGGCGAATGGGTATTGAGAGTGCTCCCGTCAGCAACCAGGTCAACTAATAAGCAGCTGTAATCAGAGTTTGTAGTGTATGCGCTATTCTGGAAATGTATTTCTTGTAGGCCCAATGGGCGTTGGAAAAACCACGATCGGGAGAGTGTTGGCCGATTCGCTCGGTCTCGCATTCTTTGATTCCGATCGGGAGATCGAGGCATCTACGGGGGCAGATATCCCCTGGATATTTGATGTCGAGGGAGAAAGCGGTTTCCGAGTTCGTGAAACGAAAATGGTGGAGCAGCTGACGAAGAAGAAGAATATCGTGCTGGCAACTGGAGGCGGGGCTGTAATCTCGGCCGAGAATCGTGAGTGGTTGAAAGCCAGAGGTGTTGTGGTTTATCTGCGGGCACCTATAAGTCAGCAGATCGAGAGAACAAGCCGCGATAAAACAAGACCACTATTGCAAACTCCAAATCCTGAGCAAAAGATTCGCGATCTGATGAAGATTCGTGAACCGTTGTATCAAGAAGTTTCAGACATAGTGGTAGATACCTATCGAAGAAACCCGAAGACGGTAAGCCAGGAAATATGCAAGCAACTAAAAGTAGAGCTCGGTGTTTCTCAGGCTGAGTAAATTTGCTCTGTGTAATAAATCGAAGTGGAATAAAGAATAATGTTTACTGTAGACGTTGAGCTGGGCGAAAGATCCTATCCGATATTCATTGGCCAGGGTTTACTCGCTAAAGCAGAATTGGTAGCGCCTTACCTGGGGAAGGGCAGGGTCGTAATCGTGAGTAACGATGTCGTCGCTCCGCTTTACATGGAGAAGGCGAAGCAATTATTTCCTGGGCTGGAAGCCGCTGAAATAATCCTTCCTGATGGCGAGGCACACAAGAACCTCGAAGCGATAAACCACATTTACGACCAGCTGCTCGCGGGCAAATATGACAGAAACACGCTGCTAGTAGCGCTTGGCGGCGGAGTCGTCGGTGATATTACTGGCTTCGCGGCAGCCACCTATCTGCGCGGCATAGAATTCATACAGATTCCTACCACACTGCTGGCGCAGGTCGACTCGTCGGTAGGAGGCAAGACGGGGGTGAACCACCCTTTGGGCAAGAACATGATCGGCGCGTTCTATCAACCCCGATGCGTGTTGGCAGACACGGATGTATTAGCGAGTCTGCCGGTCAGAGAAGTGAAGGCAGGGCTGGCCGAGGTGCTCAAATACGGCCTCATCTATGATGCCGAATTCTTCGACTGGCTGGCGGCAAACAGCAAGGGTATAGGCGAGTCTGATTCGACGCTACTGTCTGAGACTATCAAGACCTGCTGCAAGATTAAGGCTGAAATCGTTGCCAAGGATGAAAAGGAATCGGGGGTCCGCGCGCTATTAAATCTTGGGCACACCTTCGGTCATGCGATAGAGACGGCTAGTGGCTACGGGAAATGGCTGCACGGAGAGACCGTAGCGATGGGAATAGTGATGGCAGCAGACCTATCGCGCCGACTAGGCTGGATCGAACTGCCGGTAGCACAGCGAATTCGCGCAGTTTTGGAGGAAAATTATGGTATGCCCGTGCTTCCTCCTGCCGATATATCAGTAGAGCAATATTTGGACTTAATGTTGTCCGATAAGAAGGCGGAATTAGGCAAGATCAGGTTTGTGCTATTGAAGGCAATAGGCGCAGGCGTGGTCGAAGGGAATATCGAGCCAGCGCTCCTCGAGGACACCCTAAGGGCAGGGGACAATCTCTGTAAGTAAGCAGCTAGGCGGCGTAGACGACTATGAATACATATACTCAATGGCTAAACCTTAGTTTCGATCCCTTTGCACCGAGTTCGAAGAGTCGCGATTTTTATTGCAGCGACCATCGTCAGCAGCTACTCGATCAGATCGTGGAATTCTCACTCTATAGTAACGCGATGATTGCGGTTACTGGGCCAATGGGGGCGGGCAAGACCACGCTAGCGAAGAACTTCAGCAATCGCTTTGCCGACGAAGCTGTGTGTGTGCGCATCGCCGCAACGATGTTCATGAACCAGAATCAATTTCTTGAGGCGCTGCAGGAAGCACTCTCCTTCAAGTCCGCGACAAGCTCCGATATAGCCATGGCATTGGAACAAATATGCCAGTACGCCGCAGAGCTCGATCTAGAGGCTCGCTCACTGATTGTCATAATCGACGACGCCCATGAGCTCAGCGCAGAAGTGCTAGGCTTGCTGACCACGCTATTGGACCGCTGTGTGGATTCGAGTATCCATGCACTCCTTTTCGGCGAGAATCAGCTCGACAGCTTGCTACAGAGCACGCTGACGGAAAAGGCTCAGGAACGTCTCGCCGTTTTTCCTCTCGATGGTTTTGCCAGCGACGAGACGCAAGAATACATCCGCTTCAAACTGGCTACCGCGGGGTTCACTAAAGAGTTGCCGATCGGTGGCGGAGTTGTAGGTGAGATTCACAATTCATCTCAGGGCATGCCTGGTGCAATCAATAGATTGGCAGCCAATGCATTGAGTGCAGTCGCGCCGGTTAGCGAGCCCGACGAGTTTGCAGGCCTCGCTCCTATCTACAGCGGTGAGAGAATCGAACACGTGGAAGAGTATGAGGAGGCTGCGGCCCAAGCAACTCTTGATCGCGGCGAGCGGGAAAGTAGGGAGTCTGTAGAGGGCTGGCTGCCGAACATGCAGCCTGGCTATTGGGCAGCTGCTGCCACCTTGTTCGTCCTGCTAACGGGTACGCTACTTTTTTGGGATACAGCCCCTGGTAGCGAGACTGCGTCAATACCTATAGCCGTTTCTGCCGCTCCAGCAGCAACTCAGGCAAGCGAAGTCGCGCCCCCTGCAGAGTTAGCGCAAACGGTAGAAACGGTAGCTACTCCTTCCGTCACT
>CAYGRR010000021.1:0-20945 GCA_964352295.1 uncultured Pseudohongiella sp. | reverse complement strand
GCCCCCTGCAGAGTTAGCGCAAACGGTAGAAACGGTAGCTACTCCTTCCGTCACTACAGTGCAGCAAGCGGCGACGGCGATTGAGGGAATAAGAGATTCGAATACGACTGAAGCCCCGGCAAGCAATAGCGTTGCGGCAACTGCCCCTGGTCCTGCTTCTGCGCCGGCGAAGATAGTTGAGCCAGTTGTAAAGCGAGAAGTGGTGGAACAGACGGCAGTGATAGCCACAGCATCACCCTTTGTAGAGCGATTATTGCAGGCATCGCCGGAGAACTATGCCGTGCAACTCCTGGCCTCGCACTCGGAGGCAAACATCAAGAAATTCGTTGCTGAACTCAGCGGGAATCAAGCCGCTGGCTATTTTGAAACACGCTATCAGGGCAAGCCCTGGTTCGTGGCTGTACTCGCGGTATTTGATGACCGGGCGCAGGCCTCCCGCGCCATCGCGTCGATGCCCGCGAAGCTGCGCAGCAATGAGCCCTGGATTCGATCCGTGGCTGGCATTCAAACCGATATACGAGCGCTGTTAGACTCCAAGCTAGTCTCGGCAAAGTAGCGAAGACATCTGCCCCGGATTGAGCTGTCTGATCGATCCAGGGGCAGCCCCAGCGTGCACCTCGATTGTGAATAAATGCTGCTCGTGTAAAATTGTCCCCTTTTTTCTGGCACCAGCCGCCAGCGGCCACTCTCCGATGGCTCGGTGTTAGCTGCTGTCCCATCCTATTCGTAAAGAGAGCAAGTTGTGACCCTAAAGAATGACCGATTATTGAAAGCACTACTCGGTGAGCCGGTAGACCTAACTCCTGTTTGGATGATGCGACAGGCCGGCCGCTACCTTCCCGAATACCGTGCCACGCGAAAGCAGGCAGGGGATTTTCTTTCGTTGTGTAAATCTCCACAGCTAGCCTGTGAAGTCACCATGCAGCCCCTACGGCGTTACGCCTTCGATGCTGCGATCTTGTTTTCGGACATACTGACGATTCCGGATGCGCTAGGCCAGGGCCTGTACTTTTCCGAGGGTGAGGGACCTAAATTTCGCAAGGTCATCCGCTCCGCCGCCGATGTCGAGCAATTGCCGGAGGTGGATATTGCCAGCGAGTTATCCTATGTGATGGACGCTGTATCGGTAATTCGCAAAGAGTTGAACGGTGCAGTGCCCCTGATCGGTTTTTCAGGCAGCCCTTGGACATTGGCAACCTATATGATCGAGGGTGGGGGCAGTAAGGATTTCCGCATCGCCAAGCAGTTCATGTACGACAATCCCGAAGCCATGCATCTGCTGTTAGA
Source organism: uncultured Pseudohongiella sp. (assembly GCA_964352295.1). Lineage (GTDB taxonomy): Bacteria > Pseudomonadota > Gammaproteobacteria > Pseudomonadales > Pseudohongiellaceae > UBA9145. The sequence goes on along the minus strand of CAYGRR010000021.1, from coordinate 19,658 downwards.
TAAACTGGCAGACTCGGTAACGGATTACCTGAACGCGCAAATCAAAGCTGGAGCACAAGCTGTACAGATATTCGATACCTGGGGAGGGATTCTCAGCGGCAACGCCTACAGAACGTTTTCCCTAAACTACATGACGAAGATCGTCGCCAAGCTGAACAGAGAGAGTGAGGGGCGTCGCGTTCCGGTTATCCTATTCACTAAGAACGGTGGGCAGTGGCTGGAATCGATAGCAGATTCAGGCTGCGATGGGATCGGCTTAGACTGGACCACGGAAATAGGCGATGCACGGGCTAGGGTCGGAGATCGCGTTGCCCTGCAGGGCAATATGGATCCCTCGATCCTCTATGCCTCCCCCAAGGTAATTCGCGCAGAGGTGGAAACCATCCTGAAGAGTTTCGGTTCGGGCGAAGGCCACGTCTTCAATCTTGGCCATGGCATTACTCCAGAGGTGAACCCGGACCATGTCTCCCATTTTGTGGAAGCAGTCCATGAGTATTCCGAGCAATACCACCGCTAACAAATTAGTCACGGCGGCGATCAGCCTAGGCTCGAACCTGCCCCATGGCAATTGCACTCCAGCGCAGATACTGCTCTGTGCTATTGAGCGTCTGCGCGAGCTTAGCGTCGAATCGAAGGCTTCGTCCCTCTATCTCAGCGAGCCGATCGACTGCCCTGAGGGCGTTCAGGATTTCATCAACGCCGCCATGGTCCTGCACCTGCCCGCAGCGACTTCCCCCGAAGCGCTTCTGCGGGAGCTGCAGCGTCTAGAGGCCGATTTCGGCCGGCAGCGAGGCGCCGAGCAAAACCAGGCCCGCAGCCTGGATCTCGATATTATTTGGTTTGAGAATCAAGAGCTTAATACTCCCAGCCTGATCTTGCCCCATCCCCGGGCAGCCCAGAGGCGGTTCGTATTGATGCCTCTGGCGGAGATCTATCCAGAGCTCGTGCTCACGGGACAGTCTTCCGATATCGCAAAGCTGCTTGTTGAGCTGCCTAGTGGCGACGCTGTTCGATTATTGGACTGTCAGGGCATAACTAACTGATATTAAAGAAATATAATTCGAGGCGTGCCGATTCTTGGGCGAGGCGTTTGGCCGCTTACAGGACGAAAAGTACAGGGCTGCGCAGCAAAAATGGATTTTCATTGCCCTATGATGGTGCTACCATTCCAGAGTTGTTTGAGTTGAATGAAAGTCGGTTTTTTTGGGAATAACTAGAAGAGTCATGAAAACGAACCATCCAAAGATTGCGCCAGCGATGACTGCGCTGTTACTCGGCATAGCCTTCACCGGCTCTGCTGCGTTCGCTCAGGATGGCTACTCCTTCATCGATGAGCCTACAAACAATCAGGCGGGAAGTGCCATATTCCGCATCGCCCCCAGCTCTATCCTCAACGAGCGATCGCCACTTTTAAGCATCGCCAGAAGTGTCGAACAGAAAGATTTTCAAGGAGCCGTGGTTGACGACGCCCTGAGTTTTAACCTGGGTATGCAGATTGAGCCGATCGCGGGCCTCAGCGTAAATGCAGATGCCTGGGCAATGCAGATTGATGAGGCGCCAGCCGCGGCGACCACTAGCAATTGGGGGAATGGCTTAACAAACCTCTACATCGATGATTCGGCAATCTCGGAATTCAACATAGACAACCCTCTCCTGGGCAGCAATGTGAAATCGAGCGGATTCGATCTCGGTGCCTCCTATGTATGGGATACGAACCGTTTCGGACAGTTTACTTTGCGCTCCACGACTACCTATGTGGATGAGTTCGAGAACAAGGGATCTCTCTTGGACTTCGCTACTACCGATATTGCGAATATGGACGAGAGGCTTGTAAGCCCTGAGTTGCAGAGCAGTCTGATGCTTTCTTGGCAGTTCGGAAACCACACTGCCAGTGCCATCACTAATTACTTCGATTCATTTAAAGACATAAGTGAATTGAACATGGAAGAAATCAACGAGCTCGTTGACGACATCACAACTTTCGACCTTGAGTATGGCTACAGCGTAAAGACCAGCTCGAACGACCGAGCCATAATCTCGTTCGGTATCCGCAACATCTTCGATGAGAAGACAGCGCAGATTCTGAATTCGACGACGCGTATCCTGGATCAGAACGGTCGCGTAGCGTACGGCTCCATCAAGTACCAATTCTAAGACTCGCGATCTTTAGCCCTCGATTTTAAGCCAAAAAAAACCCCGAAAAGTTTCGGGGTCAAGTCTGCTCTAAATAATAAAACTCGGAATGTTCAGTGCCTATACTAGCCACTGGGGAGAGTCATGCCGTATGCCGCTAATTATAGGCTCGACTACTCTGGGGGCTGTGCTCCTAATCACATTTCGCGGCGATAAGTGAGTTCTACCCTATAAAACACGGGGTCAGATTGGCGAAGACAGTTAGCGCCCTGCGCGCGCGAGGCACCACACGTCCACCCGGCAGCCCTGTTGCTGGCGCAGCATCTTGGAGAGAGTCTCTACGGTGGCCATGGTCGTGACCACGTCATCTACCAATGCGATGTGCGTCACACCCGCTAGAACCGCGCTCCTGTTTAGGGCGAAGGCCCTGCGCAAATTGGCCTTTCTGGCAGTGGCCGAGGCCATTGATGTCTGTGGCTCGGTATTGCGCATCTTGGAGAGAACGGAATTCGAGATGGGGATTCGACAGTATTTGGAGAGTACCTTACAGATCTCGCCTGCCTGATTGAACCCTCGGGTATTGAGCCTCTTGCTGTGAAGCGGCACGGGCAACAATAGTTGTGGCTTTTCCTTCGCCCTATAGTGCGCATTACATCGCTTTGCGAGCGCTACAGATAGCGAATAACCTACGTCGAAGCGAGCCGAAAATTTAAAATCGGCAACCAGTTTGTTGATCGGCGAAACATAGGGGAATGCCGCAATACAGCGATCGAAGCTAGGCGGGCGAAGTTGGCAGTCAGGGCAGTATGCTGATTGTGGTGTTAGCCGGTGTACCTCGATGCCACAACGTCCGCAGCAGTTGCCGAGTTTTGGAAGCTCGCCTTCGCACTCCGTGCAGATGCTGAATTCTCTATTCGCGGAGGCCCCGCAGACAATACAACTTCTCGGTAGTGCGCGGTCAATTCTATGGAATAGCTCAGAAAACATTTGTCGAATACGTCGCCCGCGTGTTGGCCGCTAATTCAAGTATAGAAAATTTTGCAGAAACTCCCGCATACCTGCCGAACAGCGCAGTACCTGTTGCGGTCAGCATCCCCTATAATCACGTCTCGAATAAGAATTTGTCGGGGGACAAGTCATGGCTACCTATAGGGCTCCGTTAAGAGATATCGGATATCTCATCAAGAATGTTCTCGATGTGCAGCAGCTATTCGCCAGCATGCCAGACACCGCCGAAGTCACCGATGATCTGGTCACTGCCATTATCGAAGAGGCTGGAAAGATCGCGGAAGGCTTGCTCGCACCGATTAATCAGAGCGGCGATGGAGAGGCTTGCCAATTCGACAACGGCAAGGTGACTACCCCAAAGGGATTCAAAGAGGCGTATAAGGCTTACGCCGAAGGAGGGTGGTCGAGCCTGACCGGAGATGTGAACTATGGCGGCCAGGGCATGCCCAAGCTGCTTTCTGCCATTATTGAAGAGATGTCATTTGCCGCCAACTCTTCTTTCGCGCTGTATACCATTCTCAATACAGGTGCGACTCTAACCCTGAGTCAGCATGGCAGCGAAGAACTGAAGCAACGCTATCTGCCACAAATGTATTCCGGCAATTGGTCTGGCACGATGTGTCTAACTGAGCCACATGCGGGCACCGATCTTGGCATGATCAAGACGAAGGCCGTCCCTCAGCCCGACGACAGTTATCTGCTGAGCGGCACCAAAATCTTTATTACCGCGGGAGAGCATGACCTCACCGAAAACATCATTCATTTAGTGCTTGCGAAACTGCCGGACGCCCCCGCTGGCCCCAGAGGCATTTCGCTATTTCTGGTTCCGAAGTTTCGGGTTGACGAGTCCGGCGCGCTGACAGGCGAGCGAAACACTGTCGTCTGCGGCTCCATAGAGCACAAGATGGGCATCAAGGCATCGGCGACCTGTGTAATGAATTTCGATTCAGCCGTGGGCTATCTGGTTGGTGAAGAGAATCAGGGCCTCTCTCATATGTTTACCATGATGAATTACGAGCGCCTGTCCATGGGATTGCAGGGGAATGGCTTGGCAGATAGCTCCTATCAACTCGCAGCACAGTACGCGAGAGAAAGAATTCAGGGCAGAGCCGCCGCAGGCGCCGAGCAGCCGGAGCAGAATGCGGACCCGATCATCGTGCACCCCGACGTGAGAAGGATGTTGCTGACGATGCGAGCGAATATCCTGGCCGGGCGAGCTCTGTCTCTATACGTGGCGAGTCAGTTGGATACTTCCAGGTTTCATCCGGACGAATCGGTTCGAAAGAGGGCTGAACAACTCGTGGCACTGTTAATCCCCGTGCAGAAGGCCTATTGCACCGATCGCGGATTCGAAGCCTGTGTGCTGGGGCAGCAAGTATTAGGCGGACATGGTTATGTAGCCGAATGGGGGCTCGAACAGAATGTTCGTGACGCGCGAATTGCACAAATCTATGAGGGTGCGAATGGCGTTCAGGCGCTCGATCTCATGGGCCGCAAGACCGTGCGCAATCAGGGTGAACTACTCGCCACCCTATCCGCCGAGATGGATGAATTTGTCGCTAGCCAACAGGCAGCCGCCTCGCTGCAACCCTATCTGGCAGCATTCGCCAGAAGCCGAGAATGCCTAGCGCAGGCGACAGTGTCGGTATTGAAGAGAAGCGCTGAAGATCCAAACGAGATTGGGGCGGCCTCTTATAGCTATATGGAGCTTATGGGCTTGGTACTGTATTGCTACATGTGGCTGCGGATTCTAGCGGCCGCCCTGAAGGATCAGGAAGCGGAGTCGAGTGATGCAGAGTATGCAGATGGTCTGATCAAAACTGGGCAGTTCTTTATGCAGCGGCTGCTGCCTCGCACGGAATCGCTCTTGGTTGAAATTGTCAGTGGCGCGGAATCCTTAATGGCGATGAAGGCGGAGCAATTCTAAATCACTCGCAGCATCAGACTTTCTAGATAGTCCATTCGACACTCTCTGAGAACAGGGTTGCGTACTGATTCAGGTCTTCGTTCTTTTCGCCAACGAGGATCATATTGCCCTGTTCCATTGGAAAGACGACGCCGCTGAAGCGATCGTCGCTAAAGCTGAACTCGAAATCTACCGGACTGTTGTTGATCACGATCACGCTGACCGCGCCCTCGCTGCCTTCGAGCACCAGGTGTGCGCTCTGGTAGGCGGGAATAATTTCACAGGGTTTGGCGGACCTGACGGCGAAGTCTCGGCTTACATCGTGGCTGACCAGTCTTGTGCCAGCATTCGCCATCGTAGTATTGACTTCGTCCAGGCCTAAAACTGCATAAGTCTCGCCATTACTTATATCGTCTATCTCTTCGATATCATGGTGCAGGTGAGCGAGTAGTTCGTCGCCAAACACCCTGTTAGCAGCGCCGGGCCCACCATTGAAGCTTAGTGAGAAGACGATACCTACGGCCAATACCAGGCTTGCTGCTACGGCATAGTAGGGAAAGAAGCTCTGCTTCCTGGCTCGAATAGGGCTCACATTGGACGCCGCTTGTGGGCCTGTCTGTTGTAGCTCATCTTTCGCGGGGAGGGCGAGTAGCTGCGCCATCAACCCTTCTGGCGCTTCGGAGTCCTGGATGATTGAGCCTAGAGAATTTTCGAACGCCAGCGTCTCATCGATAATCTTTTGAAAATCAGGATTGGCGCGCGCCAGCTCGAGAATCTCTTCATCGAGATCTCTCGGGTTCCCATAAACTCGTTTGCGGAAATCTAATTCATCCATTTTTCAAAGCCCCGTAGGCATCAATTTTCGTCTATTAAGCGATTCTTATTATGTCGTGGTCAGGCGCAAGCCTGTCCTCAGCTCTCATCATCCATTTCGGTATCTAGGCCGAACTCCAACTTGAGCTTGGCGCGGGCCCTGAACAAACGAGTCATGACCGTGTTGTTGTTGAGATCCAGTATCTCGGCAATCTCTTTGCCGCTAAAGCCGCCAACCACCTGCAGTAACAAGGGTTCGCGATACTCGCTCTCGAGCCTGTTTATAGCGTTGTGCAGCAGTTGCTTATCCATCTTGCTATCGGGCTCGTTGCTGTCATTCTCGGCGATACTCTGACCGTCTATATCGACGAGCTCTGGGCGATAACGCTCGTACTGCCGTGCATTCTCTCTGCGCACGATGGTAAACAGCCAGGCTTTGGCGGCCTTATCATTCTGCAGGCTCTCGAGAGACCGCCAGGCGCGCAAAAATGTTTCCTGCACGAGGTCCTCTGCCATGGGCTTGCTCTTGCAGATCCAGAACGCGTAGCGAAAAACATCCTGATACAACGCCGCAACAAGGGACTCGTAGCGTTGCTGCTTAGTATTTCCCTTTAAGACCGGTATTTCGCTCATTTTTTTCGCAGATGTGGAGTAATTTTCGATTTTAACCTGAATCCTCGCCTTCCAGCGAGACTGAGACAGCTCGAGATGCCTGAAGTGACATCAAGGCAGCGGTTCATTTGCTGTTATTGCATGCGGCCCTTTGCGCTGAGAGTGTGCCTAAATCGACTCCCATCCTCAAGTGTTTTGCCCCTCGAGGGAGGGTAGCGGACTTGGGTTGCTTAGACAGTCCGTCCCGAACGAGGTTTAGCTTGTCCGGGAGCCGCTGTATACTCCATCCACTCAAGCTATTGGATTGAACTATGTTAAAAGTCGCTATCGTTGGTGCTGCTGGTCGAATGGGGCGAACCCTAGTCGAGGCGGTCAGCCAGAACGGAAACAGTATGCGAGTCTCCGCGGCCACGGTGCTGGCCGATGACCCGTCGCTGGGGATGGACATCGGACTGCTTGCTATAGGCGCAGCTCTGGGCGTGAAGGCTGTCGCCCAGCTTGATCCTGAGCGGGCCGATTTCGATGTGCTTATCGACTTTACGTCACCTGAAGCCACAATGAATCATCTCGCCCTGTGTAAGGCCTCCAATAAGGCGATGGTAATAGGAACGACTGGCCTTTCGAGTGCTCAGCAAAAGGCTATTCAGGCGGCTGCCGAGAGCATTCCGATTATGTTCGCGCCGAATATGAGTGTTGGCGTCAATCTCTGTCTGAAACTTCTGCAGGAAGCAGCCCGCGTGCTCGGCGATGAAGTTGATATTGAAATTACCGAGGCGCATCACCGGTACAAGAAGGATGCGCCTTCTGGCACGGCACTAAAAATGGGCGCGGTGATCGCGGACACACTAGGCAGAAATCTAGACGACTGCGCAGTCTATGGGAGAGAAGGTGTAAGCGAAGAAAGAGATCGCAAGACCATAGGCTTTACAACAATTCGAGCTGGAGACATCGTGGGTGATCATACAGTGACATTCGCGGGACTAGGCGAGCGTGTCGAGATCACACATAAGGCTAGCAGTCGGATGACATTCGCAAGCGGTGCCGTGCGCGCAGCACAGTGGATCGTCGGCAAAGAGAGCGGCCTCTACTCGATGCAGGATGTGCTGGAGTTGTAACGGGTCGAGTCTGAGGGATAAGGAAGCTGAGATTTCCGAATACGCTTGCCCGGTGCAAGGTTAATGCTGTTATTTGCGATTGCTCGTCGAGTGATGACACATTTTGTTTCACAGTTCGCTAATTTTAGGAGTAGTTCGGCGTAGACAAGAAGGGGCTACTATCTATAGAATACCCGCTCAGTATGACAAATGCTGAGAACACAACAAATTGATAAAAAAGCGGAGTGAGGAGATTCTTCATTCCGCTTTTTTTCGCCTGAAATTATTAGAACGTCGAAAATGGATTAGGAGAAAAAGTGACTGGCTTAGCGGTACTTGCATTAGAAGACGGTAGCATATTTCGTGGAATAGCCATTGGCGCGCAGGGTAGCTCCACTGGCGAAGTGGTTTTCAATACTTCCATGACAGGCTATCAGGAAATCCTCACTGACCCCTCCTACGCCAAGCAGATAATAACTCTAACCTACCCCCACATCGGCAGTACCGGCACGAACGAAGAAGACAACGAGTCTGACCGGGTGTGGGCTTCAGGGCTAGTAATTCGCGACTTACCATTGCTAGCAAGCAACTGGCGGAACGAGCAATCCCTCGACGACTTCCTGAAGGCACGAAACGTTGTCGCGATAGCCGAGATCGATACCCGTCGCCTGACGCGGCTATTGCGTGATAAAGGTGCGTTGAACGGCTGTGTACTCTCTGGGGCTGCACTGGAGGCGGGTGGCGAAGCCGAAGCGCTGCGTCTCGCCAAGACTTTTCCCGGACTGAAAGGCATGGACCTGGCGAAGGAGGTTAGCGTCAAAGAGAGCTATCTCTGGCAGGGGGGAATCTGGGATCTCGAGTCTGGCTACGAAGTTGCAGCCGACAACCGGTTTAAGATTGTCGCCTACGATTACGGCGTCAAGAGAAACATTCTTCGCATGCTGGTTGATAGGGACTGCGAAGTCACTGTAGTACCCGCGCAGACTCCTGCGGCCGAGGTGCTCGCCATGAAGCCCCATGGGATTTTCCTGTCCAATGGCCCCGGCGATCCGGAGCCCTGCGACTATGCGATCGCGGCAATACGGGAATTTCTCGATGCGGGTATACCGCTTTTTGGTATCTGCCTCGGCTGCCAATTGCTGGCTCTGGCCTGCGGTGCCCGCACCGTGAAGATGTCTCTGGGACATCATGGTGCTAATCATCCTGTACAGGACCTCAAAGATGGCACCGTGATGATCACAAGCCAGAATCACGGCTTCGCCGTAGATGAGAAGACACTCCCCGAGAATCTAGTGGCCACACACAAGTCCTTGTTCGATGGCTCCTTGCAGGGGATCGAGCGGACGGACAAGCCGGCGTTCGGATTTCAGGGTCACCCGGAGGCAAGCCCAGGCCCGCACGATGTAGCACCACTGTTCGATCGCTTTATCGAGCTGATGGCGAATCAGAACTAGTAGCTCGGGGATGTTCGACACACGCCGTTAGCGAACGACTAATTTATAGCAGCACTAACCAGAAGGTACAGACAACGCAACCATGCCATGTAGAAAAGATCTAAAGAGTGTATTAATCCTAGGTGCCGGCCCCATCGTAATCGGGCAGGCATGCGAATTCGACTACTCCGGTGCGCAGGCTTGTCAGGCACTGAAGGAAGAAGGCCTGAGAGTTATCCTTGTTAACTCGAATCCTGCGACCATCATGACCGACCCCGTTATGGCTGATGCTACCTATATAGAGCCTATCAACTGGCGCATGGTAGAGAAGATTATTCAGAAGGAGAGGCCAGACGCCATCTTGCCTACCATGGGCGGGCAGACAGCTCTGAACTGTGCATTGGATCTAAACCGCCACGGCATCCTGGAGAAGTACAATGTCGAGCTTATCGGCGCCAATTGCGAGGCGATAGACAAGGCAGAAGACCGTGAGCTTTTCGATCAGGCGATGCAGAAGATCGGGCTGGAGACACCACAGCACGGCATCGCCAAGAACATGGAGGAAGCCTATGCGGCGCTGGAGAAAGTTGGCTTCCCCTGCATCATCAGGCCTTCGTTCACCATGGGTGGCACGGGCGGCGGCATCGCCTATAACAGGGAGGAGTTCGACGAGATCTGTCAGCGGGGCATGGCTCTGTCGCCAACGAACGAGTTGCTAATCGATGAGTCGCTGATTGGCTGGAAGGAATATGAGCTCGAAGTAGTGCGCGACAAGAACGATAACTGCATCATCGTCTGTGCCATCGAGAACTTCGATGCGATGGGGGTGCACACGGGAGATTCCATTACCGTAGCGCCGGCTCAAACACTCACCGATAAGGAGTATCAGATCCTTCGAAATGCCTCGCTCGCGGTATTGCGTGAGATTGGTGTAGAAACCGGCGGCTCCAATGTTCAGTTCGGCATGAATCCGGTAGATGGTCGTCTCGTCCTTATCGAGATGAACCCGAGAGTCTCGCGGTCCTCAGCCCTGGCCTCTAAGGCAACCGGATTTCCGATTGCTAGAGTCGCGGCGAAGCTCGCTATTGGCTTTACGCTCGATGAGCTGCGCAATGAAATTACTGGCGGTGCAACGCCAGCCTCTTTCGAACCAACCATCGACTATGTCGTCACTAAGATTCCTCGCTTCACGTTCGAAAAATTTCCTGAAGCGAATGATCGGCTAACCACGCAAATGAAGTCTGTTGGTGAGGTCATGGCAATCGGGCGCACTTTTCAGGAGTCCTTGAATAAAGCGCTGCGCGGCTTGGAGGTGGGCATGTGTGGCTTCGACTCTGTCATCAACCACAAGCTCAGTGATGCGAAAGCCATCCTAACCAGAGAGTTGACGGAGCCTGGGGCGGATCGAATCTGGTACATCGCGGATGCATTCCGAGCCGGTTGGCCGCTTGACACGGTCTTCGAACTAACTGGTGTTGATCGTTGGTTCCTCGCACAGATCGAAGACCTCATGAAAGATGAGCTGATGCTGACAGAACTGTCTATTGGTGATATCGACAAAGACCTCATGCGCAAGTTGAAGCGCAAGGGATTCTCCGATAAGCGTATAAGCCAAGTTATGGAGATAGCCGAGCAGGATGTGCAGTCGAGGCGGCATGCTCTGAATGTTCGCCCAGTCTATAAGCGAGTCGATACTTGCGCCGCGGAATTCGTTTCCTCTACTGCCTATATGTATTCAACTTACGAAGAAGAATGTGAGTCGAATCCCTCCAATAAGGACAAGATCATGGTGCTCGGCGGGGGCCCCAATCGCATAGGACAGGGCATCGAATTTGACTATTGCTGCGTGCATGCAGCATTAGCCATGCGCGAAGACGGTTACGAAACTATAATGGTTAATTGTAACCCTGAGACAGTATCTACAGACTACAATATCTCCGATAGATTGTATTTCGAGCCGCTGACATTCGAGGATGTCATGGAAGTCGTACATCTCGAAAAACCCAAGGGTGTGATCGTACAGTTTGGCGGGCAGACTCCATTGAATCTGGTGAAGCGACTGGAGGCAGCTGGCGTTCCAGTAATAGGCACCAGCCCTGATGCGATCGACCGGGCAGAGGATCGCGAAAGGTTTCAGCGGCTGATACAGAAGCTGGATCTGAAGCAGCCGCCTAATAGCACCGTGCGAAGCGTCGCTGAAAGCATCGAGGCCGCGAAGAAAATTTCCTATCCATTAGTGGTGCGTCCCTCCTATGTATTGGGCGGTCGTGCGATGGAGATCGTCTACAACGAAGAGGAACTCGATCGCTATATGCACGATGCGGTAAAGGTTTCAAACGAGAGCCCGGTGCTTCTAGACTATTTCCTTAATGCGGCGATAGAGATAGATGTCGATCTGGTCTGCGACGGAAAGCAGGTCGTCGTCGGTGCGATCATGCAGCATATCGAGCAGGCAGGCATTCACTCCGGCGATTCGGCCTGTTCCTTGCCACCTTATAATCTGCCGATGGACGTTCAGGACAAGATTCGCCAGCAGGTTAGCGCGCTGGCATTAGAGCTAGGCGTCGTCGGTTTGATGAATACGCAGCTCGCGTACCAAGAAGGCGAGATATATGTGATCGAAGTTAATCCTCGCGCGTCGCGTACCGTGCCCTTTGTTTCAAAATGCATAGGCCTTTCCCTCGCGAAAGTTGCCGCTAGATGCATGGTCGGCCAGTCGCTGGAGTCTCAGGGTTTTACCAAAGAGATAATTCCCAAAACTTTCGCGGTAAAAGAGGCGATCTTCCCGTTCAATAAGTTTCCAGGAGTCGATCCGATCTTGGGGCCAGAAATGAAGTCTACTGGCGAAGTGATGGGCGTAGGTAAAACATTTGCAGAGGCCTATGCAAAGGCGCAGATGGGTGCGGGCGAGTTCTTCGAGAAGAAAGGCAATGCCTTCCTCAGTGTTCGCGATGCCGATAAGCATAATATCGCCGAAGTGGCGCGCAAGTTGCTCGACCTTGGCTATTCCATCGTGGCGACACATGGAACTGCAGCGGTCCTGGAAGAGGCCGGCATAGAAGTGAAAGGTGTAAACAAAGTCGCAGAAGGCAGGCCGCATATTGTGGATATGTTGAAGAATGATGAGATTCAGCTAATCGTCAATACAACCGAGGGTAAACAGGCAATCTCAGATTCCTCGACGATCAGGCGCACAGCCCTAAGACATGGCGTATTCTGTACGACGACGGTAGCTGGCGCGTTTGCAGTTTGCGAAGCACTGGCCTTCGGTGGCAATATGTCGGTCTACACAATTCAAGATCTCCACGCAGCATTGAATTAATCTGGCTCGCGCGCTGTTCAGCGGCAGATGCTCTCTGCCGCTGCAGCTCTTATTGTGAGTCTCGATACATTAATTCGAAGTGATACAACAACGGAATAGTTATGCCTAGAGTACCAATGACAGTAGAGGGCGCCGAGCGATTGCGCGAAGAGTTAAATGAGCTGAAGTCGGTGCAGCGCCCGAAGATCACTAAGGCGATTGCAGAGGCAAGAGAGCACGGCGATCTGAAAGAAAATGCCGAGTATCACGCCGCACGGGAGCAGCAGAGTTTCTGCGAGGGGCGCGTTGCCGAGATCGAGAGCAAGCTCGCCGATGCGCAGATTATCGACGTGAGTAAGATAGAAGCAACGGGTAGAGTTATCTTTGGAACAACGGTGACACTAATAAATATTCAGACGGACAAGACTGTTGTATACCAGATTGTCGGTGAAGATGAGGCCGACGTACCGAAGGGCAAGATATCAGTTAGTTCGCCAATTGCTCGAGCCATCATGGGGAAGCACGAGGGCGATGAGATTGTGGTGAATGCCCCAGCAGGTGACATCGAATACGAAATCGACAAGGTGGAGCACAAGTAGGTATTTTTCTAGGCTGTCTTCCGTTTTAGGTTCGACAATCTGCCCTCATGCTTCTTGGCCTTTCTAAATAGAAGCGCCGTGTGTCCAATGCTTTGCACGCACTCCGCGCTAAACTCCGTGCAGATAATCTCCAGCAGTTCTTTCTTGGCTTCGCGGTCGGCGGCAACTAATTTGATTTTAATCAGTTCATGGTCGCTGAGCGCGCGCTCAAGCTCCGCGCGGATGTTCTCGCTCAGGCCTTTTTGAGCTATCGTAACGATCGGGTGCAGCTTGTGACCGATGGCTCGATACTGTTTCTTTTGGATATTGCTTAGCGTCATGATGGTTCCGTGTTATTCCTGTGTCGGGCTAGTGGCGGCCTCGCAGTGAGGGAAGCGGATTCTAGCGGAACTGGGCTAATTAATAAACGTTGAAACTTCATTGATGGGCAATGAAGAGACATTGAATGGATGTAATAGGTTTGGCGATGGGGCGATCTAAAACCAGTAAGCAATGGCTGAAAGAGCACTTCGATGATGAGTACGTAAGGCGTGCGCAAGAGGAGGGCTATCGCTCGAGAGCAAGCTTTAAATTGCTGGAGATCCAACAACAGGACAAGATAATCAAGCGCGGCATGACAATCGTCGATCTCGGTGCAGCGCCTGGGGGATGGTCTCAGGTGGCTGCAAATCTGGCGGGCGAGAAGGGACAGGTAATTGCTAGTGACATCTTGCCTATCGACTCACTCCCGGGAGTCGAGTTTCTGCAGGGCGATTTCACGGAAGACGCTGTCTTGGAGTGTCTGATAAAGATGCTCAGAGACGAGAAGGCAGACCTTGTAATTTCGGACATGGCACCCAATATGAGTGGAATGCGGGACATTGATATCCCGCGGGTAATGTATCTCGCAGAACTGGCTCTAGACCTTGCCAGGACTGTTCTGAGGCCCGGTGGTGCATTCCTCGTTAAGGTATTTCATGGCGAGGGTTATGAAGGATTGCTTACGGAGCTGAAGAGCAGCTTCAATAGCGTAAAGGTCAGGAAACCCAAGGCATCCAGGGCTAGATCGAGTGAAATCTATCTGTTGGCCGCTGGTTTTAAGGGCTTAAACTGAATTTGCGTGCAATATTCTCTATGTTCATTAGAATTGGGCTCTTATATAAGCCCTCTTCGCCGACTGACAGCTGGCACACCACCACCATTTTTCACTAACCACTGGGGGATAAACCCTTGAATGATATGGCAAAAAACCTGATTCTCTGGATGATCATTGCGGGTGTACTACTCACCGTATTCCAGAACATTAATCAGGAACCGCGTGAAGACAGTATCAATTACTCCGAATTCATCCGGGAAGTCCGCGCGGGTAGAGTTCAGCGAGTCGAACTCGCAGGCATCAATATCACTGGAATTCGCAATGACAATACGCAGTTCCGCTCGGTTATGCCGCTTATCGGTGACGATCAGCTGTTGAATGACCTCTTCGACAACGGCGTAGAGGTAACGGCAAATGAGCCGGAGCAGCGCAGCATATGGACAGACCTGCTGCTCTCTATATTCCCGATTCTAATTATCGTCGCACTGTTTCTGTTCTTCATGCGGCAGATGCAAGGCGGTGGCGCCGGCGGCAAGGGCGGCCCGATGTCATTCGGCAAGAGCAAGGCTAAGCTGCTCGGCGAAGATCAGATTAAAGTGACGTTCGCGGATGTGGCTGGCGTCGACGAAGCCAAAGAAGACGTGCAGGAATTGGTAGAGTTTTTGCGGGAGCCGGATAAATTTCAGCGACTCGGCGGCCGTATACCGCGCGGTATATTGATGGTGGGTCAGCCGGGTACCGGTAAGACACTGCTGGCGAAAGCGATTGCGGGAGAGGCGAAGGTGCCTTTCTTCTCTATATCCGGTTCCGACTTCGTGGAGATGTTTGTGGGTGTCGGTGCGTCTCGCGTGCGCGACATGTTCGAGCAGGCGAAGAAGCAGGCGCCGTGCATCATTTTCATCGATGAGATAGATGCAGTGGGTCGACATCGCGGCGCCGGTTTAGGCGGTGGTCATGATGAGCGCGAACAAACTTTGAACCAATTGCTGGTTGAGATGGATGGCTTCGAAGTGAACGACGGAGTGATCGTTGTTGCCGCCACCAACAGACCAGATGTATTAGACCCGGCGCTTTTGCGCCCTGGTAGATTCGATAGGCAGGTCGTGGTTGGCTTGCCAGACATTCGAGGCCGCGAACAGATTTTGAAAGTGCATATGCGTAAAGTGCCCATCGATGACAACGTGAAGGCAAGTGTCATCGCACGTGGCACACCAGGATTCTCTGGTGCTGATCTCGCCAACTTGGTGAACGAGGCAGCACTCTTCTCGGCAAGAGCGGGCAAGCGTCTCGTCACCATGGAAGAGTTTGAGAAGGCCAAGGACAAGATCATGATGGGCGCAGAGCGCAAATCGATGGTCATGTCGGAGAAGGAAAGAATGAATACGGCTTATCATGAGTCGGGCCATGCGATCGTCGGTCGGCTGGTTCCAAGTCATGATCCTGTCTATAAAGTCAGTATCATTCCTCGTGGTCGCGCATTGGGCGTCACGATGTTTCTGCCAGAGGAAGATCGCTATAGCCTCAGTCGACAGACGATCTTAAGCCAGATCTGCAGCCTCTACGGTGGACGTATCGCCGAGGAGATGACCTTGGGCAAAGACGGCGTGACCACCGGAGCGTCAAATGACATTCAGCGTGCAACAGAGATGGCGCGCAACATGGTCACAAAGTGGGGCCTGTCAGAAGAGCTAGGTCCGTTACTGTATTCCGAAGACGAGGGCGAGGTATTCCTAGGCCGTTCGGCAGCATCGCAATCGAAATCATTCTCCGGCAACACGGCGATATCGATAGACGTGGAAGTGCGTAAGATCATCGATGAATGTTACGGCCGCGCCCAGAAGATACTCGAGGATCACAGAGAGCAACTGGAGCTAATGAAGGATGCTCTGATGGAGTACGAGACCATCGATGCAGAGCAGATCGACGACATTATGAAGGGCGAAAAGCCTCGACCTCCAGCCGATTGGTCGGATACTGATTCCAGCAACTCAGATGGCGGTGGCTCTAGCGCCACTGACACTAAGAAGCAAGATGTCGACAGCTCCGGCACGATCGGTGGCACGGCTAGCGAACACTAGCCGCCGTAGCAATCCCCGCTTTGAATGTTAGCCTTACAGCAGGAGCGCGACAGATTGATCTGTCCTCTCCTGTCTGTATGGGCATAATAAACGCTACACCTGACTCCTTCTCCGATGGCGCCGAACTACAAAAACTCGGACACAAATCTTTTCAGCTCGATATCGATAAGGCATTGTCCCGCGCCGAGGCAATGGTTTTCGAGGGCGCAGTCTTTATTGACGTGGGGGGCGAATCGACCCGCCCTGGCGCGAGTGTGGTGTCTGAGCAGGAAGAGTTAGACAGGGTCATACCTCTGATTGAGGCGATTCGTTCGAGATTAGATGTTTGTATTTCTATCGATTCGAGTACGCCGAATGTAATGACGCAGGCAATCGACAGCGGAGCCGAATTAATCAACGATGTTCGCGCACTCTCCACTCCCGGCGCGATGGAACGTGCGAGTGTGAGTAGTGCTGCGATCTGCCTGATGCACATGCACGGCCAGCCAAGCACAATGCAGAAGGATGTTTCGAGTACGACATATGCTGGAAACGGTGGCGTCGTCGAAGAGGTCTTCAAATTTCTCAAGGCTCGCGTTGAGTGCTGTGTAGATAAGGGCATAGAGCGTAGCAGGCTGCTCATCGATCCTGGCTTCGGCTTCGGCAAGACTGCTCAACACAATTTTCTTCTATTGAAAAACCTCAATCACTTTTCAAAGCTTGAGATCCCAATACTTGTCGGAGTCTCACGCAAGTCCATGATCGGCGATGCGACTGGTCGAGCCGTTGATCAGCGTCTCGCGGGCTCGATTGCAGCGACGGCTCTCGCTCTCGCGTCGGGAGCGAGAATAATCCGTACTCACGATGTTGCTGCCACGATGGATGCAATTAGAGTAAACTCCGCCTATTCGAGCGCCGAGTAAGAAGCGATATGACAACAAGAGAAAAACAATATTTTGGTACAGACGGCATACGCGGGGCCGTAGGCACGGCACCCATCACTCCCGATTTCATGCTCAAGCTTGGCTGGGCGGCGGGAACCGTATTCGCTAAGAAAGGTGGTGCGCGTAACAAGATACTTATTGGCAAAGACACACGCATCTCCGGCTATATGTTCGAGGCTGCCTTAGAGGCAGGGGTGACAGCGGCGGGTGTCGACATCAACCTGCTCGGCCCCATGCCGACACCGGCAATCGCCTATCTGACACGAACCCTGCGCGCACAGGCGGGGATTGTCATAAGTGCCTCGCACAACGCTTTCCAGGACAACGGCATTAAATTCTTCGCCGGCGACGGCAGCAAGCTGCCCGATGATATCGAGTTTGCAATCGAGGAACAGCTCTCGAAAACGATCTCGACTGTATCGCCACAGTCTCTAGGCAAGGCATCTCGCGTCACCGATGCTGCTGGCAGATATATCGAATTCTGCAAGAGCCGAATCGATTCAGACTTGCAATTCAAGGGGCTGAAGATCGTAGTCGACTGTGCACACGGCTCTACCTATCACATCGCGCCCAATGTTTTCGAAGAGTTAGGAGCGTCGGTCACCGCCATAGGGGTTAGCCCCGACGGATTGAACATCAACGAAAGAAGTGGCTCGACTTCACCGCAGGCACTCGCCGAGACGGTGTTGAGATTACAGGCAGATATTGGCATTGCGTTCGACGGTGACGGCGACAGGGTGGTGATGGTCGATCACCTGGGCAACATCGTCGATGGCGATGAGATATTGTACGTAATAGCCCGCGACAGGCGTCGACAGAACATCGATTTCGGTGGGGTGGTCGGCACTTCGATGAGTAACTTGGGACTAGAGCAGGCACTGGACTCACTGGATATACCTTTCGCGAGAAGCGACGTGGGCGACCGCTACGTAATGCGCGAGCTGCTTGAGCGTGGCTGGAGTCTCGGTGGTGAGTCCTCAGGGCACATAATCTGTCTGGACAAGACGACGACGGGCGATGGCATAGTCTCAGCCTTGCAGGCCCTGTCTGCGATCTCCAGCAGCCAGAGCACATTATCCGAGTTAGTAGGCAAGCTGAACAAATACCCGCAATCCATGGTGAATGTGCGCATTTCAGACTCTGCCGATATCGCTGGCAGCAAGAGCGTCCAGAAGGCTGTAGCTGCTGTGGAGTCGAAACTGGGTTCCAGGGGGCGGGTATTGCTGCGTCCCTCCGGCACAGAACCCGTTGTGCGCGTGATGGTCGAGGGGGAGGACGCTGCCGTAGTGAGGCAGCTGGCCGAAGAACTGGCCGAAGTCGTGGCAAAAGAGATCGGCGCCGCCGCGTAACAACGCTTTGTCGTGTTGCAAGACCCTTGCATCTTGGTTAGTATTGGCGCCCGTTTTGGCGGGCAGCTCTAGAGTGCTCGATCGTTCGCCCTTCTGGATTTGTAAGCATGCGTCAGAAACTGGTTGTCGGAAATTGGAAGATGCATGGCTCCCGCCCCCAGGTGCGGCAGCTGATAGAAGATGTAGCCAGCGCTAGCAAAGACCTGAAGAGCGTTGAGATAGCAGTGGGTCCGACCCTCCTGCACTTGGGTTTTGCTGCCGAGGTCTGCGCGAGTGAAGATGCAGGCCATCTAAAACTGGCGGCACAGAATTTGTTCGCCGAGCCTCAGGGTGCCTTTACTGGAGAGGTCTCGGCACCGATGTTGGCCGAGTACGGAGTTAGCTACGTAATAGTAGGGCACTCCGAAAGACGTGAGCTCTTTGCAGAAACCGATGAGCTAGTCGCCGCCAAGTTCAAGGCATGCCAGGCGAGCGGACTGATTCCCATCCTGTGCGTCGGCGAGTCACTAGCCCAGCGAGAGCAGGGAGCCAGTGCTGAGGTTGTGCTGGCCCAGCTAGACGCGGTGATCCAAGCCGCGGGAATAGAGGCTTTCGGGTCTGCAGTTGTCGCCTATGAGCCTATCTGGGCAATTGGTACGGGCAAGACGGCGAGCAAGGAGCAGGCACAGGAGATACATCGGGTACTGCGCGCACATATTGCAAAGTCGAACCCGACGGTGGCTGAGAGTCTAAGAATCTTATACGGTGGCAGCGTTAAGGCCACTAATGCAGCAGAGTTGTTCGACCAGGCCGATATTGATGGCGGTCTAGTTGGTGGGGCCTCGCTGAAGGCCGAAGAATTTGTATCCATTTGTAAAAGCGCGGATTAAGAATCATGGAAACCATAGTAGTTGTAGTTCACGTAATAGTCGCCATAGGCATAGTGGGTTTGGTCCTCTTGCAACAAGGCAAGGGCGCTGACGCAGGCGCCTCCTTCGGTGCGGGCGCCTCCCAGACGGTGTTTGGCTCTTCGGGCAGTGGCAATTTCTTGGTACGGGCCACAACCATAGGCGCCACCATATTCTTCGTGACTAGCCTGTCGTTGGCTGTGTTTGCTAAGAATCAGTCGGCTCTTGGCGGCGCGGCGAATTCGCCCCTGGCCAATGAGGCATTGTTACAAGAGGCAACGGCTCCCAGGGCCTCGGATGTGCCTCAGTTAGACGCCGCTCCAGCGCTTCCCTCGGATGAGGACGACGTGCCGAGCCTGCCTGGCAACGACAACTAGAACAGTAGAGAGAATAAGCCGAAGTGGTGAAATTGGTAGACACGCTATCTTGAGGGGGTAGTGACCTATG
>CAYGRR010000020.1:37060-46848 GCA_964352295.1 uncultured Pseudohongiella sp. | reverse complement strand
AGCGAGGCCGACATCTTCAAGCGCCACGGCTATAACGACACAGTTGTTCTTGGTCATACACTCGCGAGTAAACCCGGTAGCAATGGCTTCTCGGCCCGCACCGGACTCTTGTTCGTCGGCGCGTTGCGCGATGAGGGTTCGCCGAACGTTGACTCCCTACTTTGGTTCCTGATCAACGTCTTTCCAATTCTCGAACGCGCCATTCCAGACATTCAACTTCACGTAGTTGGTGACAACTCCGCGCCTTCGTTGGCGACCATTCACAAGGAAAATATTCACTTCACCGGTCGTCTAGATTCAATCGAGGAAATGTATAACAGCGCTCGTGTGTTCATAGCACCCACTCGCTTTGCCGCGGGCATACCACACAAGATTCATGAGGCCGCGGCCAAGGGGCTGCCCTCGGTAAGCACCGCGTTACTCGCCAGGCAGCTGGGCTGGCAGGACGGGGTTGAGTTGTTGGTCGGCGATACGCCGGAAGCCTACGCGGCTCAATGCAGCAGGCTGTATCAGGACGAGGCGCTCTGGCAGGCCGTGCGTGACGCAGGCCTGACAGCGATAGCTAAAGACTGTTCCGAGGAGACCTTTCGGGCCAACCTCGCTGGGCTATTCGCCTAGGACTATCAGGCAGAATCGGCTGCTTCTGCAGTCCTCTATAGAGCCCTCTCTACAGCCGCCTAGCCAGTCGGTACATGAGCCGCTGCACCAGAGCGATTCTAATTCCCATACCCGCGCAGAGTAGCAGGCTCAGTCGCTGCCTCGCTCCCAGCTGCGCGCCGTAAAGGCGGCGAAACTCGGCAGCCTGCACAGACACTTCTATGAGGTGTGCATTCGGCTTACGTGCCAGTAGCCTGCGCCATAGCGATATGCTCACAGCGGAGACCTTAATGAACTCTTTAGCACCGATGGTATTGTTGCCGTGCTGACGATAGTGCACCAGGGGAGCATCGAGGTAGACCAATTTGCCGAAGGCGGTGGCGACCAAGGCCAGCCACCAATCGTGCATGATCGCCTTCCTCGGAACCGGCAGTGCCTTCTCGGCCAGCGTTTCGTTGATCAGCGCCGTGCATCCGGTAACGAGATTGCTGATAACGAGGTTGGGGAAACGGCTCCTCTCGATCTCCAAGCCCTGATAGCGAATCAACGACTTCGCAATCGGCGTGTTCTGCTCGGAGACCACCTCGAGATCGCTGTGCACGAGTACCGGCTGCGCGGTAGCGCTCTCCGCCTCTGCCGCTAGCATAGCCGCCAGCAATTTCTCACACTTCTCGGGAAACCAGGTATCGTCCTGATCGCAGAACATCATATAGGCCGGCTCGAGAGCCAAAGCCACTTTGTTCTTCAGAACATAGTCCACGAGGAATGCGAAGCCGGCGCTTGCGCCCAAGTTGATGCCGTCGTTGGGAAGCAGGTGTACCCGATCCGGATTCTGCTGCGCAAAGCTCTCCAGGATTGTCACAGTACTATCCGTCGAGCCATCGTCTCTCACAACCAGAATAAAATTGTTATGAGTTTGTGCCAGCAAGGACTCTAGCTGTTCTTCTAGAAACTTCTGCCCGTTGTAGGTAGAAAGCAGTATGGCTATTTTGGTTTGTGCGTTCATCTTGTTGCTAGGCCAGCGTCTTCGCATCGCGCAGTCCGGCACGAATATTCTGATAATACGCACGGCGCTGCGGCGAGCTAATCAGCAGCCACATCGCCTTTAGAGTAAAGCGAACGATGTCGCGCAATTTCCAGCCCAGGGGCGAGTACGAGGCGCCATAGAGGTGAATCCTATTCCTGCTTGAGTAGTAGGTGCGCGATGGATTGTGTTGTGCGAGTAGCCCAGCCTTAACCAGGGGATTACTGCTGCGCTCACCGATAGCGTGATAGAGCACGGCAGCATCGGTACCTACCAAGTCGAAACCCAGAGACTTCGCACGGAAACACCACTCCAGATCTACATTGTCGATGAAGTAGCTCTCCTTCATATCGCCTATCTCATCAATACAGGCTAGGGTGATTAGGGATCCTGACGTGATCAGGAAATCCGCTAGAAAATGTTTCTTCTGCCCGGCAAACGAGCGATCCGAGCGCCAGAAAATTCTACTGAAGAGCTTGAAGGGAGTCTGTCGCATCGTCTGGGGATTGATTATACGCGGACCTACTGCAGCGATACCCTTCTCGCTGAAGCGAGTCGCCTCGATGTGTGCACCTACCATGCGTTCGATGAATAGGTCGCAGAGACTGCTGTCCTGATCGAACAGAAACACATAATCATAGCTTCTTGAGCGTGCCCAGCTGATGCCTCGATTCAGTGCCTTCGCTAGGCCTTCGTTCTCGGTCAATCGGATCACCTCGATACAGCGCTTATACACCATGATCGATGCCGCCAACTCATCGATTGCGCGCGAGCCATTATCGATGATCAGAAAGTCGGTTTCCTTGTTAAGCTGGCTAACGAGCTTTAGAAGGGCCGTTATGTCGGGGTTATAGGTAACCACAACGGCGCAGCTGCCATGCAGCGCTGGATCGGTCTGCGCTAGAGCGGCGCTAGCCTTCACTGGGCACTTCCGCCGAGGCAGTCAGACGTGCGGGATCGCCGCTGGAGATGATGAGAAAATAGGCGATTGAGGCGACGCCCAGGCTCAGGCCAACGACCACGCCGGCATCCACAATCCCGCGCCAGGGCTGCGGCATGCTGCGAGCTATAAGCACGAAGCAGATGATCATCAGGGTCAATGCAATGGAGAGGATCTGCCGCCTGCGGGTCGCGTAGATATACCCCATGCAGAACAGCGGCGCGAACAAGACATGCAGGGGCCGCGGATTGGCTGCGAGGTAGCGGGCCCGAACGACGACTCTGGGTGCGAAGCCCTGATGAAATCCCTTATACCCCTCGGCATAACCCATGTAGATAACGCTGAAGGCAAGGGCCAGCCAGTGAATCTGATTCATAGGCGAATTCTCCAGCTCCAACGCCATGGGTGCTAGCCTATAGATCGCGAAGATCAACAGAAACAAGACTCCGCCGATACCCCATGCCATTCCAATTACTTTCAAGTTTATGCGCTGCCTAGATACGATGCGCCATTATAGCGGCTTTGCTGCAGAACCTGAAAATTCATTGCAGCAGATGCCGCCAGATATGGGACATCGCATCTCCAGATAAAGTGAGATATTATTTCGCCCTGTATCTGACGACCGATATCCAGCGGGATATTCCGGACGACTCTGGCAAACTCCCTCTCACGACTGCGGATCACAACAGGATAGAAGGCATGGGCGTAAAACTTGGTGTAGTAATGGATCCCATCGATTCCATCACTGTAAAGAAGGACACGACTCTAGCTATGCTATTGGCGGCACAGAAGCGTGGATGGGTAATCCACTACATGCTGCAGTCCGATCTCTACCTCGAGGAGGGTAAGTGTTGGGCCACCACTCAAACACTTTCGGTTAAAGACGACGAGAAAGACTGGTTCAGCCTTGGCAGCAAAACCGACATCGCTCTCTCCGAGCTCGACGTCGTGCTCATGCGCAAAGACCCTCCATTTGACATAGACTACATCTATTCAACCTATCTACTAGAGCAAGCGCAGCGCGACGGAACGATGATAGTAAACGATCCGAGAAGCCTGCGTGACTGTAACGAGAAGCTGTTTGCTACGCAGTTCCCACAGTGCTGCCCACCCCTAATCGTTGCCTCCTCCCAAGAAAAGCTAAAGGCTTTTCATAAAGAGCACGAAGACGTTATATACAAGCCCTTGGACGGAATGGGCGGCGCGTCGATCTTTCGCGTGAAGGCAAATGATCCTAACCTCAGCGTCGTCATAGAGACGCTTACCGATAGGGGTCGGCAACAGATTATGGCGCAGAAGTTCATCCCGGATATCGTAAACGGCGATAAGCGCATATTGATGATCGATGGCGAGCCCGTGGAATACGCACTCGCCAGAATTCCCGCGTCCGGGGAGACCAGGGGCAACCTGGCCGCGGGAGGCAGCGGCGTGGCGCAGGAGCTAACGGCAAGGGATCGCTGGATTTGTGAACAGGTAGGCCCTTCTCTTCGAGAAAAGAATCTACTCTTCGTAGGGCTAGACGTGATTGGCGACTACCTGACTGAGATTAATGTCACTAGCCCAACCTGCATACGCGAGATAGACAAAGCTTTCAATCTCGATATAGCGGGCGACCTGATGGACTGCATCCAGAAGAAACTAGACGCCGCCTGATATTGATAATGCCCGAATGAGGGGTGCGCATGGCCAACAGTGATGAGGACCTTTCCAGGGAGCGCTTCGGCTTCACTGTGTTTCTCTCGGCTTGTGTACACGCCATCATAATTCTGGGTGTAGGCTTTACCTATCTGGAAGAGATCAATAGCGAACCCGCACTCGAGATTACCATGGCGCAGTACCGTAGCGAAATCGCTCCCGACGAGGCGGATTTTCTAGCGCAGGAGAACCAGATCGGCAGCGGCACTCTCGACACGGCGGCGGCGCCCAGCACTCCATTCAAGTCCGACTTCAACGACGATGTGATACAGGAAGTCATGCCAATCCCGCGCGCGCCTGAGATTGTCAACGAGATCGAGATGCGGGACACCGCCGTTATCTCTTCCATTCAGAATGACCAACAAGTACAGCAGCAACTTGACGAGATCGAACCCGAAGAGAAGAAGCCGCTATCTGAAGAATCTACTCCAGACGATCTAAGTCTCGCTATTGCCAGCCTTCAAGCGCAGCTCGATCTGCAGCGCCAGGAGTATGCGAAACGGCCGAGACGCTACACTATCTCTTCCGCATCGACTAAAAAGAGCCATGACGCACTCTATTTAGATAGCTGGCGCAGAAGGATTGAGGCGGTCGGCAATGTAAACTATCCGCCACGGGCTAGGCAACAACGACTCTATGGCAACCTCAGAATGTTGGTGGCACTGCTTCCCAACGGTTCGGTCTCGGAGATTCAAATTCTACAGTCTTCCGGGCACAGCATTCTGGATCAGGCAGCGGTAGAGATCGTTAATATGGCCGCCCCGTTCGACCCGTTTCCGGAGGCAATGCGGGCCGAAGCTGATATACTCGAAATAATTCGCACATGGCGCTTTCACGAAGGAAACGCCTTAACTAGTTTCTAAAATTTACGCATCCCAAGACTTACAAATCACTCGCACTCTAAGCAATGAATGACATCACTAATCAATGCTATCTAGAGAATCAGTTCCTGATCGCGATGCCGCAGATGGAAGATGCGTATTTCGCGAACTCAGTTACCTATCTGTGGAAGCACAACGAGAGTGGCGCGCTAGGTATAGTCATCAATAAGCCGCTTCGAGCCTGCATTGCCGACATATTCAATGAGCTAGATATCGAATGCAGCATCGAGGACGGCCCCTTCCGTGAATCACCGGTCCTGGCCGGCGGCCCTGTCGAGCGCGACAAGGGCTTCATCATTCATAGCGCGGGCAATAAGCGATGGGAGTCTTCGATCTCGGTAACTGAGCAGATCAGCATCTGCACCTCCAAGTCTATCCTCGAGGACATAGCCAGCGGCAATGGCCCGGAGCAATACCTTATCGCACTGGGCTGTGCAGGCTGGGAGGCGGGCCAGTTGGAGAACGAGATCAGCCGAAACGCGTGGCTTACCGTGCCCGCCGATCCGCAGCTGATCTTTTCTGGCGACTATGAGAAGAAGACGCAGCAGGCCGCTTCATTGTTGGGGGTCGATCTGCAGCAACTCGCGCCCGACGCTGGCCATTCCTAGGTTGTCTTATTCGTGATACTCGACTGCTTTCCCAACAATGACCAACCCATCTCTGCACTCGGCTTCGACTACGGTACGCAGAGGATAGGCGTAGCCTACGGGCAGAGTTTGACCGGCACCGCTCAGGCTATCTGCGTGCTTAAGGCCAGAGATGGTATTCCTGACTGGAAGCAGATAGAGGCGCTGATAGCCGAGTGGCGGCCGAGTCTGTTTGTAGTGGGAATCCCGTACAACCTGGATGGTAGCGAGAGCGAGCTCATGGTTCGCGCCATCAAATTCGCAAACCGCCTGAACGGCCGCTTTCACAAACCCAGCTACGGCATGGACGAGCGCCTCTCCTCAGCCGAGGCTCTGGAGCAAGTACTCGAGGAGAATAGGGGCGCAAAGAAAAGAGCCGCTATAGATGATATAGCGGCTCAGATTATTCTAGAAAATTGGTTCTCAGAATTAGCTGCCAGTAAAAAAACGTAGGCAACGCAGTATTCCTACCTAGAACGAATCAGGCATCTTCGCCTTCGCCTTCGCCTCTGCCCTACTCACCAAACCTTTAGAGAGTAAATCTTTCAGGCATTGATCCAGAGTCTGCATACCTACACCTGCACCCGTCTGTATCGCCGAATACATCTGCGCAACCTTGTCTTCCCGTATCAGGTTACGGATCGCCGAGGTGCCTATCATGATTTCATGTGCCGCGACTCGACCGCCGCCTGGCTTCTTCAGGAGAGTCTGCGAGATTACCGCCTGCAGTGATTCCGACAGCATAGATCTGACCATGTCTTTCTCAGCCGCCGGGAATACGTCGATAACCCTGTCGATTGTTTTCGCTGCCGATGTCGTATGCAGTGTGCCGAAAACCAAGTGACCCGTTTCGGCGGCAGTCAACGCCAGTCGAATCGTTTCCAGGTCACGTAGCTCACCAACGAGGATGATGTCCGGGTCTTCACGCAGAGCCGAGCGCAGCGCCTCGTTGAAGCCGTGTGTGTCTCTATGAACCTCGCGCTGATTCACCAGACATTTTTTACTCTGATGAACGAATTCGATCGGATCCTCGATCGTGAGTATGTGTTCGTACTTGGTCTCGTTGATGTAATCAACCATCGCAGCTAGCGTTGTACTCTTACCGGAACCGGTTGGCCCAGTGACAGCTACCAGTCCTCGAGGCACATCGGAAATTTTTCTGAATATCTCCCCCATGCCCAATTGTTCCATCGTCAGAACCTTAGAAGGAATGGTACGAAATACTGCCGCGGCACCGCGATTCTGCATGAACGCGTTGACACGAAAACGTGCCAGATTCGGCACTTCGAACGAGAAGTCGGTTTCCAGAAACTCTTCGTAGTCTTTGCGCTGCTTATCATTCATGATTTCATAGATGAGCGCGTGCACATCTTTGTGGTCCATCTCTGGCACGTTGATACGACGGATATCGCCATCAACACGAATGAGTGGCGGCATGCCCGCCGTTATATGCAAATCCGAGGCGCCTTGCTTAACGCTGAAGCCGAGTAATTCTGTAATATCCATGTGTGTCCCTTGCCGCTCTTTATAGTGTTTCTTTTTTTAGGTTCAGCTACTAATCGCGAAGTCGAATCTCGAATGCCATTCGTTTGCGGTCGTCGGAGAGCGCTGATACCGCTAGCCAATAGTCACAAGCTCACCTATAGTACCTTTCCTTTAGTGAATATCCCATACCTACCTTACGCCTAATTCAGACCAAAACGTGAACACCATAGCAGAAAATATTGGGCAGCTCCGCAGCCGATTGCAGCGCCTCGAACGCCAGTATGACCGCCCTGCGGAGAGCGTGAAACTACTGGCGGTGAGCAAGCGGCAGGGGGTGGAAAGCATAATTGCCGCTAGCGAGGCTGGCATTGCAGACTTCGGCGAGAATTATTTGCAGGAGGCGCTGGATAAGATCCAGCAATTACCTACATTGCGCGCGAACTGGCACTTTATTGGGCCCATCCAGTCGAATAAGACCAAGCCGATAGCCGAGAATTTCCACTGGGTCCATAGCGTGGATCGCCTGAAGATTGCCCAGCGCCTCAGCGAGCAGCGCGACCCCGATGGACCGAAACTGAATGTCTGCGTACAGATCAAGCTATCCGACGAGGACAGCAAATCCGGCATAGCGCTAGGCGAAGCTGCTGCCCTCTGCGATAGCGTGGAGGCTCTGCCCAACTTACAATTGCGGGGCCTCATGGCGATACCAGCGCCTTTCCCCGATTTGGTGTCGCAGCGGCGAGTCTTTCGAGTGCTGGCTCAGGAGTACCTTCGACTAGAGCCGCGTTACGCGCAGTTTGATACGCTCTCGATGGGCATGAGCAACGATATTGAGGCCGCCGTAGCCGAGGGCTCCACACTCGTTCGAATCGGCACCGCTCTATTCGGCCCCCGCAGCTAGCTCGGTGAAGTCCGAGTCCGGCAAACTAGTTATCTAGCCTCCAGCAAATACGTTAGAATACGAGGCTGTTTTACGCCCACCTCCACGCATCGACAGCATTCGGGCCAAGCCAGGGAGAAATTTTGGAAAGCACTAAGATTGGATTTATTGGCGCGGGGAATATGGCCAATAGCCTCATTCGCGGCCTTATCGCCAAGGGATCCATGCCCGAGAACCTCTGGGCCAGCGATCTGGACGGCAGCAAGTTACAGCTGCTCGCCCAAGACTGTGGGATACACACTGGCAGCAACACCGATATAGCGCATAACTGCAGCGTCATCGTTCTCGCGGTAAAGCCACAAGTGATGAAAGATGTCTGTGTGGCCCTGGCAGCAGACTTAGGCCAGCGCGATGTACTACTTATTTCCATTGCCGCCGGCATAAGCACAGCTCACCTAGAGAACTGGTTTGGCAAATCTGCAGCCATCGTTCGCTGCATGCCAAACACGCCAGCCCTCGTTGGCATGGGCGCTACTGGCCTATTTGCGAACTCTGGGGTCTCCGAGGCGCAACGACAACTCGCACAAGAGGTGCTCAGCGCCGTGGGATTCGCTACGTGGGTTGACAGGGATTCCGACATCGATGCCGTTACGGCGGTTTCAGGAAGCGGCCCCGCGTACTTCTTCCTCTTCATGGAAGCCATGCAGGCGGCGGCGAAGGAGATGGGCCTCAGCGAAGACCTGGCGCGCGCGCTCACCTACCATACTGCTGCTGGCGCTGCGGCTCTCGCCCAGCATAGCGAGGAAGACATTGCGACCTTACGCCGCAACGTCACCTCGCCCGGAGGGACAACCGAGCAGGCGATCTTACAATTCGAGAAAGGTGATCTTCGGGGCCTGGTCGCCAAGGCCCTGCAAGCAGCGAAAACTCGCTCCATAGAACTAGCCGAAGAAACTGATAGCAAGTAGTATCTACTGCCATGGCCCTCTACAGGGATAGCTGTGCGTTTCGTACTACTGAATAACTTCTACAAAATTTGGAACTAAGTATCATGGGAAGTTCTGCAGCACTAATTTTTAGTACGCTTACAGGGATTTATCTTCTAGCGGTATTGCTTCGATTCTTGTTGCAGATCGCCAAGGCAGATTTTTACAATCCTGTTTCTCAGGCGGTCATTAAGATAACAGACCCGATGGTACGAATTTTGCGGTCGTTTATCCCAGGCTACAGAGGCGTGGACCTCTCTTCTCTCGTTCTCGCATTCGTTGTTGAGGCGGTGGCAATCTGCGCTCTAATCGTTCTCTACGGGGGCAGCATCCCTGGCGCGGGCTATATCGTCACCTGGGCGTTCGTCGGCATCTTACTCTTCATTATCAACATCTATTACTATGCAATACTGGCGTCTATCATTATGTCATTTGTTATGATGTTCTCGGGAAATTCCAACCCGCATCCGCTGTTGCTGTTAGTCTGGCAATTGACCGAACCTGTCATGGCGCCAATACGAAAGATAATTCCTCCCATGGGTGGTTTGGATTTTTCACCGATATTTATATTTATCGCCATCCAGATACTTCAAAATTTTATTCTCACTACCTTCGGCATCAATCAGCAACATGCGATGGTGATAATCGGAATCTGATCTCTTTAGCTCGAATCG
>CAYGRR010000020.1:0-36960 GCA_964352295.1 uncultured Pseudohongiella sp. | reverse complement strand
CAGGACGACACAAGAGACTATGCATTAAGAAGCCCCTGTCTATTCCCTCGGAATTGGAAATAGACGAGGACAAATTTCATTCGTCGTGAACTGGTTTTCGGTTCGCACGAGGATTAGGAAGATTTACTAGCCATACAGTATGCCAAAATCAATACCAACAGATTCGGTCGGACTCGTAAAACCGGAAGTCTATAAATTCGATGAGCCGCTAACTCTTCGCAGTGGCAAAGTATTGCCCAAATACGAGATAGTGGTAGAGACCTACGGCAAGCTCAACGAAGCGAAGACGAATGCAGTTCTAATTTGTCACGCGCTAAGCGGCGATCACCACGCTGCCGGATATCACAAAGAAGGCGATAGCAAACCCGGCTGGTGGGACAGCTGCATAGGCCCCGGCAAGGCGATAGATACCAATCTCTTCTATGTGGTTAGCCTGAATAACCTCGGCGGTTGTGCTGGCAGCACCGGGCCGGCCTCAATCAATCCCGAGACTGGCAAATTCTACGGTCCGGACTTTCCCCTCGTTACCGTTCGCGACTGGGTGAACAGCCAGTACAAGCTTATGCAACGAATGGAGATTCCCGGATGGGCAGCCGTCGTCGGCGGCAGCCTGGGTGGCATGCAGGTCCTGCGCTGGACGATTAGCTATCCGGAGTGTGTCCGGCACGCGGTCTGTATCGCTGCCGCACCGAAATTGTCTGCCCAGAATATCGCCTTCAACGAGGTCGCACGACACTCGATCACGAGCGATCCGAACTTCCACGAGGGCCGCTACTTGGAGAAGGCTACCTATCCGAAGCAAGGCTTAATGCTCGCGCGCATGGTTGGTCATATCACCTATTTGTCGGATAGCGCGATGCGCGCGAAGTTCGGCAAGTCAGATTCCAATATAAAGCAGGAGGCTTCTGAGAACTTTGGTCGAGACCTGCGTTCCGGCAAACTGAGCTTTGGTTTCAATGCGGACTTTCAGGTGGAGAGCTATCTGCACTATCAGGGAGAAAGATTCTCCGCGAATTTCGACGCCAATACGTATTTGTTGATGACGAAGGCGTTGGATTATTTCGATCCTACCGTAGACTTCGATGGCGACCTCTCGAAGGCCTTCGCCAACTGCAACTGCAAGTTTCTGCTGATGTCCTTTAGTACAGACTGGCGGTTCCCACCGGATCGCTCCCGTGAAATTGTGAATGACCTGCTCAAAGCTGGCAAAGAGGTAAGCTATCTCGAGATTAAGGCGGATCAGGGGCACGATGCTTTTTTGCTTCCTATACCGCGTTACGTAGAGGCCTTGTCCGGCTATCTGCGACGAGTACATCAGGAGAACGAAACCGATGCGTCCTGATCTTGAAATAATCCAACAGTGGATAAAGCCTAGCAGCAAGGTCCTCGATCTTGGCTGTGGCGACGGCAGTCTCCTGCATTATTTGCAGACGACCAAGAAGGTCTACGGCATCGGATTGGAAATCGACAGCCCAAATATTCAGCTCTGCCTGGACAAGGGCATCAATGTCATCGAACAGAATTTGGACAAGGGCCTCTCCAACTTCAAGTCAGGGAGTTTCGACACCGTGCTGCTGGCGCAGACACTGCAAGCACTGAGCAAGCCAGACCATTTGATCGATGAGATGCTGCGCATCGGCAAGAACGGCATCGTGACATTCCCTAACTTCGGCAATTGGAAGAGCAGATTCTATCTCGCAACGCGAGGTCGCATGCCGGTCTCGAAGTTTATTCCGCATTCCTGGTATGACACGCCGAATATCCATTTCTGTACGGTCAAGGATTTCGATGCGCTCTGTAGAGAGAAGAACATTAAGATACTGGCGAGAACGGTTGTGGACCTGGAGCATCAGGGCAGCTGGTACATGAAAGCCTGGCCAAACCTCTTGGGCGAGATTGCCATCTATCACATCAGTAAAGACACGAATTAGGGTCTGTGACACGAATGCACAAAGTAGTATTGGCTAGCAGCAATAACGGAAAGCTTGTTGAACTACAGGCCATTCTTGATCAGAAAGATGTGCTGCTGATTCCACAATCGGAGTTCTCGGTAAGCGATGCCGAAGAGACCGGACTGAGCTTCGTTGAGAACGCCTTGATCAAGGCACGGCACGCCTGTCTGGCTACCGGTCTACCTGCAATCTCCGACGATAGCGGGATCGAGGTCGACGCCCTGCGGGGTGAGCCTGGGATCTATTCTGCACGTTATGCCGGGTCTCACGGAGCGGCTGCGGATATCGAGAACAATGCGAAATTACTCCGTGAGTTGGAGGGCGTCGCCGAGGCAGATCGCAGCGCCCGATTCCAGTGCGTCATTACCTATATGCGACACGCCAAGGATCCAATGCCGCTCATCTGCCAGGGCACTTGGGAGGGGCGCATTCTGTTTAGCGAGGAAGGCGAGAACGGTTTCGGCTATGATCCGCTCTTCTACGTTCCAAGCCACGGCTGCGCGTCCGCAAGGCTGGACGCGGCGACGAAGAACGCCATTAGTCATCGAGGCCAAGCGCTAGCGCAGCTATTAAAATGTTGGAACTCCCCCCACTAAGCCTTTACATCCACATACCCTGGTGTGTGAAGAAGTGTCCCTACTGCGATTTTAATTCTCACGAAGCGCAGGCGGAGATTCCTGAGCAGGACTATGTCGATGTCCTCTGTAGAGATTTCGATCGTGACTATGCACACTGTGATGGCCGGCCGATTGAATCACTATTTATTGGCGGTGGTACCCCGAGTCTATTCGGCGCACGCTCCTTCGAAAAAATTCTGTCCCATATCCAAACACGAGCGACCCTCAGTGCCGAGTGTGAGATTACTCTCGAGGCAAACCCGGGTACGGCGGAGGCGAAGAAGTTTGCTGATTATTTTGCCGCCGGTATTAATCGGCTGTCTATTGGCATCCAGAGTTTCGATGATCGACAGCTTCACAAGCTCGGGCGCATCCACTCGGCGACCGAATCCAGACACGCGATAGATTTTGCGAGGAAGGCGGGATTCGAGAACTTCAATCTAGACTTGATGCACGGCCTGCCCGGGCAAAACGTTGGCGATGCGCTTCTCGATCTGCAGGCAGCCATCGACCTCGATCCTCGCCACATCTCCTGGTACCAACTCACCATCGAACCAAACACTGTCTTCTATGCGCGCCCTCCCAGCCTGCCCACGGAGTCGGTATTGGATTCTCTTGAGGATGCTGGCCTCGCACTCCTGGAAGATTCTGGCTATCTACGCTACGAGGTGTCGGCCTTCTCCAAGGAGGGTTGTCATTCCAGGCATAATCTCAATTACTGGGAGTTTGGCGACTATGTGGGTATAGGAGCGGGCGCACACGGAAAGATTACTCTAGCAGAATCCAGGACTATCGTGCGCACGCAGAAACACAGGCAGCCGAATCACTATCTCAGCAACAGCATTCATGCCGAACTGAAGCGTACCGAGATTGCCCCCGACGACCGCCCTGTTGAGTTCCTGCTGAATGCGCTGCGTAGCAGGCATGGCTTTAGCGAGGCAATGTTCGAGTCCAGAACCGGCCTCCCTTTTAGCGTTATTGGAAAGAAGGTAGAATGCCTGATCGCCGATGGCCTGCTACACCGATCGAAGGGTCGTATAGCGGCGTCGGACAGAGGCTTTCGACTACTCAATAGCCTGTTGCAAGAATTTCTCTAAGAGTCTGCAACCGAGGACTGCCTAGCATGGAAAATTTGTACGAGAGGCACTGCGAAGCCTGCCGGATGGGCGCCCCCCTGGTATCCGATGAAGAGGCAAACGAATTGCTACTCAAAGTCCCCGCCTGGAAGCGCAACTTCCACGAGGGCGTGGAGAAGCTTTCTCGCGAATTCCATTTTGTCGAATTCAAGGATTCGTTCGCCTTCACCTACAAGATCGCTACCCTGGCTGAGCGTGAGGGTCATCACCCCTCCATCATGACCGAGTGGGGAAAGGTTACTGTGTACTGGTGGACTCACAAGATCAACGGCCTCCATGTAAATGATTTCATCATGGCCGCAAAGACCGACATGATCGCCAAGCTATCCGCCCCCTCTTGAACAGCCCCGCTGCCGCACTACTCTGCTTGGAGACTCTCCGTGTCGCTTGATTCCAAATCTCTATTTCAGCAGCTCAATAAAGTGGTGAGTCTGCCCAGCGTTAGCTCGGCAAATGCCAGCATCGATACGAGTAACAAGGCCGTCATAGACCATCTGGCCGAACAATTTGAAGCCTTAGGCTTCGCTTGCGAGATCATCGCGGTACCGGGCAGCGATTCCCGTAAGTTCAATCTCATCGCGACTCTAGGTTCGGGCCCTGGGGGACTGGTGCTGGCAGGACACACCGACACCGTGCCCCTGGATGAAGAATTGTGGTCGGTGAATCCGTTCGCGCTTACGGAGCGCGATGGCAAACTCTTCGGCCTCGGCGTCACCGACATGAAGGGCTTCTTTCCCCTCATCATGGAGGCGGTCAGGCCCTTACTGGATAAGAGTTTCACAGAACCCCTTATCGTTCTGGCGACAGCTGACGAGGAAACCTCGATGCAGGGTGCTCGCAGCTTGGCCGAGCTGGGTCGCCCGAAGGCGCGGGCAGCAATCATCGGCGAGCCGACGGGACTGCAGCCGGTTAAGGCACACAAGGGAATCATGATGGATTCGATTCGCCTGCTGGGGCAGAGCGGACATTCCTCCGACCCCTCTCTTGGCAAGAATGCGCTCGATGCCATGCATACGGTAATCTCAGATCTGCTAATCTACCGCGAGGAATTGAAACAGCGATACAGCAGCGAGCTATTCAGCATCCCGCACCCGACCTTGAACCTGGGAGTGATACACGGCGGCGACAACCCTAATAGGATCTGTGGGCACTGCGAACTGGAGTTCGATATTCGCTTGATGCCGGGAATGCATATCGAGACCGTGCGAGGGGAGATCAGAGCGAGAGTCGCGGCGCTAATGGATCCGCTAGGGATTCAGTTCGAGCTAGCTCCCCTGTTCACCGGAGTCCCTGCCTTCTTCGCGGACGAAAACAGCGCCCTCCTAAAGACGGCGGAGCAGCTTACCGGACACGCGGGCATAAGCGTGGCGTTCGGTACGGAGGGTCCCTTCCTGCAGGAGTTGGGCATGGACACTATCATTATGGGCCCGGGAAATATCGACCAGGCGCATCAGCCCGATGAATATATGTCGATAGATATGATTAAGCCCTGCATCGATGTACTGCAGAAGATGATTAGCCATCATTGTCTACAGCAGCAGCGATGACAGGCGGCCAGACAAGAGAGACACGAAGAATGGATAACGAACAAGATAGCATCGGCATGATCGAATGGTTTCGTGCCTCCACGAGCTACATTAATACACATCGCGGGAAGGTGTTCGTCGTGTTGTTGAGTGGCGAGGCCTTGGAGGATAGTAACCTATCTAACGTTGTCTATGACCTGACTCTGCTGCATAGCCTCGGGGTGAAACTAGTACTGGTGCACGGCGCCAGACCTCAGATATCGAAGGCGCTGGAGGCCAGCGGCACGACCTCTTCCTACCATCGCAACATTCGCATTACAGAACAGGCAAGCATAGAGACTGTGACGCGAGTCGTGGGCGGCGAAAGCATGCGGCTTGAAGCCCTATTCTCCATGGGCATAAGCAACTCTCCAATGCAGGGCTCCGATGTGCGTCTGTGCCGGGGGAATTTCGTGACGGCTAAACCCGTCGGCATTCATGATGGCATCGACTATCAGTACACGGGCAAGGTGAGAAAGATTCGAAGCGCTGCGATTCTTCAGCAGCTAGAGCACAATAATATCGTGCTGCTTTCGAACCTAGGCTACTCGCTAACGGGAGAGGTCTTCAATCTATCGGCTGAAGAAGTAGCAACGGAGGCCGCCGTCGCCCTTCGGGCGGAGAAGCTGATTCTGATGATTCCACAGGCTGGTGTCCTGGATGATAAGGGAGATCTCGTTCCCTCGCTTAGTGAGGTGGACGCAAAGTTCTACGCCGACAAACTCGCCAAGCAGGATGAAGATTCACAGTGCATAAGCCGTGCACTTGATGCCTGCCTGCGCGCCTATGCGAACAAGGTACATCGCTCACACTTGATCAGCTTCAAGGAAAATGGCGCCCTGATCCGCGAGCTGTTTACGCGACAAGGTAACGGCACGCTGATAAGCAGCGACAGCTTCGATCAGCTGAGGCCCGCCACCATCGAAGATGTCGCCGGCATACTCAAGCTGATCAAGCCCCTCGAGGAGAACGGTTCGCTAGTTGAACGTTCGCGCGAATTGCTGGAGACGGAGATCGACAACTTTAAGATAATTGAACTCGAAGACTCTGTGATCGCCTGCGCCGCACTCTATCCTATAGGTACAGATTTTGCGGAGATCGCCTGCATCGCCATCGATAGCGGATTTCAGAAGAACGGCTATGGCGACCGCCTACTCAACAGCCTGGAGAAGCAAGCTGCTGCAGGGGGCATAAAGACAATCTTCGTGTTAACGACAGTGGCATCACACTGGTTCTTGGGAAAGGGATTTGTTGAGGCGGCGCTAAGCGACTTGCCCGAGAAGAGACAAGAGCTCTATAACTACCAGCGAAAGTCAAAGGTGTTACTGAAGAAGTTGTAGTCGCGGGTCAAGACTCGAGCTTGCGCTCCAGCACGCAGATGCTGTAGTCGTAGTGATTCGCGGCATCCCGCTGAAAATCTTCTCGAGAAACTTCCCTCCAGTTCGACTCATCGAACTCGTGTAGATAAGTGTCCCCCTCTACCTCGGCGTGCACGCGGGTGAGGTGAAGTGTGTCGGCTAGAGGAAGCGCTACCTGATAGAGCACCGCACCGCCGATTACGAACGCCTCCGCGCTGCCTGTCTCGACGGAAATAGTCTCGGCAAGTTCAATCGCCTGCTGTAGAGAGCCAACCACTTCGGCACCCTCGGCCACGTATTTCGTATTGCTGGTTATCACGATGCTGGTTCTTCCCGGCAAGGCGCGGCCTATAGACTCCCAGGTGTTGCGCCCCATGATCATGCAGCTACCCATAGTAGTGCGCTTGAAATATTTCAGGTCCTCAGACAGATGCCACGGCAGGCCGTTGTCGCGGCCGATGACGCGATTCTCAGACATGGCACAGATCAGTGCGAGTTTCATAAGGCCGTACTCTTGGGCGTAAAGTTAGACCGAGAATGGATAGGCGATGGGATCGTGGTGTTCATAGCCCTCCACCTCGAAGTCCTTCAGGGTCACCCAGGTCTCAATATCCTCCAGGGATTTGATATCGGGGTTGATATGCAGCTGCGGAGGATCGAAGGGGTCGCGCTGTAATTGCACGTCACGCATCAATTCAACCTGGTCTTCATAGATGTGGGCGTTAACGATCTTGTGGTAGGCGAGCCCGGCGGTATTGCCGGTTATCTGTGCAACCAATGCCAGCAGGGTAAACACCTGAATCTGATTGAAGTTCAGCCCTAGTGGTACATCGCAGGAACGCTGATAACTCGTCAGGTAGAGCACATCGCCTAGTAATGAAAATGTATGAGTATGCATGCAAGGTCGAAGACAGCCGAGATCGAATTCTCCCGGGTTGTAGAACGTGAGTATCTCGCCACGATCGTCTACGCCTCGCTTCAGGTTGTCGATTATCTTCTTTAGCTGGTCGATGCTGCCGCCGTCCGGTTTCTGCCAGCTCCTGCCCTGTACGCCATAGACTCGACCCATGTCATCGGTGCCCTTGCGCACCGGATTGCTCAACCAGGCTGCATTCTCGTTCGCGTTCGCATCCCAAGACTTCGTACCTAGCGCACGAAAGTCTGCCGCATTGTCGAGTCCCTTGAGGTAGCCTAACAGTTCGGCGATGGCCGCCTTCCAGAAACTCTTCCTCGTAGTGATGATGGGAAACTTATTTCCACCGACGTCATAATTCAGGTCGGCATTGACCACGGTCAGACACTTCTTTCCGGTGCGCTCGTTCTCGATCCACACACCTTCGTCGATGATTCGTTGACAGAGATTTAGATATTGATGCATTGCGCTACGCTACCGAAAGTTATAAGTCTGAGTAAAGGGGCTACAGTGTATTGAGTTGTGGCTGCGGCTTTCTGTACGCCACTATCATCAGTACTAGTCCACCGAGAATGAGAGGAACAGACAATACCTGCCCCATGGTAAGCCATTCGAACGCCACGAAGCCGAGGTGTAGATCGGGCTCGCGGAAAAATTCGATGAAGAAACGAAAACTACCATAGCCGAGTGCGAATAGCCCCGTAACCGCCATCCTGGGCTGGGGCTTGGATGAGTACCACCAAACCAGAGCGAATAACACGACACCCTCCAGTGCCACCTCGTAGAGCTGAGAGGGGTGTCTGGCCAGTTGATCGACATGGGGAAAGACCATACCCCAGGCCACATCCGTGGGCCGGCCCCATAATTCGCCGCCTATGAAATTGCCAAAGCGACCTACGCCCAAACCGAATGGCACGAAGGGGGCGATGAAATCCATGACCTCGAAGAATTCCTTCTTAATGCTGCGGGAATACAGGAAGAAGGCGAGCAGCACCCCTAGCAAACCGCCATGGAAGGACATGCCTCCCTCCCAGATGCGCAATAACCAGATTGGGTCAGACAGGAAGCGATCGAAATTGTAGAACAGCACCGAGCCCATGCGCCCGCCGAGAACGGCGCCCAACGCCCCATAGAACACCATGTCCGAGATCTGCTCTGCAGTCCACTCGCCGGGCTGCCGTTTCGCTCTGAAAGACGCCAGCAACCAGGCACCGCCGAAGGCAATCATGTACATGACGCCATACCAATGAATGCTGATGGGGCCGATGGAGAGTGCTACAGGATCGAATTGCGGGAATGTCAGCATGGGTCTGTGTCGCTTGATTCGGTTGAATTGCCCGAGGGCGCGTGCGCACTATTATACTCAACCCGAGGCAATAAAGTTTGGCAAATTTACGCTGACTCTGGCTGTGGCAAATCTGTCCATTCACAGGCCTTAGAGTTAACATAGCAGCAATGTGCCTAATCCTATTTGCGTACCAGACGAGCCCACGTTTCCCGCTGGTAGTTGCCGCTAACAGAGACGAGATTTTCGCCAGACCGACCGCGCAGGCCTCCCTATGGACGGATGAAGAATCCGGCAGGCAGATACTGTCGGGTCGCGACCAACAGGCCGCAGGAACTTGGCTAGGCATAACACCCAGCGGACGCTTCGCGGCCGTCACCAATATCAGAGATCCCTCGCAAACCAGGCCCAGAGCGAGGTCTCGCGGCGACCTGACGCGGCAATTCCTAGCTGGCAACAGCTCGCCGGAGCACTATTGCAACTCGCTGGAGGCGAGCTACGATCAGTTTGCTGGCTACAACCTCCTCGTGGGTGATCGCGACTCTCTGTTCTATGCAAACAATCACGAGGCGAAGGTCTGGAAACTCGAGCCTGGCGTCTATGGGCTGTCCAACGGTCTATTGAACTCCTCCTGGCCCAAGGTCGACAAAGGAAAATCACGTCTTGCACAGCTGATGCAGCAGCCGGACAGACTCAGCACGGATGCGCTGCTAGATATGATGGGCGACCGATCTCAGGCGGCAGATGCAGACCTACCAAACACCGGGATCGGAATAGAGATCGAGCGCAAATTGTCTTCTGCATTTATCCTCAACCCAGAGAGAGGTTATGGAACTCTGTGCTCAACCGCGTTGATCGTTGAAAATTCGGGCAAGACACGCTTTAGCGAACAGAACTTCGATTCGCTTGGCAACAAGACACAGGGTCATGCCTTTCAGCTAACACCCGTTTAACTATCGAGCTATCGATAGGAGCAGGCCATGGAGTGGCTTGCGAATTAATCCGCGAGCAGCGTGAGGCCATTATGTATATTCCAAAACACTTCGAGATTGATGACGAGAATGTGATTGCCGAGTTCATCAACGCGAACGCTTTCGGCCAGCTAATCTCTCTGCACGAAGGCTCGATCGTCTCAACTCATATGCCGTTCCTCTTTGACGCGCAGCGATCAGTGCTTACCGGACATCTGGCTAAAGCAAATCCGCAGTGGCAGGAAATAGACAAGCAGAAAGTACTGGTAAGCTTGCAAGGCGATCACGCCTACGTGAGTCCCAGTTGGTACGCGTCGGCTGGAGTGCCAACCTGGAACTACCAAGCGGTGCATATAGAGGGTATTGCCGAGAGCTTCTCAGATTCCGAAAAACTGAAGACAGTCGTCGATTCGCTTACACTGCAAAACGAGTCTCACTATCCAGAGCCGTGGAGACCTGACTATGCGGCAACGATGCTGCGCGGCATAGTAGGTATAGAGATCGCAATCACCGCGGTGCAGTGCAAGTTTAAACTCAGCCAGAATCGAAGCGAGCAGGATCAACGCAACGTGAGACAACAACTGATCAAGGGTGGGCACCAAGCATTGGCTGGAGCGATGAATAAATCCTGACTGCTCGAACTCTCTAGGGAGTTTGCAAGCTATCACTATTGCTGTATGTTGACCCTGATTGCTGACGACCTAAAACCACACTCGTAGGAGAGATAAGACATGGCTAACGAAGGCTATCATGAACCGATTGAAGAACTAAGCGATGAGACTCGAGATATGCATCGGGCGATCACGTCTTTAATGGAAGAATTGGAAGCGGTCGACTGGTACAACCAACGCGTGGACGCGTGCAAGGATCCCGAACTAAAGAAAATACTGGAACACAACCGCGACGAAGAGAAAGAGCATGCCGCCATGGTTCTAGAATGGATACGACGCAGAGATAGTTTTCTCGACAAAGAACTTAGAGACTACTTATTTACCGACAAGAAGATCGGACACTAGCCCCCAGGTAGCCAGGCAATGATTCCAGCAGAGGAAGCCCTACAGAGACTGCGCGATGGAAACGAGGCGTTTCGATCGGGCACAGGCTTTCATCTCGAAACAGAGACACTGCTGAAAGCAAATTCGCAGAAGGATCAGAAGCCTTTTGCCATAATACTCGGCTGCTCCGATTCACGGGTACCGGCCGAAATAGTATTCGGCCAGGGCATCGGCGACCTATTTGTTATACGCGTCGCCGGTAATATAGTCGCACCCTCTCAGATTGCCAGCATCGAATTCGCTGCCGAGAATTTCGGCACGCGGTTGGTTGTGGTCCTCGGTCATTCCAGATGCGGCGCGGTAGAAGCTACTCTCGATCAGCTGGTCAAACCGGTTGAGAATCGCTCGCCGCATCTTTACTCCATAGTGGACAGAATTCGTCCGGCGGTCGAGAACCTGCTGCAGACAGCTGGCAGGGAGGATCTTATGACGCGCGCCGTCAGGGCAAACATCGAAGCCTCCGTTCACAATCTCCAGCTAGGGTCCGACATCCTCAAGGACCTGATTTCCGAGAGGGGTTTGATGATTGTTGGTGCCCAGTACTGCCTGGATACGGGCTCGGTCGATTTCTACTGATCCAGGCGCGCCGCATGACCGGAACCACAGTCCACGCCCAAGCAATCGATAGCACAGCCTATGCATGACATCTACCGCCTGGAGACACAACGCCTGCTGCTACGCGAGTGGCGAGGCGAGGACTACGCGCAGTTCGCCCGCATGAATGCGGACCCCGAGGTAATGCGCTATTTCCCCTGCACACTAACGCGGAAGGAGAGCGACGCGCTTACCAAGAAGTTTGACGATCTCATCGCCGAGAAGGGCTGGGGTTTCTGGGTTGCCGAGCGCAGGACTGACGGTGCCTTCCTCGGCCTGATTGGCCTCAACGACGTAGATGATCTGCCGATCGGCAACGCTCTGGAGGTTGGGTGGCGCTTGGCCAAAGCCTATTGGGGTGAAGGCTATGCGACAGAGGCCGCCGCCGCATCACTGCACTTCGCCTTCGCACAATTAAAGCGAGAGCGCGTGGCCGCGTTCACCGCCACCCAGAACTCTCCTTCGCGAAAGGTCATGGCCCGCCTTGGAATGCGAGACCGCGGAGAAAACTTTCTACACCCACGCGTTCCCCCTGATAGCCCACTGCAGGAGCACGTCTACTACGAGATAGGCCGTGACGATTTTTATAGCAACTTTGATGAGAGCTCGGTGTCCATCTTATTGGCGGGCGGCCAAGATAAGTTGGACAAGCCTAGTTAGTACGAGAGGATCGCAGTAGTCGATCGACGCCAGCGTTGTAGAGCATCAGGTCCACCGCACTTCGAATCATCTGCGCATCGTCTAACTGCATGACATTCTCCAACAGCTGCTCCGCCACTTCGAATGTGATACTACGCAGCACAGACTTCACCTTCAGCAGCGACGCGGCGTTCATAGAGAGCACGTCATAGCCCATAGCCATTAGCAGCACCGCCGCGCCGGGATCACCTGCCATCTCGCCGCAGATGCTGACGGGTTTGCCCTCCGCCCTGGCAGCATCGACAACCTGCTGCAAGGCACTGAGCACCGCAGGATGGAACGCGGAATAAAGGTTCGCGACTCGCGGATTGTTTCTATCCACGGCAAGAATGTACTGTGTGAGATCGTTGCTGCCGACGGAAATAAAATCCACCAATTTCGCTAGCGCTCGAGTCTGATACACGGCGGCGGGCAATTCGATCATCACCCCGACTGGTGGGAATTTTACCTCCACGCCATCCTGAATAAGCTCGCGGTAGGCCTTCTTAATAAGCTGCAATGCCGACGTCACTTCATTGATGTTGCTAATCATTGGCAGCATGATCTGCAGATTCTCTAGGCCGACACTCGCCCGTAGCATCGCATGTATCTGTGCCGTGAAAATCTCAGGGTGATCCAGGGTAACCCTTATTCCACGCCAGCCGAGGAACGGGTTGGCTTCCTCAATCGGGAAGTAAGGCAGGGATTTATCGCCACCGATATCCAAGGTTCTCATGGTTACTATCTTCGGCGCGAAGGCTTCGAGTTGTTCGCGATAGATCTGAAATTGTTCTTCTTCACTCGGGAAGCGTTCCGCCAGTAGAAATGGCACTTCGGTCCTGAACAGGCCTATGCCTTCGGCTCCCTGATCGAGAGATCGCATAACATCTGTCATAAGTCCTGTGTTTACCCAGAGGTTTACGCGGTGATGGTCGGCAGTCTCACAGGGCAAGTCTTTTAGATTTTCCAGGCCCTTGTCCAGCTGATCCTGTTCACGTATCGTCTCGAGGAAGCGGGTGCGAATCTGATCGGAAGGGTTGGTAATTACCTCGCCCTTGTAGCCGTCAATTATGATTTCTTTGCCGTGTAACTGTGTATACGGAAGATCTACCGCTCCCATTACTGTCGGTATGCCCATGGTCCTAGCGAGAATCGCGACATGGGAGTTACCTGAGCCCTTCACAGATATCAGGCCCTTTAGCTTGGCCTCGGGCACCTCTGCCAGCATTGATGGCGTAATCTCTTCGCTGACAAGTATGGTGTTGTCCGCATACTCTGTTTCTACAACGACCTGCTCCTGCAGATAGAACAATATGCGCGAGCAGAGATCCTTGATGTCAACCGCACGCTCGCTGAGATAATGGTCGTCCATCTCTTCAAATTTTCTAACGTGTTCGTTCGCCACATCGGCAAGCGCACCCTGGGCCCAGCTACCCATTCGAATTCTCGATACAATCTCGTTGCCGAGCGCCGCATCGTCTAGCATACGCACATAGATGTCGAAGAGCTCGCGCTCCTCCTCTGCGACCTGCCCGGCTAACTTGTCATGCAGTCTACGCATGTCCTGCCGGACCAGTTCGAGGCAGCTATTGAAGAATGCAATCTCGTTCTCAATGTCGGAAGTTTGACGCTGCGGTATTTGACTGAGATCGGCGTGAGGAAACACAACCACCGCCTCACCGATCGCGACACCGGAGGAGCCCGATACACCGGGGAATACGGTATCCGATGTCTTATGACCAGAGGGGCTAATGCCCGCGACTGCACCGGTGGCCTCGGCATGAGCGATCACGCCGGCAAGCTGCGCCGAAAGCGTTATGAGGAATGCCTCCTCACTCTCATCGAAGCGGCGTCGCTGCTCATGCTGCACCACCAGCACGCCCAGCACTGAGCGATGGTGAATAATGGGTACGCCGAGGAAAGAGTGAAAGATTTCTTCGCCGGTATCTTTGAGGTAGTGAAAGCTCGGATGCAGCGCGGCGTCTTGCAGATTGAGCGGTTCGGCATGTTTCGCGACAAGGCCGACAAGCCCCTCTCCTGGACGCAAGCTCACACGACCTATCGATTCTTTGTTCAAGCCTTCGGATGCCATCAGCACGTGTGCATTGATATCCGCATCGAGTAGAAACACAGAACAAACTTGAGTATCTAGCGCCTCGCGCACTCTGTGGACAATAATATCCAGCGCGGACTGCAGATCTCTAGCTGCGTTTACCTTTTGTACAATGCTTCGCAATCGGTCGAGCATTAATTTCTACTCCAGTATCTAAACTCACGAGAGCGCGCCTCGCAGTCGAAAAGATACTCGTCTACTACAGTTCGGTTTGAAGATTTGATTCCAGATTCAGATAACGAATCGGGCTATTGCAGCATCCATCTACTCTCCCTCAGGGCTAGTAGATTCTGCTCGGTAGTGCCAAGACTAACTGTTGTTGTCTATGGGACTGCCTATATAACTACTTAGAGGGGTCTCTAACTGCTGAAGAGCCTGACGGTAGACTTCTCGCTTGAACTCGATTACCTGATCTACGGGATACCAATAATTAACCCAGCGCCAATCGTCGAATTCCGGTTTTCCAGTCTTACTCAACTCAATTCTGCTTTCGTCACTTTCCAGGCTCAGTAAGAACCACTTCTGTTTCTGGCCTATACAAAGGGGGTCGCTGTGCTGGCGAATGAAATTCTCCGGCAGTCGATAGTGCAGCCAGTCTTCAGTTTGGTAAAGGATCTGAACATCGGCCTCCGACAAGCCTACTTCTTCATCCAACTCCCTGAACAGGG
The DNA here is from genome assembly GCA_964352295.1 of uncultured Pseudohongiella sp. Classification (GTDB taxonomy): domain Bacteria; phylum Pseudomonadota; class Gammaproteobacteria; order Pseudomonadales; family Pseudohongiellaceae; genus UBA9145. Next base: position 22,055 of record CAYGRR010000020.1, on the reverse strand, counting down.
CCTCTTCTACAGACTCGCTCTGTTTAATTCCGCCCTGAGGGAACTGCCATGCACTCTGACCGATCCTCTTCGCCCACAGCAGCTGCCCTTGCCTATTGCAGATTACAATGCCGACGTTCGAACGAAATCCCTCTGAATCTATCACTGCTGCTGGCCTTTACGACGAAAATAGTCGCCCATTGTTTCACAAACCCTCCCTCCTTATCAATGGCTGCACCCGGGCTCACACAGTTATTTTCTATTATTATCAGTATGTTAAGTTGTCAATAGGGACGGCGCTCAAAGCTGGTTGAACGCTGTTCTCGTGCAGAACGGCGGCCGGGGCAGCTATAATGCGCGAATTGCTTCACTGACCACTGCGTCGGCGGCAAATTTTCTATGGGAACTGACACGAGAAACAGCATGCCACCGATAAGTTCGGGTAATTTAGCCCTGTTCGATCTGGACAATACACTACTGAGAGGCGACAGCGATCACGCCTGGGGTGAGTTCTTGATAAGCAAGAATCTGGTCGAGGGTGATCGCCATCGAGAACAGAATGACTACTTCTACGATCAGTACAAACGAGGTGAGTTGGATATACATGGCTACGTCGCGTTTACTCTGCAGCCCGTCCTGCAGCTCAATCCTAGTCAGCGCGAAAAGCTGCACGCCGAATTTATGGCCCACTCGGTTAAGCCTATTATTCTAGAGAAGGGACTCGAGCTCGTGCGTTCTCACAGGGACGCCGGAGATTTCTGCATCATCATAACTGCAACCAATGAATTCATCACAACTCCGATTGCGAAGCTCTTCGATGTCGATCTACTAATAGCAACGGGACTGGAAGTTGAGGACGGAAAATATACTGGAGCGATCGCCGGTACTCCCTGCTATCAGGATGGTAAAGTAGTCAAGCTGAGTGCCTGGATAGATTCACAAGAGAATCGCTATAAGCTGAGTGATGCGGTTTTCTACAGCGACTCCATAAACGACCTGCCCTTGCTACGCGAAGTTGCGACACCCGTGGCCGTGGACCCCGACCAGAAGTTACTCGAGAAGGCGAGATCCGAAGGCTGGAAGATTCTTACTCTGCGAAGCTAGTGATACGTCTAATGCATATGCGACCTAGTTCGGCATCCAATCTACGCAGCGGCGCATTCGTGCTACTCGCCGCGTTGTTTCTCGTTGCCTGCAGCGAAAATGCAACCGAGAACCAGAATGGGCAGGCGGTGGTAGAGCCTACTACCAGCACCTTCGAGATGTTGAACCCCCAGCTGAGCGCCTCAGCCAAGGAACTGGTCCTCGCATATGCGCGGCAGATTGGGAGCGACTTCGCACTGGCAGGAACAGAAATAGAAGAGCTGCTAGTATCGATACAACGCCTACTCGATGATGCCAACGAAGGCAGGCTGGCCGAGGCGAGAGAGGCCTGGCTGGATGCACACGGTGCTTACGAGCTCACGGCATTGCACCGCTACTTTGCTACAGAGATTTTTAACGATCAGAACAGCTCGGCTCTCTTTGAACTGCAGTATCAAATCAATCACTGGCCTATCGTCCCCGGCTACATCGACTATGTGAGCGGCTATCCCGATAGCGGTATCGTTCACGACATCAACGTGAACATAGACAGCGCCTCGCTTAGGGCACAGCATGGCTCATTCGATGTATCCGAGGTTTCTCTGGGCTTTCATGTAATCGAATTCTTGCTGTGGGGAGAAAGTGCCGACGTCGACACTCGGCCTGCTACCGACTACATTGCAGTAGAACAATTGACTGCTGACCAGACAGAGAACGGCTACACCCTCGAACAACTTGGCAACAACCGTAGAAGACTTCTTCTAGGCGTGGTCGCTGCCGCTCTTGTGGAAGATTTCAGGGCCTTACAATCGCTCTGGCTTGCGCAGGCACCCGAAACCCAGCAGCTCATAGAGTCAACATCGGGAACTGACCTTATCGTAGTTCTGGCCGATTCGATGTCGGCCATGCTTACCGAAGAGCTCTTGCTGCGCTCCCTGTACCCTATGCTGAACGGCGAATTGGTAGAGAGTGTTCAATCGCCCTATAGCCGCTCGACGGAGGTCGCCGTATCGAGTCAACTTAGTGGACTCGAGAGGCTGCTACTTGAGAGCCAGACGGAAGACGGCACTACACTAGACCTTGTGTTCTCAGCAATATCGGACGAATTCTCGGAATTTTTCTATCAGAACTTCGACGCCAGCAAGTCCTGTCTCGTATTGCTATACGGCAATTCAGAGCGTGAGCTTTTAGAGCCCGCGATTAGGAGAGAGACTGAGATTGTAGAGTGCATCAACCTGCTAACCAATATGATCGACTACAACGAGAGGCTGAAGTTCGATCTCATTGATTGAGTCCTCACCCTAAGCTTGGGGTTAACGGACAACTGCCTCGACCTCGACGATCAGGTCATCTGCTAGCTTCTCCAACTTCTCCTGCAGCTGCTCCAAGGTAACGCTCTGGGGCACCTCGAGAGTGGCATTCGCCTTGAACAGGGCCTCCGATGACATAGGCGCCGGTGCGCACTCTGTGTTTAGCCGCTCCACGTTGATACCTAACGCCGAAACGGCGGCAGAGATCTCCCTGATAATGCCCGGCCTGTCATTGCCCACCAGGCTCAGCTTGACGATCCTGGATTGCTGATCGGGAGGTACGGCACTCGCCTTCTCGATGACGAGCTTTATCTCCGAAGAGAGGCCGTTCAGCTGTTCTATAAGTTGCTCTACCTGATCATCGTCCACACTGACACGCAAGATGCCTGCAAATTTCCCTGCCAGCTTTGACATGCTGCTTTCGAGCCAGTTGCCCGAATTGGAAGCGATGGTCTGTGACAAAGACTCGACCAGACCAGGTTTGTCATCTGCGATTACGGTAAGTACTAAGTTGGTCGTCATGTATCCCTCATCATTGTTGCATTAAGCTCTGAAGCGATTCATCGCCTAAGCGCTGGAATATTGCGTATTAGAAGAGTCCAATCTGATTATTCAAAATCTTGTCCATAGACGACGATTCGAATACCAATATGGAGTCGGCGATAGGTGCTAGCTGCCTCTCTATATAGAACTCATAGTCTATCGCCGATTCGCGATACTGGCGAGGCTCAGCGCCGTTAATTGTCATGATGTACTCGATCCAGCCCCCCGACTGATAGAGACTAGGCAAGTCTCGCTTTCTGCGAATGTCTTCTGCCTTGCGTGCCGCCTGCACGTGAGGGGGCACATTCTTTATATAGTCCTTCAGTCTCCTACGCAGACGCTTGCGTAGGACCAACTCCTGCTCGAACTCCCCGTCACTCAAGCGTTGCACCGTCCGCTTTATGAAGTCTTCATAGGGCTGATCCAGGAAAATCCGGCGATACAGCTCTTGTTGGAAATCCCGCGCGAGTGGCGACCAATCGCTGCGTACGGATTCCAATCCCTTGAAGAGTATGCGCGATCTAGCGGGATCTCTTTCATCGACAACGAGGCCTGCGTAGCGCTTCTTACTTCCCGCATCAGAACCCCTGACTGTAGGCATAAGAAACTTACTAAAGTGTGTCTCGAACTCCATCTCTAGAAAGCTGTCGATGCCGTGTCTTTCCTTCAGCCTATCTGCCCACCAGTCGTTGAGTCGACTAGCCAAGTCATCTCCTATCGCCCTTACTTGACTCTGCTCAACTGCACCAAGCAGTACGAACACAGAATCCGTATCGCCATAAATTACTTGATAGCCAGCCTCTTCAATAAAACGCTTACTCTGAATCAAAATTTCATGACCTCGCTTCGTGATCGAGCTGACCAAGCGGGAGTCGAGGAACCTACAACCCACTGTGCCTAGAATTCCATAGAACGAATTCATGATTATCTTGATCGCCTGTGACAGCACCGCATTCTGGCTCTGCTTCGCCTTGTCGCGGGCTGCCCAAAGCGTGGAGATCAGTTCGGGCAAGATGAACTGTTCACGAGAAAACTTTCCGCCATCGTAGCCCTCGATCGGATTCTCTTCGTGCCTAGCAACGGCAAGCGCCAGAGGATCGACGTGAAAGGTTCGGATGATGCTGGGATAGAGGCTTTTAAAATCGAGGACGATTACGTTCTCATGGATGCCCGGTATCGAGCCCATCACGTAGCCGCCAGGACTAACATTGCTCACCGTGGATTGATCCACGAACGGAGCAACGAAGCCCTTGCGATGCAGCCGCGGCAGATACAGGAAGTCGAAGGCCGCGACGGAACCCCCGTAGCGATCCATCTCCAGGCCAGTTAACAGGCTTCTCTCCATCGCAAATGAGATGAGCGCCTCCTTCTCGAAAATGTCCCAGACGAGGCGACAGTCTTCGAGGTTGTAGCGCGCCAACGCAGGCTTATCATTACAGAACAGCTCGGTGATCTCGGCGCCGCGCTGATCGACATCCTCAACTAGCTTCCCTCTGTCTAACAACTGCCGAGAAACATACTCCAGAGAAAAATTCTCGAACTGATAGGTAGCGGAGCGCATTAGTTCGATACCATCGAGCACCGCTCGGCCAGGCAGCAATGCATAGTAACGGTCGTTACTGTCCCGCGCCTTGCGCCAGGCAATAGGCTCATCGTTTCGCCCCAGGTGCAGTGGCATCTTTAAACGATCGCAGAAATCTTGCAGACAGCGGAGATCGAAGTTCACAATGTTCCAGCCCATGATCACGTCTGGATCCAAGTCTGCAATCTTCTGCGTGAACGCGCTGATAACCTCGCGCTCGGAAGGTAGCTGAATCAACTCCAGCTCGCGACGTTCGCCTGTTTCCAATGAAGAGCGCACGGCGGGTCCTACCATGTACACGATAGATACGTCGTTAGAATAGATTGCAATAGAATACAACGTACTGGCTTTGTAGTCGGTCTCTATATCGATAGAGACTGCGTTGAGCTGTGGTCGGTATTCGACTGTGCGCAAGTCGCTGGGCGTGATGTCGTTGAATCGTGTGCTCTCTTCTAACATCCCTTCGATGGTAACGGCCGCCGTGATGAATCGCTCCATGAGGAAGCGATCTGTTGGTTTCAAATCAGCCTCCGCGGCATGAACACCCTGCAGAGCAAGTCGCTCACGAATGTCGTAGAGCTTACGCTGACTCTTGAGGTAAAGGGCTGACATCGGCTCGGCATCGAAGTTCGTCAGCTGTGTTGGCGCGATGCGCCAACCCTTCACCGGCGAGAGAGTCTCTTCTACGAGAGCTTGTTGTTTGCTAGGGAAGAAGCAGACCGCCTCCTGATCGGAGAAACGAAGTCGCAGCGGACCGGCCTTGCTAGACAGCCAGAAGATAAGATCTATACCCGAAGAGGATTCAACCCACTGTCTAGTGAGTATGAATCCTTCGAGTACGGCTAGATTTTTAGCGGATGGCACCGGTGCATTGTCTGCTTAGTGCACGATTCTGAAACTCCAGAACTAGATGCGCACAGTTCGAGGGAATTGAGCGTAGTTCTCCCAGCGACTCACCTTCTCTGGCATTTCTTCTTGGGTCGCTTGAACATTGCCATTGATGTCCGTCACCCGAGAAACAATTGTGTGTTCTCCAGGTGTAGGATTGTTCCAATCGTAGCGGAATAGCTTCCAGGAGTATTTCGTCGAGCGTGGATTAATCTCGGCACGTTCCCAAGGACCATCGTCTACTTTGACTTCGATACTTTCTATCGGCGTGCCATCGTTTAGCACGAATCCTTGAATCCTATGCTGGCCGCCCATCTCTGAAACGCGAACAATCGACGACTTCAGATTCATGGTAGTTACAGAATTCTCGACCCAACGTTCTACACCTCCCACGTTTTGCTTCTTCAGGGTCACGTAATCGCGGCCCATAAAGCGGCCCATGTAACGCGTGTCTTGAACATGAATCTGGTTTAACCATTTCACATTGGCTACGCCGTACCAGCCAGGAATCAGGGCTCGTAGAGGCTTGCCGTGGTAGTGTGGTAACGGCTCGCCATTCATTTCGAAGGCAAGCATATTCTCGGGTCGCATCGCATCGTCAATGGAAAGTGCGCGAGCAAATGCTTTATCGACATCAGTCTCGCGAATATTCTCGGTTGCGCTATCGGTGCCAAAGAATACGATCTCCTTCGCCCCGTCCTGAATGCCTGCTTCCTCGAGAATCCTTGCCAGTGAGACACCGCGCCAGCGCGCGTTGCCAATAAGCCCATGAAACAAAGCGGGAGAATTTCCGCCACATTCGAAGCCAACCTGTTGCTCCATATTGTCGCGGGCCATTATGTCTTGCAGTGAAAACTCCAATTCGTTGTCTACCATGCCCGTGACTCTCAGCTTATAGGAGTCATTGTCGATCTCCGGCTGGCCGTAGTGTTGCACAATATAGAAATCATCATTGTCGGTGAAATTTGTAGTTATTTCGCGAGTATCCAACCAGTGAGTCGCATTGGGTCGAGGCGGCCGCACAACGAAAGCTTCGGGCACATCGGTAAAGGGCACGAGGCGTTCGCCCTGTGCTAGCGCCGGGAAGATCAATCCAGGCATTGAGGCAGCTCCAGCTGCCAACGCTCCGGTGCCTAAAGCACCCTTGAGCATGTCGCGTCGAGAACTATCGATAGGCTTATCATCTTGATTCATGTTCATCTCTCTTTTTCTTGTTTTGGCTGGCTCTCAAATTCGCTAGCAGAGGCATCAGCGCTGGTGTTGGCCTTGTGTACCTAGTCGAGCAACCTTATCACAACAATCCCGTAGGAACCCAGCCGAAAAGCGTTGAATTGGACAAATGTCAGGCGAGTGAATTTATTTCTTCGTCCAGCCTGAAATTCTTGTTGGTCACTATGGATTCGAGAACCTGAATGCGGCGCTCCAGCTCCAGAGTCTTGGCCTTCAGGGCGATATTCTCATCCTGTAAATTGAGGGTCTGCGCGTTCGCGCCGCTTTTCAGTTGATCCGTGCGATATTTCATAAAGACGCTGAAACTAACAAAGGAAAACACGATGGCAACTATCAATACCGGCACTAAATCTTCACTCATCTGAACACACCTTTACCGCGGGTTAGTAAATGGCTCCTCGACACCTTCGCATCGGAGCTGTTCTCCAATAGCCATGCAATTTTACGCGTTACGATTCATGTTGGCACCATTCGGCCGATGATTCAATCTGGAGCCCGTATTGAGTCTCAGACTCTGTATCTGGCGGCAGGAAACAGGTGCAGCTTGGCTGCGTCTAACCGAAGACACTAGTATGGCCATTATTCACAGCAGACACGAGATCACTCTAGCGGCGCCGGATTCCGAAGCACCGGAAGCTTGGTTAGTCGCGGTAAGCGATGCGAGCTGGCGCAGCCTGACTGATTTCCGCAATTGGCCTGATTGGATGCCCCAGGTGCGCAGCGCTAAGCAGGAAGACTCGGCACCCCCGGCAAGAGGAACGCGACTGAAGGTCAATCTCGGGCATTCGATAGCAGCCTGTTCAATCGACTACTGGAATCCGCCCAAGAGCATGCAGCTCAGCATGCGCCTAGCTGGCGGTGAGATTGCCTATGGTTTTCTAATCGAAACTTCTTCCCAGCCTGCGCAGCTGCACATTGTCCTGGAACTGGAACAGAGTCTTTCCGGTATTGCAGGCAGCGCAGCCTTCTTCTTCAAGTGGCGCCTGAGCCGACTAGGCAGCCAGATTATTGCCAATCTTGCCTCACAGGCCAGATCTCCGAAGAGCCTATAGAGGTATCTACTACATATAGTGGCTCGGCGCGTGCGTGTCCCCCATAAATTGACATACCTCAGATAAACACCATCAATCTCAAGAAAGTGCTACAAATTGCTGATATATCAGTACATTCTGTGTAATGTGGCGTGGTTCACATTTGCATCGCTAGAAGCTGTTATTTCCAATTTAATTTGGAATACTGCGAAGTCAGTCAACTTTTCGCCTGCTGGGATGTTGATTTTTAGATACCAAAAATAAGAACTGATCACTATGCATTCGGAAGCAACTACGAATCTGCTTGAGACGTTTGGCGAAAGTCGAAGTGTTAAGCTATCTATCGATAACTTGTCCAAAGGGATAGATAACTATCATATTGATATAAAACTCAGCAGCAAGTTTGCTTCCGACATCAAGAAGCTAGTCGCGCTGCTCGTCTCCCAGATCGCTATACCCAAACCCAAGCATTGGGATAACTCTAAAGCCTTCGAAAAGATTCGCAGTGAATACTTGGACATGATGACGGTCCTTATTCATCGTGTTAAGACCGATCTAAGCGCTGACGAGATCTGCTTTCTTCAGTTCGCAGCAATCAAAGTTATTCTACGTGCCTCTAAAGCCAGGCTCGATTCAGACATAGATAACGTCACCTCTCGTTTGGCAGACCTAAGGAACAAGGGATCTTCCGAGGCTCTGGCGACCGATCAAAGATTGTTCTGGCTCAAGAAAAATTACGACTCGATTCTCTACAACGTCAATAAACAAATATTCTCTCAGCTGCACCGCGTAGAAGAGAGACAGCTAGCCCCTGTTCGCGAGCAATTCCTCGGCGGAAACTACAATTACATAGTCGACGTTCTTTTCAATCCTATTCTTATCGTGTCTGACCCAAGCGCACTTCCACTGCAGATTAACGAATTCTGCGTGTTTAGCTGGAACAGCGAAGCATCCGGTTTCATACAACTCAATGCAAAGATTGAGAAATTGTTGAACAAGAAACTGAAGCACATGCCTCTGCCTCTTATGGCAGAAGATTCGACGGCAACAATCGCGGAGGCCGAGATTCAGGATGAATTAGGCGGCCTGTTTCAAACACAGGCGTTCTTTGGGCCTGCCAAAGACACGAAGTCCCATATTGCAGAGGAATTCAACTGGCTCGAAACACCTGAGTTCGTCGCTACTTTTTTCAATTACCAGACGAACAAGGAGCAATTGGCAAGGGTGCGCAGTGAAGAAGGTTTCGCAGCCTGGTGGAAGCGTCGCGGTGAAGTTAAAAATCTTGAGCGAACCCTTAAGGCATTCTCAAAGATGCTGCGCTCGGAGAAAGTTCTGGCGCAATTACTTTCATCACATTACATGCGACGGTCTCTGAACCCCTTGATCATGGAACAAGTCGATCTTAAGACGGTCTGCCAATTCTTAAGCGGCAATATAACAACGGGTAAACTTCAAGACACTATTAGCGGCGGCAACAAATTGTCTCCTGAACAAGTTAAGTCACTTGAAAGCCTGAGAGCAAAACTTAAGGATCAAGTTTCAAAAGTGGACGGCGCCGACGCACTTAAGTTGCTTTGCGACATTAGCCGCTACCGTCAAGGATTGAAGTACTTCAGGTTCGCGCATCGTGCGTTCAATAGAATGTCTCTACTATCCAGCGATGAAGACCTGAAGCTCTCAAAGTCGGCAGGCACACTCTATCTCATGCCGACGAGCACCGAGATAGAAGAAGACGATGAACGCATCTGCCACCACACCATCATGAAGGCCGATGTGCGCGGGTCTACAACAGTGACCGATGAACTGCAGAAGAAGGGCCTGAACCCTGCCTCCTATTTCAGCATGCGGTTCTTCAATCCTATCAATAAGATTCTTGAAACCTACGGTGCCAATAAAGTGTTCATAGAGGGGGATGCCATCATCCTCAGCTTTCTCGAGTTTGAACACACTCCACAAGAGTGGTTCTCGGTTGCCAGGGCCTGCGGCTACTCCAAAGATATGCTGACGATTGTTGGCTCAAACAACCGCTATTCAAACCAGATGGGCCTTCCGCTGCTGGAACTGGGCGTTGGTATTTGCTACGCCGATGTCGCTCCGCGCTACCTTTACGATGAAGACAAATCGATTATGATTTCGGGCGCTATTGGCGATGCCGACCGCATGTCCGGATGTTCCTGGATACTGCGAGCCGCAATTCAGAAGAGTCTCTTCAATATCGAAGTGCTGCGGATTGCCGATGGTGAATCTGGAAAGGGTGAGAAAGGCCAACAGTATATCCGCTACAACGTTAACGGTATTCTGCTCGACGATGCGGCGTTCGCCAAATTGCGCAACGAAATAGCGTTAAAATCTGTTCGCATGAAACTCAATGGAAAGCAGTATCTATTCCACGTGGGCCAGTATCCAGATACGAAGGGTCGCAAGAAGGACCTGATTATTCGCGAGGGCAAAGTGGGTGTCTGGAAGAATTCTGAAGTTCATGAAGATGAAGACAGCGACGAGGTCTACTACGAGGTCGTCGTGAACCGCAAAGTTTCGCCGCTCGTTCTCGAGACAGTGAATGGTAAGCAGTCAGAAACCGTTTAGCGAGTCTCGCCTACTAAGCTAATGGTGATGCCCACCGGCACCGTGCACGTGTCCATGAGCAATCTCTTCTGCTCTGGCATCTCGAATTCCCTCTACCTGTATTTCGTAGTAAAGCACTTTGCCCGCTAGAGGGTGATTAAAGTCCACGTCTGCGTTGAATTTTCCCGCCTTGAGTATAACGACCGCACGTCTTCCTTGGTTCGTCTCTACAGTGGCTGGCATGCCAGGCAGAATCTTCTTTACCGGCCCCGGGAATTGTAAATGCTTTATCGGTACTCGCAGTGTCGAGTTCGGCCTTCTGAACCCGTAGGCATCATCCGGCTGCAGGGTGATCTCGATAGCATCGCCAACCTTCTTACCCTCGAGGGCTTTCTCCAAGCCTACGACGACGTTGTGAAAGCCATGCAAATAGTAGAGCGGATCTCCGCCATGAGACTCCTCGCGCCAATCTTTGCGCTGCCCATCTTCCCCGACTTCGGCAAGGCGATAGTGAAAGCTAACGACTTTATTAAGAGTAATAGTCTGCTCTGACTCGACTTCCGCTGATTTACTTTCTGACATTCTGCTCTCCTACGTGAGGAGCAGATTCTAGCAGATGATTCTCATTAATACGTAGTAGCTGTATCGCCAAAATCCAGGAGCTGAGAATCCGCTAGCCGTTCTCCTCCGCCGGTGGTAGTTTGAAAGTCACCGACCCAGGGAAGCCTTGCATGAACCCCGCCGATCCGAACTCTAAATTACCCGTCCCCGTAATAGACGCCGACAACCCCCAGACATCTCTCGAGAAGCTTCAACACTACTTGTTGCTCACCTTCTCTCTCCCGGAGCGGCTGGCTCGGGCGCTGGGGTCCCTCATCGGCGGCAGTACGCTATTACTAAGCAAGACCCTGCTGCCCGCCGCGGTCAAAAACTCGGACAGCTACCGCTTCACCCTAGGCATGTTTCAAACCTTCCTGATCAAGAATGTGGCGCAAATAGATCACCTCCAGACAGATACAGAACTTCAGGAACACTTCCTCAATAGAAAACTGCTTGGAACCTCACTCGAGGCCGTCGGCTTGTTGACCATGCATCTCTCTCCAGTGTGGGTATTCGCAATTGCCTCCGATGCCGCCAAGGGAGGCCAGGTATTCCTGAACAGACTCGTGCTTCATCTGAAAGAGAATGGGGTCATCGCCGAGGAGAGTAATCCCGAGTCTATAGAGCAGGTTCTACTGTCGATCCATGAAATGTCTCGACAGGGAGCTACGGCGATCGATACGCCTCCCCTATCCCTGCCCGAGGTCCAAGAACTGGCCTCGCAATTGCGCGAGTCTATGGCCGCCTTGCGGCAGAATTCCAGCAGCCTGCTACCTAGCTTCGAAGCACTGTGGAGCCAGATCGGTCGCGTAGCGAGCAGAGAGAATCTGAGCACGGAACAGGTCCTGGGCATGCTGTCACTGCATGCGGCGGCTATTGCTCAATCAGGTAAAGGGACCGCAGGCGCTGTCGGAAAGACAGGCTTCTACTTTCTCGACGAGGTCATTCTGAATGACTACAAGGAGACCCTTAGCGGCATCTCAGCAACCGGCTCGCTGAGTTATATGCACCAGCACATGCAGCCCTTTGTCCAAAACGCCCAGGCACATTTCAATTTCAAAATTGAAACTCGCTCACAGGCTTGGCTCAAAGACGGGATCGCTAGACTGTGGCGCCAACTAAGGCCTCGCGGGTAGGTTTCCATATTGAAACTTGCATTTAGTATTGACTAGATTCTGCAAAATATTGAATAAATCCCACTGTTTTAAAGAAATTATTACCATAGTATTTTCATTGTGTTAGCTTGAAATAACTCTATTTATTACGAATTCAATGGGATTCTAACTAGAGGATAAAACTCACACAATTTCCACGAATACTAGGGGGCTGCACTACGTAGGGGAACCAAACCTTAACGGTCGTGTAGAGAAAGTAATTATGAATCAGGTCCAATTTTCCAAATTTTCACCGATCACAGTTGCCGTAAAGAAGAACGTTCGACAACTTCGATTGAATGCGGGCTACTCGATGAACGAGGGCGCTCGTCTATTGGGTGTGTCTCGTAAGCAGCTAGAAGATATTGAAACCATCCGCAACTATGGCTGCCATTTAGACCTTGAGCTGCTAGCTAAAATGAAGGTTATCTACAAGACTTCGCTGGATGAATTTGTGGGTGAGATCCCCGAGGATTACTACTCCGATTTCTACGTCCGGCCGCGTAAAAGGCTAGGGTCGAAGTCACGCTAAGCCAAGGCTGCCACCACGGCAGCATTTGCTGCATCACCTTGGAGCCAGGAGCAGAAGCTCGCCACGAATCTGCTCCTGCTTTGCCCTCCCTCGAAACCCTCCGCACAGGCCATCTGGTCGAAAGTAGCTAAATGCTGTATAATTTTGGGCTTTTGTGGCAATAGAGAAAGTTAGGCATGGCAAATAAATCAAAAAAGGACGCGGCGGTAAGTAATCGCGCAGATCTAGCGGAACACGTAGATGCGTTCTTAAAATCCGGTGGCAAAGTTCAGCAAATCCCTTCAGGTGTAAGTGGTCAGACCTCGACCAGTGGCCCAAGACAGATAGTTCTCAGCCACAAGACCAGCTCCTAATACCCTTATAGCGGTTCTCGCGGAGAAAATCGGCAAGTCGCTGATTGCGTCGGTCTCCGCTTCGTCGTGCCTGAGAATTAGAGCTGTTCGATCTCGTAGCCCTGCTTCGAGAGCAGATCAAGCAAGCCGTTCTCACCGACAATATGGGCCGCGCCAACGAGTACAAACTCCGTGTCCGCATCTTCCAGCATGCGAGTAATCTGCGGAATCCACTTCAGGTTTCTTTGCAGTAGAAGAGAGTCATAGAGCGCTGGCGCTTCATCCTTCATGTCTTCAACGAACAACTCCGATAACCCCTCGTCGTCTCCGGAGCGCCACGCGGCTATCATCTCCTCCATAACCTCACCTGTCTCGGCGAGTTCCTCCAATGAGAGCAGAATGAATTCGCTCTCATTCCCCTCACCCATCGCTGAAATAAACCCAATCTGCTCCTGAATCGTTTCCAGCTGTCCTTGTGCCTTGCCATCGCCTACCGCCCTGTTGTGGAAGAAGGCATCTACACCCTGTGGCGTGAATCCCATGCTCTGAAAGACCATGACCTGTAGCGTGCTGACGAGCAGGCCCGGCTTGAATTTCTGCAGCATTGCTATTGGCAGCCCAGCTGTCGCGGTGTAAGCAGAAAGTGCCGTGTAGGCCTCTTCGTTGAGCACGCTGCGCAGAGTCGTATCGTCGCTATAGGTCAACTGTTGAAGCATTTGGGTTTGTACAGACAGGTCGCTCATCGAGCCGATGTCTGTTTCGAAATACAATTCAGAACTAGCCTGATACGCTTCTTCGAATTCAGCTGGCAGGGGATAGTCTCCAGGGCGCAGCAGGTGGACCGTGCCGCCGAGGTAGAGGACGTTGCTGCCAGCGCTAACCTTCCAGACGGAGGTGTCTGCAATCGCCAGCTGCAAATCTACAAGAAGCATACAAGTGACTACTGCAATTTTCTGCAGAATCCCCTTTCCCAAATTTTGCATCTCTATTTCTCCCTACTGCTAGCTACTACTTTCTCAGGAATTGACGATTGTGCGCTTCGACGTAGCAACCGATACTTAATTCTCTCTCAGGTTTTACACGAGAATGTCTTAAAGGTAGCATGCCGGCAACTGCCGTAAAAGCCAATCAGAGAGCACGATAATGAAACTGCCATGTCAAAGTTAGTGTTCAGATTGCGCAACGTTCCCATCGATGAGGCTCAAGATGTTCGCGAGCTTTTAGAAAACAACGGTATTGCCTACTTCGAGACCTCTGCCGGTAACTGGGGAATCTCTTTGCCTGCAATCTGGGTACACGAATCTGATAAATTTGACTTCGCCAGGCAATTAATCGACGACTATCAGCGCGAGCGCACCGAGCGTATACGCTCAGAATATCAATTGAGTAAGGCGAAGGGAGAGGCGAAAACCCTCTGGCAGAGTATTCAAGAAAAGCCCATCCGCTTCATCGCCTTTTCGGCGCTAATAGCCATCATATTAGTGGTGTATGTGCGGGTCTTAGTTCTGTTCTAATCCGCGAGACGATGCTGCGGATTGTTCTTCCGCTACTACGTGCCGCTCAGGCAAGCTCGCCATATTCGTCGAGATCATCGTGGCGAGCAAAATGCTGCGTCGAGTCTGAATCATCTCCGGTAAAATCAATATCGTCATCGGGAGGCGTCCACAGGTCTTCGCAGCTCTCAATGAACCGCAGTCCGACGTCGCGCTTGTTCACACGAGTCACCTGAACAGGCAGCGCAGGCATGGAGTCGTCCCAGCCTTCGCCACGAATCTTTACATCTAACTCCATCATCACGAAGAATTTTAAGTCTTCGTCCAGTTTTATGGATACTCCACTAATAGACATATCTTGGATATCGCAGGTAATTGTGCCCAACAGTGGGTGGCTAAGGCTTGCCCAGAAGTCCACCTCTACCCGCTTATGTCGTCTTCTTTCCATCATGGCTACATACTCACGTTACTACTTCAAAAGTCGATGAATCAGTGCTAAGTGTAAATTACTCGAGAATCCAATAGAATTCGTGGTTCTTGATTAATCGTCCCACTATGTGATCTGGCGCGCAATTCTACACACAAAGGAGTCAATTACCCACATCCCATCAGTCGAAAAAGCAATTTTTCTTGGCGCTGCCCATTGATTCGAAGGACGGGCAACTAAACTGCGAGTAGACAGAGCAATTCTCCTATTCTGGCTGCCAAGAATCTTGGATCGAGCCTGCCATCCAACTCCGGCCTTTACAGCCCTCACATTGTGTTATATAAATTCTTCAGGCTTTTGTTAGTAGTTCTAACAGGGGGATTTGCTAACAATACTTGGCTACCCTGGCATTAAAAGGAGGTGATCCCATCAATAGTCAATCTATCAAGGGAGCCTCCAGTTACTTAATCTAAGTAGGAACTCTTATACTTGATCGGGTAATTGGAGAGGTTTCGTCGATATCGCTTCGCGATTCCTTTGTTCCCATAAGTAGTAGATCCCGCTATCGCGCTCAGTGATAGCGGGATTTTCTTTTCCAGGGTTTTAGAATTCGCTTGGCCGCTAGCGACTAGACAGATAGCTCCGCAGCCTCGGTGGAAAATTTTTCTTGATCAATGCTTGCTGCAGATTCCACTGCTCACTCGCCTCGACATCTTTAAGAAAAATAACTTTGTCGGACTCCAACACGGCTATTGGAATCCCGTTCTCATACAACACTCTGTTCTTGCTTAGCCTCGAGAGTTTTCGGTTCGGTAAAATTAGATTCAGCAAATTGAGCGGATCGATGGCTGAGAGACTGTAGTACTTAAGTTTGGCTGCTTCATTCTGTTTCTTGAATTTTCGTAGCGCGTCGACCGTCTCTGGAAAGGCGAATTGCTCACCACCAACTCCGGCGACGAACCTGCCTCCGCGAATCGTGCCTCGCAGTTCTAGCTTGCGCAGAGCCGCGCGCAACACGCGCCAAGGTGGTGCAAACAACTCCCTCTCCAATAAGCCACGAAACAAGACTCCCCAACGCTGCAGATAGATGCCAATCAGTCTTTCGAGTTGCTCGTCGTCGAGCACCTCCCAATGCCGGTTATTCGTCTTCTGTTCAACCTGCGGCTTCGCTGTCTCGAGAAGACTCCACCTGCCCGCGTCTTCTACGCCAAACATAACGCGCCGGCCGCGCCTTCTATGGGCGCTGGGTTTCTTGCTATTCGGTGTTAGCAGGGCACGCAATCCAGTAAAACTATCGCTGGTAATTCTGGCCATCGAAACGAGTTCCGCGAGGCCTTGTTCGAGTTGCGCCTTCAAGAGCCCCGTGCGCTGTTGAATCTGGTCGAAGAAGCTCGCACCGTTTTTCGTCAGGTCAGCTTCGATGCGTTTGGCGAGTTCGCTGAGTGCTGCCATGTCTGCCTCGCGCCGCTGTTCGGCAGATAACGCCTGCCAGATGTCGAGGTTGCTGCGGCTAACGATCGATATGGGTGTCGACTTTATCGGACCGGAAGAGCTCGCTCTGGTCACGGATTTAGTTCGTTGCGTGCGCTGTGCAGCAGTCGGCAGAGAGTATCGACCCCACACCATCTTGCCGCTGATACACATCACGTCTAACCAACTGGGATCATAGTCGGCGACCCGCAGAGGGAACAGATCTGCTTCCCAGCTAGCCGCTGGTGCGGCGATGCCGTCCAATAGAGCCAGGCTATTCTGTAGGCGTGTCTGACCATCAAGCCTTGGCTCTCTATCTAGCGAATCCTTCGCCGCAGGATCTGGCACGGCGACTAGCTGGTGAGTATCGAATAGAAACTCGGTATAGGTCTGCAGCGAAACCGGCTTAATACTCTTACGATGCGCGTCGATGGTATAGCGGTGTATGCGCTGCAATAGCCGTCGCTCGCACCACTCGACGACTGCTGGCCCATCGGCAAGAAGCTTGCGCGCCGCCTGGGTGAACTGGCCCTGAAACGCAAACCCTTCGACCTCTAAGGCCACGAGAGCGAGATCGATGGCAGCCACGTCGACGGATAATTCATCTGCAATTTGCTGTGCCCGTATCGGGCCCAAACCTTCGAGTCGAGCCCGAACAATCTCTCGCAGTGCGTCCTGCCGGTCCCATTCGTGCTCGAATACAAAATCAGGAATATCCGGCGCCGACCTTAGCGGTTCAAGTTCAGGAAAGACCGCGATAAAACAGCCGAGCTTCTCGGTGGCTATCCACAGTTCATTCGGCAGCTGATTCAGATTCAGAATGCGTCCGCTGTCGAGCAGGGCTTGATGCCAGCGACAGTACTCCGTGTTCGCCTCGAACTCCTGCTTGCTCATGTACCCGAGACTGAAAAGTGCGTCATGCATCTCCTCTACATTGTTGACGTAAGGCCATGCCTCTTCTCTCACTCGAGTGATCGCCTCCTCGTCTAACAGACTAAAATCTTTCGCCTCGCCTGGGTCGGCCCAGCTTCTATTGCGAATCGCATTCGTGCGGCGCTCTTCGAACGGCGCATCATCAAGGAAGGCATAGGGCCTAGCGTTAATAATTTCCTGCGCGAAGGGCGAGGGCTCACGCAAATCTTTCGCGATCAGCGTCAGCTTGCCCTGTTCGATATCGGCGATCAGCTCGGTCAGCTCCTCGATATCCATAGCCTCAGTCAGGCAGTCATGAATGGTCTGATCGATAAGTGGGTGCTCTGGCACCTCACGCCTGCCAGTAATATTTTCGGCACAGGCAATCTGATCGGGAAACACATGCGCCACTAAGTCCTCGGCATCCATGCGTTGAAATTGCGGAGGCACGCGCTTCCCATTGCGGTTGCGTTGAATCGCGAGGGAGCGAGTCGCATTCCAGCGCCAGCGCACCTCGAACATGGGCGCGTCTAACAGGGCCTGTATCAACACATCCCGAACCGTCGTCGATTGCAGGTACTTGAATACATCGTCTAGCGGAAAGCTATGGATGGAGCCTAGAGAGATTACGATGCTGTCTTCGTTCGCGGCCGCCTGCAGCTCGAAATTAAACGACTTACAGAAACGCTTCCTCAGCGCCAGACCCCAGCCGCGATTGATGCGGCTGCCGAAGGGCGAATGGATGACCACGTGCATGTCGCCCACCTCATCGAAGAACCGCTCCATCACAATGGCGGTGCGAGTAGGCATCTCACCGAGCGCCTGCATCCCGGTCTGCAGATACTCAACCAGTTGCGTCGCCCCCTCACGGGGCAGGTTTGCGCTGTCGACAAGCCACTGCACGGCGGCGTTCGCCGAATCGTTGATAAGCAGGTCCGCGATCGTTTGCCGCAACTTCGATACGGCCTCGGACAATTCCCGTGTTCTGCCGAGGCCCTCTCCGAACCAAAAGGGAATCGTGGGCTGCATGCCCTGTGCATCACGCACTCGCACCTTCAGCCCGTCTATCCGCAGCATCTGCCAGCTATGGGTTCCCAGTGTGAACACGTCGCCCGGCAGGGCCTCGAGGGCGAAGTCTTCGTTGAGACTGCCGACGACAATATCCTCGGGATCGAGCACGACCTGATAGTCGAACATGTCGGGGATTGCGCCGCCGTTGGTGAGCGCGATCAGATTGGCGCCGCGTCGTGCGCGCAGCCGATTGTTGATCGCATCATGATGCAGGTGTGTGCCGCGCCGTCCTCTCCTGCTGGTATAACCTTCCGCCAGCATCTTAACGACAGTATCGAATTCTTCTCGCCCTAAATTGCGATAGGAGTAGGCATTGCGAAACAGCTCGAAGAGCGCATCGATGCTCCAGCCCCCCTCCTGTTGATCGAACAGCTCTCCAGTCTGGCCGGCCTGGTCGTGGCTTTGTGAAGAGACCTCAGCGACGATCTGCTGCGAAAGAATGTCCAGAGGCTTCTGGGGCATTACGATGCAGTCCAGATTGCCTTCGCGAAGGCTATGCAGGAGCGCGGCGCTCTCTACCAGGTCGTCGCGAGTCAGCGGGAATAGAATACCCTTGGGCGTGCCGTGAATTGAGTGACCGCTGCGACCGACGCGCTGCAAGAAAGTCGCGATGCTCTTCGGCGAGGAGAATTGCACGACTAGGTCTACCGAACCGATATCGATTCCCAACTCCATGGAGGCGGTCGCAACAAGTACTTTTAGCGACCCGGCCTTCAGCCGCTGTTCCGCATCGAAACGCAGCTCCTTACTCATGCTGCCGTGGTGAGAGCAGACAGCATCCTCGCCTAAGCGCTCGGATAGCGCCAGGGCCAGTCTTTCGGACAGGCGCCGCGTGTTCACGAAAACCAGGGTCGTCTGATGATTCTCGATTAGCGTCACCAGGCGTTTATAGAGTTCTTCCCAGACCTCGTTACTCATCAGCGCGGACAGCGGCGAGCCCGGCACCTCGAGGCGAATATCCATCTCTCGTCGGAAGCCCGCGTCGACAATCTCGCAGTCAACCACTCCATCCACGCAGTTGCTATTGCCCACCAGATACTTGGCGACCATCTCGATAGGCCGCTGTGTGGCGGAGAGACCGATGCGCTGCAGCTGCTGCCCGGAATTCTTCAGCACCAGAGCCTGCAGTCGCTCGATCGAGAGCGCCAGGTGCGAGCCGCGCTTGTCCCCCAGCATTGCATGTATCTCATCCACTATCAGCGTCGACACATTGGCCAACATGGCGCGGCCGCTGGCACTGGTTAGCAATAGATAAAGAGACTCCGGCGTGGTAACCAGGATATGCGGCGGCTGCTTAGCCATCTTCTGGCGCTCGCTCGCCGGCGTGTCTCCCGTGCGAACGGCTATCGTAATGTCGACCGGCCCTTTCCCGCTCTTCCTGAGGTTTTCAGCAATTCCTCTAAGCGGTGTTTCCAGATTCTTATGGATATCGTTGCTCAGCGCTTTCAGGGGCGAGACATAGAGTATCTGCACGCCTGGGCTAAGCTGTCGCTTCAGGCCTCTGACCAACAATTCATCTATGGCCGCATAGAATGCCGCGAGGGTCTTACCGCTGCCGGTAGGTGCCGAGATAAGGGTGTGACGGCCAGCCTTAATCGCCGGCCAGGCCTGCGCCTGTGCCTCGGTGGGCTCGCCAAACTGGGTACTAAACCAATCGCGGGAAGCTGGATGAAACTGCGTCAATGCCATGGTGGATAGAGCACTATGCTTACTGTACGGACATACAGGTTAGTGAAGCGGGTCTGGCATTGCAATAGTGACAGCCTCCTCATACGCCTGCGGTCCTCTGCAGGCAGCGAATTCTGCGGCAGGTCGCCTCGGCTCAACCGCTTAGCTCGCTGATCGCAAGCCGATTGACATGTCTGGAAGACCTAGGCTAGTTTAGACGCCTAACAAGGTATAGCAACGATGAATGATCTAGAGAAAGCCAGCATTTCCGAGCGTCTCGGCAGCAACCTCAACCTGTTCTGGAAGGAAAATAGACAATTCTTCCTGCTGCTGTCCTGCATCGTCTTCTTCAAGAGCGCGATAGCGGACTTGAGCTCCATATCCGGGGCCTCGATGCAGCCCACATTACTCGATGGAGACAAGGTGTGGGTTAACAAGCTCGCCTATGACGTGAAGATTCCCTTCACCGAGATCTCTCTAGCCGAGTTGTCCGACCCCAACCGTGGCGACGTTGTCATCATCGACTCCAAGAAGGCGGATAAGCGACTCGTTAAACGCATCGTCGGCGTACCCGGCGATACTGTCTACATGCAGAACAATGCCCTGATAATCAATGGCGAGGCCGCGAGCTATGAAGTCCTCTCCAGAGACGATGACGCCATAATCATCTTGGAAGAGCTGCCGGATAAGGCACATCAGGCACGCCTGTCCAACCGCTTCGTGAGCCGAACAGCGCGCAGCTACGGCCCCTCCGTCGTCCCGGACGATCAATACTTCGTGCTTGGGGACAATCGCGATAACAGCGCCGACAGCCGCGTGTATAGCTTCGTACCAAGAGAGGAAATCATCGGCCGCTCAAACTCTGTGGTGTTCTCCCTCGATAGCGACAATAACTACCTGCCCCGTGGCGAAAGATTCCTCGCTGGCATCGATGAGCTGTAGCCTGTAGTTAAATTTGTAGCTCGTGTCACTGGAGTTACGACGCTACAGCGAATTCTGGGCACTCCTCGGAAAGCTTGTAGCACAAGTGCAAAGAAATTTACTAATCCTGCAATAAAACCCTCTTGAATCGGGTATTGTTTGTAATGCTTTGACTCTCGGGAAGCGCGGGTCTCAAAGCGGACACCTTTTTGTTAGAAAACCACGAGGTAGACATGAATCCGAAAACCCAAACCCGCGTCGGCGCAATGAGCAAGTTCCTGCTTAGCCTGATGTTGCTCGGGAGTTTTCAGGTTTCGCTCGCACAGGATTTCGTCTGGGCACCAGACTTTCCAGTAGGCGCAACGATCCCTGAAATCTCAGCGCAAGATCAGGATGGCAATGTTCAATCCTTCGATGACTTACAAGGCGAGAAGGGCATGCTCTTTATGATGAGCAGATCCTTCGACTGGTGACCCTACTGTAAAGCTCAGCTCGTGCAGCTGACCGAAATCAGTGACCAGATAGAAGCAATGGGCATCAACGTTGTCGCCCTAACCTACGACTCAGTGGCGACACTGAAGACCGTGCAAGAAGATCAGGATATTCAATTCCCGCTTCTGCACGATGAAGAAGTCACGATTGTGAATGCCTTCGGCGTACGCAATCTGGACTACGAACCCGGGCATAGGATTTACGGCATACCGTATCCCGGAATCTTCCTGATCGACCCGAACGGTGTGATCAAGGCTAAGTTTGCAGAAGAGAGATATCAAGACCGACCTCCCTTCGATGACATCCTGGAAGCCATCTCCGCGCTATAAGCGTCCAAGAAAGCGGGCAGTCGAAGGCTGCCCGCTTTTTTATTTCCTCGGTTTTCGCAGGCACCTCGGCTCCAATCGGAGCCCCCTAAGCTTTTAGGCTTTTCCTTTTGAGTGCGGCAGATGTCATAATCGAGGTCGCTTCAGCGCCTAGGTAGGTACTACCGTCAGGGCCCATGAGAATAGTT
Organism: uncultured Pseudohongiella sp.; assembly: GCA_964352295.1. GTDB lineage: Bacteria > Pseudomonadota > Gammaproteobacteria > Pseudomonadales > Pseudohongiellaceae > UBA9145. The sequence goes on along the minus strand of CAYGRR010000020.1, from coordinate 258 downwards.
GAGCCCAAGTCTCACAGAACAGCCGAACGAGTGATTGAGTAGTAGAAATGGAACCTTCCTCGACCCCTAGCGCCAAGCTTCGATACGGCCCCCTGCTGTCTATTCTCGCTCTCCTGCTCAGCGCCACAGCCACGCTGCACGCGCAGACACAGAACCAATACAACATTCCCAGAGTCGATAGCCAGCCACGTATCGATGGGCGCATCGAGCCGGGGGAATGGAGTCAGGCAACGCGCATCACCGTCAATATCGAAACCA
>CAYGRR010000019.1:260-47665 GCA_964352295.1 uncultured Pseudohongiella sp. | reverse complement strand
GCGTCAATGAAGCGTTCGGTCCGGTTTCCAGGGGTAAGCGAAGAGCGGTCACAGTAGCCCCCTCAATAGCTGACAGCGCCTCTATAAATGCTCGCAGCCGCGCGTCCGCGTTCTGGTAACCGTTTGTACCAAGCTGATCACCGTATAGCTCCAGCTCAATGATTGCCTCGCCAGCCAAGATGGCGTCGTTAATATCCAAATATTGTTCGCCCGCAGCCAAGCCCCAAACCATAGATGAGAGTACTATTGTAGGATGTTGGCTCAATACCTCAGAAACCACTCTGATCTGTTCGACAGGGTAATGATTCTGACTGTTAATCAGATCGTAACTATTCACTACAAGCGCCATCGCCTCAGAGGGTATCGGTGTAGCCGGAAACTGCGCTGTCAATTCACTGTATTGATCCTGAACAGGCTGCATATCCAGAAGCGTAGTTCTATAGTTTGATTGACTCTGCAACGTCTTATTGAGCACGGGAGCGCTCGCCAATGCGCCCAGTAGGAGTACGACCACACAGCCTAGAGCGATGATGTTTCGCTGCATGCGCAGGCGCGTAAAGCGCATGGCGTTCTGCGATGCATAAATGTTTCCAAAATCGCCATTTCGAACACCCCAGTCGAGACACAGCAATATGGCGGTTATTTCGCTCTGCGGCCCGCCATATTTTTCGATTGGCATTAGATCTATTGAATTATGATGAAACATGCCTGAGAATTCTGCGCTGCCGTTCTTTCCTACGAAGGCATCTCCCTCGAGCAATGGAGATACTACATGCAGCTCACGAGGCTGACCGTGCTTCAACAAGCCTATTCGCTCGAGGTACTCGAGGGACTGCAATGTCGCATCGATGAACGCTTGCGCCAAGTCCGCTTCTGGATCCATAGGCAGTGGCGTAAGCCTGCTGAACATGAGCTTATTGTTCGAAATCAGCGACTGGCGAATGCCGTTTCTTTGCCAGTTGACCAAAAATATTTCTTTACTGGTATCAAGGCCCAATTCTCTTGCGACTTTACAAATAGCGAATGCTGGTGACGTAATACTCCTTATGGACACCTGCTCTTGCAGCATGACCCGGATCCAGTGGTCAATGCTTCGCGTTTGCGTTATCGCACTGAACAACACCCTATCGTCGCGACGCCCAGTTTTTTCCCTTCCCAATACTTTCGCAGATCGAAAATCCGTTTGGCGGAAATGATGTTCAAGCTTCCTCTCTAGAAATGACTTACTGTCATAGGCACTGACATGGGCAACCTTTTCTACAATGAAATCTTCTGCTGGAGAGTCTAAAACGATGGACAACTGCGAGATTGATTCATCAATAATGTAGTCTCTGAATTTCTCGTGACCAACGTCGTCATCAATGAAGGTGGCCATCTTCATTAGGCGGTTGTTATCCATGCCATACACGGTCAAACCCTCAAAGTTTATGAGAATTATGCGCTTGTCTGATGAACTGCCAAAACCTAGCATGTCCTGTCCTAAATATTCATATTGCTTATGGAACTGTAGACCGGCCCCATCACCGATAGCATAACCCAGCCCAAGATCGCGCCTAAGAAAATGGTCATCGTTGGCTGAATCATGGCCTGCACTTTCTCGATCGAGTCTTTGATATCACGCTCGTAAAAATAGCTTACGTTTAGTAGAGCACTGTCTAGCTGGCCCGTCGCCTCGCCGACTTTGATCATTCGCACCACCAAGGGCGGAAATAGACCGGTGTTGCGAAAGCTCGTAGATACTCCCTTTCCTTCCTGTATCTCGTCTCGAGCCTTGCTCAGGGCATGGCGAATAGCCTCATTGCCGGAGGCTCGTTCAGTAATCTCGATACACTTCAAAACTGGAATGCCGGCCTTGTAGAGCATCGCGAAAAGATTGGCGAAGCGCGATAGGATGATTTTTTTCAGAACTGGCCCGATCTGCCATGCTCGCAGCTTGAAGGAGTCTAACTGATAGCGCGCCTCTTCGCTCATGCTCGTGAGTAACTTTAGAAGCATCCACAAGGCGAGCGGTACGAGCGTGAAGGCGTACCAGAAATTAACGAAAAAATCTGAAGTTGCAATAAGCAATTTCGTGTGTGCCGGCAACTCCTGACCGATACCTTCGATAAAACTGACAAGTTGAGGTACCAGATAGATCATCAGAAAACCCACCACAGCCATTACCACCGCTCCGACAAAAACCGGAAAGATGAGGAGTTTCTTCGTCGTGGATATCAATTCATCATGCCACTTGATCATTTCATTCAGCGAAAGAAATACATCGGGCAATTGACCACTTTCTTCGCCCGCTGCTATCAAGTTGGTAAACATGTCATCGAAAACCTTTGGGTGTTCGCCGAGAGCTTGGGATAGTTTCATACCGCCTTCGATGTCATCTATCACCTGGCCGATTACACGCCTGAAGGCTGCCTGCTCAACGCTATCGCGCAAGTCAACCAATCCATCAATTATTGAAACTCCCGAACGAGTCAATTGCTCCATGTGGAAGCAAAAATTAATAAGATCAATTCTCCGGATCACACCACCACCGAAGAGGCTTTTCTGTTCCTCGACAAATTTGCACTTGATCAGGTCCATGCCCATCTGGTTGAGCCGGGTTTCGAGTTCCCTTTCATTGGCCGCATCGAGCCTGCCGACCTGGTTTCGACCCTTGCTGTCTATGGCTTTGTAACTAAAGAGAGACATAAGCTTCTAGCCTTGTAGCCTATCTGTGAGATCTACGATACGCGTTATCTCATCGAGACTAGTCGTACCATCCTTGACCCGCCGACAGGCATCATCCGCGAGTGTTCGAAATCCCTCTGCGGCGGCAGCGTGTTTGAGAGTATGAGCTGATGCGTTTTCTGAGATCAGCTTGCGCAGATTGTCGCTCGCCTGGAGGATTTCCAGTATAGACGTGCGACCTTTGTAGCCGAGGCCGAAGCATTTGGGGCAGCCAACCGCCTCATAGATCTCTTTCACGTTATCCGTCGCCTCGATCTTGAGGAGAGTACGCTCCAAGTCCCCAATCTCTTGCGGCTGCTTACACTTGCTGCAAAGCTTACGCACTAGTCGCTGACCGATAATGCCGATTAGATTCGCCGAAAGCAGATCTGGCAATACGCCCAGGTCTGTTAGTCTTGGAATCGCGCCGATTGCCGAATTCGTATGAAGAGTCGAGAATACCTGGTGGCCGGTCATGGCCGCGCGCAGAGCCATCTCCGCTGTAATATCGTCACGTATCTCGCCCACCAAGATGACATCTGGGTCCTGACGCATCATCGAGCGAATGCCCTCTGCAAAATCCATCTTCGCCGACGCATTGATCGAGGTCTGACGTATCATTGGCATCGGATATTCGACCGGATCTTCCATGGTCATGATGTTGATGGCTGAAGTATTAATGTGGTTCAGGACTGAATACAGAGTCGTGGTCTTACCACTTCCAGTGGGACCTGTGACAAGAATCACTCCCTCCGGCTTGGCGAGCATCAATTTTATGGCATAGAGATTGTCTTCACTCAGCCCCAATGACTCTAGGGGAACGATGCCCTTGCGCCGATCAAGGATTCTTAATACGACGTTCTCGCCGTGAGTTGTAGGTTGAGCAGCAACACGGAAATCGATTTTTCTGCCGATTAGGGTCAGGGATATCCGGCCATCTTGAGGAGCTCGTGATTCAGCGATATTCATGCCGCTTATCACCTTTAGCCTCACCACCATCGCGGCCCAATAGCTTTTATGCAGACTGCGTATCTGTCGCAGCACACCATCTACACGGTAGCGAATTCTCAGGAAGGCTTCCTCTGGCTCGAAGTGAATGTCCGAGGCTCCCTGCTGTACCGCATCGGCCAACAAAGCATTAATCAGGCGCACCATGGGGTGATGGTACTGATCTCCCTCTGCCTGAACGGAGTCCAGGTCTACCTCACCGGTCTCGATCTCTTCCAGAATCCCGTCGATTGATAGATTGAATCCGTAGATTTCTTCTATGGTGCCGGCTATATCTGTCTCGTTACCCAGCACCGGTAGAATCTGCAGCGTAGCATCATGCAAGGCACGGATCTGATCGAGCGCGACTATATTGTAGGTATCCGGCATTGCTACCGTGAGCTCATGCGTCGATGAGTTGTAAGAAAGAGGTAAGACCTTGTAGCGACGCGCTAGATCCTGTGGAACCATCTTGATTGCATCGGCATCGATTACTGAACCGGTGACATCGACAGTCGAATAGCCGGTGTTCTCACTCAGCGCATCTCGAATAATTGAATCTGTAACGAAGCCGAGTTGAATGAGCACGGCACCGATGCGCTTGCCGAGGTTCTCCTGCTCTACCAGAGCGATCGCCAATTGATCCGGGGTAATAATACCCTTCTCGATCAGCGCATCTCCGAGCTGCTGCTTGGGAGCTGTTCTAACTTCTTTCTCACTCATTGTTACTTGTCCCTGACATGCTCGCGAGTCGACTCCTAACGGCGGCGAGATCGAAGCTCGCCGGATGATTCGCGGCGAGGCTCAGCGCCTCACGATAATAATTCTGTGCGGGCTCGCTCTGATTCAAATGCTCTAAACTAACTGCAAGATTGAACGCATAGTCGGGGTTCACCAGGCCACCACTTGCGGAGTCGGTTTTCGCCAACTGCAGCGCTCTAAAATAGGCTTGTTGAGCAGCCGGCCAACGCTGATTCGACGCTAGAAAATTGCCGTAGGCATAGGAGAGCGCGGCGATATTCGGATGCTCGTTGAGTAGGCGCTTTAGTTCGGCCTCCTGCACTTCGGAGCTACCCGCTGGCAAAAGCTCCAACAAGCCTGCTCTCGCAATCGGATCGTTAGGGTTGCGCGCCAACAATCTGGAGTAGAGATCCAATGCCTCGGTTGAGTTTCCCCTACCGGCCGCGATCGAGGCTAAGCCCAGGAGTGCATCTCGTTGCAGAGGAGCTCTTGCCAGCACCTGTCGATACAGCGCCTCGGCCTGATCTAGCTCACCGCGCTGATACGCTGCAAAGGCGCCAGATAAATTCGGGTCCATTAGCTCCATCGTCTCCTGCCTGCGGAAACTGATTAGATTCGTTGCTTCCTCTGAGTCTGTCGATTCAAAGTCGCCGCTGACTGCGGGCTGGGTTGCTTCTACTACCGGTGTGTCTGCCACAGGCGCTGCGCCTATTGTCGTTACTATAGTCTCGAGTTGGGGAGTCTCGAGCCTCGGGGTCACGGGCCGCGGATTTTCTAATCGCGGGGGTTCTTCACGTAGTACTTCTGGCTGCAGGTCAGCTGCCGTGTTGTTCGGTTCGGAAAGCACTGCAAGCTCTGGCACGGAAGGCTCGATAGCAGTTGACGCCGAGGTAGCTGCGAAAGGAGTATCGATATTCTCTAGGTTCACACTTGCAGAAGCGACCGCCAGCTCTGGCGAGATCGCATCGCCTAGATCGCTCTCTGGAATCTCTTCGAGATCGTCTGTCTCTAAGGCATCGCTAGCGAGCAGTTGACCCTCTTCGCCTAGCGGAGCTCCGTCGTCTACAAACTCCGTTGCAACATAGCTACCCGGAGGAATATTGAACGTTGATTCCGCTGTAAGAGAGAAATAGAAATAGGTTCCAAAAATCACGATACAGAGAGCCAAGACACCGCCCACAGCGACCTTAATATTCTGATCATTGAGTAGTGCGGATTTCTTCGCTGCGAACACATTGCGAGCCGCGAGCCGTTCCGGCACGTCTCTGCTCCTCACTCTTTCTCGAGCTTGTTCGGCGACTCTGACGCGCACCGGCGCTCCGAGCGGCTTGGCGGGCTGTTCAGTGCTTCGAGCCTGAGGCACTACAGCGCTAGTGACAGCTTTGGTTTCGCCCCCAGATGCCGTTTCGTCCTCGTCTTCAAAATCATCCAGCTGAAGGGGGTTTCGCTCAACCCCAGAATCCAGAGGTCGTTTGACGACTGCCGCTGCTGTTGATGCCGGTTCGGGGATTGGATTGCCTAGGTCTATTTCCGGCGCGCCAGCAGGCTTCTTGATGCTTTCTGCTTCAGGAGCCGGTGCTTTGATTTCTGCACCAACGCCTGAGTCCGAATCACTTTTAGCTGCAGAGTCAGCTGGCCTACCAATCGAAGTAGGCAGCACATAGTCTTCCTCGTCGTCTTCAAATTCGAGCGTGGTATCAGTAATAGGCACGGCCGAACGCTTTGGCAGATCCTCCATCGCCTCCATGCTGAGTTCAATCTTTGGCGCCGCAGAATCCCCAGAGGTTTTTTTGCCCGCCGCAACAGACTGCTGACTCGCCGCAGCAGCAGGGCTTGCATCTTCAGATTTGTTCTCCAGCGCGGCCTTCTTCTTCGCTTCTTCGGCCTTGCGCAGGGCGTCCATCAATAAACTCATGGAATGGTCTCAGTCTTTTCTTTTATTTCGTAGGAACGCGGTCTTTAGAATGCGAGTTGCGTATTTCTAGCCGAACCCGAATTAGAACCCGTTGGCAAGTACTGCCTATAGTCTCTGAGGTCGCCTTCCAGGCTTGGCTGCCTGACAACAACGGGTCGTATGAAAATGATCAATTCTGTCTTTACCAGATTGTCGTCTTTCTGGCTAAACATACTGCCTACAACGGGCAGTCGATTCAGCCCCGGCAACCCAGAGTTACTGTTCTCGACCGTGTCTTGCATCAAGCCACCTAGAATGGCGATCTGGCCGCTCTCAACCTTCAAGATAGATTCAATCTCTCGTATCTGCACCTCTGGAATGGCATTGATGACATTCTCCTGAGCTAGCGCAGGGTTTGGATCATCAACGAAGCGTATTATTCTCGAAATCGTAGGTCGAACGTTGAGCGTAACCTGATCGCTCTCGCTGATCTGCGGAGTGACTGCCATCGTGAAACCGATGGGCACACTGTGGACTTCACTGGTAAATACAGTTGGAGTTCCCGGCCCCGCCGCGCTCGCTGCCACGCCTGGTTCGACCGAGATCGTAAAGTAGATTCTGCTATCGATCACTCTCAGCATTGCCGTCTGATTATTGAGTGCCATTATCTTCGGGCTGGACAACACTTGTGTGTCACCGAATTGAGAGAGCAGACGGACCGTCGAGCTTATCGCATCCGGGCCCGCTGACTTGTCTATGGTCAGAACGTTTGTTGGAGAATTAGACAGGTTAAGGCCGAGTAGATCTTGGGTGAAACTAACCTGCCCGCTATCTCTTGCCAGCAATGACCAGTCTACGCCTGACTGGAACCTGTCATTCAAGTTTACTTCGACGACCGTCGCTTCGATCAGCACCTGATACAGCGCGCGAGTTCGAACTGACTCGATAAAGCTGAAGATGTCCCCATGCTGACTTTCTGTGGCACGCACTGTGACCAGGCCACTCTCCGGGCTCATGATTATCGAGCTGGCATTCGGATCCTCTGGGTTTTCACCCAGTATTCTGTAAAGATTAGATTCCAGCGTCTGCCAGAAATCGTTGTTCGATACCTGATTCAGCACGGAAGTAGAATTATTCGTTTCATCCCCACCAACACCAGAAGCTGTAGTGACGGCTGATTGCGCGTTCCGCGCCACGTTTACGTAGTCGATGCGATAGTTACGCAGTACCGGTAGATCCGCGGCCACCGTTAGGTAATCTTCTCTCTCGAAATCCCAAACTATGGCGACCTGTTTTGAGAGTCGCTCGAGAATTTGCGGTAGCGTCTGATCGATTGCGTTCAGGCTAACTGAGCCAGTTACCGAAGAATGTACATCGACGTTGATGTCGGCGTCTCTGGCCATAGCGAACAGCAGTTCTCTAACATCGACGTCTTGCACAACTACTGAGTAGAGTTCCAATGGCGCCTCGGATTGAGGGGCAGTGGCGGCTGGCAGTGGCCTGACGATGTCGGGAATGTCTGACTGTTCAGTTGTCTCGGGCATCGCTAAATGCCTACCTTCTGCCGGTCGCTCAGCCATAGCGGCGGCGGGATCGACCTGCAAGGTGTCGCAGGCCGAGAGCAAACATACACTCATGGCGATGGCTAAAAATTTTTGATGAATGTTCATCATACAGATCACTCCAGGATCAAGGCGGCAATGCTATTGTTTGTGTTGCATTCAACACTGCTCATATTCTGCGCAAAGGGCTTGTAGGCATAGATGGTCGGGGGCAGCGTATCGATAAAGCTCTGCGCGTGACTCAGCCCATCGAAATTTCCATACTTGATGGTCCAGTAACTCTGAGCGCCGTCATTGGACATGCAGACATAGCTGTCAGCCATCAAGTCATACTCATCGAGTATCTGCAGGAAAGACTCTGCAAATTCCAGGTTAGTCGTTTCTCCAGAGATAAACTGCACCGTATACCCATTGCCTGCTGAACTTCTCAGCCAGTCGAGGGACGCGATGACACGACTTTGTAGTTTGTCGTTTATCTGCGACCTTCCGAAATTCGTTTCTGTAGGCGTTAGCTGTCGAGGCGCGGGCGCCGCAGCGATGTTGTTAACCCAACTCGGCTGCACAAAACCTTCGATGAGACTTGGCTCGATGCGAATCGGTTCATCGTTTGCGTAAACGCTTCTCTCTGGAGCCACATTGTCTGACTCCGTCTGTGCGTTAATCCTATCCTGCGCGAGGCTTAACGAATTGACTTCATTCTCGATCTGCACGGGAGGTGTTAGAGGCTTGAGCACTTGCGATGGCTGCTCATGTGCTTCAGAACTAACAGGCTCGCTGCCTTGCCCCTCAACGGAGGCAGTGGCTAGCGAATCGTGCACAACCCGCGGACCAAGCAACATGCCAGTGAACCCATCTAGCGCCTGTGACGGATTGATTCTAGTGCTCGCCTCTGGCCAGATTAGAATTGCTACTGCCAATACGGCGAGGAACATGCCAGCGCCGGCCAAGCGTAGCGGCGAGAAGATAGATCGCCACGCGGAGGACAGATAGTCGCTATCACAGATAGCCGCCCATACATGACGAGCCGTGATCATCGGCGAAGTACCCGCGTTCAATTCCTTGCCATCGAGTACATTTTCAGCAAACGCGGCTAGGAGCGACTTGTCTACAAGGATATTGATGCGCCGGGTCAGGCCGCCCGAGGCTTTGGATAGTAGCCACTCTGCCTTTCGCGTGAGCAATTGGGGGCAGGGACAGCCCGCGGCGCCAAGGCGAAAGCGCACGTATTCCGACAACTCGTTCGTAGTGAGTGGATTCAAGTGAAAGCTGTGAGTAATGCGCTCGCGCAGCTGTCTAATATTCTTGGTACTGAGATTGTTATCTAACTCCGGCTGACCGAAGAGGATAATCTGCATCAGCTTGTCGACCTGAGTTTCGAGATTACTGAATAGTCGAATCTCCTCCAGGGTTTCCAGCGACATGCCCTGCGCTTCTTCGATGATAACGAGAACTCTTCTATTCGCCGTGTGCTGCTTGATCAGGTAATTCTGCAGCTGCTGCATGACCAATAGCTTGGACGTGTCGCGCCTAACCGCCAGCTTTAACTCGAAAGCTATGGCGTAGAGAATCTCATCCGGGCTGAGTCTTGGGTTAGCCAGGTAAACGATTTCTGTGGTTTCCGGCAGACGCTCTTCCAGCATGCGACACAGCATGGTTTTGCCGCTGCCCACTTCACCCACTACCTTCAGTATCCCCTCACCACTCTCGATCGCAAAAAGCATGGCATCGAGCACAACACCTCTGCCCTGATTACCACCCGAGAAAAACAGGGATGTATCGGGGGTAATGCGAAACGGATGCCGTTCGAGGGAAAAGTAATCCAAATACATTTTGGGTGGCTCCTGCCGGAAACAGACGGGGATTCGGAGGCATTTTCTGCAACCATCACCAACGCCTGATTAAAAAACCAGTTCTAGTCTTTAGTATCGGGCAGGCTCATCAGAAATTGACCTAAATCGTGGGATTTAGGGGAGATTTCTCGATCTGGGACCAAATCGAGGCAGTTTGCCTGAGAATCAGGCAATTCAAAGGCTTATGTCTTGTCCTACTTCATAATCTGGCAGCCTTTGAGCCTCATTTCGAGCATCGGCAAGCCATTCGGATAAAGCTGAATTCTGTAGCAATTTTCTCACGTATTTTTGGCTCGGCTCGGAGAGCTCGATGCCGTAGGTCTGAAAGCGCAGGGCGATGGGTGCAAACATACAGTCCGCCAGGGAAAATTCGCCGAAAAGATACGCGCCAGAAGCGGAATACTGCGCTCTGGCTTGGGCGAACAGCTGATCCACCCGCCTGCATTCCTGCTCTGCCGCACTGCTGATCTTGAGGATTTTCCTGGCGCGGCAGTTCATGGGCATCTCGGAGCGAATCGCCGTGAAACCGGAGTGCATCTCGCTGCAATAGGCGCGGCAGATTGCCCGCGCCTCCCTATTCTCGGGCAGTGCAGCACCCTCTAGGTACTTCTCAGACACGTACTCGCAAATGGCCAGGGAATCCCAGACTGTGATATCGCCATCGATCAGGACAGGCACCCGCAGCGTGGGGGAGTATTTTGCAAGCTCCTGCTGGTAGCCCTCGGTGAAGAGCGCGATACCAACTTCTTCGAAGGAAATATTGTGGTGCCTCAACAGCAGCCAGGGCCGCAGCGACCACGAGGAATAGTTTTTAGTACCGATAACTAATTGCATAGCTCTCTTCCCACTTCAGCCGACAGCGCTTATCGACATGTACCCGCCCTTGCAGGCACTTGAGGCCTCGCTGCTTTTCCTAAACCCAACGCCTCCAAGACCCACAGCCTAGAACCGCCATAGGCAAAAACCCCGATCATAATGAGACGATCGGGCCTGCTTGCTTTTTCAACGGCTTGGAAATTAGCGTTCTACAGTGTGCGTATCTGCGTATAGTCTGTATAACCCATCAAGATTTTCTCGATGCCATCCTGCTTTCTGGTGTGCATGCCCGCCCTGATCGCTGCCGTATGAACCTCAGCGGCCGGCGCCCTGCGCAAGATCATCTTCTTGATTTCAGAATTACTCATCAAGAGCTCATGAATCCCCATGCGGCCTCTGTAGCCGGTATCCAGGCAATCCATGCAGCCCGGAGCCTTATAGAGAGTGAACTCGCCTTTCTGTGCAAATTCGTTTCGCCATATTTCGATCTGCTTCAAGACCTCTTCATCGCTTGGCCCCGAACGCGAACCATCCGGCATCGCCTCACTACAGAATTCCGTCGCCAGAAATTCGAGCTCTCGACTCTCTGGTGTATATGCCTTCTTGCAGGAGGTGCATAGCGTTCTCGTCAGCCGCTGTGACAACACGCCGATCATCGCATCGGCGAAGTTAAACGGATCCATGTCCATGTCTAACAAGCGCACTATGCTTTCAGCCGCACTGTTGGTGTGCAGGGTAGATAGAACCAAGTGACCGGTAAGCGAAGCCTCGATCGCCGTCGATGCTGTCTCATGGTCACGCATCTCACCCACCATGATGATGTCTGGGTCGGCACGAAGAAATGCTCGCATCGCAGCGGCGAATGTCATTCCAACCTTGTCGTTTACCTCAACCTGACGAAGCCCAGGCTGGGTAATTTCCACCGGGTCTTCCGCGGTCCATATCTTCCGCTCTGTGCCGTTTAGATAATTTAGAACCGAGTGTAGAGTTGTACTCTTACCAGAACCGGTGGGACCACACACTAGAAATAGACCATGTGGCCTAGAAACTCCATCTAACAATCGATCGAGGTTGTCGCTGCTTAGACCGATAGCATTGACAGGCATGCACTTTCCGCCACTAAGCAAACGAATAACGACGTCTTCAATGCCGCCAGTGGTAGGGACAGTCGCAACACGTAGTTCGACATCGATTGGCGCGAAGTGCCTGAAGTTAATCTTACCGTCTTGCGGTTTATTCTTGTTGGAAATATCCAGATGCGCCATCACTTTGATTCGGGATACGAATACGGCGCGGTATTTCGTCGGAAACTTATAGTAAGTGGCCAGCACGCCGTCCTTTCTGAAGCGCACTACAACTTTCTGCTTGCCCATGCCAGGCTCGATATGTATGTCCGACACCTTCTGTCGATGAGCGTCTTCAATAATCTTATTGACGATTCGCACCACGACGTTGTCCGTAACCTGCGCAGTTTCTGCGGCGGAGAAGATAGTGGAATCGTAGGAATCATCTTCGTCCTCGCCAACTTCGCCGTCGAAATCGGCGATCGTTGCCTCGATGTCCTCGGAAGAATAATAGAACTGCAGCGCCCAGTTAATGTCCTCCGGAGACGCCATGACTGGCTCTACATACTTGTTGATATTAAAGCTTAGGGCATCGGTAACCTGCCAATCCATAGGATTCTCGATCGCGACGACGATCTTGCCCTCGTAGACATAGAGAGGAACAACCTTATGCTTGAATGCGATTGCCGCTGTGAGCACGCGAATAACTTCTGGCTCAACGATGAATTCGCGCAGGTTTACAAAGGGAATACCGAGTTTTTTCGCAAGGCTCTGCTGTATCTCGGCCTTCGCGATAACGCCACTATTAACTAGAATCTCACCGAGTGCGCTCTTGCGTTTCTTCTTCTGTTCTTTCAACGCCTCTTGAAGCTGTGCTTCGGTTACCAGGTCTTCCGATAGAAGAATCTCACCAAGTTTCAAATTCGGCATGTTCTTCTGTCGAGATAGCGCTCCCTCTAATTCATCTGCATCAACGATCTTATTACTTACCAGGTATTCACCGATCGTTCTGGAACGCTCTGTCTGCTGTTCTTCGAGCGCCGTACTCAGCGCTTCCTGGGAAATTTGTTTCTCCTGAACGAGCAGATCACCGATCTGGCCACCGATGGCATTGCTCTCTATAGCCGCCTTGGAAACGAATAGATGCGTGCAGTAGCGCCACTTGCGCCCAACCTTGGTCTGCTCGTAAAAGTGCAGCCCGTTCTTGTCGGTGCGGGAGCCGTAAGTCTTGCCGGTAATTTCGGTTCTGTCTTTGAAAAAGACCTCGAAGGAACGAGCCGCCGTATCGACGTCCAAGCCTTTTATTTTCTCTTCGGTATTATTGCTCTCCAGCATCAACTGATACGGCTTCTCCAGACGAAGAAACTTAACTCTGCCCATATCGATATCGGTAGGGTCAACGGCGCGGGGCTCGAGGATGCTGATCGTTTCGGTAGCGGCGTTGAACTGGGTGAGCTTGCCCTTTGTGCGAGTATTGTTGTTCAGCTCGATAGTGACAGAGGTATTGGAGTACTCGGGACCCTCATGCACATCCGAGAACGGGGGTGGCTGCAGGTCTATCTTCATCATCGTGGGGGACTGTGAAGTCATCTCAATCGATGACCCCATACCAATCGCTGACTCGCTTTGCATTTTTACTCCTCAACTCCTGCGGTACTTTAGCAGGAATTGGAAACCTGCACAATTTGTGCATCTTATTGTATTTATTAACTATTTAGGGGAATGGCGCACTCTATTCTGAGCGAAGCAGTCTGGCCCTGCAGTACTTAATCAGCCTGCGCAGACTGCCTGTGGTAAGACCCACTCCCGTCAGTACAAGCGTACAGGCAAATAGCATAAAGGGTGTGACCTCTTCTGCAAGAAAAAGATTCGCCCAGAATAGGCTGAATAAGGGTATCAGGAACGTATTGGTAACCGCGAGATTCGGCCCTATACGCGCAATGAGCCTATAGAACAGAACAAAGGCAAACCCGGTGCATAGTATTCCTAGAGAGAACACGCTAATCCAGATGGGTCCGGTTGGCATGATGTCCGGCATCTGCCACAGCGCAAGGGGCAAAAGCGTCAAGGATGAGAACAGCAGGCTTCCGGTGGTGACCGCCACCCCACTCACCTTGGGCAGATACTGGCCCATTAGATTAATAGCCAGACCATAGAACGCCGATGCTGTGATTCCTGCCGCTATAGCGAGCAGATCTGCAGTGGCAGATTGCGGATTCGAATAATCCACCATCAATAACACGACACCGATGAAACCGATGAGCATGCCAAGTATTGCAGTAGACGAGAGGCGCTGCTGAAACAGGGTAAACGCGATAAATGCAGTAAAGAACGGAACAGTGGCATTGATGATAGAGGCAAGCCCGGCGCCTATACTCAAGGTAGCATAGGCCAGCAGGCAGAATGGCAGTGTCATGTTGCAGAGACTGAGGAGCAGAATTGGCCGCCAGTTCTCAATAATCTCGTGCTGCTTGCTCAGGACTATGCAAACCGGCAACAGCACAAGTAGTCCAGAGGCCACACGCAGTTCGATGAGAAAGAAAGGGCCGAACACGGGAGAGGCCATGCGCAGGAAGAGAAACGATGCTCCCCAAATTGCAGAAAGCAGTATAAGCACTAGATAGTCCTCTAGTGCGGGCTTACTCGCTTGCATCTTTGGAGAGCCTATTCTGTGTGATCGAGCTTAGAGAGTTTGCGAGTCAGGCCAGCTTTCGAGAGCATCTGGTCGAGCTATGCCGAGTAGACTGCCTGCGTCGCTGCAATTGCCTTGCTTACATCAACCTTTAGGCCCTGGGCGGAAAGTACATTCCCCAGTGCGGATACGCAGAGCAGCACATTGTTCTTGTTGCTGGCGAATCCCATGAGGCCTATACGCCATACTGAGCCAGCGAGGGCACCAAGGCCAGCGCCGATCTCGAGATTGTAGTCGTTCAATAGCGCCTTGCGAACCGCCGCATCATCGATCGAGCTTGGAAAGGAGACAGCATTTAACTGTGGCAAGCGATATTCCTGCGCCACTACGAATTTTAGGCCCAAGGCCTGCAAACCTGCTGCCAGAGCCTCATGATTCAATGCATGCCTATTCCACGAGTTCTGCAAGCCTTCTTCCTGAAGAATGAGCAGAGACTCATGCAGGGCGTAGAGCGAGTTCACGGGGGCGGTGTGGTGATAGGAACGTTTAGCATCGCTTCCCCAATAGCCCATTACCAGATTTAAGTCGAGGAACCAGCTCTGTACCTTCGTCTCGCGGCTGCGTATAACCTGTGCCGCTCGCTCGGAGAAAGAAACCGGTGACAGGCCAGGCACGCAGGATAGGCATTTCTGCGTACCGGAGTAGATAGCGTCAATCCCCCATTCATCCACCTCTAACTCTATGCCACCCAGGGATGTCACGGCATCGACGATGGAGAGGCAGTCATACTTCGCTGCCAGGCCGCAGAGAGCCTGCGCATCGGAACGCGCTCCGGTTGAGGTTTCCGCGTGCACAAAGGCAATAGCTTTCGCATCTGGATTGTCAGTCAGAGCCTGCTCAGCCTTGTCGATGTCGATGGTGCTGCCCCAGGGATCCTCCACCATGATCGCGACGCCACCGCAGCGCTCAACGTTCTCCTTCATGCGCCCACCAAACACGCCGTTCTGACAGACGATTACCTTGTCGCCGCGTTCTATCAGGTTCGTGAAGACAGTCTCCATACCTGCGGACCCGGGAGCCGACACTGGCATGGTGAGCGCATTCTCTGTCTTGAAGGTCTGCTGCAGAAGCAGCTTCGTCTCATCCATCATCTGGATAAACGCTGGATCCAGGTGCCCGATGGTAGGCCGCGATATCGCCTCGAGAATTCGTGGATTCACGTCGGAAGGACCAGGGCCCATGAGTGTACGAACTGGCGGATGAAATGATTGCATTGAACACCAACCTCTATAGCGAATCGCAATGAGCGCTGCAATAAAAAAAAAGAACCAACAAAAAAGCCGAGTATGACCCGGCTTTTCTTAAGACACTTGAAAACCTATAGCCTAATCTTCAGCGGCTTCGACTACTGACTCGTCAGCTTGCGCATTGGGTCTATCTACCAATTCGACATAGGCCATAGTCGCATTGTCGCCGGCGCGTTCGCCACACTTCAGGATGCGAATATAACCGCCTGGGCGGTCATTGTAACGCGGCCCAAGTTCAGTAAACAATTTGCCCACTGTAGCCTTGCTGCGAGTACGATTGAATGCCAATCGGCGATTCGCCACGCTGTCGCTCTTCGCCAATGTAATTAGCGGCTCAGCAACAGATCTTAGCTCTTTGGCCTTGATCAGTGTGGTCTTGATAATTTCATGCTCAACTAATGAGATAGTCATATTTCTGAACATGGCTGATCGGTGCGAACTATTTCTATTTAGCTGGCGACCGCTGTGTCGATGACGCATAACTCGTTACCTTATTCTTAAGGGCTAATTAAATTTAAGCAGCCCGATCGTCTGATTTAAGACTGGACGGAGGCCAATTTTCAAGACGCAGACCAAGTGACAGTCCGCGAGTCGCCAAAACGTCTTTTATCTCAGTTAGAGACTTCTTGCCTAGGTTTGGTGTCTTCAACAGCTCAACTTCTGTGCGCTGAATAAGATCGCCAATGTAATAAATATCTTCTGCCTTGAGGCAGTTCGCAGAGCGCACTGTCAGCTCGAGATCATCGACCGGACGGAGTAGTATCGGATCGATCTCGTCCTCATGCTCCTCTGGCTCTGCTACGATTTCGCTCTGCAGATCAACGAATACGGCTAGTTGATGTTGCAGGATCGTCGCGGCGCGGCGGATCGCTTCTTCTGGCTCGATGGTGCCATTCGTTTCTATATCGATTACGAGCTTGTCGAGGTCAGTACGCTGCTCAACCCGCGCGCTCTCAACTGCGTAAGACACGCGAATTACTGGAGTATAAGAGGCGTCGAGCACAAGTCGTCCAACACTGCGCGTCTCGTCATCTTCCGAAGTGCGGCTATCCGCAGGCGAGTAGCCTCTGCCCTTGCGGACTGTTAGACGCATATTCAACTCACCGTTCGCATTCAAGTTCGCGATTACATGATCAGGGTTGATTATCTCAACATCGTGATCCACGGCTATGTCTGCAGCGGTCACAGTGCCCGATCCTTTCTTGTTAAGAGTAAGAACCGCTTCTTCGTTATTGTTCAATACAATAGCGAGGCCCTTAAGGTTAAGAAGAATCTCGATTACGTCTTCGCGTACGCCTTCAATAGTGCTGTACTCGTGTACAACGCCATCAATCTCTACTTCTTCAACTGCCGCACCAGGCATAGAAGACAGTAAGATTCTGCGTAGCGCATTGCCTAATGTATGACCGAAGCCTCGCTCTAGGGGCTCCAATACTACTTTCGAGTGACAGGAATCGAACTCTTCGACCTGAATCACTTGAGGTGTTAGAAAATCTGATAATGAAATTTGCATGAAATTCACCTTTTGTGTGATTGTCACTACTTAGAATATAGCTCGACGATGAGGTTCTCGTTGATCTCTGAAGGCAGATCTTCACGCTCAGGCTTGCGCATGAACTGACCTTCTAGCTTGCTTTGATCTACTGACACCCAATCGATAGGACTGCGCTGCGAAGCTAATTCCAATGCTGACTTAATTCGTAGCTGCTCTTTCGCTTTCTTGCGGATGGCAACCGAATCACCCTCAGACACGCGGTAAGAAGCAATATTTACCACGTCACCATTCACTGTGATGGATTTGTGTGCAACAAGCTGGCGTGCTTCGGCGCGAGTAGAGCCGAAACCCATGCGATAAACTACATTGTCCAGTCGGCACTCAAGCAGCTGAAGCAGGTTCTCGCCCGTTGCACCCTTAATTCGAGCAGCTTCCTTGTAGTAGCCGCGGAATTGCTTCTCCAGCACACCATAAGTTCTTCTAACTTTTTGTTTCTCGCGAAGCTGAACGCCATAGTCAGATAGGCGGCCGCGACGTGCGCCGTGCTGGCCAGGAATCGTGTCGACCTTGCACTTGCTATCTATAGGACGAACGCCACTCTTAAGGAACAAATCAGTTCCTTCGCGACGGGACAACTTACATTTTGGGCCTAAATAACGGGCCATAGTCTATCTCCTGTGCTCTTGCACGTATCAGAAGAGCTTCTGCTTACTAATTTTGTTTAGACGCGACGCTTCTTAGGGGGCCGGCAACCATTGTGTGGAATTGGTGTAACGTCAGTAATATTGCCGACTCGAAGACCACAGTTATTCAGTGCTCTTACAGCCGATTCGCGACCTGGACCAGGTCCGTTTACCTTCACATCCAAAGTCTGCAAGCCATAAAGTTCGATTGCCGCCTTACCTGCCTTCTCTGCCGCAACCTGTGCTGCGAAAGGCGTGCTCTTTCTAGAGCCACGGAATCCGGAACCGCCGGCAGTCGCCCAACTCAATGCATTGCCCTGACGATCTGTAATAGTGATGATCGTGTTATTAAAGGATGCATGAATAAAGGCAAGACCGTCGATAACGGCGTTGCGGGTTTTCTTCTTGTTTGACTTCTCTGCTGGCTTAGCCATAAATTATTCCATCTAACTCTTAACTGCGTTCTAAATACTTAGCTGACTACGTGCGCCTATTACTTACGAATTGGCTTACGTGGACCCTTTCTAGTTCTAGCGTTTGTTTTCGTGCGCTGGCCACGAACTGGCAAGGAGCGACGATGACGAATACCGCGGTTACAACCTAAATCCATAAGACGCTTGATGTTCATGGATACTTCACGTCTCAGATCACCCTCAGTAGTAATGGTCGCTACTTCCGCTCGGATGCTGTCCAACTGCTCAGGGCTGAGTTCACTAGTCTTAGTTGACGGCGTGATTCCAGTCTTTTCACAAATCGCACTTGCGGTAGTTGGGCCAATTCCAAACACATAACGCAAAGAAATAACGATGTGCTTGTTATCAGGTATGTTGACTCCGGCAATACGTGCCATAAAAGGTGCTCCGTTCTCTACTGTTCTTGCTTACGAATTTAGTCGTGCCAGGATTAACCCTGACGTTGCTTGTGTCTTGGCTCAGCCTTACAAATTACTCGCAGAGAACCATTACGCTTAATTAATTTACAGTTTCGGCAAATCTTCTTAACAGATGCTCTAACTTTCATGTTCTTTCTCCATTGTTCCTTAGGTGACTCTCTGGGATCTAAATCCCCAGTAGAAACACTAAATACCACTACGTCCGTAATTGCCTAACTTCGATTTCTTCATCAACGAATCATACTGATGAGACATTAGGTGTGATTGCACTTGGGACCAGAAATCCATAGTTACAACCACTGAAATCAAGAGCGCCGTGCCACCTAAGTTGAAGGGCACGTTAGCAAACATTTGCATAAAATTTGGCAACAGACACACTAGTGTGATGTACACAGCACCGAACATAGTCAGCCTGGTGATTACCCCGTCTATATACTTGGCTGTTTGCTCGCCAGGTCGAATACCGGGAATAAAAGCGCTTGAACGCTTCAGATTCTCAGCAACATCGCGAGGATTAAAGACTAGTGCTGTATAGAAGAAGCAGAAGAAAATAATCATCGCGCTAAAAATAATAATGTAAAGCGGCTGTCCGGGACCGATCAGGAATGCCAGTTCCTGCAACCATTCTGAACCCTCAGCCTGTCCAAACCAGTTCGCGATACTGGCAGGAAATAGCAAGATACTGCTGGCGAAAATGGCTGGAATTACACCCGCCATATTAATCTTAAGAGGCAGGTGACTGGCCTGCGCCTGATACATCTTTCTACCCTGCTGGCGCTTCGCGTAGTTGACCGTAATACGACGCTGAGCCCTTTCTATATAGACGATACAGGCGATAACACCGATCGCGATCAAGCCTACGACTAGCAGCAGTACGCCATTGATCTGACCCTCGTACGCCTGAGTCAGCGATGTACCGATGGCGGCCGGGAAGCCGGCAACGATGCCTGCGAAGATCAACATCGAGATACCGTTACCGATACCCTTTTCTGTAATCTGCTCACCCAGCCACATCAGGAACATAGCTCCTGTGACAAGAGAGACAATGGCTGTCAGGTTAAATGCCACACCTGGGGCGTAGGCCATAGGAGCCAATAGGCCTACGGTCATACCTGTGCCCTGAACTGTCGCGAGAACCAATGCACCGTAGCGGGTGTACTGGGAGATCTTGCGGCGTCCTGACTCACCTTCTTTCTTTAACTGATCTAGCTGCGGGCTTACGGCAGATAGCAGCTGCATAATAATCGAGGCCGATATATACGGCATAATGCCCAACGCCAAGATGCTCATTCTCTCTAGAGCACCACCACCGAACATATTTATCATGTCGGTAAACGTGCCTTCCTGCGCGGAGAAGAATTGCGCCAACTGCAAGGGGTCGATACCTGGCACAGGAATATGCGTGCCAACTCGGTACACGAAAATAGCAAACAATAGAAACAACAGGCGTGCCTTTAGCTCGCCAAGGCCTGCGCCTATGTTTTCTGGTGAAATGTTTGGTTTATTTGCCATTTTCTATTTTGCTTATCGCTACTCTGCCGCTGGGGCTGCGTCTTTCTTAGACTTAGCTGGTGGTCGCTTCTTCGCCTTCGCTGGCTTGTCAGCCTTCTTGGCTAGCTTCTTAACTTTCACCTTGGCTTCGATGTCGATGACCTTGCCACCGGCTGCTTCGATTGCTGCTCGAGCGCCCTTGGTGACGCCAATGCCCTGAAGAGTAACGGCCTTGGTAACCTCGCCGGAGAGCATGACTTTCGCACGCTTGATTTCAGCGGTAATGAGATTCGCCTTGCGAAGCACATCAATCGTAACAACGTCAGCATCTAACTTGTTCAGTTCTGAGGTGCGAACCTCGGCAGAAACACGACCTATACGCGAACTAAATCCGTATTTAGGTAGGCGCATCTGTAAAGGCATTTGACCACCCTCGAAACCTGGTGGCACTGTGCCGCCGGAACGGGCTTTCTGGCCTTTGTGACCGCTGCCACTAGTCTTACCCGAACCACTGCCGATGCCGCGACCAACGCGTTTCTTGGCCTTATGACTACCAGGAGCTGGGCTTAATGTATTTAGTTCCATCACGAATTCCTTAGTCTACCGCGACCATGTAGCTAACTTTGTTAATCATTCCGCGTACCGATGGAGTATCCTCCACCTCGACGGACTGGTGCATGCGACGCAGGCCTAGACCCTTCAAACAAAGCTTGTGCTTCGGAAGCGTACCTATCGGGCTGCGTACTAATGTAACTTTAACTGTGCTTTTCTTGGCCATTTTCTTTCCTGCTATCTCTTAACCCGTCTGGGACTTAACCCAGAAGCTCTTCGACTGACTTGCCGCGCTTATTGGCAATATCTTCGGGTGAACGCATGTCTCGCAGACCGTTAAAGGTAGCTCGCACTACGTTTACTGGGTTTGTTGAGCCATAACACTTGGCTAGTACATTCTGCACGCCCGCCAATTCTAGGATTGCGCGCATAGCACCACCGGCGATTACACCAGTACCTTCTGATGCTGGTTGCATGTAAACCTTCGATGCGCCGTGCTTTGCTTTAATTGGATATTGCAAAGTGTGGCCGTCCAGATTCACCGAAATCATGTTGCGACGTGCAGCTTCCATAGCTTTCTGAATCGCCAAAGGAACTTCACGAGCCTTGCCACGACCGAAGCCAACACGGCCATTGCCATCGCCTACCGCAGTAAGTGCTGTAAAACTGAAAATCCGACCACCCTTAACCACTTTCGCTACGCGGTTAACCTGGATCAGCTTTTCCTGCATGCCTTCTTCGTTCTTGTCAGGCTGGTCTCTAAATCCCATAGTTCAAACCCTTAAAATTCTAATCCGCCTTCACGAGCTGCTTCGGCAAGAGCCTTAACGCGGCCGTGATAGGCATAACCTGATCGATCGAAAGCAACTTTCTCAATACCAGCTGCTTTCGCTCGTTCAGCGATTAATTTTCCGACCTTGCCAGCTGCATCGACATTGCCAGTCTTTGTGCCACGCGCATCTTTCTCTACAGTAGATGCCGAAGCCAAAATTGTGTCACCACTCGCAGAGATTACTTGCGCGTAGATATGTCTAGGCGAGCGGTAGACGCACAGTCTATTCATGCGTAATTCGCTAATCTTTGCTCTGGCTCTTTTTGCTCGTCTAAGACGAGCGGTCTTTTTAACGTTCATATCAATCAGCCCTATTTCTTCTTCGCTTCTTTTCTGTACACACGCTCATTAGCGTAGCGAATTCCCTTGCCCTTATAAGGCTCAGGTGGACGAAAATCTCTAATTTCCGCAGCGACTTGACCTACTAGCTGCTTGTCAGCGCCAGAGATCACAATTTCTGTTTGTGTAGGGGTTTCCGCAGTTACGCCTTCCGGAAGCTGGTAATCGATCGGGTGAGAATATCCAACAGTGATATTGATCTTCTTACCTTCAGCCTTCGCTCTGTAACCAACGCCTTGTAGCTCCAACTTCTTCTCAAAACCCGTGCTGACACCAACAACCATGTTGTTGATCAGCGCGCGAAACGTTCCAGCCATAGCATTCGCCTGGCGAGAGCCGTCTTTGGCGGAGACATTGAGAATCTCTCCGTCCTGCGCGACAGCCACAGAGCTGTGTAGCACCAAGTTTAGGTTTCCCTTACCGCCCTTAACCGATATCTCAGTATCGCTAAGTTTTGTTTCTACGCCTTTTGGTATCTCTACCGGGCTATTTGCTACTCTGGACATAATATTGCTCTATTCTGGATTTTCGGTTTTCGCTCAAGCTAAACGACGATCCATTATCAACACCAATTAGAATACTGTGCAAAGAACCTCGCCGCCGAGTCCGGCTGCGCGTGCTTGCGTTTCAGTCATCAGGCCTTTGTTCGTAGACAGAATCGAAATGCCTAAACCGGCTCTAACCTTAGGCAAGTCTTCACTACCCTTATAGTTGCGCAGACCAGGTCGGCTGACGCGCTTAATTTCTTCAATAACGGGCTTGCCCTGAAAATATTTCAGTTCCACATTCAGGTTAGGCTTGCCGCCGTTCTCGTCAATCTGATAACCGGCGATATAACCCTCGTCCTGCAATACTTTTGCGATTGCTACCTTGATCTTAGAAGAAGGGATAACAACCGTTGGCAGTTTTGCCATTTGCGCATTACGTATGCGAGTTAAAAGATCTGCAATAGGATCTGACATGCTCATAATTCTTCTCCGACTACCAGCTGGCCTTGGTTAAACCAGGCACATCGCCGCGCATCGCTGCTTCACGCAGCTTATTGCGGCACAAACCAAATTTACGGTACACGCCATGAGGCCGGCCTGTGATCTGGCATCTTCGTTGCTGACGAATAGGGTTGGCGTCACGAGGCAGCTTCTGCAACTTAACCTGTGCTTCCCATTTTTCGTCATCACTTGCATTAGCATCACTAAGAACTGCCTTCAGGGCGGCACGCTTAACAGCAAATTTCGCTACTGTCTTAGCACGCTTGTTCTCTCTAGCTATCATTGAAGTTTTTGCCATTATTAAGAGTCCTTCTCCTCATCAGTGGCAGGCGCATCAGGCGCTGCCGCTGCTTTTTTATCATCAACTACAGTCACTACAGTGCCTTTGAATGGAAAGCGCATTGCTTTCAAGAGCGCTCGGCCTTCTTCATCGGTCTCTGCCGTAGTAGTTATGGCTATATCTAGCCCGCGTAGACTATCGATCTTATCGTAATCGATCTCTGGGAAAATAATTTGCTCGGTAACGCCCATGGCATAGTTGCCTCGGCCATCGAAAGATTTCGGGTTCAGACCACGGAAATCCCTGATACGTGGAATCGAGATGCTAACCAGCCTTTCAAGGAAGTCATACATCCTCGCGCCACGCAGAGTAACCTTGCAACCTACTGGCCAGCCCTCACGCACCTTAAATCCGGCGATAGACTTGCGCGCCTTAGTGATCACAACTTTCTGCCCGCTAATCTGTGTCAGATCGTTAGCCGCATTCTCGAGGATCTTCTTATCCGTCAATGCCTCACCAACGCCCATGTTCAGCACGACCTTGGTAATCTTAGGCACGCGCATAGGATTGTCATAACCAAATTCTTTGGTTAGAGCGGGAATCACTTCTTTCTTATAAAACTCTCTTAACTGAGCCATGCTTGGCAACCTACCGTTATTAATCTATATCTTGACCGTTTGACTTAAAGACGCGCTTCTTATTGCCATCTTCAAGCACCTGAATACCAACTCGGTCCGCCTTGTTAGTCTCAGAGTTATAAATAGCAACGTTAGAAATACTAAGCGCTGCCTCTTTCTCTACAATTCCGCCTGCCTGCCCCGCATTGGGGTTTGGCTTAGTGTGACGCTTAACCATGTTCACACCGTGAACGATTACCCGATCAGTACCAACGAGGCGGGCAATAGTTCCGCGTTTACCCTTATCTCTACCAGTGATTACTATCACTTCATCATCACGTTTCAGTTTGCGCATTTCCTGCCCTAGCCTCTATTTCTCTATTCTTTTTGACGCTTAAAGTACTTCTGGCGCCAACGAAATAATTCGCATAAATTTTTCAGTACGCAGCTCACGAGTTACCGGACCGAAAACACGAGTGCCGATAGGAGCCTGTTGCGCGTTCAACAAGATTGCCGCATTGTCGTCGAAACGAATTTGCGAGCCATCACCGCGTCTAACACCCTTCTTGGTACGAACAACCAATGCCGTAAGCACTTGGCCCTTCTTTACCTTACCGCGCGGAATAGCTTCCTTTACGGTAACTTTAATAATGTCGCCAATGTGCGCGTAACGACGATGCGATCCGCCCAACACCTTGATACACATTACGCGTCTTGCGCCGCTGTTGTCCGCGACATCTAAGTAAGACTGCACTTGAATCATCGATTCACTCCAGTTGCATCCGCTAGGCGACTGCAAATATAAATCTAAAACCTAATTAAACTTGAACTGCCCTTTCGTCAATCGACACCAAAGACCAAGACTTAGTCTTTGATAGGGGGCGCACTTCTTTTATCGTTACTTCATCACCCTGCATACAATCGTTGTTTGCATCGTGCGCGTGAATCTTGGTAGATCGCTTTATGATCTTGCCGTAAACAGGGTGTGTTACCCGACGCTCGACTAGCACAACGATAGACTTGTCCATCTTGTTGCTGATTACCTTGCCAGAGGTGGTACGAGCAGTTTTCTCTATATTCTCAGTTGCCGACATATCTATGATCCGCTTCTCTGTTTTTCGGTAATAATGGTCTTCACACGGGAAATATCCCTGCGAACAGCACCAATCAAGTGAACCTGGCTCAACTGACCAGTACCTTTTTGCATACGGTAGTTAAACTGATCTTTGTGAAGATCCTGCAATTGAGTCTGCAACTCTTCAACCGACTTCTCTCTCAACTCACTGGCTTTCATTACATTACCGTCCGCTTTACGAAGACTGTTTCGAAAGGCAATTTGGCGGCTGCCAAATTAAAGGCTTCACGAGCCACACTTTCTTCAACACCTTCCATTTCAAACATAATTCTTCCTGGCTGAATCTGGGCTACCCAGTACTCAACGTTACCTTTACCTTTACCCTGTCGAACTTCGAGAGGCTTTTGCGTAATAGGCTTGTCAGGGAATACCCGAATCCAAATTTTTCCGCCACGTTTTACGTGTCTTGTCATGGCTCGACGAGCAGCTTCGATCTGGCGTGCAGTCAGTCTTCCGCGTGAAACGGCTTTCAAACCGTAATCACCAAAATCTACATTGCTGCCTCGATGCGAAAGACCGCGGTTGCGACCCTTCATCATTTTGCGAAATTTTGTGCGCTTTGGTTGTAACACTTCTCTTTACCCTTAGTTGGATTTAGCAGGGACTGAAGGCACCAGCGCCTCGCCCAGATCCAAAACCTCACCTTTAAATATCCAAACTTTTACGCCAATCAAGCCATACGTTGTGCTTGCTTCAGCAGTTGCGTAATCGATATCCGCTCTGAGTGTATGCAAAGGCACTCGACCTTCTCTGTACCACTCAGATCGTGCAATCTCAGCACCACCCAAACGGCCACCCACTTGAATCTTGATGCCTTCGGCACCCTGTCTCATAGCGTTCTGTACAGCGCGCTTCATAGCACGACGAAACATAACGCGACGCTCAAGCTGCGAAGCCACACCGTCCGCCACCAATTGTGCGTCTAGATCTGGCTTACGAATTTCTTCGATATTGATCTGTACGGGCACGCCCATTTTTGCAGTCAATGTATTGCGAAGCGTTTCGACGTCTTCGCCTTTCTTGCCAATCACGATACCTGGTCGCGCAGTGTAGATCGTGATCTTAGCGGTTTGCGCAGGGCGCTCTATGTCTACTCTGGAAACAGACGCACTGGCCAATTTCTTCTTGATGAAATCTCTAACCTGAAGATCTACAAGCAAATTTTGTGCGTATTCCTTTCCCTCGGCATACCACACAGAAGTGTGCTTCTTGACTATGCCAAGTCGAATTCCAGTTGGATGTACTTTTTGACCCATCTGATACCCCTAGCTATCTGCGACTATGATTGTTATGTGACATGAACGCTTAAGAATTCGATCAGCGCGACCTTTTGCTCTCGGCATAATGCGTTTCATCGTCATGCCCTCATCAACCATAATCGTTGACACTTTCAATTCATCTACGTCAGCACCTTCGTTGTGCTCCGCATTGGCGATTGCCGAATTCAATACCTTCTTGATAATTGCGGCGCCTTTCTTGGGGCTATACGTCAGCACCAACAGAGCTTCTTCAACAGCCTTGCCGCGTATCTGGTCAGCAACTAGCCGCGCTTTCTGAGCGGAGAGACGTGCACCTTTTAATCTTGCTTGAACTTCCATCACAGACCCCTAATTACCGTGCCTTCTTATCAGCAGTGTGACCGCGATAAGTACGAGTTACGGAGAACTCACCGAGCTTATGACCGACCATATCTTCACTAACAAAGACCGGAATGTGCTGTCGTCCGTTATGGACAGCGATAGTTAATCCAATCATGTCCGGAGAAACCATTGAACGTCTCGACCAAGTCTTGATTGGACGCTTGTCATTGCTATCTGATGCGACCTGCACTTTCTTCATTAAATGAAGATCGATGAATGGGCCTTTTTTTAGTGAACGTGGCACTAGTGAATACCTCTACTGAAGCCTTAGCGGCTTGAATTTCTGCGGCGAACAATCATGCTGCTCGTACGCTTGTTAGATCTAGTTTTGAATCCCTTAGTCTTGATACCCCAAGGTGAAACAGGGTGACGACCACCGGACGTTCTTCCTTCACCACCACCATGTGGGTGATCGACTGGGTTCATGGCTACACCACGAACCGTAGGTCTTACGCCTCTCCAACGCTTAGCACCGGCCTTGCCGAGTGAGCGCAGTGAGTGCTCAGAGTTTGATACTTCGCCCATAGTTGCGCGACAGTCGCTCAAAACCTTTCGCATCTCGCCAGAGCGAAGACGCACAGTGGCGTAGTTGCCTTCTCGAGCCACCAGCTGCAAAGAAGTGCCGGCACTACGCGCAATCTGGGCACCCTTACCAGGCTTCAGTTCGCAGCAATGTACCGTGCTACCAAGTGGCACATTTCGAAGCGGCAAACAGTTGCCCACTTTTATGGCTGCGTCTTGGCCAGACATCACCACATCTCCCGTCTTTACCTTGCCTGGGGCGATTATGTAGCGTCGCTCACCGTCAGCGTATAGCAGAAGGGCAATGTTCGCAGATCGATTGGGGTCGTACTCCAGTCGCTCTACCTTCGCTTCGATTCCATCTTTGTTGCGCTTGAAATCGATGATGCGGTATTTCTGTTTGTGTCCACCACCGATGTGACGCGTGGTTATACGACCCTGATTGTTTCTGCCGCCAGACTTCGATTTAGCGACAGTTAGCGGCGCATAAGGTTCGCCCTTATGCAGATCGGGATGAACAACCTTGACGACGAATCGGCGCCCTGGTGAAGTAGGTTTACACTTAACAACTGGCATGACTTACCCCTTTATCCCTTTCCTAACCAATGTCCGCGAAGTCAATTTCATGACCTGCTTCTAGTCTGACATACGCCTTCTTCCAATCTGAACGACGTCTGATTTTTCCCTTTGGAGTGCGCTTGGTTTTTCCTTTAACCACTATCACCTGAAGATCAGCAACGACAACATTGAATATTGTCTCTACGGCTGTCTTTATCTCCGATTTTGTTGCATCCGTCGTTACCTTGAACGCGTACTGGTTATTCAACTCACCCATAATGGTGGTCTTTTCAGATACGTGTGGTCCGAGAATGACTGTATAGATTCGCTCTACGTTCATGCCAACATCTCCTCTACTTTCTTCAATGCGGAGACAGTAATCAGCACATTTTCGAAGCCGATCAGGCTTACGGGGTCGACACCAGCGACATCCAACACATCAACCTTATGCAGGTTGCGAGCTGCCAGATACAGGTTCTTTTCCACTTGATCGGAAATAATGAGGACGTTATCTAATTCGAATTCTTTTAGCTTGCTAACGAGAGCCGCTGTCTTATGCGAATCCAGTGCGAATTCGTTAACCGCAAACAATCTGTTCTGGCGAATAAGCTCTGACAGAATGCACTGCATCGCGCCGCGATACATTTTCTTGTTTAGTTTCTTTGTGTAATCAGCAGGACGCGCCGCAAAAGTAACGCCGCCGCCGCGCCAGATTGGAGATCGAATAGTTCCGGCTCGTGCTCGGCCAGTACCTTTTTGACGCCAAGGCTTGCGACCGCCTCCGCGAACTTCAGAGCGTGTTTTCTGCTTAACAGAACCCTGTCGGCCGCCGGCCAGATAGGTTACAACAGTCTGATGGACCAATGGCTCGTTGTACGCCTTGCCAAAAGACTCGTCTGAGAGTGAAACTGTTTCTTTGCCCGTCTTCTTGCCGGGCAATGCAAGATTTAATTCCATTGCTTACCCCTTGGCCTTTGTCTTAATTTTGACGGATGGACGAACAATTACGTTCGAACCGGTGGCACCTGGAAGTGCACCCTTAATGAGAAGCAGGTTGTTTTCAATATCAACCCTTACTATTTGTAGAGATTGGGTAGTGTGTCTAACGTTACCCATCTGGCCTGCCATTTTCTTGCCTTTCCATACTCGACCCGGTGTCTGACACTGGCCGATAGAACCAGGTGCACGGTGAGATAGCGAGTTACCGTGAGTGGCGTCCTGCATCTGGAAATTATGGCGCTTAACACCGCCTTGAAAGCCTTTACCCTTCGAAGTACCAGTAACATCTACCATCTGGCCTACTTCGAACTGGTCAACCTTGATCTCGCCGCCCATTTCGAATGCAGCAGTATCTTCTGTGCGCAATTCCCACAGGCCAGTGCCTGCTTCAGTGCTTGCCTTGGCAAAATGACCCGCCATGCCTTTCGACACGCGCGAAGCACGACGCGATCCAGTAGTAACCTGAATTGCGCTATAGCCGTCAACATCGGGAGTCTTTACTTGTGTGACCCGGTTTGGCTGTACTTCTACAACCGTAACAGGGACAGATATACCGTCTTCAGTGAAAACGCGGGTCATACCGCTTTTTCGACCGACTAATCCAATCGACATTTTTCTAGACCTCATCGTGCAAGGGGCTAAACCCGCTATGGCCGCTGACGCGTTACACTATGTTCACTACCGCTGGGGTAGCTGGAATATCAGTGCGCCAAAACTTTAAAAAAAGGGCAAAGAGGACTGAATGCTCTTTGCCTGGTTATGTTTTACTTAAGCCTGGTTAACCCAGACTAATTTGTACTTCCACACCTGCCGCGAGATCTAGCTTCATCAGGGCGTCAACTGTCTTTTCAGTTGGCTCCACAATGTCTAGCAATCGCTTGTGAGTGCGAATTTCGTACTGATCCCGCGCATCTTTGTTTACATGCGGTGAAATCAATACTGTAAATCTTTCCTTATTGGTTGGCAGTGGGATCGGTCCGTGGACTTGAGCACCAGTGCGACGTGCAGTATCTACAATTTCCTGGGTAGATTGATCAATCAGACGATGATCGAAGGCCTTGAGGCGGATTCTGATTCGCTGATTTTGCATCTACTTCGTGCTCCAAAAAATTCTTTAAAATTAATAAGTTACTGAACGTTTCTCGTTTGGCTATTAATCAATAGCCAATTAAGGGATGCGAATCTTAAAGTTTTGACCCATTACTGTCAAGGCCTAAGCGCCTGAAAGCCGCTTTTTCTCTGACTTTCCGGAGAATAAGTCCCCGGTCGAAAC
Source organism: uncultured Pseudohongiella sp. (assembly GCA_964352295.1). GTDB lineage: Bacteria > Pseudomonadota > Gammaproteobacteria > Pseudomonadales > Pseudohongiellaceae > UBA9145. The sequence goes on along the minus strand of CAYGRR010000019.1, from coordinate 17,812 downwards.
ATAAACCCCAGATGGCTGAGGCACTGCCGGCTCCACCTCCTCAACTAGGAAGAATTGGGAGTCTGAGCTGCAAAGAAACCCCGCAGCCTAGACTCCAGCCCCCCAAGAGCTCTTCTCAATTCCCCGCTCCCCGCACCAAACCAGGGCGTAGCTTGAAGCATGGGGTTTAGCTGCAATCAAAGGCCTGCGCCGAGTGGAGCGGAATGACAGAACCACGCTCCAGTGAACTAGCCCACTCCCGACAACTACTATCCTACCGCTCACTCCTCAACAATTCGGCGGAACGGTTCTGGCATGGAGCGGAGTGAGGGCAGCCCGGAGGGCCGCGGTCTGCAGCGAAACCCCATGCTTCGAGCTGCGACCGACCAGCGTTCTCTGGCTCAAAAAAATCCATGCTTGGCAGTATCCCGGAGTTCGCGGCATTGCCGTTTGCTGCAGTCCGCGCCCCTCCGGGGTCCCTTCTCTCCGAAAAATGCCCATCATTCCTAAATACATAGGGGAAGCTGCTAGAACTGTCGCAATCTGGAGCCCTAGTTAAGACTGGAGATGTGTGCTGGTCATTTTGCTCCGCTCAGCGAGAATTTCTTCCTATTCACTCTACAAAAGCTACAGCACCGGGGCCGTCTGCGGCCACATACACGGCTGGAGGAATGTTCTGCCTTTTATCGCAGCCAACGGCAATGCCGCAAACTCCTAGTAGGCTTCGAATCCAGTGCAATTTTCCTCAATACAAAGAAGCCAGCGCTCCTTTCGGAGAGCTGGCTTTGGTACTTCAGAGTATCGATCTTACTCGATGATCTTAGCTACAACACCCGCGCCTACTGTACGGCCACCCTCACGGATAGCGAAACGTAGACCGTCATCCATCGCGATTGGTGCGATCAAGGTAACAACCATGTTCACGTTGTCGCCTGGCATTACCATCTCAACGCCTTCAGGTAGCTCACAAGCACCTGTCACGTCCGTAGTACGGAAGTAGAACTGTGGTCTGTATCCCTTGAAGAATGGTGTGTGGCGTCCGCCTTCGTCCTTGTTCAGGATATACACTTCCGCTTCGAATTTCGTGTGAGGTGTTACAGAACCGGGCTTGCCCAATACCTGACCACGCTCAACGTCTTCACGCTTAGTACCACGCAGTAGAACACCTACGTTCTCACCAGCACGGCCTTCGTCCAACAACTTGCGGAACATCTCAACACCTGTACAGACAGTCTTCTGTGTGTCTTTGATGCCGACGATGTCTAATTCGTCACCTACGTTAACGATACCGCGCTCGATACGGCCTGTTACCACAGTACCGCGACCAGAGATCGAGAACACGTCTTCGATTGGCATCAGGAAAGGCTTCTCAACGTCACGAACCGGATCAGGAATGTAGCTGTCTAGTGTCTCAACAAGCTTCTGTACAGACGGTACGCCGATATCTGACATGTCGCCTTCCAGTGCTTTCAGCGCTGAACCGACGATAATGGGCGTGTCGTCACCTGGGAATTCGTATTGATCCAATAGCTCACGGATCTCCATCTCTACCAATTCCAGCAATTCCGCATCGTCAACCATGTCCGCTTTGTTCATGAACACAACGATGTAAGGAACGCCAACCTGCAGAGACAGCAGGATGTGCTCGCGCGTCTGTGGCATTGGACCATCAGCAGCGGAACAAACCAGGATAGCGCCGTCCATCTGGGCAGCACCGGTAATCATGTTCTTCACGTAGTCGGCGTGACCTGGGCAGTCAACGTGCGCGTAGTGACGGTTTGGCGAATCGTATTCAACGTGAGACGTCGCGATAGTGATACCACGCTCTCTCTCTTCCGGCGCATTGTCGATCTGCGAGAAGTCACGCACCTCGCCTGTGCCGTATACGTCGTGGCAGACCTTCGTTAAGGCTGCTGTTAACGTCGTCTTACCATGGTCAACGTGACCAATCGTGCCTACGTTTACGTGTAGTTTATTTCTTTCAAATTTTGCCTTCGCCACAATAACACCTCGTTCAAGTCTATATTTCTAAATTAAAATTTCTGCATCCAATTAGGAAGATCGGTTAATAATGCCTTCCGCTATATTGTTAGGAACTACAGCGTACTTATCGAATTCCATCGTATAAGTGGCTCGCCCCTGAGTCGCCGAACGCAAGTCGGTCGAGTAGCCAAACATTTCAGACAACGGTACCTCAGCGTTAATTACCTTTCCTGAGGGGCTATCTTCCATGCCTTGCACCATGCCGCGACGACGGTTCAAGTCGCCCATCACGTCGCCCATGTATTCCTCGGGAGACACAACCTCGACTCTCATCATCGGCTCAAGCAGCGCTGCGTCGGCTAACAGTGCGCCTTTCTTCAGTGCGATTGAACCGGCAATCTTAAATGCCATTTCGCTGGAATCCACATCGTGGAATGATCCATCGAACAGGGTAACCTTCATGGCAAGCAGCGGGTAGCCAGCGAGACAGCCATTCTTCATCTGCTCCTGAACGCCCTTATCTACTGCCGGAATGTATTCTCGTGGAATCGTTCCGCCCACGATCTCGTTTACAAATTCGTATTCCGAATCCGGATCCAGCGGCTCGAGTCGGAGGACCACGTGCCCGTACTGACCACGACCACCAGACTGCTTAACGTGCTTGCCTTCAACTTCCACCATCTTGCGAATAGTTTCGCGATAGGCCACCTGCGGCTTACCGATATTGGCTTCTACGGAGAATTCGCGACGCATTCTGTCTACGAGTACGTCAAGGTGCAGTTCACCCATGCCGGAGATGATCGTCTGACCAGACTCCTCATCTGTTTCCACACGGAATGACGGATCTTCCTGGGCCAACTTACCCAGCGCGATACCCATCTTCTCCTGGTCCACCTTACTCTTTGGCTCTACAGCCACCGATATCACCGGCTCTGGGAATTCCATCTTCTCGAGCGTTACTATACGATCCAACGCACACAGCGTCTCACCGGTGGTGACATCTTTAAGGCCAATTGCCGCGGCGATGTCGCCCGCCAACACTTCTTTGATCTCTTCACGTGAGTTCGCATGCATTTGCACCATACGGCCTACGCGTTCTTTTTTCGACTTGATGGGGTTATAAACTGAGTCCCCGGAATTCAGTACGCCGGAATAGACTCGGAAGAAGGTTAGTGTGCCGACGAACGGATCGGTTGCGATCTTGAATGCCAGCGCAGCAAATGGCGCCTTGTCATCGGCCTCACAGAGTGTGCTTGTACCATCTTCCAACAGGCCTTCTATCGCCTTCACTTCGGTTGGCGCCGGCATGTAATCGATGACCGCATCCAGTACAGCTTGCACGCCCTTGTTCTTGAATGCAGAACCACAGAGAGTAGGCACGATCTCGCTAGCCAATGTACGCTCGCGAATTCCAGCCATTATTTCGGCCTCTGCGAGGTCGCCTGTTTCCAGGTATTTATCCATTAATACTTCGTTCGCTTCAGCGGCAGCTTCCAGCATAGTCTCACGCCACTTCTCCGCCGTGCCTTGCATGTCGGCTGGGATGTCTTCGTAGGTGAAAGTTGCTCCCTGATCGTCCTCGCTCCAGCGAATCGCCTTCATTTTTACTAGGTCGATAACTCCCTTGAATTCGTCTTCTGCACCGATTGGCAGCTGCAGAGGAATTGGGTTCGCGCCAAGGCGCTCCTTCATCTGCTTGACGACTTTGAGGAAGTCGGCACCTGCTCGGTCCATCTTGTTAACGAATACCAAACGGGGAACGTGGTAACGGTTGGCCTGACGCCAAACAGTTTCAGTCTGCGGCTGCACGCCGGAGGAAGCACACAGAACGACTACCGCACCGTCGAGTACACGTAATGAACGTTCGACTTCAATGGTGAAGTCAACGTGACCCGGTGTATCGATGATATTGATGCGATGCTCATCATACTGCTTGCCCATGCCGCTCCAGAAACAAGTAGTCGCCGCGGATGTGATCGTTATTCCACGCTCCTGCTCCTGCTCCATCCAGTCCATCGTGGCAGCACCATCGTGTACTTCACCAATCTTGTGTGAAATACCCGTATAGAACAGCACGCGCTCGGTAGTTGTCGTCTTGCCCGCATCAACGTGGGCGACGATCCCGATATTGCGATACCTGTTCAATGGATGTTTTCTGGCCACTGCTTATGCCTCTAACATGAATAAATTCGATCTAGCCCAGCAATCTCGGCACTCGCTTCGCTTAGAAACGGTAGTGTGAGAATGCTCGGTTAGCTTCTGCCATGCGATGCACATCTTCGCGCTTCTTAACGGCACTACCCTTGCCTTCTGAGGCATCGGATATTTCGCCAGCGAGACGCAATGCCATGGACTTTTCGCCACGCTTGCGGGAGTGCTCAACCAGCCAACGCATGGCCAGGGCGTGACGACGCTCAACACGCACTTCGACGGGAACCTGATAGGTTGCACCACCGACACGGCGAGACTTTACTTCGACCATAGGAGCGATGGCATCGAGAGCCTTCTCGAAAGTTTCGAGAGGATCGCCAGGGGTTCGTTGTTTTACGACATCCAAAGCACCGTAGACGATACGCTCGGCAACAGACTTCTTGCCATCGACCATTACGTGGTTCATGAATTTTGCGAGGGTTTTACTTCCGAACTTTGGATCTGGCAGAACTTCACGTTTTGCCGCTACTCTTCTTCTAGGCATTTGAGACCTCTATGTTTATTCAGGTTGACCCAGGACTCTGAGCCACCGAGGGCAGCTCTTACCTGGCCTTACTCTCACTCATCGCTTTATTAAAGAGTCTCGATGAGGCGCGTATCCTTACGCTTGTAGAAGCTATGCCACGTAGATTGTGGGCAAAGCCATGACTCTAAATTCTAATTTTACTTACTTAGGACGCTTGGTACCGTACTTGGAGCGGCTCTGCTTACGATCGGCAACGCCTGAGGTATCCAGACTGCCACGAACAGTGTGGTAGCGAACACCCGGAAGGTCCTTTACACGACCGCCTCTGATCAGGACCACGGAGTGTTCCTGCAGGTTATGGCCTTCACCACCGATATAGGAAGACACTTCGAAGCCATTAACCAGACGCACACGACACACTTTTCTCAAAGCCGAGTTAGGCTTCTTTGGTGTAGTTGTGTAGACCCTAGTGCATACACCTCTTTTCTGAGGGGAGCCTTGTAGCGCAGGTACACCGCTTTTGACGATTTTACTGCGTCGGGGCTTGCGTACTAATTGGTTAATTGTCGCCATGTTTTCCTTAAAACCTCTAATTTTCTGAGCCTAAGCTCTACCTTTATTTATTCCTGACCAAAATAGCCACGTAAAGTGACCGAAATAGCCGGAATAAAGGAGGCGAGAGTTTAATGATCTCGACTCCTCTAGTCAACTATTTCGAGGCCTTGCTGCCCGCGTGAACGGGCGTCCTAGCCTTGTGCCTCAACATTCAAGGCTTCGCTCAATGCCGCTTCCACGTCGCTAGCGCTGACAGACTCAGAATCGATCTTGTCAGCATAGCTCTTCTTGCGAGCGGCGTGGTACGCCAGGCCTGTGCCTGCCGGGATGAGTCGTCCAACAACCACATTCTCCTTCAGACCTCTGAGGAAATCGCGCTTGCCGGTAACCGCCGCCTCGGTGAGAACCCTTGTGGTCTCCTGGAACGACGCAGCCGAGATGAAGGATTCCGTGGCCAAGGATGCCTTGGTAATGCCCAATAACAGCCGCTCGAACCTCACTTCCTGCTTCTCTTCTTCGCGCAGCTCATCGTTCACTTCGAGAATCTGCGTATACATGAGTTGCTCGCCCTTAATCAGGCTCGAATCTCCTGTATGGGTAACTTCGATCTTACGCAGCATCTGACGCACGATAACTTCGATATGCTTGTCGTTTATGCGCACGCCCTGTAATCGGTACACTTCCTGTACTTCGTTAACGATGTACTGGGCCAGAGCCTCAACACCCTTCAGGCGCAAGATATCGTGAGGGGCCGGAGGACCTTCCGATACTACTTCTCCCTTCTCGATGTATTCACCCTCGAACACTGTCATGGTGCGCCACTTCGGTATCAAAACCTCATAGTGATCAGATCCATCAATTGGATTTACGCCATCCTTAGGAGTAATGACCAGCCTGCGCTTGCCCTTCGTCTCTTTTCCGAAGCTAACTGTGCCTGAAATCTCAGCCAGGATAGCCGGCTCTTTCGGACGACGCGCTTCGAATAAGTCAGCAACACGTGGCAGACCACCCGTGATATCGCGAGTCTTCGAGCCTTCCTGTGGAATACGAGCGATAACATCGCCGATATTCAGGTTAACGCCGTCGCTCAAGCTGACGATCGCATTTGGAGGCAGGAAATAGTGCGCTGGATGATTCGTGCCAGGCAGACAGACTTGCTTGCCCTTCTTATCCACCACCGTTACACCTGGGCGCAGTTCCTTCGCTGAGGTGGAGCGCTCATTCGGGTCGATAACGGAGATGCTGCTCAGACCGGTGATCTCATCAGTCTGTTCGCGAACCGTGATGCCCTCTTCCATTGCTGCGAAAGCTACCTTACCGGCCACTTCCGACACGATTGGGTGTGTGTGCGGGTCCCAAGTTGCAACAACCTGTCCGGCTTCAACATCTGTCTTCCTACCGACTGTGATCAACGCACCGTAAGGCAGCTTATAGCGCTCGCGCTCGCGACCATTAACGTCGTCGACGATGAGTTCACCGGAGCGAGACACTACAACTAGCTCGCCCTTGATGTTCTCTACAGTCTTCATATTGTGCAGGTGGATAGTACCGGTGTTCTTAACCTGTACGCTGTCCGATGCCGTCGCTCGAGATGCCGCACCACCGATGTGGAAGGTACGCATCGTAAGCTGTGTGCCCGGCTCACCGATTGATTGAGCTGCGATTACGCCCACCGCCTCGCCAACGTTGGCGACATGGCCACGGGCCAGATCACGGCCGTAGCACTGGCTGCAGATGCCGAAGCGTGTCTCACAGGTAATCGGAGAGCGCACATGCACCTGATCGACGCCGCTAGTTTCCAATTTCTCAACCATGCGTTCGCTAATCATCGTACCGGCTTCCGCCACTAGCTCACCAGTTGATTCCGAAACCACATCGGCAGCTAGTACGCGACCCAATACACGATCGCCTAGTGGTGCGATGATGTCGCCGCCCTCGATTACCGGAGTCATGGTTAGGCCCTGATCGGTGCCGCAATCGTGTTCGGTGATAACGAGATCCTGAGAAATATCAACCAGACGTCGTGTCAGGTAACCCGAGTTCGCTGTCTTCAATGCCGTATCTGCAAGACCCTTACGAGCACCGTGAGTCGAGGTGAAGTACTGCGACACGCTCAAGCCTTCGCGGAAGTTTGCCGTGATTGGCGTCTCGATGATGGAGCCGTCTGGACGCGCCATCAGGCCACGCATACCGGCTAGCTGACGAATCTGCGCGGGGGAACCACGAGCACCGGAGTCCGCATACACATAAACCGAGTTGAATGATTCCTGCTGCTCTTCCTTGCCTTCCTTGTTGATTACCGCTTCAGTAGACAAGCCCTCCATCATCGCCTTGGCAACCAAATCGTTTGCGCGGGACCAGATGTCTATAACCTTGTTGTACTTCTCGCCTTGCGTTACCAGGCCCGATGCGAACTGCGCCTCGATCTCTTCAACCTCAGAGTTTGCCTGGCCAATGATCGTCGCCTTCGCTTTGGGGATAACGAAATCGTTAACACCGATAGACGAGCCTGAACGGGTTGAATACTTATAGCCCGTGTACATCAACTGGTCAGCGAAGATAACAGTCTCTTTGAGACCAACGTCGCGGTAACAGGCGTTAAGAATCGCAGAGATAGGCTTCTTCGCCATCTTCTGATTTACCATAGAGAACGGCAGACCCTCTGGGACGATGTTGAACAACAACACACGACCGACGGTGGTATCCACTACGCTTGTATTTCTAACTCGCTCGCCTTCTTCGTCGTTGTAGACATCTGTAATACGCACCTTGATGCGTGCCTGCAGATGCACATGGCCTGTTTCGTAGGCGCGCTGCACTTCTTTCGCGTCGGAGAAGATCATTCCCTCTCCCTTCGCGTTAACGCGCGAGCGCGTCATGTAATAAAGGCCCAGTACAACGTCCTGTGACGGAACGATGATTGGCTCGCCGTTGGCTGGTGCCAGGATATTGTTCGTAGACATCATCAGCGTGCGCGCTTCAAGCTGTGCTTCCAGCGTGAGTGGCACGTGAACGGCCATCTGGTCACCGTCGAAGTCGGCGTTATAGGCCGCACAAACCAGCGGGTGCAATTGAATTGCCTTACCCTCGATTAGCACAGGTTCGAACGCCTGGATGCCCAATCTGTGTAGAGTAGGAGCACGGTTGAGTAATACTGGGTGCTCGCGAATCACGTCCGCGAGAATATCCCAAACCTCTGCTGTCTCGCGCTCCACCATCTTCTTCGCTGCCTTGATGGTAGTAGCGAGGCCACGACGCTCAAGCTTGCCGAAGATGAAGGGCTTGAATAATTCCAATGCCATCTTCTTTGGAAGTCCGCACTGATGCAGCCTGAGTGTGGGGCCAACTACAATTACCGAACGACCGGAATAGTCCACTCGTTTACCGAGGAGATTCTGCCTGAATCGGCCTTGTTTTCCCTTAATCATGTCAGCTAGTGACTTCAGCGGGCGCTTGTTGGAGCCTGTGATGGCGCGACCGCGTCGGCCGTTGTCCAGAAGCGCATCGACCGCTTCCTGCAGCATGCGCTTCTCGTTGCGCACGATGATGTCTGGCGCGTTCAGATCGAGAAGGCGCTTCAGACGATTGTTTCTATTGATCACACGACGGTACAGATCGTTCAGGTCTGAAGTCGCGAAGCGGCCGCCGTCCAGAGGAACGAGGGGGCGCAGATCGGGTGGCAGGACAGGTAGAACCGTCATCACCATCCACTCAGGCTTGTTGCCGGAGGCATTAAAGGCTTCCAATAGCTTCAGGCGCTTAGAGAGCTTCTTCAATTTCGTCTCAGAATTAGTGGCCGGAATCTCTTCGCGCAGGCGAGCTACTTCCGCATCGACGTCCATATCCTTCATCAGGGCTTGAACCGCTTCAGCACCCATCTTGGCATCGAATTCGTCGCTGAATTCTTCCATCGCCTCGTAGTATTGCTCATCGGTCAACAGCTGCCCCTTCTCAAGGGTAGTCATGCCTGGATCGGTGACAACGAATGACTCGAAATACAGAATGCGTTCGATATCTCTTAGCGTCATGTCCAAAAGCAAGCCGATTCGTGAAGGCAGCGACTTAAGGAACCAGATATGGGCAACCGGGCTCGCGAGCTCGATGTGACCCATGCGATCACGACGAACCTTGGAGAGCGCGACTTCAACGCCACACTTCTCGCAGATTACACCGCGGTGCTTTAGACGCTTATACTTTCCACACAGACACTCATAGTCCTTTACCGGACCAAATATTTTGGCGCAGAACAGACCATCGCGCTCAGGCTTGAACGTACGGTAGTTGATTGTCTCCGGCTTCTTAACTTCACCGAAGGACCACGCACGGATCATCTCCGGCGAGGCCAATCCAATTCGAATGGAATCGAACTCGTCTGATTGTGATTGAGATTTAAGCAACCCTAATAGGTCTTTCATTCTAACTCCTCCACCTGCCGCTTATTGCAAGCAGGCTTTAATAATCACTATTTCTTCATTTGTCGCACTAGCTAGCTGAATCGGATTACTTACTGACGTCCAATTCCATATCGATCGCGAGGGATCGAATTTCCTTCACTAGCACATTAAATGATTCCGGCATTCCCGGTTCCATTCTGTGGTCGCCATCGACGATGTTCTTGTACATCTTCGTCCGTCCGGCGACGTCATCCGACTTAACGGTCAGCATTTCCTGCAGGGTATAGGCCGCGCCATAGGCTTCGAGTGCCCACACTTCCATCTCTCCGAAGCGCTGACCACCGAACTGAGCCTTACCACCCAGCGGCTGCTGCGTTACCAAGCTGTATGAGCCGGTCGATCTGGCGTGCATCTTGTCATCAACTAAGTGATTCAGTTTCAGCATATACATAATGCCGACTGTCACTTGGCGATCGAATGCCTCACCGGTTCTGCCGTCAAAAAGTGTAACCTGACCACTTTCATCAATGCCGGCCAACTCGAGCATCTGCTTGATCTCTGACTCTGCCGCGCCATCGAATACTGGCGTAGCCATTGGCACGCCGGCACGCAAGTTGCCTGCAAGCTCCATAACCTCATCGTCAGTAAGGCTCTTAATGTCCTCAGTGCGATCGCCGATCTTGTTGTACACATCGGTAACCAGCTTGCGAACTTCCGAGGCCTTCTTCTTCGCATCAAGCATCTCGCCAATGCGGTTGCCCAATCCCTTAGCCGCCGCACCGAGGTGCGTCTCCAGGATCTGACCAACGTTCATTCGCGACGGCACACCAAGCGGATTCAAAACGATATCCACTGGCTCGCCCTTCTCGTCGTAAGGCATATCTTCTACCGGCATGATCACCGAGATAACACCCTTGTTACCATGACGACCAGCCATCTTGTCGCCTGGCTGAATGCGACGCTTTATCGCAAGGTAGACTTTAACGATCTTCAGAACACCAGGAGCCAGATCATCACCTTGAGTGAGTTTCTTTCTCTTGTCTTCGAAACGCTCGTCTAGCTCAACGCGTCGCTCTTTAAGCTGCTCGTCCGCGCGCTCTAACTGCTTATTCACTGCATCGTTAGACATACGCAGTTTGAACCAATCTTCTCTCGGTAGATTCTCGAGGTAGTCCACCGTAATCTTCTGACCCTTCTTCAACTTCGGGCCACCCGCTACAACCTTGCCTACTAAAGCCTGTTGTAGACGCTCGAAAGTAGCACCCTCGACGATTCTGTATTCGTCATCGATGTCTTTACGAACCTTCGCGAGTTGAGACTCTTCGATTTCTATCGCACGCTGATCTTTCTCCAGACCATCGCGGGTAAAGACCTGCACGTCGATAACGGTACCCTTCACACTGGTAGGCACGCGCGAAGAGGTGTCTTTTACGTCCGAAGCCTTCTCACCGAAGATTGCGCGTAGCAGTTTCTCTTCCGGCGTTAGCTGGGTTTCGCCCTTAGGCGTCACCTTGCCGACTAGAATGTCTCCTGCGCTGACTTCGGCACCTATATAGACAATGCCAGACTCGTCCAGCTTGCTTAGTGCGCCTTCGCCTACGTTTGGAATATCCGCTGTGATCTCTTCGGATCCAAGCTTGGTATCACGCGCCACGCAGGTAAGTTCCTGAATGTGGATAGTGGTGAAGCGATCTTCTTTAACTACTCGCTCCGATATCAAGATGGAGTCTTCGAAGTTGTATCCGTTCCAAGGCATGAACGCGATGCGCATATTCTGACCAAGCGCTAACTCGCCCATGTCGATTGACGGACCGTCTGCCAGAATGTCGCCACGCGCAATCGTGTCGCCGTCCTTAACCAAAGGACGCTGACTGATACACGTGTTCTGATTAGAGCGTGTGTACTTAGTCAGGTTGTAGATATCCACACCCGCCTCACCGGCGTCTGTTTCTGCATCGTTCACACGAACGATGATTCTGGCCGCATCGACACTCTCGATTACACCACCGCGGAATGCGACTACACACACACCAGAGTCGCTAGCTACGTTGCGCTCCATGCCGGTACCCACTAAAGGCTTCTCAGTCTTCAGGGTCGGCACTGCCTGGCGTTGCATGTTCGAACCCATCAGGGCGCGGTTTGCATCGTCGTGTTCCAGGAAAGGAATCAATGCCGCAGCCACAGATACCATCTGCTGCGGAGCAACATCCATGTAGTCAACTTCTTCGCGCATCTTCAAGAGCGTCTCGCCCTTGTAACGCACTGTGACCAAATTATCGACGAAGCCCTTCTTATTATCTAAAGGAGCGCTCGCCTGAGCGATAACGAAATCGCTCTCATCGATCGCCGACAGGTAATCGATCTCATCGGTCACCTTGTTGTTCACTACTTTCCTATACGGGCTTTCAAGGAAGCCGTAGTGATTCGTTCTCGCGTAGGTAGCGAGCGAGTTAATCAATCCAATATTCGGACCTTCAGGCGTTTCGATTGGACATACTCGACCATAGTGCGTCGGGTGTACGTCACGGACTTCGAATCCTGCTCTTTCACGCGTCAGTCCGCCTGGCCCAAGAGCCGATACGCGGCGCTTGTGAGTAACCTCTGACAGCGGATTGTTCTGATCCATGAACTGAGAAAGTTGACTGGAGCCGAAAAATTCTTTGATCGCTGCAGCTACTGGCTTCGCATTGATCATGTCCTGTGGCATCAGACCCTCAGAGTCGGCCATACTCAAACGCTCTTTTACGGCACGCTCGACACGAACCAAACCTACGCGGAACTGGTTTTCGGCCATCTCGCCAACTGAGCGAATGCGGCGGTTACCGAGATGATCGATGTCGTCTACAGAGCCGAAACCGTTGCGAATACCAACAAGAGTCTTCAATACGTCAACGATGTCTTCCTGGCTGAGCACCATCGAACCTTCCGATTCAGGGCGACCCAGACGACGATTGAACTTCATGCGACCAACGGCTGAGAGGTCGTAGCGCTCTGGCGAGAAGAATAGGTTAGAGAACAAGTTCTCTGCAGATTCCTTCGTTGGCGGCTCACCTGGGCGCATCATGCGATAAATCTCTACCATCGCTTCCAGCTTGGAAGTCGTGTTATCGATACGCAATGTGTGCGAGATAAATGGACCACAATCAAGATCGTTCGTGTAGATCGTCTCAAATTGCTTAACACCAGCCTCTGTGAACTGCTCCAATACTTCTGCAGTGATCTCTGTATTACAGGCAACGAGTACTTCGCCGGTCTCTTCATTGATTACGTCCGCAGCGAGCGCTGAGCCGATCAGATACTCATTATCGACCACCAAGGTGTTCAGCTTGGCGTCTTCCATCAGACGCACATGACGCGAAGTAATGCGACGCCCTGCCTCTACAATTTCTTTGCCTTTCTTGTCTTTGATTGGGAAGCTAAGCACATCACCACGCAGGCGCGCAGGCACCAACTCAAGTGACACGACCGGCTCGGCATCCTTACCCTTGCCCGTTGTAATCTTAAATCCGTTGTTCTCATAGAACATCTCAAGGATTTCTTGAGAGCCATAGCCTAGAGCGCGCAGCAATACCGAAGCTGGCAACTTGCGTCGTCGATCGATTCGAACGTAAACCATGTCTTTGGGGTCGAATTCGAAATCGAGCCAAGAGCCACGGTAAGGAATAACGCGCGCAGAATAGAGCAGCTTACCGGAGCTGTGTGTCTTACCACGGTCATGATCGAAGAATACACCTGGCGATCTGTGCAATTGCGAAACAACAACACGCTCGGTACCGTTGATGACGAATGTACCGGATTCAGTCATCAATGGGATCTCGCCCATATAGACTTCTTGCTCTTTGATGTCTTTTATCGTTTGGGTAGTCGATTCCTTATCATAAAGAATCAACCGAACTTTTACCCTGAGGGAAACCGAATAGGTAGAACCGCGCAATTGACATTCTTTGACGTCAAAAGCAGCTTTTCCAAGATTGTAGCTAACATATTCCAGAACTGCCTTGCCGGAATAGCTGACGATTGGGAATACGGACTTGAACGCGGCATGTAGGCCTTGCTCTATGCGTGATTCGACAGGCACGTCAACCTGAGTAAATTGTTTATAGGAATCGACTTGTATAGACAAGAGGTAAGGGATATCCATCGCACTTGGCAGCTTGCCGAAGTTCTTGCGGATACGTTTTTTCTCTGTATACGAATAGGCCATTGGTGTGTTCCTAGCGTTGTGTTCTATTGGCATTAACTACTGGCAGAATTATTCTGCGATGCATGTTAATTCGCCTTAGATGAATCGCATCTGCTGGCTATAACTATGCGCGGCTTGCGCCGACCTTCTGTTACTCGAAATTACAACGAACTAACGCCAGGTGCGTTGACGGCACCCGGCGCTTGTCGTTTTGTAGCAAGTGCGTACTACTTAAGCTCAACGGTTGCGCCAGCTTCTTCCAAAGCTTTCTTGGCTTCTTCCGCTTCTGCCTTAGGAGCAGCTTCCTTAATAGTTGACGGAGCACCATCAACCAAGTCTTTCGCCTCTTTAAGGCCTAGACCAGTTATGCCACGCACGGCCTTAATGACGTTAACTTTCTTGTCACCAACAGCAGTTAGAACGATATCGAAATCGTCTTTCTCTTCCGCTGCCGCTGCTTCACCACCAGCTGCCGCTGGAGCCGCTGCTACTGCTGCCGCCGCTGATACGCCGAATTTTTCTTCCATCGCTTCAACCAGTTGAACGACGTCCATTACTGACATTTCTGCGATTGCTTCTAATACTTCTTCTTTGGAAAGAGCCATGACTCTTGTCTCCTACTTTCAATAAATTAATTTAAGTTGTTTCTAACTTTCTACAATTTCTAATCTGTTACGAAGGAACTAGGCTGCTTCCTGCTTCTGGTCTCGAACTGCAGCAACAGCACGCGTTGCTTTCGAGGGAACCTCTTTCATGGTTCTGGCGAGCTTCGTTACAGGCGCCAACATCACGCTCATAAGTATGGATAGAGCTTGATCGTGTGTAGGCAACTTCGCCAACACGTCGATCTGACCCGCATCCAATAACTTGCCACCTACAGAGAGTGCTTTGATCTCGAATTTCTCTTTCTCTTTCGCAAAATCCTTTAACACGCGTGCCGCAGCACCTGGATCTTCTACTGAGAATGCAAGAATCGTAGGACCAACTAGAACTTCTGAAATGCATTCGAAATCGGTTCCTTGAACTGCTTTCTTAAGCAGCGTGTTTCTTACAACACGAAGGTAAACGTTATTCTCTCTAGCATTCTTACGAAGCACAGTCATGTCACTAACGGATACACCCCGATAATCGGCGAGCACCGCAGACAATGCACTGATAGCAGCTTTATTGACTTCCGAAACGATTTGTTTCTTATCTTCTAGTCTAATAGCCACTAGCTAAACTCCTAAAGTATTGGCCGATTTCTCGACCGCGATTTAGCATGACATAACCACATCACGCCTTTGCTATTCGGTGATTTGAATTTAGCGTTAAGCTAAATTGGGCTTCACCATCTGCGTAGGAAATTAAGCGAATACCCAAACTGGGCAGTCGCACCTACGGTCTTTGACGGCCTCGCATGAGCGAAACCCCAAAGTCTGTTGAAGAGAAAAATTACTCTTCGAATTCAATTCCGTAATTCTTAAAACTCTTTCCGTTCTTACTTAAAGAGCTAAGGAAGACTGGTCGATCTGTAGCCCAGGGCCCATAGTTGAAGAAAGCACAACTTTCTTGATATAGACGCCCTTCGATGAAGCCGGCTTGGCCTTCTTCAAATCTGATAGTAGCGCTTCAAGATTGGCCTTAACCGCTGTCGCATCGAATCCTATCTTGCCGATTCCACCATGGACGATGCCGTTCTTGTCGGTTCTATATCGAACCTGGCCGGACTTGGCGTTCGTTACTGCAGTGACGACGTCGGGTGTGACTGTTCCCACTTTAGGGTTGGGCATCAAGCCTCGTGGACCGAGGACCGTACCCAGCTTACCCACAACGCGCATTGCGTCTGGTGTAGCAATGACCACATCGAAGTCTAGGTTGCCAGCTTGAATGGACTCTGCCAGATCATCGAATCCCACTACGTCTGCGCCCGCAGCCTTCGCTTTCTCGGCATTCTCGCCCTGAGCAAATACGGCGACTCGAACTGTTTTGCCCGTGCCGCTTGGAAGGATTGTGGAGCCGCGCACCGCCTGGTCCGATTTGCGCGCATCGATGCCGAGATTCACACTCACATCGAAAGATTCGGTGAATTTCTTGGAGGCAAACTCAGAAATAAGCGCTACCGCTTCTTCAACAGAATAGACCTTGCCTGACTCAAGCTTCTCAGATAACTGCTTTTGTTTTTTAGATAGTTTGGCCATGTTACTCGACTCCCTCGACTTCTATGCCCGCGCTGCGAGCGCTGCCCGCAAGAGTGCGAACCGCTGCGTCCATAGTGGCAGCAGTGAGATCCGGCATTTTCTGGGTTGCAATTTCTTCTAGCTGGGCGCGGTTTACCTTACCCACTTTTTCAGTATTCGGACGTCCACTTCCCTTCTGCAACCCAGCCGCTTTACGCAGCAGTACAGAGGCAGGAGGAGTCTTCGTGATAAAGGTAAAACTGCGATCGCCATAAACAGTGATTACTACTGGAATTGGCAGACCAGGCTCAAGTGCTTGAGTCTGTGCATTGAATGCCTTACAGAATTCCATGATGTTTACGCCGTGTTGACCGAGAGCCGGACCAACAGGTGGACTTGGGTTAGCTTTGCCCGCGCCAACTTGCAGCTTAATATAAGCCAGTACTTTCTTAGCCATGTCTATCTCCTTTGGGTTCGAACGTCTGATTTAGCCTCGCAGCCAATCAAACTCCCCGGCGCTCCCCAACAAAAGTTAAGGGATCGACTTTGTGAAGAGGACCGATGGTCCTCGGTTTAACTTAAACTTCCTTACTTCTAATCTAGCTTTTCTCGACCTGCCCGAACTCAAGCTCTACTGGAGTCGAACGCCCGAAAATTAGTACAGCAACGCGTAATCGACTCTTCTCATAGTTAACTTCTTCAACCGTGCCGGTGAAGTCGTTGAACGGACCATCTGTAACTCGAACCATTTCGCCAGGCTCGTAGATGGTCTTGTGAGTCGGAGCATCTTCGCTGTCCTCCATTCTCTGGAGAATCTTATTTGCTTCTTTATCTGTAATTGGAGCAGGCTTTTCTGCAGTGCCACCAATAAAGCCCATTACTCTGGGCGTGTCCTTTACCAAATGCCAGGTATCGTCATTGAGTTCCATATGCACCAAGACGTAGCCGGGAAAGAATTTACGCTCACTCTTTCGCTTCTGACCACCTCGCATTTCCACAACTTCTTCGGTAGGCACTAACACTTCATCGAAGGAATCATCCATGCCTGAAAGCGCTACTCGCTCCTTCAGTGCTAGCATCACTTTTTTCTCATAGCCTGAATAGGCATGTACTACGTACCAGCGCTTTGCCATTTTTTGCCTCTAGCCGATCATCGATGAAATAACGCTGTTTAATCCCCAATCCAGAAGCCACAGGATAAAAGCGACAATGAATATGACGATGAGGACCACGATGGTAGTCTGCGTTGTTTCTTGTCTTGTTGGCCAAACAACTTTTCTTATTTCAACTCGTGCATCAAGGCATAAGTTGACGAAAGAGCGCCCACGAACAGTTTGAGCACCAATCCATCCAGCCGCGCCAGCCGCCACGAGCAGGCCTAGCGTTCTAATCAATAAAGATTCTGTTGAAAAATAGGAATTAGCATAGATAGCAGCAGCGACAATCGCTGTTACGACTGCCCACTTTACTAGATCTAACTTCCCGTCTTCGCTTACTGTTTTTTCGGACATAATTTTTTACTTTTCGTTTTGCTTCACTCTAAGCAACGTATCTTGTGCTCACTGAAGTTAACCTGCCTTTAGTGGCAGGCCAGGAGGGAATCGAACCCCCAACCTGCGGTT
>CAYGRR010000019.1:0-250 GCA_964352295.1 uncultured Pseudohongiella sp. | reverse complement strand
GACCGCTGCTCTGCCAATTGAGCTACTGGCCTACTGTTTCTCTAAAGAACATGGTTGTTTTTTATTCTCATCAAGGGATTGTTGCCCCTAAATCTCAATCGTTTCCATCGAATTTTCTTAGAAACACTAAAGACGACTAAGCCGAAGCACCCTATTGAGTGCTTCGGCCAAGTAAGTAGTCTTTAGCGAAATTATTCGATGATCTTAGCTACAACACCCGCGCCTACTGTACGGCCACCCTCACGGATAG
>CAYGRR010000018.1:31594-53041 GCA_964352295.1 uncultured Pseudohongiella sp. | reverse complement strand
AAGTAGAGTCGGTTGATTGGGGTTCGTGGCACTCGCGGCTCCATGTTAATTACCGTGAAGCCCACCGCGATGATGACAATAATCGCCATCGCGCCCATTAGCAGAATAACCTTCTGCTCGGTTACCTCGCCGAAGAGTCTCTCGAAGAATTCGAACTGTACATCTTCATCGTAATTCACGACGAGTTGATTCCATTCGTATTCGATGGCGTCTAGCCGCAGGCGCATAGCATTTAGCCAGCCGATGCCGCCGAACCTGGCCGCCGAGAACAGATCATCCTCCATGAAGGCCGGATCGTCGCGCAGCGCCTCCTGCACACCCTGCTCGATACGCGTCGGCGATACCGCGCCGGTGGGATCGAAGCGCACCCAGCCCTCGCCCTCGAACCACACTTCGCTCCAGGCATGGGCGTTGTATTGATACACCATGAGGTAGTTCTCATAGGGATTCGTTTCTGCCCCGTGATAGCCCACCACAACTCGAGCCGGTATGCCGGCGGCTCGCATCAGGTAGGTGAAGGAACTCGCATAGTGCTCACAGAAGCCCGCCATGGTATCGAAGAGAAACTCGTCTATTCTGTTCTCTCCTAAGAGCGGCGCATTCAGGGTGTAGAAATATTCATTCGTGCGGAAATGATTCAGCACCGAGAACGCGTAGTCTCGATCGGTGGCAACTGACGCGCGCAGCGTGCTCGCAAATTCTCGGCTGCGCTCGTTGCCTTCGTCGGGCAGTTCCACGCTTCGATTGCGTGAGCTGCCCAACAGGATCACGTCCGTCTGATTCTCCAGATAGGAGCGCAGGTCATAACTCAGTCGCTGACTGATGCGACCGTTATTAAAAAGCTCGAAGTTGCGACCGCTGAAGAATCTATCGTCTACGTCCTCGGCGAGATGTAGGCCAAACAACCAAGGCTGCTGCGTAGGTTCGAGAATAACGTTATAGCTAATAGGATCGCTGGAGGTGCGAATTCTGTCGTCGTAGCTGACTCTGAAGTCGGCAAGAGAGGCAGCAATAGAATACGACGAGGAATTGCGCGTGCGGCGCCAGGTCGTGCCATCGAAGTCGTCCAGCACCAGGCCGCGCCAGTACAGCAACTCGTGTGCAGGCGCCGCCGTGTCATCGAAGCGTACACGAAAGGCAAGTTCGGCCGAGCGTCCCAACTGACTTATGTCACCCGGCGACATCTCATCGGTTACACCGGTTGAGTTCACTCCCGTCTGCATGGGCACGGCCCATAGCGGCGCGATGCGAGGGAACAGGATGAACAACACGACAGTCAGCGGCAGCGCCTGCAGCGCGATCTTGAATGCCAGCATCGCCGTGCTCCGGTTGTCGGAGACCGCTGCGTTTCGATTCAGCGCGATCATGGCGCCCATCGTGACGGCGACGACTAGGGCAACATACAGCGTGGTTAGGACACTCTGTGAGTAGAGGAAGGCGACCATGGACATGACGAAGCACAGCGAGATCACGACATAGATGTCGCGCTTATGGCGCATCTCGATGAGTTTGAACACGAAACCCAGCGCCAGGAGACTCGCTGCCGAATCCAGACCGATGCCGATGTTTCGAATCTGGGAGAACGAGACGATCAGCGTAAACAGCACGACCACAACACGGAGCATGCGACTCGGGTAATCCAGCCGACCATTGTGAATCAATACGCGCCAGCAGATGCAGGCCAGGGCAACGCCGCTTATCCAGATCGGCATGCGTATGCTCTGGGGAATTAGCACCAATAGCACGGCAGCCAGGATCCACATCAGCGCCGGGCGCGGTATCTGATAGTTCAGCTCCATCAGTTTGCTCCGAAGCGCGCGAGGGCGCGCAGTAATCTCTTGCGGTGCTCGGGCCCGGTCGCGGGCTGATATTCGCTGCCTGGAATACGCATGCCGAAGACCTTGCCGGCCTTGGAGAGCTGCACAACGCAGTAGCAGAGCCGCGAGAGACGCTCCTCCACACTGAAGCCGTAGAACATATCCCAGTCCAGCCAGATCTTGTTGTCGACGTAGTCGACGAACTGTTTCAGGTGCATGCCCTGCCCTCTCGCTACGCTCTTCCACGCCACCTGTCGCAGCGAGTCGCCCGGCACGTAGTCTCGCAGACCATAAAAGTCTTCGCTCCCCTCGCGATTAATCGCCGAATCGCTTCCACCGCTAGCACCGGAATCGAATTGATTCATCGAGAAGGCGACGGGCCTGGGGTAAACGAGGCAGCGCAGGTTCAGATCCACCACGGACCAGGCGCGGCACAGGCCCAGGGGGAATCGCGTTAGCACACGCAGTCTCGGTGCCGCGAACTCACCACGCCTAGAGGTAGGCGTGAACACGTCCACCTCCTCCAAGTCGCGGGACGTCAGGTCTGTGTAGCTAATTCTGGGGTTCTTGTGCGAGCTAAGAAAATTAATCTCCAGCGCCTCATGCCTGCGTTTAGGCGAGCGCGTAATTTGTAGGCGAAAGCTCGCCTCTTCGCCACAGAACACATCCTGCGCCGAGCGACCCGTGAGGGTCAGCTGATTCAGATTATTGAAGCAGTGCAGGATGGAGAGTACGAAGATACTCACCATCAGGAATGCGAGTGCGAAGGCGAGGCTGACCGCGTAGTTGATTGCCGCGATGAACACGAGTGTTAAGGTGAAAATGAACAACAGGCCGTTGCGGGTCGGTACGATATAAATATTCTTGCGATCGAGCGTGGCGCTCTCGCGCGGCGGACTGTGCTTCGCGAGCCAGCGCTGATAATTACTGTTGAATGCTTCCCGGAGACTACTTGCCATTGCACTCACTCTGGGCGTGTTCTTGGAGATTTAACCGACGCAGAAAAGGAATCTACTCGATCACATCGACTTCGCTGAGGAGTCGCTGCACTAGCGACGCGCCGCTGTGCCCTTCATCGTCGGAGGTCGCGCGAAGTCGATGCTCGACTACCGCTGGAAGAATCGCCTGCACGTCTTCCGGCACTACGTGACTGCGCCCGCACATCAGTGCCCAGGTCTTGGCAGAACGCATGATGGCCAGGCTACCGCGTGGCGACAGGCCGAAGTGGAACTCGTCTTTGCCCCTAGTAAAGGCGATTAGTCGCTGCACATAGTCCAACAGAGACTCGCTAGCACTCACGCCAGCCGACTGCCTTCGAAACTCGATGACGTCTTCGAGCGAGAGACATTGATTGATCGCCTCGACCTTGTCGCGCTCGGTGTTCATCTCCAACAGTTCGCGTTCCGCGCGCTGGTCCGGATAGCCGAGGCGCAAGCGCATGAGGAATCGGTCCAGCTGTGACTCAGGCAAGGGATAGGTGCCCGCCAGCGTCACGGGATTCTGTGTCGCTATGACGAAAAACGGTTCCGGCAATTTGCGAGTCACGCCCTCGATGGTTACCTGTCGCTCTTCCATGGCCTCTAGTAGCGCGCTCTGTGTCTTAGGTGTCGTGCGATTAATCTCATCGGCGAGCACCAGTTGGCTAAAGATCGGGCCCGGATGAAAGGAGAACTCACTCGTGGTCTGGTTGAAGATCGAGATGCCGAGGATGTCGGCGGGCAACAGATCGCTGGTGCCTTGAATGCGGTTGTAGCTCAGCCCCAAGGCCTTCGCGAGTGCGTAGGATAAGGTGGTCTTCCCCATTCCGGGAAGATCCTCGATAAGCAGATGGCCGCCGGAAAACAGGCAGCACAGCGCTAGGCGAATCTGATGATCCTTGCCCAGCAGAGCCTTGCCTACCTCGGCGACAGTCTTGCTAACTTGCCGCGACAGTTTGGTATCAATCACCGCGGTTTGCTTAGCGGCATCGTTCTCGGCATTCACTGATAGCATTTACTTCTCACTTCTGATTTTTCCTGGCGGCTTCCTAACACGCGTTCGGCGGCGCTCGCGGGTGCTTGTGCCAGCCGGCGCCTAGTCTGCAGCCTGTGCGGCCTTCTTGTTCGCCTTCTTTACCTTGGCCGCATCGTTGCGCAGATTTTCGAGGCGCTTCAGATAGATCTCATCCACGTCGCCGGTTATGTACTCGCCATTGAAGACAGAACACTCGTACTGCTGAATGGCTGGGTTGCCCTCTGTGGCCGTGGAGATTAGATCTTCCAAGTCCTGATAGATTAACCAATCTGCGCCGATGGCCTCTTGAATCTCCTCCTCGGTCTTGCCAGAGGCGATTAGCTCGGCGGCGGCGGGCATATCGATACCATAGACATTCGGGTATCTGATAGCCGGAGCCGCGGAGGCGAAATACACCTTCGCCGCACCCGCATCCCGTGCCATCTGAATGATCTGCTTGCAGGTCGTTCCGCGCACGATCGAATCATCGACCAGCAAGACATTCTTGCCCCTGAACTCGAGGTCGATTGCGTTGAGCTTCTGACGCACGCTTTTCCTGCGCTGACTCTGGCCGGGCATGATGAACGTCCGCCCGATATAGCGATTCTTCACGAAACCCTCACGAAACTTCAGGCCAAGCCGATTCGCCAGCTCGAGAGCCGCCGTCCTGCTGGTGTCCGGTATCGGTATTATCACGTCGATGTCATGGGCCGGCCGCACCCGCTCGATCTTATCCGCGAGTCTCTCGCCCATGCGCATCCGCGCCTTATAGACAGAGATGCCATCCATCAATGAATCCGGACGGGCGAAGTATACATGCTCGAAGATACAAGGCGTGTGCACGCCCGGCTCGGTGCAGACCTGGGTATGCAGCCCTCCCTTGAGGTCTATATACACGGCCTCCCCTGGCGCGACATCACGCTCGATAGTAAAACCTTGTGAATCCAAGGCCACACTCTCGGAGGCGATCATGTATTCCTTCATGCCTGAAGAGGAAACGCGGCTGCCGAACACGAGCGGGCGAATGCCGTTTCTGTCTCTGAAGCCAACTATGCCGTAGCCAGATAGCATGACGACCGCCGCGAAACCACCGCGACAGCGATTGTGCACGCCGGCTACTGCCGCGAACACATCCTCTGGCAGAGGCTTCATCTTGTTACGGCGCTGCAATTCGTGCGCGAAAATATTTAGCAGCACTTCCGAATCGGAATCGGTATTGATGTGGCGCAGATCTTCCTTGAAGAGATCGCGACTCAGCTCCTTGCTGTTTGTCAGGTTGCCGTTGTGCGCGAGGCTGAGCCCGTAGGGGGAGTTTACATAGAACGGTTGTGCGAGTGCCGGGCTGGAGCTACCGGCTGTGGGATAGCGCACATGACCAATGCCCATATTGCCTGTTAGCCTGCGCATGTGTCGGGTGCGGAACACGTCCTTAACCAGGCCGTTGTCCTTACGCAGGTTGAGTTTCCCTTTATCGCTTGTCATGATACCTGCGGCATCTTGACCTCGGTGCTGCAACACTGTGAGCGTGTCATAGAGGCAAACACCCACATCTTTACTAGCAACCACACCTACCAATCCACACATAGTACGCTCCGCGATTTACTGTACTTGAGGCGTCGGGTCGACGCTATTCATATCACCGATGAAAACTTGCGACTTCTCAATCAGGTTCATGCCATACGGAATCAATTGCGACTGCTGCCATAACTCCGTGTCCGAAACGAACATGCTGGTGATGAAGAGAATCACCAACACTATAATCACTCCCCTCGCTACGCCGAACACTGCGCCTAGCAAGCGATCGGCTAGCTTCAAGCCGGTAATCGTCAGCAATTTCGACATTAGGAAATTCAGGAACGTTCCTAGCATCATCACTGTGACGAACAAGATGGCAAACGCTGTCACGTAGCGTATGCCGTCATTCTCTATCATGCCCGTCATCAAACCGGCGAGTGGCTCACTGTAGACCCTTGCCACCAGCAGCGCTGCGATCCAGGTCAACAACGAAAGCACTTCTTTAATCAGTCCCCGCCACAATCCAAACAATGACGAGAGCAGCGTGATTATCAGAATGACTATATCGACTTGATTGAAGGCCATTTGCTAATCAGTAATCTACAGTCGTTCGAGTTCGTAGCGAACCACCAAGCCGGCCAAACTGAATTCCTCCTGCAACCTGCGCTGATAGTCGTTCACCTGGGCTCTGTCGAGCCACGGACCCACGAACACACCGGTAAGTGCAGCACCCTGATCGCTGGGCAGAGCCCTCGTATAGGCCTTGTAACCGGCTTCTTGCAGGCGTGTTACCAGATTATTCGCGTTCGCTCTGTCGGAAAACGAGCCGAGGCGAACCACCCAGCCCTGCGGCAGGCCGGCATCGCTAAGCTGCGGTACTTCGCGTGTGAATATGGCCTCAGATTCGGTGATCTCAACCTCGTCCTGAGGGGCCTCGATGAGTCCAGCAAGAGCGTCGTCGATCGCGGCGGACGCATCATCGCCTAGCGATTCCGCGGTAACGTCATCGGCCTCAATGGTTTCCACCGTCTCGACAGTGCCGACGATAACCGGACGCGACTGAGTAGGCTCAGGCAGGATAGTAATTAGGGGAGTTTCGGGGATACGGCTGCTAACGGGCGCTTGGTAGCTGCCTTCTCCATCAAAAATGATGGGCAGGAAGATCAGAGCTAGGGCGAGTAACACGACTGTGCCGACAATGCGTTGTTTGGCGCCCTGGTTCAAGAGGTGTACCTCAATTTCAATAAGATCGCTTGTGTCCTGCTGGCGCTAGCTTCCTACACCGGTTCACTGAGCCCGTGGGCTGCGGCGACGGTATAGAAGGAGCCGGTTACCAGTACAGTGTCGTCGCTCTCGGTGGCATCGCAAGCGGCTCTATACGCAGACTCGACACTGTCGAATTGCAGTATTTGCCTGTTCTCGGCGCCAATTCCCACGTCTTTCAGGGTTTGTGCCACTTCATGCGCGGCCATACAGCGGGCCAGATCGACCTGCGCAATATACCAGATGTCCACGCAGTATTCTAAGGCTGTGAGCATTCCCATCACATCTTTATCTGCCATCACCGCGAACACGGCGGCGACCCGCCCAGCGCCCTTATTTCGGGCCTTATAGCGCTTAAGCCCGAGGGCGAGTTGCGTCATGGCGGCCGGGTTATGGGCCACATCGAAGATTAGCGTTCTGCCCGTCTGTAGATCCCTGCGAATTTCGAAGCGACCGGCCAGCGCCAGGCCACCCAGAGCGGCTTTGACGGCCACCTGGTCCAGATCCAGAGGCAGGAGATTCAGTGCCTGCAGGGCGCTGGCGACGTTGCTCAGCATGAGGCCAGGAACCGGCAGGTCCGGCCAGCTAAGGGCTTCACCCTGGCGGTCCTGTCCAGTCCAGCACCACGTTGAATCACTGCCCTGCGCCTGAAAATCCCTGCCGAAGACCAGCAGGGCTGTATTGAGCTGCCGCGCGCGCTCGATGATCGCGTTAGGTGGGCACTCCCACCCAAAGATGGCAGGTGCATGAGCACGCAGGATGCCGGCCTTCTCTGCCGCGATGGTCTCGATGTCGTGTCCCAGCCAATCGGTATGATCGACGGCTATGCTGCTGATTATCGCGACATCCGCATCGACGATATTTACCGCATCAAGGCGACCGCCAAGGCCGACTTCGAGCAGGGCAACATCGACAGCGCTCTGTCTAAACAGGTATAGGCCCGCCAGCGTGGCGAACTCGAAGTAGCTGAGGGATTCGTCGCCGCGCGCCTCATCGATCACCTCCAGCGCGGCGATTAGGCTAGCGTCGTCGACGTTACGGCCATCGATGCGAATACGCTCATTGAAGACATTGATATGGGGCGAGGTATAGCAGCCGGTCTTGTAGCCAGCCTGCTGCAGCACGGCCTCCATGGTAGCCACACAGGACCCCTTGCCGTTGGTGCCTCCTACGGTGACGACGAGTGCTGCGGGCTTGGTTATGCCGAGTCGAGTGGCCACGCGCTGTGTGCGCCCGAGGCCGAGCTCGATCTCCCGTGGATGCACGCTAGAAATATACTGCAACCAGCTCTCGAGAGAGCTACCTTTGGCGGGCATCGCTGGGCTCTCGGATTAAGAGGCGGTACGTCTGAAGTGAAGAAATTTCTCTAGTATCGACGCGATCTTGCCTCGCAGATGCTTGCGATGAACGATCATGTCGATGGCGCCGTGTTCGAGCAGGAATTCGCTACGCTGAAAACCCTCAGGTAGCTTCACGCGCACCGTCTGGCGAATGACGTCCGGGCCGGTAAAGCCAACCAGGGCGTTAGGTTCGGCTATGTTCACATCGCCCAGCATCGCCAGGCTAGCGGATACGCCACCGTAGACCGGATCGACGAGAACGGAGATATACGGCAGGGAGTTTTTCTTGAGCTTCTCTAAAGCCGCCGAGGTTTTCGCCATCTGCATGAGGGAAATGAGCGCCTCCTGCATGCGAGCGCCACCGCTGGTTGAGAAGCACACGAGTGGAAGCCCCTCTTTAATGCAGGTATTGACTGCCTGAGTGAACTTCTCACCGACCACGGCACCCATAGAACCACCGATGAAGTTGAATTCGAAGGCTGCCACGATGACTGGGATGTCATTGACCTTGCCCTTAACCACGATCAGCGCGTCCTTCTCGCCGGTGGCCTTCTGTGCTGCTGAGAGTCTGTCCTTGTACTTCTTTCTATCCTTAAACTTGAGAAGATCGACCGGCTCCATGCCGGCATTGAGCTCGACCTGCTTGCCTGCATCCAGGAACAGTTCGATACGGCGCCTGGCGGTGATGCGCAGGTGGTGCTCGCATTTCGGGCAGACATCGAAGTTTTCACTGAGAGACTTCTTGTAGAGCATCGCGTCGCAGCGCGGGCATTGCTTCCAGGTACCCTCAGGCACGGCGGACTTCTTCGCGTCCTTTGGTGCATTCGCTATCGAGGGTAAAATCTTATCTATCCAGCTCATTATTGGGTCCGTTTTTACAGTCAGATGCTGATATTACACTAGTTTGTCTAAGGCTTCTCTAGCCTCGGAGATCACTTTCACGGTGTCGCTGAGCAGCGCCGGGTCATGTTCTGCCTGATCTGCCAGCAGCGCGATCTTTTCCACCAGGGCGCTGCCGATTATGACGCCATCGGCCAATCTACCCATAGCCGCGGCGCTAGCGGCATCCTTGATGCCGAAGCCGATCACGATCGGCAGTTCGGTGCGCTTACGCAGCTTATTGATGTTCGCGCTTACCGAGTCGAGATCGGTGAGTGCAGCACCCGTGACACCTTTTAATGAAACATAATACAGATAGCCACTACAGTGTTCGGTAATGCTAGCAACGCGTTCGGCCCGAGTTGTAGGTGCGACCAGAAATATCGTGTCAATTCCCTTGGCGCGCATCAGCGAGTGCAACTCACCCGACTCGGCTGGCGGCAGATCGACATTCAAGACTCCATCGACCCCTGCTATGCTCGCCGCCTCGACGAAGGCTTTATAGCCCATGATCTCGATCGGATTCAGGTAGCCCATCAACACGATGCCCGTGTCGGCGTCCTTCTTCCTGAACTGGGCAACCAACTCTAACACCTGTTTTAGGGTAGTGCCTTTCGCCAGAGCGCGCTCCACTCCGCGCTGGATCACCGGCCCATCCGAAGAGGGATCGCTGAAGGGAATGCCTAACTCGATGACGTCGGCGCCCTGCTCGGCCAGTTTGTGCATCAACGCTGCCGTCGTCTCTAAATTCGGATCGCCAGCAACCAGATAGGGTATTAGCAACTTCCTATTTGCAGCGGCCGCCTGCTTCGCTATTTGATCTAGTCTACTCATGCCCTTCCCAAAATCTTTCTAACTGACTACCCATTGAATGTGATCGTGTCTGCTCAACAAAGTTAAGCGAGCTTATAGCTCGATACCCTCGATCTTCGCTACCGTCTGGATGTCTTTATCGCCACGACCAGACAGGTTGATGATGATGTTCTTATCCTTCGGCAGCGTTGCAGCAAGTTTCATCGCGTAGGCGACAGCATGGCTAGACTCCAGTGCCGGAATAATGCCCTCCAGACGAGTGAGCTGATGGAATGCCTTCATGGCCTCGTCGTCGGTAGCGTCCACATAATTTACGCGCTTCATATCCTTCAGCCAGGAATGTTCTGGCCCGACGCCTGGATAGTCGAGGCCTGCAGAGATGGAATGAGTCTCAAGTATCTGACCCGCCGCGTCCGACATTAGATACGTTCTATTGCCATGCAGAACACCCGGCGCACAGTTTGAACTCAATGGAGCTGCGTGCTTGCCCGTTTCAAGGCCATAGCCTCCAGCCTCTACGCCGTACATCGCGACCGACGCATCTTTGAGGAAGGGGTGAAACAGACCAATCGCGTTGGAGCCACCGCCCACACAGGCAACCAGCGCATCTGGCAGGCGGCCCATCTGCGCTAGCGATTGCTCGCGCGCTTCGCGGCCGATGATGCATTGAAAATCGCGCACTAGTTTGGGATAGGGATGCGGGCCCGCGACGGTGCCGATAATGTAATAGGTGTTATCCACGTTCGTGGCCCAGTCGCGCAGGGCCTCGTTCATGGCGTCCTTCAGCGTTCTCGAACCCGATTCCACGGATATCACGTTCGCACCTAATAGCTTCATACGATAAACGTTAGGTGCCTGCCGTACTATGTCTTCCGCGCCCATGTAGACGTGGCATTCCAAACCTAACTTCGCGGCCACGGTTGCGCTGGCTACGCCATGCTGGCCCGCTCCAGTCTCGGCGATGATGCGCGTCTTGCCCATGTGCTTCGCGAGCAGTGCCTGGCCTATCGTATTGTTTACCTTGTGGGCGCCGGTGTGATTCAAGTCTTCGCGCTTCAGATAGATTTTCGCACCACCGGCGGCAGCCGTTAGCCGCTCGGCGAGATACAGAGGCGAGGGTCTGCCAACATAGTGCTTTAGCTCTGCGTCGTATTCGGCCCAGAAGTTTTTGTCCGCCGATAATTTCTCATACACTTCCGCTAATTCTTCGACGGCTGCGATCAATGTTTCCCCGACGAACACGCCGCCGTAGGGTCCAAAATGGCCCGACGCATCGGGGCCATCGAACGCCGCCGAATCAACTCTAGCTGCAGACTCTTCAAGCTTAGGCACTCGCTCTTACTCCTTCGATAAATGATTTCATCTTTTCCAAATCCTTAATTCCCTTGCTGGCCTCGACGCCACTGCTGACATCCACACCGAAGGGACGAACGCGCTCGATCGCATCCTTAACATTGTCTGGCCCCAGCCCGCCGGCGAGAACCAGGCGCGCCAGTTGCTCAGTGCTTAACTCTGCTACCCTGTCCCAGTTGAATGTCTTACCCGTGCCACCGGGAAGTAGCGGATCGTAGCTATCCAATAGAATATATTTCGCGCTGTCGTAGGCTGCCAATGCGTCAGACAGATCACTGTCTGCCTTGACTGCCACCGCCTTCATATACGGCAGTTCAAACTGCTCGCAAAACTGCGCCGACTCCTCGCCATGAAACTGCAGCATGTCGATAGCACCAGTCGCTACAACCGCCCTGACAAGGCCAGGCGCAGGATTCACAAACAGAGCCACGACGCTTACGCGTCCGGCCACTTCCTCAGTGATGCCTGCCAGCTGATCCACAGTCACTGCACGCGGGCTTTTGGCGTACAACACAACACCGATAGCGTCCGCTCCGAGTTCGGTCGCTGCCAGGGCGTCCTGCGCCCGCGTAATACCGCAAATTTTAATCCAAGTATTCTGCAAGGTGGGTCTTGAGGCTCGTGAAAGACGCGTATTCTAGCAAACCAACAGATTCACGACCATCAGACGATTCCATAAAATGCTTCTACGACGGCTAGGCAGACTCAGATCGCTAGCAGCAAATCGGGCAGAGATAGCTCGCTGGGCAGCTCACAACTTAAGGGGTACTCCACACCGGCGAGATAGAGCCCGTCCGGCAGTGCCGTAGGGGCAGCCTGCGTCCGGTCCTGCAATGCGAGTAACTCGCCGATCCAGGCAGGGTCTTTCTCGCCCCTGCCTACCTGCAGGAGCGAGCCCATCATGTTGCGCACCATATGCTGCAGGAAGGCATTCGCCTTAACATCGAATATCAGGAAACCGCCCTGCCGATAGACATTCGCATGCATTACATTGCGCATCGCCGTCCTGGATTGACAGCCCGCGGCACGAAAGGACGTAAAGTCCTGCTCGCCCAGCAGATGCTGCGCGGCCGAGTGCATGGCCGCCTCGTTTAAGTGGCTGCGTATATGGCTCGCTCTGCCATGCAGCATCGCCGATTGTATATCTCGCTGGTACATGAGGTAGAGATAGCGTCGCGACAAGGCACTGAAGCGCGCATGAAAGTCCGGCTGCTGCACTCTCGACCAAACGACCCGGATGGTCCTTGGCAGCATGCTGTTTACGCCCTGCGTCCAAGCCTTCTCGCCCCTGTCAACTGAGGCGTCAAAGTGAACCACCTGGCACGTAGCGTGCACGCCGGCATCAGTTCTGCCTGCACAGCTCACCACCACATCTTCATCCGCTACATTGCTTAGTGCGGTTTCGATGTACTGCTGAACAGTTTCCTGCTGCGGGGATTTTTGTTTCTGCCAACCGGAATACGCCGAGCCATCGTATTCGATGCCCAGCGCGATTCGGTAACTCGTGCTTGTGTTTTGATCGGAGCTCGACACGGATCAGGAAATCGCAGTGTGTGCAGACAAGTGCAAGACGACTAGTCTGACTTGCTATCGAGCTTTCCGAGTAACTTGGTGGCTTCTGCTATCTGCTCATCAGAGCCTTCCTTGATAACTTCCTGCAGAATTTCCTTGGCGCCATCCGAATCACCCATCTTCTGATAGGCGTAGGCGAGTTCCAGCTTAGTCGCTGTTTCGTCCGCGTCGGACAGCATATCGATCTCTTCGATATCATCCACGGACTCGATCTCAACATCATCATCAGAAAGGAACTCGAGATCGTCGTCATCAATCAAGTCGCTTACCTCGTCGGCAGCTGTGCTCTTCGCAGGCTCATCGTCGTCCAGGTCGAACTCGAAATCATCGTCCTTGGCCGGGCTCTTCTCCGACTCGACCTCTTTTGGCTCCGCATCGAGATCTAGAAAATCATCAGTGTCTGAGCTTGCCGCTGTGTCTGTCTTGGCTGTATCTACTTCGAATTCATCCAAGTCGAAGTCAAAATCATCCGCATCATCTTGAGCCGTAGAGGTGATAGCCGTATCAGGCTTCTCAAGAACTGTATCGCCTGTGTTGTCATCCAGATCGAAATCGAAGGTTTCGACCTCGTCATTGCTCGCGGGTTTTGCAGCTTCCGTGGTGTCGGCCAAGTCGTCGCTATCGAATGAGAATTCAATGGCATTTGGATCCGCTTCTTTTTCTGCGCTCTCCTGCTTTTCTTCCGCTGCCTTTGTTAGGCTCGCGGCCGCATCGGCATCGAAGGAAAATGTTTCCAGATCCAAGTCTTCCTCTTTATCGGCTTCGGCACTGCTCTTAAGCTCATCTGCTGCACCTGAGTCGAATTCGAGGCTGTCTATATCCAGCTCTTCGGAATCCTTAGCCGCCGTTACCGGCTCGTCCGAATCGTCATCTAAGTCGAACTCGAAGGTCTCTACATCGTCCGCAGTCTCTTCATCGGCTGAGTCGTCCGCGGTAGCGCCAGATTCGTCATCATCCCCGCCCAGATCGAACATCATGTCGACATTTTCAGACTCAATATCGGCAGCAGGCTCTGCGGGTTTCTCAACGCGTGCCGGCTCTTCCTTCGCTGGCGCGCTGGCAGGCTCATTCGTATCGTCATCGTCATCGAAGGAGTCGAGGTCAATGCCCAAATCATCCAGGAATGACTTTGTCTCCGAGGCGCGGCTAGCCGCTTCGCGCTCTTTCGTTTCCTGTTCAGCCTTACGTTGTTCGGCCTCTTCCACCGCTAGCAGGTTTTCGACCTCGGCAATCTTCTCACGAACTTCTTCGCTCTCGCCCTGTTCTTGCAGCGAAGTATTCAGCATGCTTAACGCACGACGATACTGCTGCTCGGTAATTAATCTCTCGACAATACCGATGACGTCAAGCTGCTGAGAATCGTCCTCATCTCGCTGCGATTCATCGGCCACACCAATGATGTCATCGAGTTCGCTGTCCAGTTCGGAAGGATCGTAGTCCTGGAACTCTGTGTCTGACTCAGCCCGCTTTGCGCTCTCGGCGCCAGATTCCTCGTCGTCGAAATCCTGATCGGCGATTTCGTCAATGTCATGCTCGTCATTCTTCGCGGCGCGGTTTCTGCGCAGCATCAGTACGACCAGCAACAAGATGACCAGTACGATACCGAAGATCATGAAGATACTATTGCCCGTTAGTATGCGCAGCACGTCATCGAACAGGCTCGTTGGCGAGTTAACCGGCTGTGCCGCTTCGGCTTCGGCAGCGAGCTGAATCGCTTGCTGGTCCGCCAACAACTGCGCCTCGGCTGCGGCCGCGGCAAGCGATTCCTGCAACTGTGCGAGCTGAATATCTTGCAGGCGAATGATTTCTTGCGCCGCCGCAATCTGCGCCTCCAGATCCGCCATGCGCGAATCCAATTCTTCGCGCTCTATTCTTGCGCGATCGGCCTCTTCCTGACGCTGGGCGAGTTGTGTTTCCAACTCGGCAATACGCTGATCCAGCTCGGCGTTCTCGGCGTTTCGCAGCTCAGCCGCACCGGAAGATGCATCGATCGCGTCATCAGAACTTACTACGCTCAACTGACCCTGTGGCTGTTCATCTTGATCCGCGGCCTGTGTAGACGGTGCTGCCAAAGGCTGCACGTCGGCCTCGGCGAATTCTTGATTCTGCCGCGCCACCTCGGCAACCGCATCCCGTGGATCGATCGACTGGATTTCTTGCAGCGTGGGAACGCGCAATACCTGACCGCTGCGTAGACGGTTGATGTTGCCATCGGCAAAGGCGTCAGGATTCAATTCCTGCAGCGCCAACATCGTTTGCTGCATGGTCACGGTGGTATTCGGTCGAACCTGAAGAGCGATATCGGAGAGCGTATCGCTGCCACCCGCCTCGATCGTTCGTGGCTCCGGCGCGACTGGCTCCGACGCTGCTTCGATGGCAGTTGGTTGCGCCTCAGTTGTTTCTTCAACAACAGGTGTTTCTTCAACAACAGGTGTTTCTTCAACAACAGGTGTTTCTTCAACGTCAGCTGTTTCTTCAACAACAGGTGTTTCTTCAACGTCAGCTGTTTCTTCTACAACCGGTGCCTCTTCCGCGACTTCATCGCTGGCTGCCACAGTTTCGACTTCAGGCTCAGCCTCGTCGATCACTTCTACTTCTGGTTCTGGTTCTGCTGCTTCTGGTTCTGCTGCTTCTGGCTGCGCCGTTATCACTTCTGGCTGGAGATTGGCTGCTGAGTTCGAGGAACTGGGCGCGGTGACAACTGGCGCAGCCGGCGTATCTACAAAAGGCTCTGCATCGGCTGACTGTCCATTCGCGGGGCGTTGCAGAACGGGGCTAATCGGCTCCCTGACGGCGGTTGGGGCTTGCTGATCGTTAAATACAGGCAGGTCAAACAGGATTGTATGCTCGCTGAGCAGTCGTCCATTGGGCCAGCGGGTATCCAGAATAAAGCTTAAGTAGGGCTCGCGGACTATTTGCGTGGAGGTCAGGATGACTACATTACCCTGACTGGTGGATTCGATGCTAAAGCGCACGTTAGAGAGGAAGCTAACGCGGTCGACGTTAAAGCGCTGGAAATCATCGCCGGAGGCCATGCTGACACGAACGTCTTGCAGTCGGGTATCGCCTAGCTGAATCAGCTCGATGCGCATGCGCAAGGGCTGATTGAGCGAAGATTCAACCGTGACCGTACCGAGGCCCAAGGCATAGAGCTGTGTCGCCATACTGCAGAGCAGCATGGTCAGAATGACGACGAATTTACGTAGCATAGTCCCTTTTTCTCTCAGCAGGTCGCTGGCGAAGCCGAAGAAAAGCAACGCCAACTCCTAAATGACTCTCTGATTCTGCAGCGCCGGTTAGTGAACACTTCGGACGCTTATGCAAACTAATTAAGAGTGTTTCTTCACTACAGCCTGCAAGTATTCATTATAAATAGCTTTTTATCAACTCTTCGGCTATCTGAACTGAGTTGAGAGCTGCTCCCTTTCGCACGTTATCGGCAACGACCCAAAGATTAATACCATTGGGCATTGAGATATCCTGCCGAATTCTACCTACAAAAACTGCGTCCTGGCCCGCAGAATCATGCACCGCTGTAGGATATCCGCCGTTTTTCCGCTCATCGATGACGGTTACCCCCGCCGCGTTGGATAGCAGCTCGCGCACTTCCTGCTCGCTAATCGGCTTGTGGGTCTCGACCTGGACTGCCTCAGAGTGCCCGTAGAATACGGGGATGCGCACGCAGGTTGCGCTGACTTTGATGCTGTCATCGCCCAGGATCTTCTGGGTTTCCCAGACCATCTTCATCTCTTCCTTCGTATAGCCGTTCTCGGTGAAGACGTCGATCTGCGGCAGCGCGTTGAACGCTATTTGGCGCGGATAGACATTGCACTCGGCCGCGCGGCCATTCAACAGCTCCCCTGTCTGCTTCGCCAACTCCTCGACGGCCCTATTGCCTGAGCCAGAGACTGCCTGATAGGTAGCCACGCAGATACGCTTGATGCCGACCGCGTCGTGAATCGGCTTCAGGGCCACTAGCATCTGAATCGTGGAGCAATTCGGGTTCGCGATGATGTTGCGGTTCGTGTACTGCGCTATAGCCGCCGGATTCACCTCGGGTACTACTAAGGGAATATCGTCGTCATAGCGAAAATGTGAGGTGTTATCGACCACCACGCAGCCCGCCGCACCTGCCTTCGGGGCATATTCGGCGGAAACGCTGCCGCCGGCGGAGAACAGGCCGATCTGGGTCTGGCTGAAATCAAACTCCGCCAGATTAGTCACCATCAGCGGCTTGCCTTTGAACATGACGGTGCTGCCGGCAGATCGCTCACTGGCCAGGGCGAATACCTGATCTACGGGAAAATTACGCTCACCCAGAATGCTCAGCAGAGTTTCCCCTACAGCCCCGGTGGCGCCTACGATCGCTACGTTGTACTTTTTCATGCTTGCCTCTCTAAATTCTTGAAATAAATGCTATTTTTTAGTCGAACACAGACGCTTAGCGAATACCACCGCTCCTGTTAGCTATACAAAGCAAGGGGAGCCTAGGTCGTAGTCGCGGTGGTCGTCGTGAAATACCAGGGAGCGGCAGTGCGCCAGTTTTGTTCGAAGGCGCTAATCTTGTCCGCCTCCTCCAGTGTCAGCCCGATGTCATCCAGACCATTTAGCAGGCAGTGCTTGCGAAACTCATCTACGGTGAAGGGAATAGAGCTGCCGTCGGGCTTGTTGATCGTCTGCTCTTGCAGGTCTACTTCTAATGCATAGCCTTCTGTGGCCTGAACTTCCGCGAACAGCTGAGAAATAGTGGCCTTGTCGAGGACAATGGGGAGTAAGCCGTTCTTGAAGCAGTTATTGAAGAAGATGTCCGCAAAGCTCGGTGCCAAGATTACGCGAAACCCGTAGTCATCCAGCGCCCAGGGCGCGTGTTCACGGCTAGAACCACAGCCGAAGTTGTCTTTGGCGAGCAGGATTCTGGCACCCTGATAACGTGGCTGATTCAGCACGAAGTCCGGGTTCAGTGGCCTGCCGCTGTTATCGGCATCCGGCAGCCCCTTATCGAGATAGCGATGCTCATCGAATAGGTTCACGCCGAAGCCAGTCCGCTTGATGGACTTAAGAAATTGCTTGGGAATAATGAAGTCGGTATCCACGTTGGCTCGATCCAGTGGCAGTACCAATCCCTTCTCTATTAGAAATTTGTTCATGTTTATCTCTTATCTTTCTGTAATATAAGGTTTTAACCTAACTCTCTGATGTCGACGAAATGGCCCGCGATGGCAGCGGCTGCCGCCATGGCCGGGCTGACGAGGTGGGTACGCCCGCCGAAGCCCTGTCGTCCCTCAAAATTCCGATTGGAGGTAGACGCGCAGTGCTTGCCCTCGCCCAATTGGTCTGCATTCATCGCCAGACACATCGAACAGCCCGGCTCGCGCCACTCCAGGCCTGCCTCGATGAATATCTGGTCGAGACCCTCGGCCTCTGCCTGCTTCTTAACCAGACCGGAACCGGGTACCACCATGGCAACTTCCACGCTGCTGGCGACTTTCTTGCCCTTAACCACGGCGGCTGCAGCCCGCAGATCCTCGATTCGTGAATTCGTGCAGGAGCCGATGAAGATGCAGTCCAGCTTGATATCACGGATCGCCGTACCACCGGTAAGCCCCATGTACTTCAGTGCCTGCTCGATATTGCCGCGCTTTGTCTCATCCGCTTCCTGCGCCGGGTCGGGTACCCGTCCGGATATAGGCGCCACCATCTCGGGCGACGTACCCCAGGTAACCTGTGGCTGTATCTCAGGCGCGTCCAATACGACCACCGCATCGAACTTGGCATCGGCATCGCTGACCAGACCGCGCCAGGCCTGAGTTGCCTGCTCCCATAAGTCGCCGCTGGGGGCGAATGGTCGACCCTTTATATAGTCTAATGTCTTCTCATCTACCGCGATGAGACCCGCACGCGCACCTGCTTCGATTGCCATGTTGCAGACGGTCATGCGTCCCTCGATCGATAGCGCCTGTATCGCCTCGCCACCAAACTCGATGGTATAGCCTGTGCCGCCGGCGGTGCCGATCTTGCCGATTATCGCGAGGACGATGTCCTTCGCCGTGCATCCAGCCTGCAGCTGGCCATCGACACGCACCAGCATGTTCTTGGCCTTCTTCTGCATCAGGCACTGCGTGGCTAGCACGTGTTCCACCTCGGAGGTGCCGATGCCATGGGCCAGCGCGCCTAGAGCCCCGTGGGTAGAGGTATGGGAATCGCCACAGACAATAGTCATGCCGGGCAGTGTAGCGCCCTGCTCTGGGCCTACCACGTGCACGATACCCTGACGCTCATCGGTCATCTTGAGCTCGAAAATACCGAACTCCTTGCAGTTATCATCGAGTGTGCGCACCTGGATCTTGGAAACCGGGTCCTTAATACCCTCGAGGCCCTGCTTGCGCTCGTCTCGAGTCGTCGGGATGTTGTGGTCTGGTGTCGCGAAATTGGCATCGGCCCGCCATGGCAGGCGCCCGGCGAGGCGCAAGCCTTCGAACGCTTGGGGCGAGGTCACTTCATGGATCAGATGACGGTCGATATAAATCAGGGCCGTGCCATCCTGTCTTTCCGATACCAGATGGGCGTCCCAGATCTTGTCATACAGCGTTCTACTGCTCATTTCTCTCACCACTACTGACTTAACAGCTTTCGATAGTTTAATTTAACTTCATCACTTAACTATTTGATTTAATTTGTTTTATAGAACAAACCTCAAAAAACCTGAAGCCGTTCTCGCACTAAATTGTCGATCTTCCCTGCCGGCTAGCCGTACCGTTCTGAGCGCGGTCGCGCAGCAGATGATCCATTAACACCAGCGCTAGCATCGCCTCGGCGATGGGCGTGGCGCGGATGCCGACACAGGGGTCGTGGCGGCCGGTGGTCACCACCTCATCGGCCTCACCGGCGGTATTTATCGACTTGCCGGGTATTCGAATACTCGAGGTTGGCTTTAGCGCCATGCTAGCGATAAGGTCTTGGCCGCTGGAGATGCCACCGAGCACGCCCCCGGCGTTGTTGCCGAGGAAACCGGTGGGAGTAATTTCATCGCGGTGCTCGCTGCCCTTCTGTGTAACCGACCCGAAGCCCGCACCGATCTCGACACCCTTCACCGCATTGATGCTCATCAGCGCCTTCGCAATATCCGCATCGAGGCGGTCGAATATCGGCTCACCGAGGCCAACGGGCACATTCGTGGCACACACCGTAATCCTGGCGCCAATCGAATTGCCTTCCTTGCTGAGCGCCGCCATGTATTCTTCCATCTCGGCCACTTTTGAGGCGTCCGGGCAGAAGAAGGGATTGTTCTCTATCTCATCGAAATCCACGGAATCGATGGCAATTGGACCTAATTGACTCAGGTAGCCGCGAATCTCGGTGCCGCAGGTCTCTTTCAGGTATTTCTTGGCAATGGCGCCAGCCGCTACGCGCATGGCGGTTTCCCGCGCAGAGGCGCGCCCGCCGCCCCGATAGTCACGAATGCCGTACTTCTCCCAGTAGGTGAAGTCGGCGTGAGCGGGACGAAACTGGTCCTTGATCTTGCTGTAGTCTTTCGAGCGCTGATCGGTGTTCTCGATAATGAGGCCAATCGGCGTGCCGGTGGTCTTGCCTTCGAACACGCCGGAGAGAATCTTCACCGAGTCGTCTTCTCTCCTTTGCGTCGTGAATCGGCTCTGCCCTGGCTTGCGGCGATTCAAGTCGTGTTGCATGTCGGCCTCGGTCAACTCCATGCCCGGCGGACAGCCGTCTACCACGCAGCCGAGAGCAGGCCCGTGGCTCTCGCCAAAGCTGGTGACCGTAAACAATTTACCGAAACTGTTACCTGACATCTGATTACTCGAAAAGAAAACTAAATCTGGCGGATACTAATAGCAGGGCCGAAAAACAGGCGATTGTACACTAATTAAACTGTTCTCTGTACTGCTGTAATTGCCTAGCCGTAAGGGCTAGAACCCCTTCGCCGCCCCGCTCGAACTCTAGCCAGAGCAGCGGAACTTGCTGCAGCCTGTTGGCCAATTGCGGATGGCTATACCCAAGCTCCATCACCAAAACACCGTCTCGTGTCAGGTGATCGACCGATCCGCGCAGAATTTGAAGTGGTAACGCCAATCCGTCATCTGCGCTAATGAGCCCCAGCGAGGGTTCCCTGGTGAATTCGGCTGGCAACTCCTCATACTCGGCAAGCGACACATAGGGCGGATTCGAGACAATCAGCTCGTAGGTATCATCGACGGCGCTGAACAGGTCACTCTCGATTGTCCTGACCCGGCTATTTAGCCCGTGCAGGGAGATATTCTGCTGCGCCAGCGCCAGTGCCTCTGTCGAGATGTCGACGAGATCGACTCTACACTCAGGCCAGCGCAGCGCGCAGGCGATTCCGATACTACCTCCGCCCGTGCACATGTCTAACACTCTGCGCGCTGGCGCCTTTAACAAGGGCTGAAAGTCGGCATTGATTAGCTCGGCGATTGGGGAGCGTGGCACGAGCGCCCGCTCATCGCAGTGAAATTCATGGCCTGCAAACCAGGCACGCCCTACCAGATAGGCGGTCGGCA
This sequence comes from uncultured Pseudohongiella sp., assembly GCA_964352295.1. Taxonomy (GTDB): domain Bacteria; phylum Pseudomonadota; class Gammaproteobacteria; order Pseudomonadales; family Pseudohongiellaceae; genus UBA9145. Next base: position 31,963 of record CAYGRR010000018.1, on the reverse strand, counting down.
CGCGCTCCTCTATTCTGCGAGTAAGCGCGACCTCGAGTAGTGCCTCCTCGGTGCTATTCAACTCGCGTTGCAGCGCATCTTGATCGACGAATTCGATACCCAACAGACCATAGATCAGATAGAAGGCCTCATCGGCGGGATTGTCGGTGCCGTGGCCAAAACAGAGGTCCGCCGCCTCTAAGCGCTCGGTCATCTGCAGCAGCAAATCTTGAATCTTCAAAACTCGTCCTTGGTCGTATCGACGTTTCTGCACAATTGTAGCCCAAGTCACGCAGAGAAGTGACAGGCTGGGAATAAATGGGCGTGGAGATTCATCTAGGCCTGAATAATATGGTAATCTCGCCCCTCTCAAGTCGAGGCAGGCGCAAG
>CAYGRR010000018.1:0-31494 GCA_964352295.1 uncultured Pseudohongiella sp. | reverse complement strand
GAGGCAGGCGCCGCAACACATTCCCCGGCTGACGCGGCATCAGAATCACAGAACGGTGAACGACTATGGAACAGGCTTTTCTAGAAATCCTCAAACAGATTGGTGAGGATCCTACACGCGCAGGTCTCGCCGACACGCCAAAGAGAGCGGCTAAGGCACTCGAGTTTCTAACTCAGGGCTACTCGATGGATATCGACGAGGTCATCAACAATGCGCTGTTCCCCTCCGACACGGATGAGATGGTTATCGTAAGGAACATCGAGCTGTACTCTATGTGCGAGCATCATATGCTGCCATTCATAGGAAAGTGCCATGTGGCCTATATTCCGAAAGGCAAGGTCATCGGTCTTTCGAAGATCGCCCGAGTCGTCGACGTCTTCGCCAGACGATTGCAGATACAGGAAAATCTAACCAACGAGATCGCCAGCTGTATAGTCGAGAAGACTAATGCCGCTGGTGCCGGGGTAATCATTGAGGCTCAGCACATGTGCATGATGATGCGCGGCGTCGAGAAGCAGAACTCGATTATGACCACGTCCTGCATGCTAGGCGCATTCAGAAACAGCCAATCTACACGCGCGGAATTCCTTTCCCTGCTCAACAAATAGAGCCAAACCACACTAACTAATCAGCGCAGCACCAATTCGATACGCTCCGCACAGCTTTCTTGATCGCAGGCAGGCGCAAGCGGACCGACGCCCGCGGCTTCGATTCGCTGTGCCGCTATGCCCGCTTCTATCAATATCTGCCTTAACGAGTTCGCCCTACTTGTGGATCGCCGCATAAGCTCTTGCAGCGACTCCCCCTCCTGGCGGAGATGGGCGACAACATAGACTGAAAGTGAGGGGTCAGCGTTTAGTTCGCTAACCAGCTGTTCCACATTAACAGGCGTAGCTAAAGTGTCATCAGCCCGAAAGCGAAATGGGGGTAGCACCACACTTCCTCTCTCCCTTAGCTCACCGAGTAGACTAGAAGTCGACGCTGGACCTGCTGGCAGCGCCTGGGCACTATCCTCTACCACGGCAATCTGCTCTGGCTCGCTGGTTCCTGCCGGCTCGACGACCTCCAGATGGGCATAGATCTGCCTGTTTACACGCGTAATGATGTACAGCGAAAAGTAGGGGTCGCTCTCGTGCCCGAGATTCGCGCGAAAGGCCATGAAATACTGATTACGCTCGGGTCCATAGAGATTGCGGTTTCTAAATATATCGTTAGCCCAGTAGTTGCTACTGCCGCACGCCCTACCCTCGCAACTAAACAGCAACTCGTAGTTCATCTCGCTAAGCTGCTGCTGAAAAAATGCGTATACGTCATCGCTCGTAAACTCTTGCGACACCTCGTAGGTAATCTTGGTGACATCGCCCCGCAGCCTCGCGGAGTCTTCGGGAATTATTTCGCCGCGAACCCGCTCCAGGCCGCCCAGCACTACTCGGTAGTTGATATCTCTAAACAGCTCGCGCTCGAGAATCTCGGAATCTGGAAAACCGGCAATCAGGCTATGATCGCTGAAGCCCAAGGCTGGGGTTTGCGGCTGAGCGACGACTAGCTGGGGAATCCACAGTAGCAGCAACACGATGGTTAGGGATCGGCTTAGAATGTCATTGCCTCTGTAAGTCATGCGTCTCTCATAGCACTGTGTGGGCAGTCTCATGGTTCAAGGGTGTAGACGATCTCAGCGCAACCGGGCGCTACGACATCCATCGACAGGCAGTACAGGGTGGCGTTGTCGACATGACGACGCGTTTCCATAGTGCCATCCACCAGTACCGACAGCAAGTTGGAGAGGAAGGGGTTGTGTCCAACTAGCAGGAGATGCTGTAGATCGAGACTCTCGATCGCGTCCATCATGGTATAGATATCACTGCCGGGCGTTAGTCGCTCATCGGTGGTTAATGGAATTTCGGGAAACAGTGTCATCACTGCGAAGGCCGTCTGTTGCGCTCTGCTGTAAGGACTGCAGAGCACGCAATCCATCTGGGGGGAATACTGCCTGAATTTTTCTGTTACAGAGCTAGCCTGAGCCAGGCCCTGGGCGGTTAAGTCTCGCACAGCATCTGAGGCGGCATCGTTCTCCGCGATGGCGTGGCGTAACAAATAGACTAACATCTCATCCCCCTCGTCTTACCTAACATTATTTATGGGGTATTGCCCTCGCTATCCTCGGGTGGCTCCGACTTTGCCGATTTTTTCTTGACGGCCTTCTTCTTTACAGCCGCGCTCTTTGCGGACTTCTTCTTTGCCGCCGCCGGCTTCTTGTCAGTAGCACTCGATGCCGCAGACTGTGCCTTGTCTTTGCTCGCAGCCCTTTCCTTGGTACTGCTAGGGGCCGACTCATCCTCAACCTCAGGTAACTCAGAGAAGGGATAGGGTTTATCGTCCGAGAGATAGGTTAAAAATTGAATGATCTGCGTGGTATACAGCGCAAGCGTCGCTGAAAAATATCTCAGGTTCGCATTGACCTGACCTGTGACCAGCGTAAACAAAGCCTGTGCGATGCTTAGCACGATGATCAGTGGCAGGATAATAATATAGGAGGCGATCGCGAACGCGATCATGAACACGATACGAATCCAGAACGATCGCTCCTGGATATTGTCTACAATCTCGTCTAGCTCGTCTGACATGCGTTTTCCCCTGCGTTGTAAAAAGCGGTGCGTTTGCCCCTATGCATGATTGCGTTATTGCTCACCTTGCCATTAGTCCAAGGTCTTATCCAAGTTCGCCGCGAATTCCACATCGAGTGCCTGCTCGCTGAGCATCAACGACGAAATAATGCTCTGAAGGGAGTCGTTCTCGTAGATTACCCTATACAGGCCACTCGCAAGCGGCATATAGACGCCCAACTCCTCGGCCTTCTCCTGAACCAGCTTTACAGTGTTCACTCCCTCAGCCACCTGCCCTATCTCCGCCATCGCCTCCTTGACCGGTGTGCCCTTGCCGAGTGCGAGGCCGATGCGGTAGTTGCGACTCAGAGGCGTCGAACAGGTAACCACTAGATCTCCTACGCCGGCAAGGCCCAGGAATGTCATTGGGTCGGCGCCTAACTCCTTGCCGAATCTCGCCATCTCCGTTAAGGCGCGCGTCACCAGCATACTGTTCGTGTTGTAACCCATCCCGAGCGCAGCGGCAATACCCGCGATAATGGCATAGATGTTCTTCAGCGAGCCACCCAACTCAACGCCGAACATGTCGTTGTTCGCGTAGACTCGAAAGTATTTAGACTTCAGCGCACTCTTCACGAATTCACGCACGTCCTCGTCAGGGCTCGCGATCACGGTGCCGGTGAGATCTTTCTTCGCTATCTCTATCGCCAGGTTCGGACCACTCAGCACACCTACCCTCGAGTGGGGCGCCTCCTGATGCAATATCTGGCTCATCAGATCAAAACTGCCACTCTCTATGCCCTTTGTTGTGCTAACGAGTATCGCCTCTTTAGCGATATGCGGCACCATGTCTCTGACCACCTGACGGAAGGAAGAGCTAGGCACGGCGACGAAGATTAACGCACTATCCTTTACTGCCGCTGCCATGTCGTGGGTCGCGACGATTCTCTCATTCAGTTGGTAACCAGGGAGATAACGAGAATTTTCGCGAGTGCTATTGAGTTGCTCTGCCTGGGACTCGCTGCGCATCCAAAAACTAACATCGTAGCCATTCTCTGCGGTGATGTTCGCTATCACTGTGCCGAAGCTGCCGCCACCGATAACTGAAATTTTGCTTGTAGACATGGTTGTCCCTAGCTGTCTGTCGAACGGACAATGATAGTCTGATTAACCGCCAATACCAAGGCGCGCGCCCAGGTGGCGTCCTACATTCTTGCGAGCCTCACCACCAACGGCCAGGTCACCGTCTTCGCCCGACTCGAATCATCGCCCCAAGCCTTTTGCAACTCATCTATTATCAGCAACAGTGGATCGCTGCCCTTTTGATTCTTATACCGCTGTAGTGCCGACCACGAAGTGATATAGCCGCATAGCTGCGACAGAGTCCACTGCTTCGTCATAACAAACTCCTGCTCGCTACACGTAGCGAACGGGAAGTGGATGTCGCGATAGTGATTCTCAACCAGACGTCGCTCGGGAGGCCAGTACTCACCCAGGATGGCCTCGTACAGTTTCTCCACCACGGCATCAACTGTCTCATTGACATGGTGAATGCCATAACACCAAACCGCTAACACGCCCTGCGGTTTTAGACTTGCCTTGGCGTTCTCGAAGAATGCATCGGTGTCGAACCAATGTAATGCTTGCGCTACGGTTATCAGATCGCAAGCGCCTCTCTCAGAAAGTGGCTGCTCGGCAGTCAGCTGTCGATACTCGATATTGTTAGCCACCCTGCCCTGCGCTACCTGCTGCGCGCTGCCATCGGTCGCTATCACTCGCTTGAAGGTCTTCGCGAGCGACACCGCGGCCTGCCCGTTCCCGGTCGCGCAGTCCCAGGCAAGATCGTGCTGATCGCATTGCCCGTGAAGAAAATCAAACAGCTGATCCGGATAATTGGGGCGCGCATCAGCATAGGTCTGTGCATGCCCGGAGAAATGGTCTTTGAATGACATCCATCTTGTCCTTTTCTAACTGCCTCTTGTGAGTTCGATTCTGTTGGACTGATAGAACACGAGGGCATCGTATATTTGATTGGCCACCGACTTCGGCGTGATCGAGGCGCCGACGAACTGGTCAATCTCGTTCTCAGCGGTGATCGGTTGCCAGCTGAGCCTCAGGATGTCGCGCATGGAATTTCCCGCGAAGCCCTTCATCCATTTCGATTCGAGAGGCTCGACTATGCCGTAGAGCTGATTCCTGTCGATATCTTCGATGACTCGAGCCGCGGTGATTCGACCGAACATATCGACGGCGATAAGCAGATCAATCCTGCCATTGAAGCCGTCCTCGGCACTTGCAGGTACAGCAACGGCAACTGCCTGCCCGTTCTTCCTGGCGACATAGGCCAGTCGGTCGCGATCCAAATTTAGCAAGTGCAGATTGCTGAGTTTCTCGTGCTCCGTATTCGCCGGTAGCAGATAGCTATCAAGAACCAGATCATTGTCGAAGCTACCAGCCTCGAAGAATTGGTAGAGGTTGCGTCGATCGAATTGCTGTTGTGCGTCTAGCCGGGCATCGATTGTTAGGAGATGCAACGCGGCGAGAAGCCCAAGGGCTGCAAATAGCACAGCGAGCTGCGGTGTGTTGTTCTTAAGAAATAGCGACAAAGTACTCACCCTCGCAAGTAGGGTCTAGCGCCAGCGCGACGCACGGAGAATAAAACTACGCACGCTCTAGACGAATGCGGATGCCGCAGCGACGATGGTCATAATAGGTGCGGGATAGACACCAAACAGCAGTAGGAGCAGCAGCAGAATGGCGAGCACCGCATAGGAACTTACACCCTCTACGCCACTAACTCGATAAGGCAGTGTATGCTTCTCGGGCATGAGCATGCGGTAAACAATTCGGAGGTAATAATACAGACCGATGCCGCTGCCAAGCACTAATACAGCCAGCAGCATCCAGAGCTCGGCCTCAACGCCGCTGAGGAAGATGTAGAACTTGCCGATGAAGCCAACAGTCAGCGGAATGCCCGCCAATGAAAGTAGCATCGCGATAAACGTAGCAGCGAGCAGTGGGTTGCGCCAGAACAAACCGCGGTATTCCTTAATCGAATCGAATTCCTTCTCGCTAGACGAGATGACCGAAGCGACGCCGAAGGCTCCAAGGGACATGATCATATAGGCGATCAGATAGAACGTAACCGACTCAACAGCGAGAGTTCCAGTGACATGGTGTCCCGCTATGAGGGCAAGCAGCAGATAACCCATGTGCGCGATGGATGAGTACGCGAGTATTCGCTTCAGATTATCCTGCAAAAGCGCTAGCAGATTACCCGCGAGCATCGATGCCACGGCAACGACCGTGAGCACAGCAACTACAGAATCGAAACTCAGCGCATCGCTGATGCGTATGAAGCGTAGCACGACAACGAACATCGCGACCTTGCCGATTGTGGCCAGGTACGCGGTCGCAGGCAGCGGTGCGCCTTCATACACATCGGGTGTCCACATATGAAACGGCGCGAGTGAAAGCTTGAAAGCCATGCCAGAAACGATCAGCAGCAACGCAACAATCGTATAAGCATCACCCAGCCCCGCCGCGGGAAGTTCGGTAACGCTAGCGAATGAAAGTGTCCCAGTCTGTGCATACACCAGAGCCATACCAAACAAGATGAAAGCAGAAGCGGCTGCGGATAGGACAAGATATTTGAACGCGGCCTCCAACGGAAACTTAACCGCCTTCGCGCTGTGCAGCGGGTACGCGATCATGCCATACAGCGACATGCTGAGCGTTTCCAGTCCCAATACTGTACTCACGAAGTGATTGCTGCTCACCATGACGATCGCGCCGATCGTCGCGATCAGCAGTAGCAGCAAGTATTCTTCCCTGTGATCGTTGAGCTCGAAGAAATAGGGAAAGCCGAGCAAGGCGAGCACCATGGCCGACGCACACACAACAACCGTAAATAGCAGGCTGTATTGATCGATGATAAGCAGCGGCGTGACCTGTTGATTCGTCCAATCCATCATCGACACGGCGACTAACGTGGCCGTCAACAGACCGGTGATCGTTATCGTGCCTGTGGTGATGTAGCTACGGCGTATGCCTATCATCACCATCGCAATCACGGATGTCGCGGTTACGATAAGCAGCGGCAATAGTGGTACTAGGTCATCGAACGAGGTAATCATAGTCCACCACCTCGGAGAGTGAGCAGCTGCCCGGTTTCATTTATCAGCGCCGTGAGCGTACCCGCTGATAGATCCAGGAAGCTCTGCGGGTACATACCCATCCATATCAGGCCGATCATCATCGCAGCGAAGTAAAACATCTCTCTTCTGCTCAGGTCATCCAGATGCGCGTCATCGAAATCGCTGTTTCGGTACGCGCCGTGGAACACCCGCTGAATAACCCAGAGGGAATAGACTGACGCTAAGATCAGGCCGAAGGCCGCGGCCACGGTAAGAGTTATACTCGCCTGGAATGCGCCCAACAGCGCCAGGAACTCGCCGACGAAGTTACCAAGGCCGGGCATGCCCAAGGCGGCAATGGAGAAGAATAGCGCGACGAAGGATAGGCGTGGCACCTTCGCCCAGAAGCCTCCCATATGATCCATATCGCGAGTATGAATGCGGTGTTGCAGGCCACCGGCCAGCATGAACAGCGCGGCCGCACTCAGGCCGTGGGCCAGCATCGTCATGACCGCACCCTGCAGCGCTTGTTCGTTCCACGCGTAGATGCCGAGCATAACGAAACCCATATGGCTGACGCTGGTGTAGGCAATCAGGCGTTTGATATCGGTCTGCGCGAAGGCCACCTTGGCGCAGTAGAGAATACTAATGACCGCCAGTGTCATAGCGATAGGCGCGAACTGCATAGACGCCTCTGGAAACAGCGGTACGGCGAAGCGAATCAAACCGTAGGCGCCGGTCTTCAACAGCACACCAGCGAGGATCACACTACCCGCCGTCGGCGCCTGAGAGTGAGCGTCCGGCAGCCAGGAATGAAAGGGAAAACTAGGCAGCTTCGTGCTGAAGGCAACGAAGAAGCCCAACATGATCCACATCTCTATCGCGCCGCTAGTATCTACCTTGAGCAAGTCGAAGTAGTCGAAGCTGAAAAAGCCGAATTGCAGGTAATGAAAATAGGCCAATACCAGGATCGATATCAGCATCAACATGCCCGTTACCTGCGTGAAGATGAAGAACTTCATCGCTGCGTAATTCTTGTTCTCATGACCCCAGATCGCGATGATGAAATACATCGGAATCAGCATCACTTCCCAGAAGAAGAAGAACAGGAACAAGTCCAGCGCGGTGAACACGCCGATAACGCCAGCCAGTGTCCACAGCAGGTTGAAGTAGAAAAATCCCGTCCTCTCAGTAATTTCATCCCATGCCGCCCCGATCGCTATCGCGCCAAGGAAGGCTGTTAGTACCATCATCAGCACGCTTAAGCCATCGGCAGCCAGATGGAAGGAGATTCCGAAGCGAGGAATCCACTGGGCGTTGAGCTGCACTATCCAGCTCGAAGCTTCTGCATCCGCTCCAACAAGCGCCATCATGACAAGCAGGTCGATCACCACGGCGGTGAGCGCTACCACCCTCGGGAACTTGGAATCCAATCCCTCTGACAACCAGGCGAGCACGCCACCCAAGAAGAGAATACTGATGAGCACTACCAGAATCATAGCAGCACTCCTATGGCGATCAGGAAAACGACGCCAGCGGCTATGCTCAGCGCATACCAGCCTATTAGCCCAGTCTGCGAGCGCGCCAACAGCGTATGTGCGGATCGAGACAAGTCGACCAACAAGCCGTAGATGGCATCGACTAGATCCTTCTTATTGATCCGCGCCAGGAATACGAAGGGCCTGACGAACAGGAAGTCGTAGAGCGCATCCATGCCCCAGCCGCTAAACCAGAACCGGTGCAGCGCTGCAGCCATAGGATTCGCCATCAACTTCTCAACCGAGAACGTCTTGGACATGAAGAACAGATAGCTAACGCCAATACCCAGCAGCGGTACGGCGATCATGATCGCGTGCAGCAAGCCGCTAATGTGGTGTTCCTCGTGAACCTCGCCATGACTGAATACCGCATCGACTGGAATCTGTATCCAGCCACCAAATAGCGCGAGTACCATCAATACGAATAGCGGAGCCGCCATGCTAAAGCCCGCGACCTCTTTCTCTTCGTGATGCCCCTTACTCTCGCCAAAGAACACCACGAACACGAGACGGAAACTGTAGATGCCGGTGAAGAACGCGCCGAGAACGCCCCCTAGCCAGAGGATCATGCCCGGCCCCTCCATCTCCAACGCGGCGATGAGGATCTCATCCTTACTGAAGTAGCCCGAGGTAAACGGGAACGCCGCCAGCGCGAGGCTGCCTATCATGAACGAGGCGAAGGCGATAGGCAGTTGTTTGCGCTTGCCGCCCATCTTGAAGATGTCGTGCTCGTGATGCAGGCTCAGTATCACCGTGCCGGCCGCTAGGAACAGCAGCGCCTTGAAGAAGGCATGGGTCATCAGGTGAAACACCGAGGCAGACCAGGCCCCTACTCCGAGGCCGAGGAACATATAGCCTATCTGGCTGACCGTCGAGTAGGCGAGTATGCGTTTGATGTCGTGCTGCGTCATGGCAGTGAAGCCGGCCATTAGGAGAGTGATCAACCCGATCCAGGCGACGAGTAGCTGCACGCTTGGCGCCAGTTCGAACAGTATATGGGTGCGCGCGATCAGATAGACGCCGGCCGTGACCATCGTCGCCGCGTGAATCAGCGCGCTAATGGGCGTGGGGCCTGCCATGGCATCGGGCAACCATGTCTGCAGCGGCAGTTGTGCTGATTTGCCCACCGCGCCGCCTAGCAACAGGAGTGAGGCGGCAATCGCGAGGCCAGAACCTACCGCCCATTGCGATTGGGCGGCGTGCAACATGTCTTGGATATTCAGCGTGCCTAACTGCGCGAACAGCAGAAACAGGCCGATCGCCATGGAGGTGTCGCCTACGCGAGTCGTGATGAACGCCTTCCTGGCTGCGTAGCCATTCTCCGGCTTGTCGTACCAGAACCCTATAAGCAAATAACTACAAAGCCCAACTCCTTCCCAGCCTAGATAAAGCAGCACGAGATTATCGGCTAGAACCAGAACCAGCATCGAAGCCACAAACAGATTCATATAAGAGAAGAAGCGACTGTAGCTGGGATCGTCCAGCATAAAGCCGGTTGAGTAGAGATGGATCAGGAAACCCACTCCGCTGATGATCAGCATCATGACCAGCGAGAGCCCATCGAGATAGAAGGTAAAGCCCGGTGTGAAGTTGCCTACCGCCATCCAGGTCCACACCTCAACGACTACATGGCTCTCGCCCGACTCGAGAAACTGAAAGGCGATCAGCGCGGCTGTGAGGAACGCGAGCCCAATAGACCCGGCACCGATTACGGCAACGGCTCTCTTTGGCAGGTTTCCACTAGTAAGCACCAGGCTCAGGAAGCCCAGTAGTGGAAACGTCGGTAATAGCCAAATTAACTCTTGCACTCTAGCTTCCTGCCCCTATCCCTTCATCTGACTTAGCACGTTTATATCGACCGTGTGGTATCGGCGATACATCTGAATAATTAGGCCGAGGCCTACAGCCACTTCCGCGGCGGCCAGGGTAAGTATCATGAGGAACATGATCTGACCGTCGGCGTGTTCCCAGCGCGAAGCCGCGACGATAAATGCCAGACCGCTGGCATTGATCATGATCTCTAGCGACATCAACACGAACACGATGTTGCGCCGCGTCAGCACGCCAACAAGACCCAACACGAAGAGTATCCCCGCTAATATCAGTCCATGTTCAATCGGTATCGATTGCATCGTCTATCTCTGCTCGCTCATCTGAATCGTCTGTGACTGTTGTTTCGGCATCGCTTTGTCGTCTCTATTTCTTCGCCAGGTGATAGGCAGACACGAGGCCTGCGAGTAGCAATATGGAGGCCAGCTCGACCGCCAACACATAGGGCCCGAACAGCAAGGCACTCACCTCCATCACATCGACCGTCGTCAGTGCCAGCTCATGGTCGTACTGCGTCAAAACCGTTAGCAATTGCGCTAGCAATACAGAGGCTAGAATCGAGGGCACGATCCACACCTTCGGCCCCATCCAGCTGCGCTCTTGATCGAGACTGTGCTGCCCCATGTTTAGCATCATTATCACGAACAGGAATAACACCATGATCGCGCCGGCATACACAATCGCCTCTAATACGGCCGCGAACGGCGCACCGAGAACGTAGAAGCAAACGGCGATCGCCAGTAGCGACAGGATCAGGTAGATCAGCGCGTGCACGATATTCGTCTGCAGGATGACCGCCACCGTCGCGATGACAGCTACGGCAGCGGCGATGTAGAAGAGCAGAATCACGGTAGCAGGCTCCTGACGTTAACTGGCACGGCCTCGTTCTGTGCCTCGCCCTTGTCCTTGCCGCCGATCTTCTTGCCGGCGACACGGTAGAAATTGTAGTCGTGGTATTTGCCCGTGCCATCGATCAACAGGTCTTCCTTCTCCCATACCATGTCCTGACGCACATACTCCGCCATCTCGAAATCGGGGGTGAGTTGAATCGCATTCGTCGGGCAGGCCTCTTCGCAGAAACCACACATGATGCAGCGCGAGAAGTTGATGCGGAAGAACTCCGGATACCAGCGCCCCTCCTCGTCTTCGGTCTTCTGTAGCGCGATGCAGTCCACCGGACAGGCCACGGCACACAGGTTACAGGCGACGCAGCGCTCCTCGCCGTCCGGATCACGACTGAGAATAATTCGACCGCGCCAGCGCGGGAACATATAAGGCTGTACGTCCGGATACTCGACGGTATCCGCCTTCACCCAGAGATGAGAGAACACTCGCCAGAGAGTAACGACCTGACTCGTCAGCGTGTCCTTAATCAGCGTCAGCATGTCTTTCTCCATAGGGATGTAAATGCGACATTAGGATGTACTCAAAATAATGATGCCGGTGATCAGCAGGTTCAGTAAGGAAACCGGCAACAGAAAAAGCCAGCCATAGCTCATCAGTTGATCGTAGCGCGGCCTTGGAATTGCAGCGCGCAGCAAGATAAAGAAGGCAATAAATACGAATGCCTTCAAGGCGAACCAGACTATGGGCGGCAGGAACGCCGGGCCTAACCAACCCCCGAAGAACAACACGGTAATGAGCGACGATATCAGTACCAGCCCGAGGTACTCGCCGACGAAGAACATGCCGAACTTCATACCCGAATATTCTGTGTGGTATCCCGCACAGATTTCCTGTTCCGCTTCGGGGATATCGAACGGGAGTCGATGACTCTCGGCGACCCCGGCGATCAGGAAAATCACGAAGCCTATGAATTGTGGAATGACATACCAGCCATTCTGCTCCTGCGCGAGTACGATCTCGCGTAGGTTAAAGGTGCCGGCCAGCGCTACTACGCCGAGAATCGAGATGCCCATGAACACCTCGTAGCTGACCATCTGCGCCGCGGCTCGCAATGAACCTAACAGTGCATATTTGTTATCCGACGACAGCCCGCCGAGCATGACGCTATACGCGCCTAGCGACGCCATCGCCAGGACGAACAGCACGCCAATGTTCGAATCGACGATACCGATGCCGGGGGCGAAGGGAATGACACTAAAGCTAAGCAGGATTACGGTCATGATGATGGCCGGTGCCAGTACGAAGCTAAACTTATCGGCGAACGGAGGCACCCAGTCTTCCTTGGTAAATATCTTAATCATGTCGGCGACGACCTGAAGCAGGCCGAACGGACCGACGCGATTCGGCCCTAGCCGCTCTTGCCAGAAACTCAACAACCGGCGCTCCACCCAGATCAGCATGGCCGCAACGAGAATCACCGTCGCGAGTATTACCCCTATGCTTAATCCGGAACCCACTTCGAATGTCATGAGCTAGACTTCCTCTTCCTGAAGATCGCTTACTATTAGATTGCCAATGCCGCGACTGATGGTCTGCGTCGCGCTCTTCTCGACCTCGATCAGCCCATCGAAGTCGGCCGGACTGATTTTCCCATCGCCGCAGTGCAGCAAGGCAGTACCCTCTTTAATGCCGGTGCGAACACACACAACAACCGGAGACCCGAGCGCGGTAATCGTCGCCACATCGCCCTGGCGTAAATTTCTCGCCTGCGCATCATTAGGATTCAGACCGATGTAGGCGTCCGTCATGCGAGCCCGAATCGGCTTGGAACGTGCGCTTAATTCATCGCTTCCAAATATCTGATAGGAGAATGCCAAGCGCAGCTGCTTGCCAGACGGTGCAATCGAATCCTTCGCCGCCTCGAGGTAGGCGCCAGATCGGGATCTTTCGATCAGCAGGCAGCCTACATGGCCCTGCTTCAGCTCGCCGTTCACCTCGTCCTGAAACTTGCTAATGGACTGATTGGAATTCCACTTCGGCGCCCAGGATGAAGCGAGTATGCTCGCGTCTTTCTGCGAAGGTATGCCCTCCATGGAGAATGACATCATGGACTCGCTATCTACCTGCTGCTTCGGTTCGTGCACATTGACGTTTGCGACCATCGCGGTGCGGCCACTGTAGCGATGTGATTGACGTGGCACCTTCATGCCGGCAACGAATGGATTCCCCTTAGGCAGCACTTCGCTCAGTCGTGAAAAGCCTGCAGCCTCGGCACAGCAGCGTTCGACCAGGTCGTCGACATGCTCGGCGTCGCAGAGCCAGCGCCAGGCCGGCTGCGCCTGCTTCTGACACTGGTGCACCTGGAAGCTAAGCTGCGCCCTGCCCTCGTAATTAATGTAGGTGGCCTCATGCTCCGAGAAGGCGGTAGCGGGGAGGATGATATCGGCGTTCGCCGTCGTCGCCGTAGGCAGCTGATCGAGGACCAAGACCTTCTCCGCCTGCTTTAGCGCCGCATCGACTTGAGCCTTTGCCGCTCGACGGTAGAGATCGTTCTCGAGAACGATAACGCGCTTGGCTTCACCGCTAGCTAATTTTTCGAGCGCCACACCGAGTGAATTGCCCGCGCCTGCCATCAGCCCCATGCCCACGGTGTTTACTTCAGGCACCAACAGACAGAGATCGACGGCGGACTTAGCGTTGTTCTCGTGCAAGGCCCGAGCGATATTCGCCGCCGCTCGGATGAGCTCGGTGCCGTTACTATTGCCCGCGATGATTAGCGGGCGTTTCGCCCCCTGCAATTGGCCGGCAATCTTCTCTACGGTAGCGCCATACTCGGATGAGCCTGCGCCCTTCGGAGCCGCCTTCGAAATCTTGTTCGCGATCTGATGTCCAAGCGCCGCTACTTCAGCCAGTGAGTCAATAACTCTATCGCAGGCAATATCATCCAGCCTGCTGACCGCGGGGCTCAGGATGCTCAGTGGGCTGCGTTCGTGCTGGGCGAGTTCGCGCACTGCCGCATCCTGCCACTGCGGGATTCTGCTTTCTGCGGCGAGATCCATCGCCTTGTTGCGTACTGACTGACGCAGCGCCAGCGCGATGCGTGGCGCCACATTGGTGACGTCTTCGCCGAGAATCAGGATCGCATCGGCCGACTCGATCTCGCGCACGCTGGGGCTATGAAAGGCGGAGTCTCTCGCGAGATCTAAGATCAGCTGCATCGATTCATGTTCGGCATCCGAGTAGCCGGCATAGAAGTTTTCCTCGCCTACCATAGAGCGCAGCGCGAAATTCGATTCATTGCTCGCGCGGGGAGAGCCAATACCGATGGTGCCTGCTGACTTGAACTTCTTGATCACTGCCTTTACTTCGTCGTCATCCAATAGCTCGCCGGTGTTGTCCACCCGCTTCACCGGCTCTAACAGTCGGTCTGGGTTATTGACGAAATCGAAGCCGAAGCGCCCTCTGTCGCAGAGGAAATAGCCGTTCACTTCGCTGTTATAACGATTAACAATGCGGCGCAGTGTGCCGTAGCGTTCGCCCGGCGCCGTGTTACAGCCCACAGAACAACCTACACAGACCGAGGGGGCCGTCTGCAGATCCCACTTGCGGCTGTAGTGCTCGCTAAAGGCCTTGTCTGTAAAGACGCCCGTCGGGCAGACCTCTACCAGGTTGCCGCTGAATTCACTCTCGAGCACGCCCTCCTCGTGTCTACCGAAATAGACATGATGGTGCGAGGCCTGCGCAGAGAGATCGGTGCCACCGGCGTAGTCGCCGTAGTAACGCACACAGCGATAGCAGGTGATGCAGCGATTCATCTCGTGATTGATGAATGGGCCCAGATATTGATTGCGATGCGTGCGCTTCTTCTTGTCGTAGCGACGATAATTGTGGCCGGACATCTGCGTCATGTCTTGGAGATGACACTCACCACCCTCCTCGCACACCGGACAGTCGTGAGGATGGCTGATCATCAAACTCTCGATGACATCGGATCTGAAAGACTTAGCGCCCTCATTCTCGATAGAGAATATGGCGCCATCAGCAGCTGGCGTCATGCACGCCATCACGAGCATGCCTTCCTTGTCGTCCGCATCTTTATATTGTTTCACCGCGCACTGGCGACAGGCACCGACAGAGCCCATTGAGGGATGCCAGCAAAAATAGGGCAAGTCTAGACCCTGCGACAGGCACTCCTGCAACAGATTGTTATCGGGGTTTACCTCGTATTCCACCCCATCAATAACAACTTTAGCCATCAGTAACTCCAAGCGTAGCTAGCAACGCCAAACACCTTAGTGCTTGTAACTGCAGCGCTTCTCCGTAATGTGTTTTTCGAAATCTTCTTTAAAATGTTTCAGCCCGCTACCCAGCGGCGCGGTTGCGCCCGGCGCCAACGCACAAAATGTTCTACCCGGCCCCAAATAACTCACGTGATCGTGCAATATTTGCAGGTCCTTCTCACTGCCTAGACCGTTCTCGAAGTCTCTAAATATCTGATCGACCCAGGGCAAGCCATCGCGACACGGGGTGCAGAAACCGCAGGACTCGTGCGCGAAGAACTTCATCAGGTTGCCAACCATGCCCACTGGACAAGTCTTGTCGTCCAACACGATCATCGTGCCTGTAGCGAGACGACTACCGACCTTGGCGATCTCGTCATAGTCTAGCGTTACGTCTAAGTGTTCCGGCAACATGAAATCGGTTGAGCCGCCGCCGGGCAGGAAGCCTCTCAACTCCAGACCGTCTTGCATACCGCCAGCATAATTTTCTAACAACTCTCTTATGGGCAGACCGAGCGGCAACTCCCAGCAGCCCGGCGTCTTAACCTTGCCGCTAACGCCGAATAGTTTCGTGCCATGATCGTTGCCCTTCGTTAAGCCGTGATACCAGTCTACGCCGTAAGTCAAAATTCCCGGCAGGTTGCAGATCGTTTCGACATTGTTCACGATGGTAGGCTTGCCCCATAGCCCGCTCACCTGCGGGAACGGCGGCTTCGCTCGAGGATTCGCCCGCTTGCCTTCCAGGGCATTCAATAGCGCGGTCTCTTCGCCACAGATGTAGCGACCGGCACTCGTGTGCATGATGATGTCCAGATCGAAACCTGTGCCGAGTATGTTCTTGCCTAGATAGCCCTTCGCGTAGGCCTCCTTGATCGCGTTGCGCAGCGTCTGTTCGGACACCGTGTACTCGCCGCGCAAAAAGATATAGGCCTTGCTCGCCTGAATCGTGTACGCCGCGATAATCATGCCTTCGATCAGCAGATGCGGATCGCCCTCCATCAGCAGCCTGTCTTTAAAGGTGCCCGGCTCCATCTCGTCGGCATTGACCACCAGGTATTTCTGCTTGGGCGAGTTATCGCCACTGGGCACGAAGCTCCACTTCAGGCCGGTGGGAAAACCCGCCCCGCCTCTACCCTTCAGACCCGAGCCCTTCACCAGTTCGAGGACATCGGCAGGGGCTAATCCCTTGGCGATGGCGTGCACGCTCTGATAACCATCGTTCGCCTCATAGGCTGCGATGTCCAGCGGAGGGCGAGACATATCGATGTTCTTTGTTAATGGATTTGTAACCAAGTTTATATCCGTCTAACTCTGTTTGTTCTTGTAGTCTTTGATTATCGAGTCGATCTTCTCCGGCGTCAGATTGCGATGCAGATCGGGCCCTACCATCATCACCGGCGCCCTGTCGCAGTCGCCCAAACAGGGAACCGGTATAAGGGTAAACTCGCCGTCCTCTGTCGTCTCGCCATAGTCGATTGCCAGCTGTTCCTTAATGTGACTCTTGATACCTTCGCAGCCCATAATCCAACAGCTCACGCTGTCGCAAAACAGTATGACGTTCTTGCCAACCTGCTGGCGGAAGACAAGATTAAAAAATGTAGCCACGCCTTCGAGATCGGCCACGGGAATCTCCAAGTACTTCGCGATCGCGAGGAGGCTCTCGTCGGAGACCCATCCCTGATGCTTCTGTACGATCTTCAGCGCCTCCAGACCTACCGCCTTTTTATCTGGATACAGCGTCATCTCGTGCTCTATCTCCGCGATCTCCTGGGCGGTTAAGCTACGCGCCCTCTTCGCTGTACTTGCTATGACTTGTTGACTCATCTGTCTTCTTCTCTACCTGTCCACGTCCGCCATCACGAAGTCGATGCTTGCGATGATGGCGATAAGATCCGAGACCATGAAGCCTCTGGAAATCTCCGGAATCATCTGCAGGTGTGCAAACGACGGCGTGCGTATTCGTGTTCTATAAGACGTTGTGCTGCCATCGCTCACCAAATAGTAGCTGTTAATGCCTTTCGTTGCCTCGACCGCGACCGTCACCTCATTCGGCGGAATCACCGGCCCCCAGCTGACACTCAGGAAGTGATTGATCAGCGTCTCGATGTCCTGCATCGTGTTCTCTTTGCGTGGCGGCGTAGTCAGTGGATGGTCTGACTTATAGTGCCCCGACGGCATATTGTCCATACACTGCTTGATGATGCGCAGACTCTGACGCATCTCTTCCACACGCACGGCGCAGCGATCATAACAATCCCCGTTGACCGCAATGGGCACATCGAACTCGAAGTTTTCATAGCCGCTATAGGGCCGCTGCTTGCGGAAATCCCATTCCAGTCCCGTCGCTCTCAAGCCGGCACCGGTCACACCCCAGCTCAGCGCCTCGTTCGTGTCATACATACCGACGCCCTGGGTTCGTCGTTTCAAGATGCCGTTATTCATCACCATGCTGTCGTATTCGTCCAGACGCGCCGGCATAAAGTCCAGCAACTCCTGAATGCGCTTCTCCCAGCCGTTCGGCAGGTCCTGCGCTACGCCGCCGATTCGAAACCAACCCGGATGCATGCGTGCGCCGCAGATCGACTCGATGATATTGAAGATGCGCTCACGCTCCACAAACATATAGAAGATTGGAGAGAGCTGACCAACGTCCTGCGCGAACGTGCCGTAGAACAATAGATGGCTGCAGATGCGGAACATCTCGGAGAGCATGACGCGGATAACCTTCACGCGCTCCGGTACCTCAATGCCCGCCATCTTCTCCACCGCCATGACATAGGGCAGGTTGTTCAGGACGCCGCCCAGGTAGTCGATGCGATCGGTATAGGGAATATAGGTGTGCCAGGACTGACGCTCGCCCATCTTCTCGGCGCCGCGGTGGTGGTAACCGATATCCGGCACCGCATCGACGAGAATCTCACCGTCCAGCTGCAGAGCGATGCGAAACGCCCCGTGCACACTCGGATGGTTAGGACCAAGATTGAGGAACATAAACTCGGAATTCGCCGATTCCCGCTTCATGCCCCACTCTTCCGGCTTGAACTTGAGCGCCGCCTGTTCGTAGTCTTCCTGATCGTCCGTCAGGGTAAAGGGCTCCATCTCAGTCGCTCGAGCCGGATGCTCCTTGCGCAGCGCGTGCCCCTTCCAGGTAGGCGGTAGCACGATGCGGTAGAGGTTCGGGTGACCCTCGAACTTGATGCCGAACATGTCCCAGGCCTCGCGCTCGTACCAATTCGCGTTGGGCCAGAGGCGGTAGATGCTAGGAATAGTGAGATCGTTGTCCTGTAGGGCGACCTTTATACGGAAGTCACAGTTCCCGGTGAAGGACATGAGGTGGTAGACGACGGTGAACTCGCTATCCGGCTGCCCTGCCCGGTGGCTACGCAGCCGCTCATCGATGGCGGTGAGGTCGAACAGCATCTCGAAGCGTGGCGTGGTCTCTTCGCGCAGAACACGCAATACCGTATCGAGATTCTGCCGCTCAACCCACACCGTCGGCATGCCATCGCAGGTGGCCTGTTCGGCCACGATGAGACTGCCATGCTGCTGGCGTAGCTGCTCCAGGGCGGCGTGGCCCTGATCAGTGGATTGACTGCTGTTCGGTGCGCTGGCTATCACGATAATCTACTTTATCTAATCTCTTTAACTACTTGTTAATATTCTGTTTATTAAACATCATTCGGCGACCTAAGCTCGGTCGCGGCAATGCGCTCTGGCCCACGCACGATGCGCTGCACCGGGTTAGCCTCCTTCTGAATAATGCCTTGATCGTTGATCACCCAACTCAGCGGCCGCCGCTCCCTGCCTATCGACTCCTGTAGCAGTATTAGGCCCTGCAATAGCGCCTCGGGACGCGGTGGGCAGCCAGAAACATAGACATCCACGGGCAGGAACTTGTCCACGCCCTGCACCACCGAGTAAATATCGTACATGCCACCGGAATTCGCGCAGGAGCCCATGGAAATGACCCATTTCGGCTCCAGAAGCTGCTCATACAAGAGCTTCACGACCGGCGCCATCTTACGGAACACGGTGCCCGCGATGACGATCATGTCTGCCTGACGCGGCGTGCCCCGAATCACCTCCGCGCCGAAGCGCGCCAGATCGTGTCGGCTGGTAAAGGCTGTGGCCATCTCCACATAGCAGCAGGAAAGACCGAAGTTGAAGGGCCAGATGGAGTTCTTGCGACCCCAGGACACCATGTCCTCCAGGTTCGCCATGACCACATTGCGCCGAATAAACTCATCCATGGCGCTGCCGCCGGGCTGTGGAGACGAGGCATCTTCTGCTTTCTGCAGTTCCCAACTCATAGTTTGAATTCCTTTTTGTTGGTCACACCACCGGGGCCGGAGAGCGTCTTCAGCTCCCGCTTCTGCGTGAGTGTGCGCCAATCGATCGCGCCTATGCGCCAGAGATAGAACAAGGCGGCCACTAGGATGAATATGAATACGGTTATTTCGATGAACCCTGGCCAGCCGGCCTCGCGAACGGCTACCGCCCAAGCGAACAGGAAGACGACTTCAAGATCGAAGATGATGAACAGTATGGCCGGCAGGTAGAAATGCACCGAGATCCGAAACTGGGCACTGCCGACCGAGACGATGCCGGACTCGAAGGGAAGGTTTTTATGATGGGCGGTCTTGCGCTGCCCAAGGAAATAGGAGAGCCCAAGCATGATGACTACGACAGCCAACACCAGGGCGAGGTAAAAGAGGAACGGCCTCAAGCCGTCTACCATTTCGTTAGGTAATTCCAAGCACTTAACTCCAAACATCCCGACAAGCTTCAGGCCCACGGTCTACTGGATTCACATCGAATCGAATTCAGTTAAGAACTCATTCTATGACTGCTGAATCATTAACACCTACTACGCAATAACTGCCCCTTCTGAGCCTGTCGAGTGTAATTCAACACACCGCGTCGCTCGCTGCGTGCTACTACGCACAGTCGAAGAGACCAGGGTGTGTACTGCAAAATGGGGTCGGAATTTTAAATGGGGGTGCAGAATTTCGAGGGAAGTTAGCCCAGCAGCCTGATTCAGAATGCAATCATAAGCTTTGGCAGGGAATGCCAGGGACTGTATGTCACTACCCATAGAGATTAACCACTCTTTTGGGAGCCCAATTAGCTGACTTGTTCTAAGAATCTAGAACGAGGTGATGAAGGTCAGGCCGAGAATGTGGGCTCTCATTGTTATTATTTGGAACCTTGATAGCGCCCTGTCTGCTTGTAAATCTTGCCACAACTCTAGACAGGTCTGACACTAAATATCGCTAGAAAATTTACACGCATAGCCTCTTGATAGCAAGCGTTTTGTCTCCCCCAGCGCAGGCACCGTGAGGGCTGCGAGAATATTCACAGCGCTGTTGACAGCCCGCGATTGACAGTTGGAATTAACGCTGCGACTGAATTTCTTTCCAGTTCTCGTAATACTCCAAGCTAACCATTTGATTCAAGGCTTCAAACTCTTCGTTCTTTTGCTGCAGATTAGCCTTCATGACATCGCCTACCGAAAGCAGGCCTATGTATTCACCTCCTTCTTCTATTAATAGGTGACGGACGCGCCGGCCCAGAAATTTATCGGCGAGCTGATAGGCCTGCTCTTCCACGTTCGCAGAAATGATATTCACGCTCATATTGTCTTTCAGGCGTGCGGTTCTGGGATTGAAGCCCTCCTCCATCGCGCGGAACATCAAGTCTCGCTCGGTCCAGATGCCCACGATCTTTTCTTCCTCGAGGATGACGATGGAACCCACCTTGTTCTGGGTCATGATCGTTAGCGCCTGATAGATAGTCGAGTCGGAATTGATTGTGACCATGTGACCGCCTTTGTCTTTTAGAATATCTCTGGCAGTTCTTATCATTGTTATTCTCCTACTGACGCGGGCCGCAGCCCACTTTTATGCTGTTTACATTAGCGAACAAACTAACGCTGTTTCTGAGTCTTAGCAAGGGCCAAGACGGTGCCAATTCTGTATCTCTGCGCCGGAGGCAAGCCCTCAGGAGCGATCTCAGAACACCCGGTTCAAACCGTCCAGAGCCGCCGTGCGATAGGCCTCGGCCATGGTCGGGTAGTTAAAGGTCGTGGTCAGAAAGTACTTCATGGTGTTGGCCGGCGCGCTCTGGCGCATGATGGCCTGACCGATGTGGACGATCTCCGACGCCTGGTCGCCGAAGCAGTGAATGCCTAGTAACTCGAGCGTTTCGAAGTGAAAGATCAGCTTCAGCATGCCGACCTGCTCGCCGGTGATCTGGGCTCGCGCTGTATTCTTAAAGAATGCCTTGCCAACCTCGTAGGGAATCTTCTGCTCGGTGAGCTCCTGCTCGGTTGCACCTAGCGTGCTTATCTCCGGGATCGTATAAATACCCGTAGCCACCTGCTCGACGTGGTAGCACTGCTCTGGCGCGACGATCGCGTTGCAGGCCGCCCTGCCCTGATCGTAAGCCGCGCCCGCCAGCGAAGGCCAGCCGATAACATCGCCGGCCGCATAGATATTCTTAACCGATGTCTGATACTTATCATTCACCGCCAGCTGCTGACGACTGTTGGTCTCGAGGCCAATGAGATTAAGGCCAAGGTTCTTCGTGTTGCCGCTCCTGCCGTTTGCCCACAGGATCGCATCGCTACGAATCTTCTTGCCCGACTTCAGATAGGTCACGATGTGATCATCGAAGCACTCCATTTTTTGAAACTCTTCGTTGTGCCGACTGCGCACACCAAGGTTTCGAAGGTGATAGCTCAGGGCGTCAGAAATCTCGTTGTCGAGAAAAGTCAGAAGGCCCGACGAGGGGTTTATGAGCTCGACCTTGCAGCCCAGCCCTCCGAATATAGAGGCGTACTCACAACCAATGACACCTGCCCCCATCACGGTCACCTTGCGGGGCGAGAAATCCATATCGAGAATCGTGTCGCTGTCGAAGACGCGCGGGTGCGAGAAATCCACACCCGGAGGATGATAGGGGCTAGAGCCTGTCGCTATAATGAAATAGTTCGCCGATAACTTCTTGCGCTTGCCGACGAGCTTGATCGTATGCTTATCCAGGAAACTCGCCCTTCCTTTATAGATAGGTATTCGATTTCTGTCATAGAAATCGGTGCGCATCTGCACCTGTTCGTAGACGACGCGATCCGCATGCTTCAGTACCTGTTGAAAGCTTAGTTTCCTAGCGTCACCCAAATCCCTGAACATCGGGTTCGCATTGAACTGCATGACTTCTTTTACGGAATGACGCAGCGCCTTGGAGGGTATCGTTCCATAATGCGTACAGCTGCCACCGACATACTCCAGATCACACACGACGGCGACGGTACGCCCCTTCTTCTTCGCGTTCATCGCAGCGGCCTCACCGGCGGGGCCACTTCCAATCACGATAATGTCAAAGTGTTCTTTCTGCATGATAACTCTCGGAATTCTCTTCCTGTGGTTGGTGACTCACTAGCGGCTGGTTTAGTTTGCAGCTAGTGGTCGCCGATTGAATCCTGCTAGCTAATCGGGAGCTCGAGTATGAATCGACTCTCCTACTTAGCGTTGGAACTTGCCTCTCCCGAAAACTCTTTGCACTTTTGCGGTTCGCCGCCGCAGATCTCACATTCGTTCAGCCCGTCGATAGCATTCATTCCACCGCAGGATCCTTGCACTGGCTTGCGGCCGAACAGGACGCCGACCGACATGATTAGTATGACCAAGGCCATGACGAGGAATGTAATTAGGAAACTTGTCATCTCACACTCACCTTAATTTTCGTTCACTGCGCACTGCTACCGAGATAGCGACTGAATTCTGGGCTGACGTAGTCCTCGAATGCATCTCCCTCGCCCTTGTAGATAAAATACACCGCCTGCCCCTGCCTGGTCGCCAGCGACTCGGCCGCCTCTGGCCCTAGGATCATATAAGTCGTCGCCAGTGCATCCGCCCGCGCCGTTGAGGTATCGATCACATAGGCAGCGGCCAGGCGATGGGTGACGGGTCTGCCACTGCGTGGATCGATCTCATGGGAAAAGCGCTGCCCCTGCTCCTCGAAATAATTTCTGTAGTCACCGGAGCCCGCCACCGCGATATTATCACCCCGGCTATAGAATATCTGATACACCTGAGACGCCGTGTCTACCGGCGCCTCTATCGCTGGCACCCAACCTTCGGCATCGGGTTTTGAGCCCTTGATCTTCAGCTCGCCGCCAATCTCCAGGAAATAGTTTTCGACACCGACCCCATCGAGATACTCCGCCAGCTTGTCTACCGCATAACCCTTCGCGATAGCGCTGAGGTCGACGTACACATCTCGCGTCTTGCGGATCTCCTGATTCGCGGGGCTGATACGCAGAAATTCGAATCCCACTCGCCTGCGCGCCGCATCGATCTGCGCCTGTGTAGGCACGGTCTCGAACACCGCCAATTCCGGGCCGAAGCCCCAGAGATTGACTAGCGGACCGACGGTAACATCGAAGGCTCCGCCGCTCAGCGCGGATATCTCCTGAGCCATGAGCAGTACGTCGATCATCTCCCGCGAGGCGATGAAGGGAATGTTTACGCCATGTCGATTGAACCGAGACAGCTCGGAGTTGCTCGCATAGGTAGAAAAGATGCCGGTATCGAGCTGGGTCAACAATGCGCCTATCTCTGCGGCAAGGTCTTCGGCCGTGATAGCGTCGGGCATGTCGACGATCTGCACCTGGTAGCTCGTACCCATGGTCGAGCCATTCAGCTGCTGAATCTCCTCGCCACCACCGGTGAAGAGGAAAACCGAGCCCAGAAACAGCACCAGAAAGGTTGCGGAGAAGCTATGCCGTTTGAGCAACTCTTTCATGCCGGTAAGCCCTTAGCCGTGAGCAGTGCCTCCTGAGGGACGGCGTTGCCTTTAGGAGAATTCATCGAGAGCGATGTTCTCGTCTTCTACACCCAAATCCTTCAGCATCTTAATGACTGCCGCATTCATCATCGGCGGCCCACACATATAGTATTCGCAGTCTTCCGGGGCGGGATGATTCTGAAGATAGTTCTCGAGCACCACGTTGTGGATGAAACCGGTCATTCCCGACCAGTTATCCTCGGGCTGCGGATCAGACAGAGCGATATGCCACTCAAAATTGTCGTTCTCTGCGGCAAGTGTGTTGTAGTCATCTTCGTAAAACATCTCGCGCATGCTACGCGCGCCATACCAGAAACTGATCTTGCGATGGCTGTGCAGTCTGCGCAGCTGATCGAAAATGTGCGAGCGCATAGGGGCCATGCCTGCACCGCCGCCTATGAACACCATCTCCGCATCGGTGTCCTTCGCGAAGAACTCACCGAAGGGACCGAACACCTTCACCTTGTCGCCGGGCTTAAGGCTAAACACATAGGATGACATCTTGCCGGGAGGAAAGTTTGTCCGCGGCGGCGGCGTCGCTATGCGGATATTGAACTTGATGACACCCTTCTCGTCTGGGTAGTTCGCCATGGAGTAGGCCCGTATCGTCGTGTCGTTTACCTTCGAGACATGGTTAAACAGGCCAAAGTGCTCCCAGTCTCCCCGGTACTTCTCGCCGATATCGAAGTCGCTGTACTTGACGACATGGGGCGGCACCTCTAACTGCACATAGCCGCCCGCCCTGAAGTCCACGCTCTCGCCGTCCGGAATCTCTAACACTAATTCCTTAATAAAAGTGGCTACGTTGTTGTTGGAGCGCACGGTGCACTCCCACTGCTTCACACCGAAAAACTCCGGAGCGACCTGTATCTTCATGTCCTGCTTAACTGCCACCTGGCAGGAGAGGCGCCAGTTGTCTTTCGCCTGACCTCGAGTGAAATGACCGGTCTCGGTAGGCAGCATCGAGCCGCCGCCCTCTACTACCTGACACTTACACTGCGCACAGGTACCACCGCCACCGCAGGCCGAGGACAGGAAGATCCCAGCGTCCGCAAGTGTGTTTAATAATTTGCCACCCGCAGGCACGGTGATCGATCGCTCTGGATCGTTATTGATCTCGATGCGTATCTCGCCAGTGGTGACCAGCTTCGAGCGAGCGAATAGAATAACGCCGACCAGCAACATCACAATCGTAGTGAACAGTGCGACGCCGCCGAATATTGTTGTGATATCTATCATCTATTTAGTTACTTCTACTTCTTAGTTCTGTCTACAGAGAAACGCCGCTTAACGACATAAAGCCTAGTGACATCAGGCCAACTGTTATAAATGTTATACCAAGGCCGCGAAGGCCTTCCGGCACATCGCTGTACTTGAGTTTCTCGCGTATGCCGGCGAGAGCGACGATCGCCAACGCCCAGCCAAATCCGGAGCCCAGACCAAAGGCCACGCTCTCCGGAAACGAGTAGTCGCGCTCAACCATGAAGAGTGTGGAGCCGAGTATCGCGCAGTTCACTGTGATTAACGGCAGGAAAACACCCAAGGCGTTATAGAGGGCGGGCACATACTTATCGAGGAACATCTCCAGGATCTGCACGATCGCCGCGATCACCCCGATGTAGCAGAGCAGACCGAGGAACTGCAGCGACAACTCCGGCATACCCAGCCAATCCAATGCTCCCTCACGCAGGAGTTGGTTAAAGATTATGTTGTTTGCCGGCACCGTAATCACCTGCACGACGACCACGGCAACACCGAGACCGATAGCAGTCTCTACCTTCTTGGAGACCGCGAGAAAGGTGCACATGCCCAAGAACATCTGCAAGGCCATGTTCTCGATAAAAACTGCCTGAACGAAAAGACTGAGTAACTGTTCCACTAGAACGCACCCTCTTTGTTGCTATGAGAGGCCATTCGATACTCGGACACCTCAACCTGGTCTTTCTTCACACTGCGCAGCGCCCAGATGAAGAAACCAATGATGAAGAAGGCACTCGGCGACAGCAGCATCAATCCATTAGCCTGATACCAGCCGCCGTTCTCGATCAGCGGTAGAACCTGAAAACCGAGCAGGCTGCCAGAACCGAATAACTCTCTAAACGAGGCGACTACGATGAGCACGAGGGAATACCCAAGACCATTGCCTATGCCGTCGAGAAAACTCAAGCCCGGCGGATTCTTCATCGCGAAGGCCTCGGCTCGACCCATGACGATGCAATTGGTAATGATAAGGCCGACGAACACGCTCAGATTCTTGCTGATCTCATAGGCGAATGCCTGCAGGAATTGATCAACCGCGATAACCAACGAGGCGATGATAGTCATCTGTACAATGATACGAATGCTAGAAGGCATGTGATTACGAATCATCGAGATGAACAGATTGGAGAACGCCGTCACCGTTGTCAGCGCGACGCACATCACTAGCGTCACGCTCAATTGCGTGGTCACCGCCAGCGCCGAACAGACACCGAGTATCTGCAACGCTATCGGATTGTTCTCGAATAGCGGCGTTAATAGTATCTTCTTGACACTACTCATGTTTTCACACCATTCTGCAAAGATTCATAAGTCATTCGCTCTACAAACCCCTCTCGCGTAGCTGCGTTAATACAGGCCCGTAGCCATCATCGCCTAGCCAGTACTGAACCAAATCATCGACGCCACGGCTTGTCAGCGTCGCGCCAGACAGACCGTCGATCTGAAAGTCACCACTGCCCTGACCCTTAACAACGCGCAGCGCTACGTCACCACTCTCGTCATATATTTTCTTACCGGGCCACAATGCACGCCACCGGGGATTTCTTACTTCGGCACCGAGGCCCGGCGTTTCCTTCAATTCATAGAACGCCAATCCCTTCACCGTGTTCGCATCGCCCTCAAGCGCCAGGAAGCCGTAGAGAATTCCCCAGAGCCCGTAGCCGCTTACCGGCACGACAATAGTTTCAATTCCCTCATCATCGCTAACGACATAGATCATCGGATAGATTACCCGCCGCTTGATGTTCGCTACGTCTTCCTCTCTCCCCAACGCCTCTGAATAGTCAGGATCGTTGATAACAACACGCTGATCATAGGTTTCGGGATCAATCTGTAACTGCTCCAGCTGTGCATCGTCCAGCACACGCTGCTGACTGAGGTCAATGACATAGGGCGTGAATCTGCTAAATCGCTCTGCTACTACGGCATTGTCGTCCTGCTGCGGATCGAACTGCCCGGCAGCGCTGAGAATATTCTTGTTTCTGTCCAGAACACGATTTCTGTCCTGCATGGGCTTTAACACTACCGCCGTGCCCGACACGACAATAGAGCAGACCACGCAGAGACTAAGCGCGACGATCAGGGTTCGCTTGGTAGAATCTTTAGAGGACACCGCGCGCTCTCCTTCTACTTACATTCGCCTTCACCACGAAGTAATCGATTAGCGGCGCGAACAGATTCGCAAACAGAATGGCGAGCATAGTGCCCTCGGGATACGCCGGATTGACCACACGAATCAGCACGATCATGAAGCCGATCAGCGCACCGAATACCCACTTACCCGTGCTGGTCATGGAGGCGGAAACCGGATCTGTGGCCATGTACACCATGCCGAAGGCGAAGCCGCCTAGCACGAAGTGCCAATACCACGGTGTCGCGAAGGCAGGGTTCGTCTCGGAACCGATGAAGTTAAATAGCGTGGCGGTGGCGCACATCCCCAGGAAGACACCGAGCATGATGCGCCAGGAGGCGATTCGAGTGATCAGTAACACACAGGCGCCCAGCAGGATCGCAAGCGTCGATGTTTCGCCGATCGAACCTTGCATCTGCCCGAAGAAGGCATCCAGCCACTCAAGCTCGCGCCCGGTTGCCACCGCGATCGCCGGCAGGCCTTCGGCGGCAATCTGGCTGAGCGGCGTCGCCCCGCTGAATCCGTCCACGGCGGTCCAGACAGCATCGCCCGACATCTGCGGCGCGTAGGCAAAGAACAGAAACGCGCGGCCGGTTAGTGCCGGATTCAGGAAATTCTTGCCGGTGCCGCCAAAGACTTCCTTGCCGACTACAACCCCGAAACTGATGCCCAGGGCTGCCTGCCACAGCGGAATATCCGGAGGCACGATCAGCGTGAACAATATGGAAGTCACGAAGAAGCCTTCGTTGATCTCATGCCCGCGCTTCATCGCGAACAACACTTCCCAGAAGCCACCGACGATGAACACGACGACATAAATTGGAATATAGTGCGCGGCGCCGTAGACAAAATTATCCCAGAGGCTGGCAGGGTCGTGCCCTGCTAGCGCTGCGATAATCACCTCGTGCCAATCGCCGCTGCCATCGAGCCCCATGGCTACGATCGCGCTGTTCGCCTGAAACCCGATGTTGTACATGCCATAGAACATGGGGAAGAACGCGGCGAACCACACCGTTATCATCACCCGCTTCAGATCAATGCCATCGCGCACGTGAGGTTCGGCTATCGTGACCTTGCTGGGCGTATAGAAAATAGTATCGACAGCCTCGTACAAGGCGTACCAGGACTCGAAGCGGCCGCCCTTGGTAAAGTGCGGCTCCATATCATCCAGTATTCGGCGGAGTCCCATTGGCGGTTATGCCTCCTTCTCGATGCGCGTGAGATTGTCACGCAAGATGGGACCGTACTCGTATTTGCCGGGGCAGACATAGCTGCAAAGCGCCAGGTCTTCCTCTTCAAGCTCGAGCGCGCCGAGATTCTGTGCTGTCTCGATATCGCCGACTATTAGCGCGCGCAGCAGCTGAGTAGGAAGAATATCCAGGGGCATGATCTTCTCGTAGGCACCGATCGGCACCATCGCCCTATCGCTGCCCTGTGTGCTCGTGGACATGGCGTGTCGCTTATCCTTGTCGATGCCAGAAATGTAGATCCCCATCACCGAGTGGCGATTTGCGCCGGGAGAAAGATAGCCCAGCAGCGGACGCTCTCTGCCCTCACGCAGCACAGAGACCTGCAGGTGGTAACGGCCCAGATAACTCTCGGCACCCGCCGCCGTTCGCCCCGCCAAAACTGACCCGGAGATGATGCGGCTCTCATGTGGCAGCAGCTCACCGGCGCACAGTGCGCGCAGGTCGGCGCCGACACGGGTATGCAGCAGGCGCGGCTCGCTCACCTGCGGCCCCGCGAGGGAAATGACGCGCTCCACGCTAATCTTGCCCGTGCGAAACTGCTTGGCGATGGCGATCACGTCTTGATAGTTAAGCGACCAGATTGGCTTGGCCAGACCAGCCGGTTCCAGATAATGAATGTGCGTGCCGGTTAGACCGGAGGGATGCGGACCTCGAAATTCCTGCACCCTGACGCCGTCGGCTAGCTCTTGATCCTGAAGCAAGCCATCCACCTTGCGATCTACGCAGACATAGGTGTGCTGCTGGGGCAATTTGGAGAGCAGGTTTACGCCGAGCACGAAGTCGCTGAGTTGATCCTGCAGAACAACACTCGGATTCGCCGCCAACGGATTCGTATCCATCGCGTTGATAAACAGCGAATGGGCCGGCTTGGAGGGATCTGCCACTTTGCTGAAAGGGCGTGTGCGCAGGCTGGTCCACAGGCCGGAGGCGAGCAGGTCCGCTTGCAGCGTTTCCCGTGCCAGGTCTTTAAGCTGGGCATCCGAATAGGAAGGTAACTCGACCTGCTCTCCCGGCTTTCCCTCCTCTTCCAATTCAATAACCACAGAGAGGAGTTTGCGCTGATAACCGCGATGGATCGCGCTGACGCGGCCGCAGCCGGGGGAGGTGAAGTTAACCGTTGGATTATTCTTGTCGCGAAACAGCGCCTGACCGAGGAGCACGCTATCCCCTTCGGCGACGAGCATAGTTGGTTTCAGGCCGATGGTGTCGCAACCTAATAACGCAACCGACCGCGTCGACCTAGCCTCTCCTAGCACCTGCTCTGGCGCTCCGGAAATCGGAAGATTCAGCCCACGTTTTGTTCTGATCATTGTGTCAATTTAAGCGCTATTTAGCGTGTTAGCAGTCCGACTAAAACTTACATCCGCCGCCATGACTGCAACATGACAACTTAGAAAAAACCTGTGTGTTTTGGATTCTGTCGACCGCGTTTCAAGCGGGGCGCATTATAGGTCTATGCCCCTGAAATAGCCAGCTCACGCTGGCTAACGCGGTAAATTGCAGACGCTAGCTATTCCTCTAGAGGATATTGCTGATAGATGATGCCTGCCATCTTGTAGACCATTCTCCCAACCTGACAACAGTAACCAAATTCATTGTCATACCACAGATAGAGAACCACATGGTTGTCATTAACGATAGTGGCATTGCTGTCCACTATGCCAGCCTCTCGACTACCCACGAAATCACTAGACACCGCATCTTGTGACTCGGTGTAACTGATCTGATTCTGCAGCTTGGAATGCAGCGCGATATCCTTAAGGAACGCATTGAGCTCGTCCCGCGTGGTGCCCTTCTCTAGCGTCAGATTCATGATAGCCATAGAAACGTTGGGAATCGGAACGCGGATCGCATTGCCAGTTAATTTGCCTTCCAGTTCCGGAATCGCCTTCACTACCGCCTTCGCAGCACCGGTCTCCGTCAGCACCATATTCAATGCGGCAGAACGCCCGCGACGACTGCCCTTGTGGTAGTTGTCGATAAGATTCTGATCATTAGTGTAGGCATGCACGGTCTCGACATGGCCCTTCTGGATGCCGAATCTGTCGTTGACCACCTTCAACACTGGGGCTATCGCGTTCGTCGTGCAGGAGGCGGCAGTTATAATCGTGTCGCTTTCTTCAATCTGATCGTCGTTAATGCCGTACACGATATTCTTCAGATCACCCTTGCCAGGCGCGGTTAGCAGCACTTTCGCAGCGCCCTTCGACGCCAGATGCCGCGAGAGTCCTTCCCGGTCTCGCCACATGCCAGTGTTATCGATGATCATGGCATCTTCGATGCCGTATTGGGTGTAGTCGACCTCTTCGGGACTATTCGCGTAAATAACCTTAATCTCATTACCGTTGGCGATCAGGCTATTGGTCTCCTCATCGACACGCAGCGTTCCCTGGAACGCGCCGTGGACCGAGTCATTCATGAACAGACTCGCGCGTTTGCGCAGGTCGCCCTCGCCACCGGGTCTTACGACTATCGCCTTGAGCTGCATGATTTCGGCCGTGCTGGTGCGCTCGATGAGCAGGCGCGCCATCAATCTGCCGATACGGCCAAAACCGTAGAGCACGACGTGCTGACATTTCTTGATAGGATTTTTATTTACGCCGTCGAGATAGGCCAGTTCCGCGCGCACAAAATCGTCAACGCCCAAAGCATCGCCACCCTTCTTCTCCTGATGCTCCATGAAACGAACGGTCAGCTTGCCGAGGTCTATCTGCACGTGCCACAGATCCAATTTCGCTAGTGCTAACAAGACGTTATGGGATTCGAATTCCGA
>CAYGRR010000017.1:48440-54740 GCA_964352295.1 uncultured Pseudohongiella sp. | reverse complement strand
TTCAATTCCTGACTGCCCGCATCGGTGGGCGTCACCGAGTGGAGTTGAATGAGTTGCTGCGCTTAGGCCTGAGTGTCGCTCATGGTGTTATCAGTTCCGCTCTAAATGCTTGTCTGTCCACAGCTACGCTGCTGACGATTCTAATTGTGACTGTGTAGATCATCGTTAAGGCTTATAGATGACTTTAGTGGAATGCATTCCACGCTGCCCGAGAGAGAATTGCGCCTGAACAGTAAATTCTCGACACCCACCAGTTCCTTCGCCTTCACCGTCTTCAGTAAGGCGCCATCCTGACCTAGCACATTCAGTTTGGTGCCAGCGGTTAGATACAAGCCGGCCTCGACCGTGCAGCCATTCGCTAGCGGGATACCTATGCCGGCATTGGCGCCGATCAGGCAGTTCTCGCCCACCGAGATGATCTGTGTGCCGCCACCGGAGAGCGTGCCCATGGTGCTGCAGCCTCCACCTAGATCGCTATTTGCCCCGATCATGACACCTGCCGAGATTCTGCCCTCTACCATCGCGGGGCCCTCGGTGCCCGCATTGAAGTTCACGAAGCCCTCGTGCATCACCGTCGTACCTGCTCCTAGATAGGCTCCTAGCCTCACGCGCGCCGTGTGAGCAATGCGCACGCCTGCAGGAACTACATAACTCGTCATCTTGGGAAATTTATCAACGGAGGCGACCTCGAGGGTCTCACCGCGCAGTCTTGCCTGCAATTGGCGTTCGGGCAGCTCCTCTAGGTCGATCGCTCCCTCATTGGTCCAAGCAAGGTTACGCAGAACGGCGAATAGGCCATTGAGGTTTAGCGAATGGGGCTTGGCCAGCCGGTGAGAAAGCAGGTGAAGCTTAAGATAGGCCTCGGCTACGCTGGCCGGCGCGCTATCCTCCGCCAGCAGGCACAGAATAAGTTGGCCCTGACCCGCGCTCATCTGCAAAACTAGATCGGCATGCTCTGAAAATTTCTCGGCGCGCAATGCAGCGGCGAGTGCGGTAGCTGAGCGCTCGTCGATCTCGATGACGCAGTTTTTGCCCGGCTGAGCTTTGCAGTGGTTAAGGAGTAATTCGGACAGCGTCGTAGCAGGGCTAATCACCGGCTGCGGATAGAATACTTCGATGATCTCGTGTTTCGCATTGTGCGTTGCCAGGCCGAAACCCAGGCTGTGTAGTGTTGCAGTAGTCATGTAATCGTGATCCTTGTTGCTCAATCCAGCACTAATTCTTCAATCTTTTCTCTATCGAAGCCGAGGAGCCATTTGCCCTCGCTCTCGATGATGGGGCGCTTGATGATCGAGTTATTCTCGGTCATCAGTTTGATCGCGGAGGCTTCGTTGAGGCCTTGTTTAACCGCATCGGGCAGCTTTCGCCAGGTGGTCCCTCGAGTGTTTACGAGTTCCGTGTAATCGAAGTGTTTTAGAAAAACTCTGGCAAGCGCTGCGTCGCAGCCGAGTTTCTTGTAATCATGGAATGCGTATTCCACACCTGCCTCGTCCAAGAGCTTTCGCGTCTTCTTGACGGTGTCGCAGTTGTTAATTCCGTAGAGGGTAGTCATGGGTGTTTATGCAATGCCCTAGAGTATGATCTAGCTATTCAGTCGCTGTTCCAGTTCGGACGTCAGCTCGCTCTTAATCTTAGTAATAATCGCTTCATCCTCGATCGGTTTGACCGATGCATCGGTAACGAAGAACAAGTCTTCAACGCGTTCGCCTAGAGTCGTGATACGAGCGTCTATGAGATTGACCTGATTGTTCGCAAACACCTTGCCGATGCTGGCGAGAATGCCCGATTGGTCTGGGCAGTTAATCTCGACTGTTGAATACTTCTTACCCGGAGAGTTAAGCCAGTTGATCTCGACGCCGTGGCTAAAGTACTTGTCCTTGCGGCTGCGCCGAATGTTCGAGGGTGTTATCGCCGCCATATCGGCGTTGAGATACTCGGTGACCACTCTTTCTATTTCGGCGAGTCGCTTGGGGTTCTCGCCGACAGGCTTGCCCGATGACTCCAGCACCGTGTAGGTATCCATGCAGTAGTCATTGTCCGAGGTGAAGATGCGCGCGCCTTGAATATTCAGATTAAGTTTCTCGAAGGCGGCGGCGCTCTTCGCGAACAGGAAGTTGCTATTCTTCGTGTAGATAAAGATCTGTGTAGCACCCTCGACGGTGTTCTGCATTAGTTCACTGGTAGAGACGAGCGCACCCGAGCCAGTGAATGAGGCAATCGCCTCCGTGTGCCAGAAAATATTCGCGGATGACTCGCGTAGGAAATATTCATCGTTCGCATTCGCCCAAATCTGTTGAATGCGATCTGTCGCTATGCCGTGCTCGACGAGCTTGTTCAGAGCAGTTTCTTTCTTATCCGCAATGCGTTCCTCGCGCTCTAATGGATTCTCGAGTCCTAGCCTCAGGGCGCGCTTGGTGTTCAGATACAGCTGCTTCATCAGGCTCGCGCGCCAGCTGTTCCACAGTTCAGGATTCGTCGCGCGTATGTCTGCCACTGTCATCGTGTAGAGGTAATCCAGATGCAGCTTGTCGCCGACCAGTGTAGCGAAATCGCGAATCACTTCCGGGTCGCTGATGTCTCTGCGCTGCGCTGTCATCGACATAAACAGATGCTTGCTGACTAGCCAGACCACGAGCTTGGTATCCCAACTACTGAGTCGATGCCTCACGCAGAAATTTTCAGCATCTTCCATACCCAGGGCTGAGTGATCGCCGCCGCGCCCCTTGGCTATGTCGTGGTAAAGGCCTGCGATATACAACAGTTCCACCTTCGGCAGATTCTTGTAGATATGCGCTGCCACGGGGTATTTCTCGGCGGCATCGGGATGACGGAACAGGCGCATGTTCTCGACGACCTGCAGCGTGTGCGCATCGACCGTGTAGATATGAAATAGATCGTGTTGCATCTGTCCCGTTATCTGCTCGAATTCCGGCAGGTATCTGCCGAGGATGCCGTAGCGCGCCATCCTGCGAATCTGCAGAGTCATCTTGTGCGGCGAGCGCAGCAGCTCCATGAACAGCGTGACGTTTCGAATATCATGACGATATTCCTCGTCGATAAGGCGTCTGTTGTCGCGCAGGAGACGAATCGTCGATGCGCGAATAGCCTGTATCTTTGGGTTCTGGGCCATCAGTACGAAGATTTCCAGTAGCGCTGAAGGGTAGCGCTTGAACACTTCGGGGTATGTCACCTCGATGTAGTCGTTGCGTATCTGAAAGCGATTGTTGATGTTCTCAATCTTGACGCGTTCGCCCTCGCGCAGAATCGCCTCGTCGAAATGTTGCAGCAGCACATCATTGAGCGCACGCATATTGGCTACGGCGCGGTAGTACTGCTTCATCAACTTCTCGACGCCGAGACTCTTGCTGTCATCTTTGTACCCGAACAGTTTGGCGAGCTCTCGCTGCTTGTCGAAGAGCAGGCGATCCTCGCGTCGGCCTTCCAGATAGTGCAGGCCGTAGCGCAGCTTCCACAGAAACTGCTGCCCCTTGTTGAGCATTGTCATCTCGGATTCTTTCAGGAAGCCAAGCTCGACTAGATCCTTGAACGTGCTGGCGCCGAAGTGCCGCCTCGCTACCCAGGCAATTGTCTGGATGTCGCGTAGGCCGCCAGGTGATGTTTTGACGTTAGGCTCGAGCGCGTAGTCGATATCGTGGTATTTCTCATGGCGCGCATTCTGCTCGTCCCATTTTGCACGCAGGAACTGCTTGATTGGCCAGACGCGTTTACCTGTGGTCAGGGCATACATCTCGCGCTGCAGCTCCGGGGGGCCGCAAATCGTGCGAGATTCCATGAGCGCGGTGGCGACTGTGATGTCGTTAACCGCCTCGCTCTTGCACTGCTTGATGGAGCGAACGCTCTGCCCGATCTCTAGACCGATGTCCCACAGCAGGGTGCAGAATGAGCTGATGCAACTCTTGTAACGCTTGGCGTTGTCCTTGCGGGTAAGAATTAGCAGGTCGATATCGGAGTGGGGCAGCAGTTCGCCGCGACCGTAGCCGCCGACGGCGACTAGTGAGATGTCCTTCTCGTCAGGCCAAGGCTGGGTCTGCCAGGCGAGCTTCAATATCTGATCTATGAGCCAGGCGCGGCCGGATACTATCTCTGTGATGCTGAGATTCGCCTTGTAGCGTTCATCCAGGATGGTGCTGGCCGTCTCGATGGCTTGCTTGAAGCACTTAATTTTATTGCTGGAACTGCTCAGCTCTTGCTGGAGCTTGGCCACATCGAGCAGGTTAGTTCCCAGCTCGAAATCCTCGTCGCTGTATTTTTCGTCAATCGCTAGAATATCGGGATTCAAAATGTCTCTTCAGAGCGTTGTGTAAACACTTCAACACCATCGTGGGTTACTGCCATCGTGTGCTCCCATTGCGCCGAAAGTCTTCGGTCTTTGGTTGTGACTGTCCAGCCATCCTTATTGGACAGCTTGGTAAAGCGCGTACCGGCGTTCAGCATGGGTTCGATAGTGAAGGTCATGCCCTCGACCAGGGTCATGCCGGTGCCGGCTCTGCCGAAATGGAGAACCTGGGGTTCCTCATGGAAGATCCGCCCAATGCCATGACCGCAGTATTCCCTCACGATCGCATAATTGTGTGCTTCACCATGTTGTTGAATAATCTGCCCGATATCACCAAGGGTAACCCCCGGCCTGACGATGTCGATGGCTTTGTAGAGGCATTCCTGGGTGATCTTGATGAGGCGCTTCGCATGGTCCGGCACGTCGCCTACACAGAACATCTTACTGGTATCGCCGTGGAACCCATCTTTAAGGACAGTGACATCGATATTGACGATATCGCCGGACTTGAGCACCTTCCCGTCGCTGGGAATACCGTGGCAGATGACATGGTTCACCGAGGTGCAGATCGACTTCGGAAAACCATTGTAATTGAGTGGGGCAGGGATGGCCTTCTGCACATCGACAATGTGATTGTGGCAGAGGGTATCCAGCTCGCCGGTAGTAACGCCCGGTTGCACGTGAGGGCCGATCATCTCCAACACTTCGGCGGCCAATTTACCCGCCACGCGCATCTTCGCAAGATCTTCCGCTGTCTTAATATGAATCGTCATTGCTCGCTAAAATAGTCCTAATGCTGCCGCTCGTGGCAAAGGCTGGGTATTGTAAAGCAGGAGGCTCTGTTGTAACAGCGGATTCCGGCTTTGAGCTGTGGACGAAACCGGCTTGGAATGGGCTGTTGAGGGCATTCGCCGCGTATTCTCTAAGTGATAATTCCTTTCAGTGATAGCGCTATTGTGGTATAAAGCTGCGCGTTTTCGTGGTTGCCACCCCTAACTCGACCAAGAGTCTTGGGAATTGGAGGCCTTTGAGAGCGGAATTTTAACTTAAACTAACGTCACACATGCACCGTCACATGAGTTCTGGGTGCCTCTCTGAAGCAGTTGTTCAGATTGGTTGAGCCATGGGGTGTATGGAGGCCTAACCCAAACCGAAGGATATAACATGACTGTAAGTATGAAAGAGATGCTCCGTGCAGGAGTCCATTTCGGGCACCAGTGTCGCTACTGGAACCCAAAAATGGAGCAGTATATATTTGGCTCCAGAAACAAAATTCACATCATCAACCTCGAGCACACCTTACCTGCGCTCAACGCAGCCCTTGAAGAAGTGTCCTATCTTGCTGAAAAGAAAAGAAAAATTCTTTTCGTCGGCACGAAGCGTGCGGCTGGCAAGATCGTCAAGCAGGAAGCAGAACGCGCAGGCATGCCGTATGTAAATCACCGCTGGCTCGGTGGTATGTTGACGAACTACAAGACGATCCGTGGCTCAATCAAGAAACTGAAAGACCTTGAGCAGCAAGAGACCGATGGCACATTAAGCCGTCTTACCAAGAAAGAAGCGCTGATGCGCACTCGCGCTAAAGAAAAGCTCGAACGCAGCATAGGCGGTATTAAGGACATGGGTGGTCTTCCCGACGCTCTATTCGTGATCGATGTAGATCACGAGCGCATTGCAGTTACCGAAGCGAATAACCTAAGAATTCCAGTGATCGGTATCGTTGATACCAACAGCAATCCTGACGGCGTGAACACCGTGATTCCAGGCAATGATGACGCGATACGTGCGATTCAGTTGTACGTCGAAGCGATTGCCAGCGCCTGCATCGAAGGACGCGAGAAGAATGGTGCTGCGGGCAGCAGCAGTGAATTCATCGAGGTAGATGATGAAGCGGCTGTAGAAGCAGCGCTAGCCGCTGAAGCTGCACCAGCCACTGAGGCGGCGCCAGCGGAAGCTCCTGCTCCCGAGAGCAAAGCCGAGCCAGTCGAGAAGCCAGCTGCCGA
>CAYGRR010000017.1:0-48340 GCA_964352295.1 uncultured Pseudohongiella sp. | reverse complement strand
GCTCCAGCGAAGAAGAAAGCACCAGCCAAGAAGAAGGCGGCTGTTAAGAAGAAGGCGCCTGCCAAGAAGAAGGCAGCTGTTAAGAAGAAAGCCCCAGCCAAGAAAAAGGCTGCAAAGGAAGAATCTTAAGAGACGACTTCGCTGCTATCAGAATTCCCTGCTTAGCAGTAGTGCGAATAGAGTTGAACTAAGGGGGCGGATAGCCCCCTTTTTACAGGTGATTTAACAGAAGAGCGCGCTCTTCGAAATGATTAGAAAGAGGCATTAAAAGATGGCAAATATTACAGCGGGCATGGTTAAAGAGTTACGCGAGAGAACCGGCTTGGGCATGATGGATTGCAAGAAGGCCTTGTCGGAAGCCGATGGCGACATGGACAAGGCAATCGATGATCTGCGAAAGGCGAGCGGCATTAAGGCTGCCAAGAAGGCGAGCCGTGTAGCTTCCGAAGGCGTCGTAATGACTAAGATCGCTGAAGACGGAAACTACGGTGTACTTATCGAGGTTAACTCTGAGACTGACTTCGCGGCGAGAGATGACAACTTCCTCGACTTCGCTCAACAGGCGCTAGACCTTGCCTATGCGAACAGTGAAGCCGATGTGGCGGGTCTGCTCGATGCCGGCCTGGAAGACGTGCGCTCGGCTCTGGTACAGAAAATTGGCGAGAACTGTAATGTGCGGCGCATTGAGCGTTTGACGCTGGGCGCGGATGTCGCGGGCAATGTAGAGAGCTATGTGCACAGCAATAACAAGATCGCGGTGCTAATCTCTGTGACCGGTGGCGACGAGGCGCTCGCTCGTGATGTTGCGATGCACATAGCGGCTGTGAATCCGCTGGTAGTTAATGCCGCAGACGTGCCAGAAGAAGAAATTGCGAAAGAGACTGAGATCTATTCTGCGCAAGCACGCGAGAGCGGCAAGCCAGAAGAAATTATCGAAAAAATGATCAGTGGTAGATTGCGAAAATTTGTCGCTGAAGTAAGCTTGGTCGAGCAACCCTTCGTGAAAGACCCCGATGTGACAGTGGGTAAGTTGCTAAAAGATGCCGGCGCGAGTGTTGTGCAATTCGTTCGCTTCCAAGTGGGCGAGGGCATCGAGAAAGAAGAAGTCGATTTCGCCGACGAAGTGGCGGCTCAGGTTAGAGGCTCCTAGGAGCTCAATGACACAGGGGTAGCACCGAGAAATGCCGAATAAGGAACGCAAGTACAATCGTATTCTGTTAAAGCTGAGCGGTGAGGCACTCACCGGTGATGGCGATTTTGGCATAGACCCGAAGGTGCTCGATCGAATGGCTGTGGAAATTGGGCAGCTCGTTGGCTTGGGTGTAGAGATTGGCCTTGTCATCGGTGGTGGCAATCTATTCCGCGGCGCTGCTCTGCACGCCGCGGGCATGGAGCGCGTAACGGGCGATCACATGGGCATGCTGGCCACGGTGATGAATGCGCTCGCGATGCGCGATGCCTTGGAGCGAGCTAGCATTCCTACTCGTGTGATGTCTGCTATTCCGATGAGCGGTGTGGTTGAACATTACGATAGGCGCACGGCCATCCGGCATCTGGATGACGGCGACGTCGTAATCTTCTCCGCCGGCACGGGTAATCCCTTCTTCACTACAGATACGGCGGCTTGCCTGCGTGGCATCGAAATCGATGCGGACCTGATTCTGAAAGCTACGAAGGTCGATGGCGTGTATTCCTCCGACCCAAACCTGGATCCGAATGCCGTCAGATTTGACACGTTGAGCTACGACGACGTGATCGAGAAGAAACTCGGCGTAATGGACTTGACGGCAATCTGTTTAAGCCGCGATCATCAGATCCCAATCAAAGTTTTTAACATGAATACGCCCGGCGCATTGCTCAGCAATGTAATGGGTCATCCCGATGGCACGCTCATTCAGTGAAACGATGAGTATCGCGTGTCTCAGGTGCAGAGCTAGGTTTTAGGAGCCAAAGAATGATTGACGATATTATTGCCGACGCGA
This sequence comes from uncultured Pseudohongiella sp., assembly GCA_964352295.1. GTDB lineage: Bacteria > Pseudomonadota > Gammaproteobacteria > Pseudomonadales > Pseudohongiellaceae > UBA9145. Next base: position 46,358 of record CAYGRR010000017.1, on the reverse strand, counting down.
ATGAGAGAATGCAGAAGAGCCTCGCCTCCCTAGACGAAGCCTTCAAGAAGATTCGAACCGGCCGTGCGCATCCTGCGATCCTGGATAGCGTGCAAGTTTCCTACTATGGGACAGACACGCCACTGAATCAGCTTGCGAATGTTACGGTTGAAGAAGGGCGCTCCCTGATCATATCCCCTTGGGAAAAGCAGGTAATCGGCGAGATTGAGAAGGCGATCATGAAGTCTGATCTGGGTCTAAACCCATCGAACAATGGCGACACCATACGTGTACCGATGCCTGCTCTGACGGAAGAGACACGCCGAGAATATACGAAGCAGGCCAAGGCAGAGGCCGAGAATGCACGCATCGCGATTAGAAACATCCGACGCGATGCGAATTCTGATATTAAAGAGCTCGAAAAAGAAAAAGAAATCAGCGAGGATGAGCAACGCAGGGCGGAAGATCAGGTGCAGAAAATCACCGATAAGCACGTTGCGACAATTGAATCCTCATACCTGGCCAAGGAAGCCGATCTGCTCTCCTTCTGAGATTACGATCGCTTCTGTCAGCTTAAACCGAATGGGCTTCAGGTCGTCAAGCCGCTAGGGATGTTGTAACTACCAATGACACCTGCCAGTAATCCGCAGCTACCCCAGCATATTGCTATCGTAATGGATGGGAATAATCGCTGGGCGAAGTCTCGTGACCTGCCTGCGAAATCTGGCCATCGCTACGGCGCCGAGGCCGCTCGCGAGATCGTCAATTCCTGCCTCGCTCGCGATATTAAGTTTCTTACCCTTTTTGCCTTCAGTAGTGAGAACTGGCTGCGCCCTAGACAGGAGGTGCAGGGTCTGATGGCGTTGTTTCTCTCTGTCTTAAAGCGCAAGGAAATCAATCAGTTACATAAAAGAAACGTGCGTCTCAAGTTTGTCGGGAATCGCAGTAGCTTCTCTCCCAAGCTGCAGATGAATATGCAAGAGGTAGAACAGTTAACGCGTGACAATACCGGCATGACGGTAATCGTCGCGGCAGACTACGGCGGGCGCTGGGATATCGCAAACGCGGCGCGGCAATTGGTAGAGAAGGTGGTTAGCGGTGAGCTGTCGAAGGATGCGATCGATGTTGAGCTGTTGCACAAGCACACGAGCATCAGCGAATTTCCTGACCCTGACCTCTGTATACGTACCGGCGGCGAGCATCGGATAAGCAACTTCCTGCTTTGGCAATTTGCCTATACCGAGCTCTACTTCACCGAATGCTTCTGGCCAGATTTCGACGACGAGCAGTTCCAGTTGGCGCTCGATGATTTTGCGACGCGTCAGCGTCGCTTCGGCGGTCATGACAACGAACAATACACGGACGACTAAGGTGCTAAAGCAAAGAATCATAACAGCCGTATTGCTTCTTCTGGTTCTTGCTGGGGCAACCACGCAATTACCCCCTTTTTATTTCTCGCTGTTCATTGCCGCCATCATCCTCGTCGCCGCCTGGGAATGGACTGGGCTGCTTAGCCCCGATAACAAAATAGCGAAGCTGCCCTATCTAGCGAGCATTGCAGTCATGCTGTTCGGTTGTTTCCTGCTGCTTGGTATCGCGCCCGATGCGCAGAGCATCGACAGCTTCCGCGCGACGCTCATCCTAATGCTCGGCCTGCTGTTCTGGTTAATCTCGCTGTTTCTTCTGGCCGGCTATCCTGATAACACTAGACTGTGGAACGATGCGTCGAAAATAGCACTCATCGGCATGTTGGTCTTGATACCAACCTTCGTAGGTATAGCCGTGCTGAAGTACCTGATGCCTTCCGGTTATTTGGTGCTGGCCTTGGTGATTCTCGTGGCCGCTGTCGACATTGGGGCTTATTTCGTAGGCGTTAATTTCGGATCGAGAAAGCTGGCGCCGAACTTGAGCCCTAAAAAATCTTGGGAAGGAGTCTGGGGCGGCATGATCGTCTGTCTACTTGTGGCGACTCTCTTCATCTGGCTGATGCATCGCTATCTACAAGTGTTATCGGTATCCCAGATTGCTGCGCTGCTGGCGCTGTCGATTGGCATCGCCTTCTTTAGCATAGTCGGTGATCTGATTGAGAGCATGCTGAAACGCAATTGCGGCATAAAAGACAGCGGCACGCTACTGCCCGGACACGGCGGGGTGCTGGATAGAGTCGATGGACTGGTCGCTGCCACGCCGCTGTTTGTGATTACGATGCTGTTAATTCTCGGAACCGAAACTCAGGTGAGCCAGTAGCGTGTCGAACAATTCTCCACAAGTTTGTATCTTAGGTTCTACGGGTTCAGTTGGTGTTAGCACTCTGGCTGTCATAGACGAGAATCCTGACTACAAAGTTTTTGCACTCACCGCGCATCGAAACGCGAAGCTGCTGTTCGAGCAGTGCGAAAAATACAGACCGAAGTTTGCAGTGCTCAGCGAGGCGGCGGCAGGGGAGTTTAACGCGCTGCTTCTCCAGAGCGATCTCGATACGAAGCTCTTGATCGGCGAATCTGGACTGATCGATGTGGCCAGTAACCCCAGTGTCGATATCGTGATGGCTGCGATCGTCGGTGCAGCCGGGTTGGAGTCGACGCTCGCAGCGGCCTCCCATGGCAAGCGATTGCTATTGGCTAACAAGGAGTCTCTGGTAATGACTGGTGACTTGCTGAAGCAGGCGGCGAGAGAATCTGGTGCGGAGATATTGCCGATCGATAGCGAGCACAATGCCATCTTTCAATGTCTGCCACATCACGCAAGCAGTGTGCACAGCGAAGCGGGCAATGGCGTCGAGAAGGTGGTGCTGACAGCCTCCGGTGGGCCGTTTCTCACTATTGCGTTAGAGCAACTCGCCTCGGTCACACCCGAGCAGGCCTGTCGGCATCCGAAGTGGGATATGGGCAGGAAGATATCCGTGGATTCGGCAACGATGATGAACAAGGGCCTGGAGTTTATCGAGGCCTGTTATCTCTTCGATCTGCTGCCCTCGCAGGTGGAGGTATTGATACATCCACAGAGTATTGTCCACTCCATGGTGCACTACAAAGATGGCTCTGTACTGGCGCAGATGGCTAAGCCCGATATGCGCGTGCCCATCGCCTACGGCTTGGCCTGGCCGAGACGAATTGCCTCCGGCGTCGCCAAGCTCGATCTTACGGCAGAGGAGCCGCTGCAGTTCGCGAAACCCGATCTGACCAGATTTCCCTGTCTGCGGCTAGGCATCGAGGCGGCGGCGGAGCGCGGCAGCGCTCCCGCTGTCCTGAATGCGGCAAACGAGGTCGCTGTAGAGGCGTTTCTGCAAGGAGAGCTGGGCTTTTCGGAAATTCCTTCGCTGATTGAGGCAGTTAGGTCGAAAATACCTTGTGAACCGGCGCCTAGTCTCGCTATTATTCAGGACCTTGATCGACAAGCAAGAACACTATCTAAAGAATTGATATTAAAGGATTTCTGTCGCGGCGCGAGTGCCTAAGAGCCAGCGTCGCTGAAAAGTGATGATACCCGAAGTTTTAATAAGCGTTTTAGCCCTGCTAGTTACCCTCGGCATTCTGGTGACAATCCACGAGTTCGGCCATTTCTGGGTGGCCCGTCGCTGCGGCGTCAAGGTGCTCAGGTTCTCGATTGGCTTCGGCAAGGCCGCAAAGACATGGATCGGTAAGGACGGCGTCGAGTACGTGATCGCGCCCATCCCACTCGGCGGCTACGTGAAGATGCTGGGCCAGGAAGACACTACGGTAACGGATACCAGCAGCGTACCGGCCAGCCAGCGCCACCATTCATTCGCCTGCAAGCCGCTGTGGCAACGCATGGCTATCGTCGCCGCCGGACCCGTAGCCAACTTCTTGCTAGCCATATTCGTGTTCTGGCTCATCAATATCTCCTATGGAGTTTCCGGCATCGCGCCGGTGGTGAACAACGTAGTTGAAGGCTCGATCGCCGAGCAGGCAGGACTGCGAGCCGGAGACGAGATACTCGCTGTCGATGGCGAACCTACCATCATCTGGCAGCAGGTCACGCTGCAAATGCTGGCTCGCTTGGGCGAAACCGGCGAGATTAGCCTCACTGTCGATCCCGCCGATTCGAGTTCTATCAGGGAGTTGCGCATACCCATAGATTCCTGGATGGGGGCGGATACCGCACCAAATCCCGTGGGCGATCTGGGTATCATCCAATTCGAAATCCCCGCTGATATTGCAGGCATCGTCCCCGGTGGCGCCGCCGAAGCGGCGGATATGCGCGAAGGCGATCAGATCGTCTCCGTCGATGGCAGGCTGATACGCGGCTGGACTCACTGGGTCGAGGTTATCCGCGCGAACCCGGAACTCACGCTGAATGTCGTGGTCCAACGTGGTGGAATCGATACCGAATTGCTGCTTACGCCAGCGCGAGCGACGCTCGATGACGGCAGTGTGATAGGTAGCATCGGTGCCTATGTGCAGGAAACAACGCTGGCAGAATTACTGCCGCCGGAGATGCAGCGACAGGTAGATTACAACGCGCTGACTGCGATTCAACCGGCGCTGAAGGAGACATGGAATAAGTCGGTCTTCGTATTAGATTCTGTGAAGAAGATGGTCGTCGGGTTGATCTCGGTGAAGAATATAAACGGGCCGATAACGATAGCCCAGGTAGCGGGAGAGACAGCAACTTACGGTCTCGATGTCTACTTAGGTTTTCTGGCTCTTTTGAGTATCTCGCTGGGCGTATTGAATCTGTTGCCGATACCAGTTCTTGATGGTGGGCATCTACTTTACTACGCGATCGAAGCGATAATAAGAAGGCCAGTGCCAGAGAGGATTCAGGCCTGGGGATTACAGCTAGGATTGTTGTTGATTTCTGGAATCATGATGCTAGCGATTTACAACGACGTGAACAGATTGTTGTAGAAACAATAGCTGTAGAAACAACACAAGAAGAATTAACTCGCCGCCAAGTAACACAATAAATTGAGAACGCAGCGCAAATGAAAAAACTACTTTTTTGTTTGTTGGTGGCTTTTGGAATTTCAAAGTCCCTCAACGCTCAGGAATTTGTCATAGCCGACATCATCGTCGATGGCTATCAGCGTATCTCGCCCGGCATAATCTACAACCTATTGCCGGTAGGCATAGGCGATGTAGTAGACGCGGGCGTCTCCGCACAAATCATCCGTGAGCTTTCGCAGTCCGACTACTTCGATGAGATTGAAGTGGCTCGCGAAGGCAATGTGCTCATCATTACCGTATTGGAAAGACCCTCCGTTGCCGAGATTACTATCGAAGGCAACAGCGTTCTCGAGACGGAAGACATAATCGAGAACATGGCAACGGCAGACATCGCCGAGGGCCAAATTTTCACGCGTGCGGCTCTGGAAGTTATTCGCCAAGGTATTCAGGATGTTTACTCGTCTCGCGGCCGCTACGGCGCGGCGGTGGATATCGAGGTCGAGGAACTGCCGCGAAATCGTGTCGCGATCAAGCTCACCATTAACGAGGGCGAAGAGTCACGCATACGTCACATCAATATCGTCGGCAACGAGGCGTTTTCCGAGGAGGATTTGCTCGGCCTGTTCGAGCTCGGCACGAAGCCCTGGTATCTGCTGCTAAGTCGCAGAGATCGCTACTCCAGAGAACAGTTTTCCGGCGATCTCGAGCGCCTCGAGTCTTTCTACCTCGACAATGGCTATGTGGAATTCAATATCGATTCAACACCGATCTCTATCACGCCAGATCGCAAAGAAGTCTACATCACAATCAACCTGAACGAAGGCGACCTGTATACCATTAACGAGGTGGATCTAGCCGGCGACCTGGTCGATGCCGAGGCGCTGCTGCGAGCGGCCGTGTTCGTGCGTCCAGGCCAGATCTATTCGCAGGGCTTGGTCACCGGTACCGAGGAAATCATGGTGCAGTTTCTCGGCAACCTGGGCTATGCCTTTGCCGAGGCCACCGGTGTGCCTGAGGTCAATGAAGACGATCAGACTGTCGATGTCACCTTCTTCATCGAGCCCGGCAACCGCACCTATGTAAATCGCATCAATTTCGCAGGCAATGTCTCGACAGCAGACGATGTGCTGCGCAGAGAGATGCGCCAGCTGGAATCCGCTCCCGCTTCGAGCCTGCAGATAGAACAGTCCAAGATTCGCTTGGAGCGGCTTGGTTATTTTGAGACGGTCGAGGTCGATACGCTGGAGGTAGCTGGCACCGAAGATCAGATCGATGTTAACTACGATGTGCTCGAACAAAACTTCGGCGCGATAAGCTTTCAAGTCGGCACAGGTGGCGGCGGTAACTTCTTTATTAGTTCTAGTCTGCAGGCGCAAAACTTTCTAGGCACCGGCAAGACGCTCGGTATCGGTATCAATAAGAGCCGATTTCAGACCGGCCTAAACTTTCAGTATCAGGATCCGTACTTTACGCCCGATGGCGTGAGCAGGGGATTTAACTTATTTGCGCAGAAGATCGAGTCGCCGTTTAACGTGTCCGACTTTAACACCTCTTCCTTCGGGGGCTCGCTGAGTTTTAGTTATCCGTTAAGCGAAATATCTCTTCTGGGTTTCGACTTCGGCTACACCCACACCGAGTTGAGCGCCGGTATCGGTTCTGTGCAAGAGATCGTCTCTAGTCCTACCTTCTTCCCTGGCGTCGATAAATTCGTCATTACGCCGGCCAATGGCAACGCCTTCGATGGCCCGGTCACGGATGCGGTGTTAGGCGATGTATCTAGCCTAAGTCCGCTGCAGCTGCAGACGAACCTGGACCAGGGCTTCGTAGACAAGTTTGGAGACACCTTCGACAACTTCACGATTACGGGAAACTGGTTTCGCAACACCCTCAATCGCGGACAGATGGCCACGAACGGTAAGCTGCATCGAGTGGGCTTGGAGGTCACCTTGCCGGGCAGCGACCTGCAATATGCCAGAATCAATTACAACACCGAGATGTACTGGCCTCTGACACAGAGTCAACAGTGGGTGATAGGGCTTAGGACAAACCTTGGCTACGGTATCGGTTATGGCGATACAGAGGAAATGCCATTCTTCAATAACTACTTTGCGGGCGGTCTAAGTGCCAACGGCATCGTGCGCGGATTCGAAGAGAATAGCCTGGGACCTCAGAGCACGCCTGGCGCAAGATACCTGACGGAATTCGGGCTTACCCTGCAGCGTGACGAGAATGGCGAAATCCTCCGGCGCGAAGATGGATCGGCGGTGGGATTGAACCGAGATGTGGGTTATCAGACCCAGCCTCTGTTCGACGATGCAGGCCAGCCGGTGCTTGATGCCGACGGGAATCAGCAGATTGCACTGGCCGTACAAAGTTTCTTCCTGGATGAGGATTTTGACAGTTTTGGTGGTAATATACTCGCCACCGCGACATTGGAGCTACTATTCCCAATTCCGTTTATGGATGATACGAGTCGAGTTAGATCGGCATTTTTTATTGATGCCGGAAACGTGTTCTCGTCACATTGTACGGAGCGGCAGACACTACTAAACAACTGCACAGATTTCGATCTGGGCGAGATTAGATACTCTGCGGGAATCAGTGTTACTTACCTCTCTCCATTCGGTCCGCTCACATTCTATGTAGCGAAGCCATTTGGTAAAGACGGGGACGACACAAAGAACTTCGACTTCACTGTTGGAAACGGTTTCTAAGCGACAACAGTGTGTAGATGTAGTCGTGCAGCCTGGATCGAAATTACAGGATTTTGCAGTAACGAAATTTAGTTAGGGTAGGGCCGCTTCTGTTTGGAACTGGCGGAGCGAATGGGTGTTTTAGCGAGTTAATATTGAGTTGGGCCTGCCCAATAGTGTTAGTAAGAATTGGAGAATTACCGTGAAAATATTTAAGAGTCTAGTTGTCTGTGTGTCTTTGATGCTTGTAGCTCAAGGCGCCTCAGCCCAGGACACCAAGATAGGCGTGTTGAACGCGTTGCAGGCATTGTTTAATTCCGATGCGGCTCGTGTCGTGCAGGAAGAGTTAGAGCAGGAATTTAGCTCCGATGAAGTTAGGGCGCAGGAGCTCACCGATCAGTTGAACGCTCTGCGTGAACAGTTTCAACAGAACGAGGCAGTAATGAGCCAGCAGGAAATTACGCGCATGAATTCTAATGCGCAAGACTTACAGGTTCAGCTGCGCCTGATCTCGGAAAGAGTGCAGACGGCTTTGCAGGCAAAGAATCAGGAATTCCTTGAAAGCATGCAGAACGAGCTTGCTGCAGCGGTTACCGATGTGGTTGCCGAGGGCGGCTTCGATCTGATTCTCAATTCAGATAGCGCGCCTTACTTTGCGCCGGTCTTGGATATTACTGCCAAGGTAACAGCAAAGCTGAACGAAAATACTCAGGCTGCTCAGTAAGGGAGCCATCATTATCGGATTAGTGTCAGGTGACACATAATACAAGATACACATTGGCGGAGCTGGCAGAGTTGCTAGACGCCAAATTGATCGGCGATGGCCAGTGCGAAGTTACTGGCCTCGCTACTCTTGAGAATGCCAAGTCTGGCGACCTCAGCTTCCTTAGCAATCCAACCTACGCAGACCAACTAAACAGCACACAAGCGTCCGCAGTTCTCATCGATGAGAAGTTTATCGAGAATTGTTCTAACAACAAGCTTGTGACTGACATGCCCTATGTGGCATTCGCCAAAGCCACACAGCTATTCGATCGTTCGAGCAGACCGGCAGCAGGCATTCATGCCGCCGCCTCTGTGGATTCATCTGCAGTGCTCGGTGACAATGTAAGCATAGCCGCGCACGCCGTAGTGTCTGCCAACGTCACTCTGGGTAGTGATGTGGTTATTGGCGCCGGTTGTTTCATAGGCGAGGGTGCGAGTCTGGGAGATGGCTGCACGCTGCATAGCAACGTGACGCTCTATCACGGCGTTGTGCTCGGAAGAAACGTAGAAGTGCACTCAAGCACCGTAATCGGCGCTGATGGTTTCGGCTTTGCCTTCGACGGGCTTAAGTCTGTTAAAATTCACCAGCTCGGCTCTGTTAGGATTGGCGACGATGTTGAGATAGGCGCGGCCACTACGATCGATCGAGGCGCTCTCGAGGATACCGAGATCGGTACCGGCGTGAAGATCGACAATCAGGTGCAGATAGCCCACAACTGCAAGATCGGCGATCACACAATCATCTGCGGATGCACGGCGATCGCTGGCAGCGTAACGATAGGCAAGTACTGCATTATGGGCGGAGGCTCAGGTGCGGTGGGGCATATCAGCATCGCCGACAAGGTGCAGGTGAGCGCCATGTCGCTGGTCAGTCAGTCGATTTCAAAGCCCGGCATGTACTCTACCGGCACGATTCAGGCGAAGACTTCAGAGTGGAAACGCAACGCGATTCGGTTTCAACAGCTGGACAGCATCGCCAAGAGATTGAAAGAAATCGAGAATTCAACCGATAAGAAGTAAACCGGTAAGACCTAAGCAACAGCGATTAATAGACTAACCGCTACTATTACAATAAATCTACCGCACGAAGATAAGCGTGCAAGGCAGACTAGAGAGCTATACATGTTAATGACCGTCGAAGAAATAAAAGAGTACCTCCCGCAGCGCTATCCCTTCCTGCTAGTGGATAGGGTCGTCGAGATGGACCTGGGCAAGTCGATCGTGGCTTACAAGAATGTGACCGTGAACGAGCCGTTCTTCAACGGCCATTTCCCCAATCAGCCGATCATGCCTGGTGTGCTCATCATAGAGGCGCTGGCGCAGGCCGCCGGGGTTTTGGGGTTTAAGAGTCAGGAAAAGAAACCCAAAGACGGTTATCTGTATTACTTCGTCGGTGCCGACGATGTGCGACTACGCAGGCCCGTAGTGCCAGGCGACTGCCTTACGCTGGAAGCCGAGATCGTCACCAATAAGCGCGGCATCTATAAGTTTGCCTGTCGCGCGAGTGTGGGCGATGAGTTGGTTGGGTCGATGACCATTATGTGTGCAGAGAGGAAGGTGGATGTCGATTGATTCCAGCGCAAGGATTGATCCTAAAGCTGAAATAGATGAAGGCGTTACGATTGGGCCCTGGACTATCATAGGACCCAACGTGCAGATCGGGTCCGGAACCGTGATCGACTCTCACGTGGTGATTCGTTCCAACACGAAGATAGGCAAGGGCAATCGCATCTTTCAATTCAGCTCGGTCGGTGAAGATCCTGCTGACTTGAAGTTCAAGGGCGAGGAGACCTGGCTGGAGATCGGCGACAACAATGTCCTGCGTGAAGGCACTAACCTGCATCGCGGTACCGGTTTCGGCGGCGGACTCACGCGCGTCGGCAACAACAATCTGCTCATGCCCTATGTGCACATCGCTCACGATTGCATGGTGGGCAGCAATACAATTTTCGCCAATAACGTCGGCATCTCGGGCCACGTCGAAGTGGACGACTGGGCGATACTCGGCGGCTATGCCGGCGTAAATCAGTTTCTCAAGATCGGCGCCCACGCGATGGTAGGTGGCGTCACGCACATCGATCACGATGTACCGGCCTACATGATCGTCAGCGGCCAGCCGGCAGCTGTTAGGGCAATTAACACTATCGGTCTGGAGCGCCGCGGCTTCGACAAGCCAACGATCAAGCAGCTACGCACGGCCTACAAGATCATCTACATGCGCGGCCACAGCCTGCAGGAGGCTATAACGGAATTGAAGGCCCTGCGCGAAGGCTGCGATGCAATGCAGATTCTCATCGACTCGCTGGAGAGTTCGAAGAAGGGAATACACCGCTAGCGCCGCAGGCTCGAAGGCGCAAAAACTCGTTAGCGCCTCCCAAGGTAAGCGACAAATCACGATAGACCATACTATGAGCGAAGCGCCCCTAATCGGCATTGTTGCTGGCGAAAAATCCGGAGATATTCTGGGTGCCGGCCTGATGGTGGCTCTGCGCAAGCAATACCCCGATGCAGAGTTTGCAGGCATAGGTGGCCCGGACATGCTCGCGCTCGGCTTCCAGTCGCTCGCCGACATGGAGAGGTTGTCGGTCATGGGCTTCGTCGAGCCTCTGGGAAGATTGCCTGAGTTGTTCGCCCTGAAGAAGCGCCTTAGAGAGTTTTTCACCGCGCGTCGTCCTCTGGTCTTCATCGGCATCGATAGCCCCGACTTCAATCTGCGCCTCGAAGAGGAATTGAAGCGCGAGAATATCAAGACGGCACACTATGTAAGCCCGAGCCTCTGGGCCTATCGCGAGAAACGAATTCACAAGGTGAAGCGGGCGGTGGATCTGATGCTCACCCTGTTTCCCTTCGAGACAGCCGTGTATGAACAGCACGGCGTCGAGGTGAAGTGTGTTGGTCACCCGCTGGCCGATACCATAGGCTTCGAGGACAATAAACGCGCCGCCCGCGAGGCGTTCGAGCTGGGCATTGGGGACGACGTGGTCACCCTCATGCCGGGTAGTCGGGGTGGCGAAATCAAACGCCTTGCGCCGGTGTTCCTTGCAGCGGCCGTGGAGTCGCTAGAGGACTGCCCACAACTCAAATTTCTAATCCCCTATAGCAGTGCTGCCAACAAGGCACAGCTCGAAGCCCTGCTGCGCGAGGAATCGCTATTTCGAGGCGAGCAGTTTAGGCTGGTGGATAACTCCCATCGCGCGATCAGTGCCGCCGACTTGGTCGTGCTGTCATCGGGTACCGCTACGCTCGAGACTCTCTTGTTAAGACGGCCGATGATTGTCGGCTACAAACTCGCGGCGCTCACCTATGCCATCGCCTCGCGCATCGTGAAGATTCCCTACGTCGCCTTGCCGAATCTGCTCGCGGGCCGCCAGCTCGTGCCCGAATACATTCAGCACGAGCTGACCGTCGACAAGGTACGAGAGGGCATAGTCGCGCACATGGGGCATGCAGAGAATCATGCTGAGCTCATGAAAGAGTTTGAGCGCATCCACAGGAGCATCCGTCTGGATGCCTCAAAGCAGGCGGCGCAGGCTATCGCTTCCCTGATTCAGAGAGAGGCTGTTAGCTAAATGGCTGGACCGCAAAACATACTGGCAGCGAGCGGACTCTATAAGCTAATCGCCGGAACCGACGAGGTAGGACGCGGGCCACTCGCTGGCGACGTGGTAGCGGCCGCTGTGATTCTCGATCCCGAGAAACCCATTCCCGGCCTGGCCGATTCGAAGAAGCTCACCGCGAAACAGAGGCAGGTCTGTTTCGAACTCATCAGAAGAGATGCCCAGTGCTTCGCGATCGGCAGGGCGTCGATAGCGGAGATCGACGAAATCAACATCTTGCATGCAAGCATGCTGGCGATGCACAGAGCGGTGCAGGGTCTGGCCCTGCAACCGGAGTTTGTCTTCGTCGACGGCAATCGCTGCCCGAAGTGGGGCTACCCTTCGCAGGCAGTGATCAAGGGTGACTCATTGGTTGCCAGCATCAGTGCCGCATCGATCATCGCGAAGGTGACGCGGGATGCAGAGATGCAGGAGTTCGAGCGTCTCTATCCTGGCTATGCGTTCGCCAGGAACAAGGGCTACCCATCGCCCGCGCATCTTGCAGCGCTCGAGTCTCTTGGCCCGACGCCCATTCATCGACGCACGTTCGGGCCAGTCGCGCGACTATTGGAGGCCGCAGTAAACCGCTAATCTTTTGTCCCGCTCGGCGAAAAAAAAAGGTATATTGGAGCCTCAATCGCCACTTAGTTATTAGATTTATTCATGTCTGAAAATTCGCCTAATCAGCCCTTCGCCCACCTTAGATTACACACCGAATTTTCGATCAATGATGGCCTCGTCACCATCAAGCCGCTCATCGCGAAATTACGCGAACTCTCCATGCCAGCCGTTGCCGTTACCGACATGGCCAATATGTTCGCGCTTATTAAATTTTACACAGCCTCCATAAAGTCTGGCATCAAGCCGGTCTGTGGCTGCGATGTGCTAGTAGAGAGCGACGACCGCTCGAAGCAGACTCGCCTTGTTCTGCTGGTAAAGAATGAAGTCGGTTACCTCAGTCTGACGAAGCTGATCTCAGAGCTGTATACGGAGAATCCGAATCAGAGTGAACCCATCGTGCGCAAATCTCAGCTTGCTGGGCGCGTCGATGGATTAATCGCATTGTCCGGCGCGCAGAACAGCGATATAGGCGCGGCGCTGCTGGCGGATGAGAAAGAGCTGGCGAGGAAGCTGCTAGTCGAATGGCAGCAGTTGTTTCCACAGAGCTTCTATCTCGAGCTACAGCGCGTCGGTAAGTCCGAAGAGGAGGACTATATCGACGCGGCCATCGCGCTGGCGCTCGAGACCGATACGCCGGTCGTCGCGACCAACGATGTGCGCTTCATCGATCAGGATGATTTCGATGCCCACGAGGTGCGTGTCTGTATCAACGAGCGACGCACACTGGACGATTCGCGCCGGCCTCATAACTACACCGATCAGCAATACCTAAAGAGCCGCGAAGAGATGGCGGAGTTGTTCCGCGATATTCCCGAGGCCCTGGAAAATGCCTGGGAAATCGTCAAGCGCTGCAATCTCTCGCTGGTGCTGGATAAGCCCAGTCTGCCGAACTACCCCGTGCCGGAAGGCATGACCATGGAGCAGTATTTCTCCGAGCTAAGCTCCGCCGGCCTGCGTAAGCGGCTGTGTAGCCTGTATGGCGATGACTACGAGAGCAAGGATGTCGAGAAGCCTTACTGGGAGCGCCTGGAGTTCGAGTTGGGCGTCATCAATCAGATGGGCTTCGCAGGCTACTTCCTGATCGTGATGGAGTTTATCCAGTGGTCAAAGGACAACGGTATACCGGTAGGGCCAGGGCGTGGCTCGGGAGCGGGCTCGATCGTGGCCTATGCGCTGCGCATCACCGATCTTGACCCACTGAAATACGACCTGCTTTTCGAGCGCTTCCTGAACCCGGAGCGGGTGTCGATGCCTGACTTCGACGTGGACTTCTGCATGGAGGGGCGTGATCGCGTTATCCAGCACGTAGCCGAGCTCTACGGCAAGGACGCGGTGTCGCAGATTATTACCTTCGGCACCATGGCGGCGAAGGCTGTGGTGCGCGACGTGGCGCGTGTGCAGAGCAAGCCCTATGCACTGGCCGACAAGCTCTCAAAACTGATTCCGTTCGAACCCGGCATGACCCTGAAGAAGGCCTTCGAGATGGAGCCGCTGCTGGGCGAGTTCGTCGATTCCGACGAGGACGCGCAGGAAATCATGGAGATGGCCTATAAGCTCGAAGGCATCACGCGCAATGTCGGCAAGCACGCCGGCGGTGTGGTCATCGCGCCCACCAAACTCACCGACTTTACGCCGCTGTACTGCGACGAAGCGGGTCAGGGTCTCGTCACCCAGTTCGATAAGACCGATGTGGAGACGGCAGGTCTGGTGAAGTTCGACTTCCTGGGGCTACGTACGCTGACGATCATCGACTGGGCGGTGAAGATGATCAACGAGAGGGCGGTCGAGGGTGTTGAGCCCGTGGATATATCCAGATTGCCTCTCTCCGACGAGCGCGTCTACAAGCTGCTGCAGAAGGGCGAGACGACGGCGGTATTCCAGCTCGAATCCCGCGGCATGAAGGACCTGATCAAACGGCAGGTGCCGAACTGCTTCGAAGACATCATCGCCCTGGTGGCGCTGTTCCGCCCCGGCCCACTGCAGTCCGGCATGGTGGACGACTTCATCGACCGTAAACACGGCCGTACGCAGGTGCTCTATCCACATCCCGAGCTAGAGCCAGTCCTCAGCAATACCTACGGCGTCATTCTCTATCAAGAACAGGTGATGCAGATCGCCCAGGTGCTGGCGAACTATTCGCTCGCGGGTGCGGATATCCTGCGCAAGGCCATGGGCAAGAAGAACCCGGAGGTTATGGCGAAGCAGCGCAGCTTGTTTCAGGAGGGCGCCGAGGCGCGCGGCATCGATGCCGATCTGGCGGCGTCAATCTTCGACTTGATGGAGAAGTTTGCAGGCTACGGTTTCAACAAGTCCCACTCCGCTGCCTACGCGCTGGTCTCCTATCAGACCGCCTGGCTGAAGACACATTACCCTGCCTGTTTCATGGCGGCGGTACTGTCGGCTGATATGCAGAACACCGACAAGATCGTAACCCTTATCGACGAATGCCGCTCGATGAAGCTGGTTATAGTGCCGCCGGATATCAACCGCGGTCAGTTTAATTTCACAGTCAACGATAAAGACGAGATCGTGTACGGCCTCGGCGCCATCAAGGGCTTGGGCGAAGGCCCGGTGGGCAGCATCCTGGCGGCGCGCAAGGAGAAGCCGTTCACGAACCTCTTGGATATCTGTCAGCGCGTGGACACGCAGAATGTTAACAAACGTACTATGGAGGCGCTGATTCGTTCTGGTGCGCTGGACAATATGGTGGAGGGCGATCTGGACTACGCCCGCGCCTTGCTCTCGGCGATGCTGCCGCAGGCCATGCAGGCTGCAGAGCAATCGAGTCGCAATCAGGCGAGTGGCGTAGATGATATGTTCGGCGACATCGCGCCGGCGGGCACGGAGGATGCCGACCTCAGCGCCTCCAATATCACCGTGCGCGCATGGGCAGAGCAGCACCGCCTTAGCGTTGAGAAGGAGACGCTGGGCCTGTGGTTGTCGGGCCATCCTATCGATGAGTTTCTCGACGAGCTGTCTCACATAACGAAGGACAGACTCGTCAATCTGCGACCGGAACGCGGTCCGCAAACGATAGCTGGCGTGTTGCATAGCATTCGTACTATGAAGAACAAGGCTGGGGACACGATCGCCTTCCTGGTATTGGATGATCGCAGTGCGCGCTTCGAGGTCTCCCTGTTTGCGAAGGAGTATGAGAAATACCGTGAGACTCTGCAGAAGGATGTGATCATGGTGGTTGAGTGTACCGTAACCATCGATGACTACAGCGGCGGCATGCGCGGCCGGGGTAAGAGTGTTATGACACTTGCCGAGGCACGCAAGCGCAATGCACATCGCGTGGCGGTAAATCTCGATGAGGAGTCGCTGAGCAGTAATTTCTGTGAGCATCTCGCGCGTATTCTGGAGCCCTACCGCAGGCCAGCGGCAGCCGCGGTGATGCAGGATTCGGTGTTATCGGCCGCTGCAGCCGGCAATGGCGAGGCACAATTTTCAACAGGCCGAGAGCACCCAGATGCCACGCCATCCGTGGCTCTCGGGGCCGATGAGGGGGGTGGCTGTCAGGTCATGGTACGGTATCAGCGCGCCGACTCCATAGGGTGTATAATGCTCGGCCAAGAGTGGGTCGTATCGCCCGCCGACGACCTGATTCAGCGTCTTCGGCTAGAATATGGCAAAGACAAAGTCGTGTTAAGTTACAAGTAGGCTTTCTCGACAATCTAACTAGAGTGACAATTGAGTACAGTATGGATCCTAATTACCTCGACTTCGAACAACCCATCGCTGAGCTGGAAGCCAAGATCAGCGAGCTGAGATTGGTAGGTAGCGACAACGAGCTGAACATCGGTGAAGAAATTCAGAACCTGAAGGGCAAGAGCACCAAGCTCACCGAGAAAATCTATTCGAACCTGTCGTCTTGGCAAATCTCCCAAGTTGCTAGACATCCGCTTCGCCCCTACACACTCGATTACCTCGAACACATTTTTACCGACTTCGATGAGCTGCACGGCGATCGTCTGTTTGCCGACGATCAGGCGCTAATTGGCGGACTGGCGAAGATCGATGGCCGCCCGGTCATGGTAATCGGCCATCAGAAGGGCAGAGGCACGAAGGAAAAGGTCAGGCACAATTTCGGCATGCCCAGGCCAGAGGGTTATCGCAAGGCGCGTCGACTCGTTGGCCTCGCCGAGCAGTACCGGCTCCCCGTATTGAGTTTTATAGATACACCTGGCGCCTATCCTGGCATGGATTCTGAAGAGCGCGGAATAAACGAGGCGATTGCGGAAAACATGGCGATGATGTCACATGTGCGAACGCCTCTCATAGCGACCGTAACCGGCGAGGCAAACTCCGGCGGTGCTATCGCCATCGGCGTGTCCGATCAGCTAAACATGCTGCAGTATTCAACGTATACCGTTATCACCCCCGAGGGCTGCGCGACAATCCTGTGGAAGTCTTCCGATCATGCGGCGGCCGCTGCCGAGGCGATGGGTGTTACGTCGAAGCGCCTGGAAGAGCTTGGCATCGTCGATCACACCATACCGGAACCCTTGGGCGGCGCACACAGAGACGTCCCTGCTACGGCGGCGAACATCAAGGCCGCGTTGATCAAGCAGCTCGATCGTCTCACTGCTATGGATCTCGACGAGCTGGTCGAGCGTCGCTACAAGCGATTGATGAGCTACGGCATATCGAGCTAATCGAGTCGCTGCGCTGGACTTGGCAAGCCGGCAGATGGAAACCGATTGTGCGGGGAGGGTGATTCCTCCCTTTTCTGATTAGATGCTACTAACTGTCGCTATGCCCCGCAGGCCATGAGCTATTCTCCCCAACTATTCCACGACAAGGTCGCAGCCTCACTCGCTGAGCTAGCCTCTGCGCGTAAGTTTCTCATCGGACTCAGCGGCGGCCTGGATTCTGTCGTTCTCCTGCACGCCATGGCCAAGCTGCGCGACGAGCGCGGCGCCGATATGCAGCTGCGCGCAATACACATCAACCATCAGCTTCAAGACCAGGCCCAGAGCTGGGAGCGACACTGCCAGACACTGTGCAATGAGCTCGACGTGAACTGCGTTTTCGCGAGAGTAGAGATAGAGGGCGCCGCCGGCATAGAGAATGCGGCGAGAGAGGCTCGCTACCGTGAGTTTGAGGCAGCCCTGTTCGCAGATGAGGAGTTATTGCTGGCGCACCACCGCGACGATCAGATGGAAACGATTCTGCTGCGCCTCAATCGCGGCTCGGGCAGCCGGGGCCTTGCTGGCATCCCAAGCAGCCGAGCCCTGGGTGCGAGCAAGCTGCTGCGCCCCCTGTTGACTATCGATCGCGAGGAGCTAGAGCGCTACGCGGAGTCTGAGAATCTCGGCTGGGTTGTGGATCAGAGCAACGGTGACGTGAGCTTCGATAGAAACTACAGTCGCCACAAAGTGCTGCCGCTCATCGAGGCGCGCTGGCCGGGATACCGGGAGAGTTGGTCGAAATCGTCGATGCTCGCGCTGGAGAGCGAGGCCCTGAATCAGGAGCTCGCCGCGATCGACTTGCAGCTAGTAGCCACAGAGTCGGCGTCTGCCATCAGCAGAGTAAAGCTGTTATCGCTTTCCGAACCGAGGCGACGCAATGTGCTGCGTTACTGGCTGAGCACAGCAGGCGCCGCCGAATTAGGCTGGAATCAATTACAGCAGCTTAGCAACGAAGTTTTGCACGCGAGCAACGCCGAATTCGTAGGCCCCGATTTCCGCATCTTCTGTTTCCGCGGCTGTGTCCATCTGCTGGATGCGCGGCGGCTAGAGAAAGACATGACGGATGTCGACCTGGGTAACCCCGAGGATTTGTTGACGGGTGGCGACATCCCTCTAAGCGACAACGGCCTGCTGCGTTTTCGAACAGCGCAGGGCTCGGGTATCTGTACTGCCAAACTCAGCAGCTTGGCGATACGCTATCGACGCGGAGGAGAGACTTGCCGCCTCGAAGGTCGCCCGAGTAAGTCGCTGAAAAAAATTCTTCAGGAAACTGAGACTCCACCCTGGTTACGCAGCCGCATTCCGCTGCTCTACAGTGGAGAAGACCTCGCCTGTATTCCGGGTGTGGGAGTCAGTGCGCAGTTCGCCGTGAAGGCGGGCGAGGCGGGCTGCGAGATAGAATGGCAGCAGCCCGAACTCTCGTTATCACGCTAGAAAAATAGCCCGCTGCTTTGGTGAATTTTGACGCCTGATTCCAAACGCATTTTTTAGCCTGAGGGCATATTTCAGTTTGTTCTATCGAGGGGCTTCTGGTAGGCTGTAACTCCATCTGTATGGGTTGGTGCACGACCAATTTTTCTTAACCGATGGGGCTCGAATGACTCGTTATATCTTCATTACCGGTGGTGTTGTTTCCTCACTGGGCAAAGGCATTACTTCTGCATCTCTCGCGGCAATCCTCGAAGCCCGCGGTCTAAACGTCACGATGTTAAAACTGGATCCCTACATTAATGTAGACCCCGGTACGATGAGTCCGTTTCAACACGGCGAAGTCTATGTCACCGAAGACGGTGCCGAGACCGACCTAGACTTAGGTCACTACGAGCGCTTCAGTCGCACTACCATGTTACAGAAGAACAACTTCACCACCGGCAAGGTGTATGAAGAGGTTCTCAAGCGCGAACGCCGCGGCGACTACCTGGGCGCCACGATCCAGGTCATTCCGCATATTACCGATGAGATAAAGCGCCGCGTCATTGTTGGCGCCGGCGACGCCGACGTCGCGCTCGTGGAGATCGGCGGCACGGTGGGCGACATCGAGTCGCAGCCGTTTCTCGAGGCCGTTCGTCAGCTGCGCGTAGAGTTCGGTGCCGATCGCGCGCTGTTCATGCATCTAACCCTCGTTCCCTATATCGCGACGGCGGGTGAGACCAAGACCAAGCCCACGCAGCACTCCGTGAAAGAATTACGCTCCATCGGTATTCAGCCAGATATCCTCATCTGCCGCTCCGATGTCGAGATCGACGAATCCGCAAGGCAGAAGATTGCGCTGTTTACCAACGTAGAGTCTCGCGCCGTAGTCTCGCTACCCGATACCGATTCGATTTACCGCATTCCTTCGATATTAGGCGCGGCGAACCTCGACGATATCGTCATCGAAAAATTTAAGTTGGAATGTCCGCCGGCGGATCTTTCGGAATGGGATCGCGTCGTCGATGCGGCCCTCAATCCGGTGAAGGAAGTGAATCTCGCCATGGTGGGCAAATACATGGATCTGTTGGACGCCTACAAGTCGTTGAACGAGGCGATCATTCACGCAGGTATCGCTACCAGAACCAAGGTGAACATCACCTACATCGACTCTACCGACGTGATCGACAAGGGCGTCGAAGTGCTCGCCAATCAGGATGCCATCCTGGTGCCCGGTGGTTTCGGCGAGCGTGGCGTGGAAGGCAAGATCATGAGCGTGCAGTACGCACGCGAGAATAAGATTCCCTACCTTGGCATTTGCTTGGGCCTGCAGGCGGCCGTCATCGAATACGCGCGCAACGTGGCGGGGCTGAAAGATGTGCACAGCTCTGAATTCTCGCCAGCCTGCGAGAACCCGGTCATCGCATTGATAAGCGAGTGGACGACCCGGGCCGGATCGACAGAGTACCGCGACGAAGACTCGGACCTAGGCGGTACGATGCGCCTTGGTGCCCAGACCTGTGTGCTGGACAAGGACTCGACGACCTTCGCCTGCTACGGCAAGGAAGAGATCGTGGAGCGTCACCGTCACCGCTACGAATTCAACAACGACTATATCGACGTGCTGACCGAAGCGGGTTTAAAGCTTGTGGGCAAGTCTGTAGACGGCATGCTCGTCGAGGTGATCGAGGTTCCCGATCATCCCTGGTTCGTGGGCTGTCAATTCCACCCGGAATTCACATCGACGCCGCGCTATGGTCATCCCCTGTTCAAGGGTTTCATCGAGGCGGCGATAGCGCATCATGAAGCGGCTGGCGAGTCCGGTGCCACCATCACTTCTCCGACGCTAGCGGTGAATAACGCTCAGGCCTGAGCGCTGGAAAAAGGATCCGGTAGCCACTCATGACAGCGAAGCAAATCAAGCTTGGGAATTTCACGATTGCCAACGATCAGCCCTTCGTCCTGTTCGCCGGCATGAATGTCCTCGAGTCTCGCGATCTGGCGATGACAGTCGCCGAGCAGTTTCACGCCGTCACCAGCGAACTCAAGATCCCCTACGTCTTCAAGGCCTCCTTCGACAAGGCGAATCGTTCCTCGAAGGATTCCTTTCGCGGCCCCGGCTTGGATGAGGGCCTCAAGATACTGGCCGAGATCAAGGCCCAGTTCGACGTGCCGATCATCACCGACGTCCATGAGATCGCTCAAGTAGCGCCAGTGGCCGAGGTGGCGGATATCCTCCAGCTGCCCGCGTTCCTGTCCAGACAGACCGACCTGGTCGTCGCCATGGCGAAGAGCGACGCCATCATCAATATCAAGAAGGCCCAGTTCCTCGCTCCTCAGGAGATGGGGCACATCCTCAGCAAGTTTGCATCCGCTGGCAACGAGCGGCTTATCCTCTGCGAGCGCGGCAGCAGCTTCGGCTATAACAACCTGGTGGTCGACATGCTGGGTTTCGCGGTGATGAAACAATTCGGCTGCCCGCTGATGTTCGATGCGACCCATGCCCTGCAGATGCCAGGCGGTCTCGCTAGTGCCGCTGGTGGACGCAGAGCCGATGTCACCACGCTATCCCGCGCCGGCCTGTCGCAGGGTATCGCTGGTCTGTTCATCGAGGCGCATCCCGATCCCGACAAGGCCCTATGCGATGGGCCCTGCGCGCTGCGCCTGGATAGCGTACTACCCTTCCTGCAGCAGATGCAGGCGCTGGACACACTGATCAAGTCGCTCCCGGAGTTGGATACGGCCTAGGGCGGCAGCAATACAAAATTCATCTATAGATTTAAGTAATATTCATAAGGTATTGAAATGGCTAGCATTAAAAACATAAGAGCACGTGAGGTGCTGGACTCTCGGGGTAACCCAACGATCGAGGCCGATGTCGAGTTGGAGAGCGGCGTAATGGGCTCAGCCTGTGCTCCCTCCGGCGCATCGACCGGTTCCCGCGAGGCACTGGAGCTCAGGGACAAAGACCCCGCGCGCTATTTGGGCAAGGGAGTATTGAAGGCCGTTCAGAACGTGAACACCGAGATCAGGCAGGCCCTCGTTGGCCACGATGCGGCAGACCAGAAGTCTCTGGATGCGGTCATGCTGGAACTGGACGGCACGGAGAATAAGTCGAAGCTGGGCGCGAACGCGATCCTGGCTGTCTCCCTCGCGGCGGCGAAGGCGGCCGCAACCGATGCCGGCCTGCCGTTGTACGCACACATCGCACAATTGAACGGTAGCGCGGGTATTTATTCGCTGCCGGTGCCCATGATGAACATCGTTAACGGCGGTGAACATGCCGATAATAACGTGGATATTCAAGAGTTTATGGTCCAGCCTACGGGCGCGGCCAGCTTCAGCGAGGCGCTGCGCTACGGGGCGGAGATCTTCCACGCCCTGAAGTCCGTGCTGAGCAAGCAGGGATTGAGCACGGCGGTTGGAGACGAGGGCGGCTTCGCCCCGAACCTGCCTTCGAACGCGGCGGCTCTTGACTGTATACTGCAAGCCATTGAAATTGCTGGCTTTCGCCCCGGGACCGACATCCATCTCGCGCTAGACTGCGCCGCCTCCGAGTTCTACGAGGGCGGTAAATACCACCTGAAAGGCGAGGGCAAGAGCTACGATTCGGGCCAATTCGCCGATTACCTGCAAGGCTTGTCTGAAAATTACCCGATTCTGTCCATCGAAGACGGCATGGACGAGAGCGACTGGGCCGGTTGGGCTAAATTATCCGCCCAGATAGGCGATAAAGTTCAGTTAGTAGGCGATGATTTGTTCGTCACCAACACGAAAATCCTTCAGCGTGGAATCAGCGAGAACATCGCAAATTCGATTCTGATCAAGTTTAACCAGATAGGATCGCTCACCGAGACACTGGCGGCGATCAATATGGCGAAGGCGGCGGACTTTACGGCGGTGATATCGCACCGCTCTGGAGAGACCGAAGACACGACCATCGCCGACCTGGCAGTAGCGACTGCGGCCGGGCAGATTAAGACAGGCTCGCTGTGCCGATCGGACAGAGTGGCGAAGTACAATAGATTGCTGAGAATCGAAGAAGAGTTGGGTAGCAATTCGGTATTCAACGGCATAAAAGAATTTTCCAGATTCACGGGCTAGAGTCACGCGGCCTCTGAGTTCGTTTTGCTGAAGAGGCAGGTAACACGTCGAGAGCGAAGTTGTAGAAGCGTCGCTCTCGACACAAAGACTTATGAAAATACTATTCGGATTCCTCGGCTTCGCCTTTCTCACTCTGCAATACCAGCTCTGGCTGGGCGAGGACAGTGTGCGTACCTTGAGCATGCTCGAGCTTGAAGTCGAGGCGCAGCGCGCGAACAACGCAGAGCTGGTGCAGCGTAACAAAATGGTTGAGATCGAAGTGCTAGACTTGAAGAACGGGCTTGAGGCCGTGGAGGAGCGAGCGCGCTCCGAGCTCGGCATGATCGAGAAGGGCGAAACCTTTTACCTGCTCGTCCCTTCCCAGCGCTAGTCTAGCCTGTTCAGCTGCGCTACCTACTTTAGAAGACACGACTATGACAATATGGGCTGTCTTGCCGGCCGCAGGCATCGGTCGTCGCATGGAAACCTCCATACCGAAGCAGTACCTCGCCATCGAAGGGGCGCCTGTGCTATTGCACTCTCTGCGCCGACTAGCCGCGGTGGATGAGATTCAAAAAATCGTAGTCGTGATTCATCCACAGGATAGTCATTGGACCGAGCTGGAAGAGTTGGTGCTAGGCGAGTTTCCCGATCGTATTCTAACTGTTAGGGGCGGGGACGAGCGTTACCAGTCGGTACTGAATGGCCTCTCGGCGCTAGCAGAGCTTGCGGCCGAAGATGATTACGTGATGGTGCACGACGCGGTTAGGCCCTGCGTTCGCAGTTCGGATATAAGAACGCTGATTGAGAAGGTCTCTCAGCATGCCGTAGGTGGGTTGTTAGGCTCGCCTGTTGACAACACGCTGAAGCGTGTCGATAAGGATCAGGCGGTGATCGAGACTGTAGATCGCCAGTGCTACTGGAATGCCCTCACCCCGCAGATGTTTCGCTTCGCTCGATTAAAAGCGGCGATAGAGGCTATAGTCAAAAGTGGGAAGACAGTGACCGACGAGGCCGCCGCCATGGAATCCGCAGGCCATCGGCCTATAATGGTCGCCGGCAATAAAGACAATATCAAGATTACCCACGAGGCGGATCTGCTCCTGGCGAGTCAGATCCTAAGAAATCAGGCGAGCGGCAATGAACTCAACTAGTAAACTGCGCATCGGCCATGGCTACGACGTGCATCGCTTCGATAGCGAGTACAAAAGCGACAAGCCGCTGACTCTCGCGGGCGTAGTGCTGGCAGAGCAGATGAGTCTAGTCGCACACTCAGACGGCGATGTGATCCTGCATGCCCTGTGCGATGCTATCCTCGGCGCCATAGGCGAGGCCGACATAGGCCAGCATTTCCCCGACACAGACCCGAAGTACGCTGGCGCCGCGAGTGGCGAGCTATTGCGTCACGTGTTGACGATGATGAGCGAGCACGGACACAGCTTGGTGAACGTCGATATCACGGTGATTGCTGAAGTGCCGAAGCTGACCCCCCATCGCAGCGCGATGCGCTCGAGCCTGGCGGGTCTGCTGGCATTACCCCAGCAGCGTGTAAACCTGAAGGCGACCACCACCGAAGGCCTGGGCGCGATCGGCAGGAAAGAGGGCATCGCCTGCGCGGCCGTGGTGTTGTTAGCTGGCAATGACTGAAAACTCCAAGCAGCTGTTCTATGGTGTCGATAGCCTGGCATACGCCTACGGCACACCCACACTAACAGCAACCCTCAAGCAAGAGTTCACCGACTTCCGTGTCGATGAGCAGCTAGGTTTCAAGTTCACCGGCAAGGGCGAGCACGCGTATCTGTGTATAGAGAAGACAGATCGCTCAACGGTCGATGTGGCGAAGACGCTCAGCGAGGTGACCGGAGTTCACGGCGCCGAGATCGGCTATTCCGGCATGAAGGACCGGCGGGCCCAGACGCGCCAGTGGTTCAGTATCAAACTGCCGGCGGGCAGGGAGGGGGAGCTGGCCGCCTGCGAGAGCGACTCGCTCAGAATTATCGAGACGCAGAGAAACTCCCGCAAGCTCAAGATAGGCAGTCACCGCTCGAATCATTTCAGTGTATTGCTGCGGGACTGCCACGGCGCTAGAGCAGAGTTCGAACGACGCCTGGCGCAGATTGCCACTGGCGGCGTGCCCAACTATTTCGGATCCCAGCGCTTCGGCAGAGACTTGAGCAACCTCACCCAGGTGCAGGCCTGGATGCAAGCCGAGCTGGAGGCAGATGCCGGCAGCGCCGTCATCGTGAAGCAGCGATTCAAGCGCAGCATGCTGTTCTCCGCCGCACGGTCCTATCTCTTCAATCAGCTGCTGTCACGCAGGCTGGAGCTGGGCAACTGGAATAGCTATGTGCCCGGAGATGTGTTGAATCTGGACGGAACGGAGCGCAGCTTCGCTCTCGAGAAAGGCGCCGAATGGGATGCGACGCTTGAGAGCAGGCTGGCAGAGTTCGATATTCATATCACCGGCCCGCTGCCCGGCGTGATCGATTCTAAAGATAAATATGTAAGCTACGGCGAAGCGGCCGATATTGAAGATGCAGTGTGCAAACAATTCACCACGCTGCTGGCAGGTTTGCAGCATTTCGGCCTACAAGCCGCGCGCAGACCGCTGCGCTTCCGCCCCATCGACCTGAAGTGGGAATGGGTAGGGAAGGAGCAGGCAGGGGCGGCGGGCGAGCTGGCGCTGGACTTTTCCCTGGGAAAGGGCGCCTACGCCACCAGTTTACTTAGAGAGCTCTGCGTAACGCGGCAGCCGGGCGAGTAAGATCGCGTAGTGGTTAAATCAGAATACACAGGATTAGTGACTTGAGCAGTATAGGAAGCGGTAAACCCAATCTAAACGGCATCGGGATGACGTCGCAACGCACACGCGAGAGACTACTCGGCAGATTGATCGATCAGGGCATCAGCAGCATGGAGGTGTTGGACATCATTCGCTCCACACCGAGGCATATCTTTCTGGACGAGGCGCTCTCGCATCGCGCCTACGAAGACGTAGCACTGCCGATCGGCCACAATCAGACGATCTCGCAGCCCTATGTGGTGGCGAAGATGACCGAGGCGCTGCTGAAGAGTGGCCCGCTGGACACAGTGCTGGAGATAGGCACTGGCTGTGGCTACCAGACCGCGGTGATGGCGCAATTGGCCAAGACGGTCTACACAGTGGAGCGCATCAAGCCGCTGCTGGACCGTGCCAAGAGCAACCTCAAACTACTCAAGCTGCGTAACATTAATTATCGGCATGGTGATGGCAGCGCCGGCTGGGCGAACCATGGCCCCTTCGATGCGATCATCACCACGGCCGCTCCCCAGCAGATACCGCGCGTCCTGTTCGAGCAGCTCAAGGACGGTGGACGTCTGGTAATACCCGTCGGTGGGGAGAATCAGCAGGAACTGCAGCTGATCACGCGTCACGGCGATGACTTTAGTGCCGAAGTGTTAGAGGCCGTTCGCTTCGTGCCGCTCTTGGTTGGCCAACTACAACACTAAAATTGCCGCTCTCAATACTATCCTTCTATGGCTTGATCATGTCCGATAACTCAAGCACGCAGACACAGCAACGCAGCGATTCGTGGGTTACGAGTCGTGGCAAATTCATGCTGTACTTAAAAGGGGTTGCCATGGGGCTCGGCGATTCAGTGCCGGGCATTTCCGGCGGCACTATCGCAGTCATCACGAAGATTTACGACCAGCTGGTGTATTCTATTCGCGCCGTGGATCTGCGCGCCTGTGGGCTTCTGTTCACCGGGCAATTCAGGGCCGTGTGGGAATATATCAATGGCACGTTCCTGCTGATTCTCGCACTGGGCATCCTGTCGGGACTCCTGATCTCGGCCAACACGGTGCTGTTTCTCCTGGAAAATTATTTCGCGCCGCTGATGGCGTTCTTTATCGGCATGGTACTGGCGTCTAGCGCGCTACTGCGCAATGAGTTTTCTCTCAAGGCGTGGCAGAACATCGTCGCGCTGTTTGTCGGTTTGCTACTGGCGATGTCGATAGGTTTTATCAGTCCGCGCTCTGCAGAATTATCGCTGCTCTATGTGTTCTTCAGCGGCGCCATCGCGATCAGCGCGATGATACTGCCAGGCTTGTCGGGTGCGTTCATTCTGCTGCTGCTTGGCGTCTACGAGTTCATCCTGGGCGCACTGCTCAGTTTCAATCTGCCTTATATAACTGTGTTCGTGCTTGGCTGTGCAGTGGGCCTCATTGCATTCTCGAGGGTTTTGTCCTGGCTGCTGCGCGAGCATCATCAATTGAGCTATGGCTTTATCACAGGTATGTTGCTCGGCTCCGTGACTGCACTGTGGCCCTGGCCTACGGCGGAAGAGCGCTACAACATGCTGCTGCCTGCCGCGCTATGTCTTGTGTTGGGCGCGGCAGTTGTTGTATTACTGCAGAAACTCTTTTCATCGAAACGGCTGAATGGTAGCGATTGATGACTCACTTCTGTGTACAGGCAGACACACTGCAATTCCTCAGGCTGGCGAGCTGCGCCTTGCTGTTGAGTGCCTGCTCGAATGGCTATCAGGCGCCGATCTCGGAGCAGAGCGAGCGGGTGGTTGTCTCGGCGCCTATTATCGTCGACAGCTCAACGCCCGACAGTAGTTTCCGTCTTGATAACTCGAGGCCCCTTAGCGTGTCATCGAGTAGCGGTGGAAATAATTCAAGCCCAGCGGTGAGTTCGTCGCGCCCTGTGCAGAACACTAGCCAGTCGCGTCCCAGTCAGAGTCGCAGTGCAGCGAACACACACCGAGTGCGCGCCGGCGACACGTTGTTCTCGATCGCGTTTCAGTACGATCTCGATTTTCGGAGTCTCGCCATCGCCAATGGTCTGAATCCGCCGTACACGATCTTCGTCGATAGGGAAATCAATCTGGATCTGAATACTGTCGTCAACAGCGGCAGCGTGGCGACCTCGACACTGGGAACGGCGGTAGGCAACAATTCGGTAGCGCAGGCGCGAGCGGGTAATGGCGCCTCGGCTACCGTGCTGCGTCAGCCAGTATCGCGCACGCCGCAGGCAGTAAGCTGGCAGTGGCCACACCAGGGCAGAGTGCTCAGAGGATTTCAGTCCGGCGTCAGCAAGGGGCTAGACATCGCCGGCAGTGTCGGCGATTCCGTGTTGGCGGCAGGCGATGGTGATGTGGTCTATTCGGGTCGGGGCGTGCAAGGCACCGGCGACTTAATAATCATTCGCCACAGCGATCGCTATCTAAGTGCCTATGCACACAATAGTCGCATGCTGGTGAACGAGGGCAGTCGCGTGCGAGCGGGGGAGAAGATTGCCGAGGTGGGCGAGAATTCTTCAGGCGTGGCGATGCTGCATTTCGAGATACGCGAGGCTGGCGATTCGGTGGATCCGTCTAGGCTATTGCCTTCGAAATAGCTTTTGCTGGAGACGCCGCTTGTGGGCGTAGAGCGCATAAACAAAAACGCAGACTAATGTCTGCGTTTTTGATTTAGCTCTATTCTAGCGAGGGTGCGCTGAGTTGTTATCTCGCTTAGCGCTCTAGATATTGCAGCTTTTGTTTCTTGTCGGTCCATTCTTCGGCATCGGGCAGCGCATCCTTCTTCTCGGTGATGTTTGGCCAGATTTCTGCCAGTTCCGCATTCAGGGCAAGGAACTCCTGCTGATCTTCCGGTAGCTCGTCTTCTGCGTAGATAGCGTCAACCGGACACTCCGGCTCACACAGCGCACAGTCTATGCACTCGTCGGGGTGGATTACCAGGAAGTTAGGTCCTTCGTAGAAACAGTCTACCGGGCATACCTCAACACAGTCAGTGTGCTTACAGCGAATACAGTTATCACCTACTATGAATGTCATGTTATCTCCAACCCTTGATTCTGGTAATTCTGGCTCATCGATTCGATTTAACCAATCTTGCCCGGCGCTATGCCCAGCTGCCATTTAGCGAGAGCTGGCGCAGCTTCGCTGCGTGCATTCTATCAGTTTTTTTCGGCCGTTTTCCATCGCCCTAGAGCTTTAATTGCCCAAGGATTCTATTCTCTGCCGAGTTTCAGCTTTCGGCTTTCTGTTTCAGCTCATAGAGTATCTTAAGCGCCTCTTTCGCGGTGATGTCATCCACCTCCAGCCGCTTAAGGAAGTCCACGGCGGGATGGGGTGCCGTAGCGAACATCTCTCCCTGAAAGGGCTCACTGGGGCTTGCTGCACTCGCAGCAGCAGGCTTAGACGTGGTGTTCGAGGCCTGTGCCGGGGTCTCCCGCTCCAGCTGCTGCAGCTTGTCGCGGGCCTTGTCGATAACCGCTCGCGGAATGCCAGCGAGCTGAGCGACCTGTAGGCCATAGCTCTGATTCGCAGGGCCGGCCTTGACGGCGTGCAGGAAGACGATGCCGTTATCGTGCTCGATCGCATCCAGGTGCACGTTGACGATGGTCGCGAAGGTCTCGGGCAGAATAGTCAGCTCGAAATAGTGTGTCGCAAACAATGTATAGGCCTGCACCTGCTCGGCGATATATACCGAGGCGGCCCAGGCGAGCGACAGGCCATCGAAGGTGCTCGTGCCTCGGCCGATCTCGTCCATTAGCACTAGGCTGTCTGCTGTGGCGTTGTGCAGGATATTCGCCGTCTCGGTCATCTCCACCATGAAGGTAGAACGGCCGCCGGCGAGGTCATCGGAGGAGCCGATGCGGGTGAAGATTCTATCGATAGGGCCAAGCTTCACGGCAGTCGCCGGCACGTGGCTGCCACAGAGGGCGAGCAGCACGATGAGTGCCGTCTGTCGCATATAGGTAGACTTACCGCCCATGTTGGGTCCGGTGATGATGAGCATCTTCTGCTTCGGGTTCAGGCACAGATCGTTGGCGACGAAGGCATCCTTGGTGACCTTCTCCACAACCGGGTGTCTGCCTCCCTCTATGGTGATGCCGGGTTCGCTGCTCAGCTCGGGTTCGCAATATTCGAGGTTAACAGCGCGTTCGGCGAAACAATTCAGTACATCTAATTCGGCGAGAGCCTCGGCGCTCGCTATGAGGCCTGTGAGCTCGGTGGCGAGTTCTTCCAAGAGCGCATCGTACAGTGCCTTCTCGCGACTCAGGGATTTGCTGCGCGCGCTGAGCACCTTGTCTTCGAATTCTTTCAGCTCCGGCGTGATGAAGCGCTCGGCGTTCTTCAGGGTCTGGCGGCGCACGTATTCGGCAGGCAGTTCGGTGTCGGCCTGACCCTTGCTGATCTCGATGTAGTAGCCGTGCACGCGGTTGTAACCAACCTTGAGCGTGCCGAGGCCAGTGCGTGCTTTCTCTTGCTGCTCGAGGTCGATGAGATATTGCCCCGCGTTGCTGCTGAGGTTGCGCAGTTCATCGAGCTCCGCATCGTAGCCGGTGGCGATCACGCCGCCCTCGCGAATCACGACCGGCGGATTCTCTTCCAGCGCACGGGTCAAGAGTTCGCTCTGCTTAGGGAACTCGGCGATGCGTGTGGCTAGCTCGCCGATGTAGGTCGCCGTCATGGCGGCGAGCTGTGTTTGCAACTCCGGCAGCTGACTCAGGCCGTCGCGCAGTTTTGCGAGGTCGCGCGGGCGGGCCGAACGAAGCCCGAGCCGGGCGATGATGCGTTCCAGGTCGCCGATGTGCTTCAGCAGCTCATGCAGCGCCTCGAAGCGGTAGTCCGCCTTCAGCGCGGCGACTGCCTGTTGTCGCCGTTGCAGCTGGGCTCGATCTCTAAGCGGCCTGTTGATCCAGCGCGAGAGCAGGCGGCTGCCCATCGAGGTAGCCGTGCGGTCGATGACCGAGAGTAGGGTGTTGTCCTTGCCGCCGGCGAGATTGCTATCCAATTCCAGATTGCGGCGACTGGCGGCATCCAGGATGACGCTGTCTTCCTGGCGTTCTACCTGTATGCCCTGAATGTGTGGCAGGTCCGACTTCTGCGTCTCCCGCGCGTACTGTATGAGACAGCCGGCGGCCTGCAGGGCGGCGCCTAAATCCTGACAATCGAAGGCCGAGAGGTCGCGGGTATTGAAATGCTCGGTGAGGATGCGATTCGCGTTTTCGATCTCGAACTCCCAGATCGGCCGCCTGCGCTTGGCGGGGTGATTCAGCGCCGCCTCGACCTCGGTGAGTTCCTCCTGCAGCAGTATCTCGGCTGGCTGAATGCGGCCTATCTCCGAGCTCAGCGCATCCAGGCCCTGCATCTCGCTGAGTACGAAGCGGCCGCTGCTGATATTTATGAAGGCGATGCCGTAGGTCTTCTGCTTGCCAGCGCTACCCTCGGCCGCGCTGATGGCGAGCAGGCAGTTATCGCGGCGCTCATCGAGCAGGGCCTCGTCGCTGACCGTTCCCGGGGTGATGATCCTGACTACCTGTCGCTCGACGGGCCCCTTACTCGTGGCCGGGTCGCCGATCTGCTCACAGATTGCGACCGAGACGCCGGCCGCGACGAGCTTCGCCAGGTAACGATCCGCCGCGTGAAAGGGTATGCCGCACATGGGGATAGGTTCGCCGCCGGCCTTGCCGCGAGCGGTGAGTGTGATGTCGAGGATGTTCGCCGCGCGCTTCGCATCCTCAAAAAACAGCTCGTAGAAATCGCCCATGCGATAGAACAACAGACTGTCTTGATGCTGAGCCTTGATGCGCAGAAACTGCTGCATCATGGGAGTGTGTGTTTGCGCGTCGGTCAATTATCTAGCTGCTGAATTGATGGATTGAGGTGAGGTTTGTTGCTTGTTCTGTGTGAATGCCAGCCAGAATTCTACACGGTTTGGCGCGGGGGTGGCACAGCTAATTGGCCTGCACTGGCTAGCGGAATCGGCAAGGAAAAGACCGCAGTGCAAGACAGTGCCGCGGCGGCGTAATCCCGGTTCACTTCACCGATCTAAGGGGCTACTATTGAGGGCATGACTGACCCCCTCAACACGAATATTTCCGAACTCGTACAACAGCTCGCCGCCAAACTCCTCTCCAAGAAATTAATTCTCTCTACGGCCGAATCCTGCACCGGTGGCTGGATCTCGCAGTCCCTAACCGCGCTCGCCGGCAGCTCGGCCTGGTTCGATAGCGGCTTCGTTAGCTATTCGAATGAGGCGAAGCAACGCCTGTTGGGAGTGCCTGCCGCGCTGCTTGATAGCCATGGCGCGGTGAGCGAGGCGGTAGTGCTGGCAATGACGGCGGGCGCCCTCGTCAACAGCAGGGCGAACCTCGCGGTTGCGGTAAGCGGCATAGCGGGGCCTGACGGCGGATCGGACGAGAAGCCCGTGGGCACGGTGTGGATCGCCTGGCAGTGGGAGGATAAGTCCCTGGCGCGTTGCTTTCACTTCAGCGGCGACAGAGAGTCGGTCAGGCGGGCGACGGTGCTCGCTGCGCTGGACGGCTGCCTTCTGCTGATCGATTGATAATAAAAATTAAAGGAATGTGAATTTTTGCCAATATACTGGTTGTATATACAGTATTATTTTGCTTAAATTTGCACTGGTCGTATATACAGTAGTTTGCCAAAAGGCTGAAGGCCAGTAACAACGGGCGATTGCTCAAATTTACGGAATTAGGTTAGCACCATGCACAGCTCAATGAGAAATACAGCAAGCGGTTCGGCAGCGACTACAGCTGCCAGACTGCCATCAACGACTACAGCGTCAACAGGGTTGTACGATTTATGGCTGAACTCGATGTTACCCACTGTGGGTCCATCGATGGTCACGGGAGTGACTTCGAGTTCGAGCCACCAGATAGACAGCGAACGCCTGGCAGAAAAGCTCATGCAACTGTGCATCAGCGAAATGTACAGAGCGTAGCTGGGAGTGATTCTAGAAGGATCAAAGAAAGATTCTAGAAAATTTAGTAAGTAGCCGGGGACAGGCTACTATTTATGAAGGCTCAGGAAACTGAGTGATTAGGGGCAACCCGACAACTGCTTTACTCATGGAACCAGGCTTCAGTTGTGAATCTACACACAAGGAAATTAAGATGATTGAAGATAACGGCAATAAAGAAAAGGCACTCGCCGCGGCACTGACGCAGATCGAGAGGCAATTCGGCAAGGGTTCCATGATGCGACTCGGCGACACCGATCGCGAGCCGATACCCGCTATTTCCACAGGCTCACTAGGGCTAGACATCGCACTCGGCATAGGCGGCTTACCCCGCGGCCGTGTCGTTGAGATCTACGGGCCGGAATCCTCCGGTAAGACTACATTAACCCTGCAGGTTATCGCCGAGGCACAGAAGGCCGGCGGCAGCTGTGCATTCATCGACGCAGAACACGCACTCGATCCTATCTATGCCGGTCACTTGGGCGTTGATGTCGATAACTTGCTAGTGAGCCAGCCGGACACCGGCGAACAGGCGCTAGAGATCTGCGACATGATAGTGCGCTCCGGCGCCGTAGATGTCGTGGTCATCGACTCGGTAGCCGCCTTGACACCGAAGGCAGAGATCGAAGGCGACATGGGCGACAGCCACATGGGTCTTCAGGCTCGACTGATGTCCCAGGCGCTGCGCAAGATGACAGGCAACATCAAGAACTCGAACACCCTGGTTATCTTCATTAACCAGATTCGTATGAAGATCGGTGTCATGTTCGGCTCTCCCGAGACGACTACCGGCGGCAACGCACTCAAGTTCTACTCCTCGGTGCGCTTGGATATTCGTCGCATCGGTTCGATCAAAGAGGGCGATGAAGTGGTAGGCAACGAGACGCGGGTGAAGGTTGTTAAGAACAAGGTCGCGCCTCCGTTTAGACAAACAGAATTCCAGATCATGTACGGCAAGGGCATCTATCACCTGGGCGAGGTTATCGATCTAGGCGTCAAGCAGGGCCTGGTTGAGAAATCCGGTGCCTGGTATGCCTATAAGGGCGAGAAGATCGGTCAGGGCAAGAAGAACGCCGGCCTCTATCTGGAAGAGAACCCCCACATTGCCAAGGAAATCGAATTGCAGATTCGCGCACAGCTTCTGGGTGGCGATGAGGTGAAGAAGGCGGCTAACTCCGAAGAGGAGCCTGCCAACGACGATGACGTGGTAGTTCTCGCCGGCGCGAAGAAGAGCAGCTAGCGCAGGTAGAGCACGATGCCTTCATTACCACTAGCTTCTGTCGCTGTTGCTAATGAAGGCGCGTCCATCAGCTCGATAGCCTCTGACGAGCTGGAAAGCAGCAATAGCTCTAAGATCACAAAAGTGTCCGAGACTGCACCTTGTAACGATGTCCCTGTTCTCCGGCGGGCCGCAATGGACTATCTGGCCCGTCGGGAACATTCTCTCTTCGAACTCACCCAAAAACTTGGCAAGAGATTCCCCGACACCGATAAAGACTTACTGCTGGAAGTAGTAGAAGTGCTGAAGTCGGAGAATCTGCAGTCCGACGAGCGCTTCACCGAATCCTATGTGCGCTATCGCAAGTCGAGAGGCTTTGCCTACATGCACATCAGGGCCGACCTAGCCTCGCGCCGTGTCAGCGAGAGCGTCATTGGAAAGTATCTGCATGCCGATGACGAATGCTGGCTGCTAAGCGCTGAGCAGCTGATCGAGAAGAAGCTTCGCAATCAACCCGCTACTATTACCGCCACTATTACCGACACTATCCCCACCACTATCCCCGGCTCGAAACTCCACAGAAAACTCATACGCTTCCTTCAGTCCAGAGGATTTGGCTCCCTGGAGATACGCAAGGCAATTGAGAAACACCTGGTGTGAACGGCATTGCATCGAATGCCGGTCGCTACTGATTAATTGCGAGGGAATAGACTATAATCCCGCTCTAATCAAATCCTAGAAGCTAGCCGATGCAGTCGCTGTACCTAACTCGAAACTCAAACCTCCTTATAGCGCTTTGCCTGGCCGTCATAGCCTTTCCAGGCTCGCTTGCTCACGGGAATGTCTTCTCGCAGCTTGGCGTCAATGCGGGCCACGAAAGCAACGTGCCGCGCGGGCAGGATGGCCCCCATAAGGAAGAGTCCAACTTCCTGACTGTAGATTACTCCCTGGGCAAGCTCTATGAATTAGGCCTGAAGAATACCCTCGTACTCAGCGGTAACGTGACTGCCACCCGATTCAATGAGCTGCGAGGCTTCGATAAGCTGGGCATCGGGGTGGCCGCGAACTACAACTACAAGTGGGCGCTAGGCGCCTATGCGCCCACGCTATCCTTCAGCAGCTCCTATGCCTTGGAAGAAGCGCAGGGCAGTGCCAGAGACAATGCGCTGCTTACCCTGGATGTTAGTTATCTCAAGCGCCTGTCGCCAGCCTGGTTTCTGACACTGGGTGCCGACTATCAGGACAGCAGCGCAGATTCGCTTTCACACGATCCCATCATCGAGATGTTCGGCTACGATCCGGAGCGGAGTCTGCCCTTCGAGCTCTACGATTACGAATCCACTAGCCTGTATGCCGACATAGAATACGCGTTCGAGAATGGCCTGCTGCTGAACGCTGGCTATCGCCGAGTCGATGGCTTTACGGTCTCCAGCACGACAATGCCCACATTGAAACTCTACAAAGTGGCGGATGCGATCTATTCTGACCCGGCCTTCAAAGAAGACTGGGTTGCCTATCAGTTAGAGGCAGATACTAACGAATGGTCTCTGGGCTTGAGCATTCCCAGCGGAATCGACTCCTCTATCAATATTGGCTATAGCTTCTATGATATTTCAGCGGTGAGTGGCAACCGCTACGTGAATCGAATTGTTTCCGTCAGCTATGTACACAATTTCTAATGCCGTTAACTCAATATAACTGGTCCAGGGCGACTCTGGGGTCTTAGTGAAAAGAATGCACAAATTTATATTCAGGAGCTTGGTGTGTTTCCTGGCTTCGCTGCCGCTAGTCAGCGCCGAGGAGATCACACTTCGCCTTAACGATGCAGACGGAGCGCCAGTTGCCGATGCTGTTTTGGAATTACTTTCGAGTGCGCCGATTGATTCAGCCAGTGTCACGATGCGCGAGGCGGAGATCGATCAGTTGGATAAGGAGTTCATACCCACGGTGACGACTTTGGTAGCAGGAGGTAGTGCAAGCTTCCCGAACAGCGACGATATTCTTCATCACGTCTATTCCTTCTCTACCGCGAAAACTTTCGACACGCCGCTGTACGGTAGCGATGCGAATCACAGCTACCGAGAGATGTTCGACGTGCCGGGTGTCGTCGAGATCGGCTGCAATATCCACGACTGGATGCTCGCCTATATTTATGTGGGTGAGTCGGAGTTGATGGCGATCAGCGATGAGTCCGGTGTTGCACAACTCACAAATATTCCACCGGGTAGCTATCGGTTTAGAGTCTGGCACTCGAGACTCGATGCGCCGCAGAACAGCATCGAACAAGAGATCGTTATAGAGGCGGGCAGGGGAGCAGAAGTAGAACTGTCTCTTGAACTAGTTCGCGACAGAAGAGTGCGACGTGCGCCCTCCGCGAATCGGAAACGTTATCGCTGATATTGCCAGACCGAATTTTATTATTAAGCCTTAAACGTCGCGCCTGCTGTACACCAAGCAATTTAAAATTGCATTCCTCCTGAATAAGGACTTCACATCGATGCCGTGGCTAAGCGCTTTATTCTCCTTCCGTAGCTTTCGTTCGCGGCTCATTGTCTTTCTGTTAGCCCTGCTAGTGCCGGTGCTCGGTGTAATCTTTTACTACGTCAACACAAACAACACCGAATACACCGAAGAGACCATCAACAGCTATCTCGAATTGGGCGCCGATGTGTTCGACTACACGCGCGACCAGCAGGCACTAACGCTACAGGCGATCACGAGTAGCCTTACCTGGGATTTCGGATTCCGCGCGGCCTTCGCGGCGAACGATCCGGCCACGCTATTTGACGCCGCATTGAATGTGATGGATCGATCGTTTAATAGCGCTGACATGTTGTTGATCGTCGATCTCGATGGGCGGGTCATCATCGATACCGAAACGCAGGGCATGGAAAGTCTGGAGGGGTCTTGGCGGCAACTACTGAATGAAGCGGATGCTGACGAAGAGGGCCGCGCCGAGATGATCATCGCGATCGACGGCCTGCCTTTTCAGGTGATTGTACTGCCGCTGTATTTGCCGAGGCAGGTTGCCTGGATACTGGGAGGCTTCGCGCTCGATCAAGACTTCGTAGCGCAGGTAAAGGAGACAACGCTGTCCGAGGTTAGCATCGTCAAGCTGGAGCGCGGTTCTGACTCGGCGAGCACTGACATCGAAGTTATCGTATCGACGCTAAGCGCAGCCGAGCAGTCCGCTCTGACCCAGCAGATGCAGTTCGATGAGAGTCGCCTCGCTAGCCTCCAACGAATCAGCGCGTCTTCGCAAGACTATACCTCCCTGCTGCGCCGACTCTATGGACAGCAAGACAGCCCGCTGCAGGTATTCGCCGTCATCCAGCGTTCCTACGACGAGAACAGTGCGAACGTCGTGCAGTTTAGAGCCTTGCTCATTCAGTTCTATCTGTTGGTGCTAGTGCTTAGCCTGCTCGCCGTACTGTTTCTCGCGCGCTCGATTACTACGCCGCTGTCTAAACTCGTCGGCGTGGTCAAGAAGATCGAGGAGGGCGATTACGAGAGGTCGGTCGCCGTCGAATCGAGAGACGAGATCGGCGAGTTAGCCGATTCGGTTAACTCGATGGCCCGCGGCCTCGCCGAGAAGGAGAAGGTGCGCGACCTGCTCGGCAAGGTAGTCTCCCATCAGATCGCCGAACAGCTACTGAACAATCCCATAGAGTTGGGTGGAGAGGAGCGAGTCGCTACCATCCTGTTCTCCGATATCCGTGGCTTCACGACCTTCTGCGAAGGTCTGCCTCCGAAGGAGGTATTGAAGGCGCTGAATACCGTGCTCAGCACCATCAGCGACATC
Source organism: uncultured Pseudohongiella sp. (assembly GCA_964352295.1). Classification (GTDB taxonomy): domain Bacteria; phylum Pseudomonadota; class Gammaproteobacteria; order Pseudomonadales; family Pseudohongiellaceae; genus UBA9145. Next base: position 8,824 of record CAYGRR010000017.1, on the reverse strand, counting down.
GTGGAATCGAATCAGGGAGTCGTCGATAAATACAACGGCGATGCCGTGATGGCCCTGTTCGGCGTGCCCATCAAGGGAACGACTGACACCAGCAATGCCATGAACGCAGTGCTGGAGATCATCGCTGCGCTGGAGAAGATGGACTCGCGCCTGTCGGCCTGCGTTGGCATCACGACGGGCGTCGTGGTTGCAGGCAATTTGGGCTCGGCGAACCGGATGAACTATTCAGTCATCGGCGATACCGTCAATCTGTCGGCGCGCCTGGAGAGTCTCACGCGGCTCTACAATGTTTCCAATATCGTGAGTGAGGCCAGCCGCGACGATGCGACGGATTTTATCTACCGCGAGCTGGACATAGTTTGCGTCGCCGGCAAGACTCAGTCGGTACGCATCTTCGAATTACTAGGCCGTGAGGATGAGGTGAGCCAGGCCAAAAAGCTTGAGGTCGCCCAGTACGCTGAGGCGCTGCGGGAATACCGAGCGCAGAATTGGATGGAGGCAGAACGACTGTTTTCGCAACTGCAAATAAAATGCGACAATAGCCAGCTCTATCAGGTGTTCCTGGATAGGATTAAAAGTTTTCAGGAGAATTCGCCCGGTCCGCAGTGGCAGGGCGAATTTCGTTTTGGAAGTAAGTAAGCAGTTTAGTTAGGCCAATAACCGAGTGCCGGTTTTACAGCTGGCATACTCCCCACTGATACGCGATTGGAACCTTCGATGAAATTAATTAAACCCTTTCGGGGCCTTCGACCGAGCAGAGAGCTTGCGGCGAAAGTTGCCTCCCACCCCTACGATGTACTGAATAGAGAAGAGGCTTTTGAGCTCGCAAAGGATAATCCGCACAGCTTTCTGCACATCAACAAGCCAGAGGTGGACATGCCTACGTCCGTGGACGTGCACGATCCCTCTGTCTACGAAAAGGGCCGAGAGAATCTGCTTCGATTTCAGGCGGAAGGCATTCTAAGCCAGGACAGCGAAGAGAAGCTGTATGTATACAAGCAGGTTATGGGGAAGCACGAACAGGTTGGTCTCGTCGCCGTAGCCTCTGTCGATGCTTACGAGAAAGATTTCATCAAGAAGCATGAGTTTACCCGTCCGGAGAAAGAAGACGACCGAGTGAATCACATGGTCGCGCTCAATGCGCAGGTCGGCCCGGTGTTTCTCACCTATAAGGCACAGGCCGAGGTCGATGCCCTGATAGCGAAGGTGGTTGCGACAGATGCGGAGTACGACTTCGAGGCCCCGGATGGCACGCGCCACGTATTCTGGGTTATCGAGGACCTCACTCTGTCCGCCGATATCGAGGAGGCCTTCTCGCAGATCGACACGCTGTACGTTGCCGATGGTCACCATCGCTCCGCCGCTGCGTCTCGCGTGAAGAATCTGTGCCAGAAGCAGAACCCGGCACACACAGGTGATGAATCCTATAACTACTTCCTCGTCGTGCTGTTCCCGGACAACCAGATGCAGATTCTGGACTACAACCGCATCGTGAAGGATCTTAAGGGAGCAGACGGTCCGGCGTTTCTTGAGAAGCTAGGCAGCAACTTCGATATCGAGAAGGCTGACCGGGCTAGCGCCAAGCCTGGCGCCGCTAGAGAGTTCGGTCTGTACATGGACAAGCAGTGGTACAGGCTGAAGGCGAATGAAAACCTCACCTCGAATATCAATGAGTCAGACCCGGTAAGCAGCCTCGATGTAAGCATATTGCAGGATTACGTTTTCACGCCGCTGCTGGATATCGTCGATCAGCGCAGGGATAAGCGCGTGGATTTCGTCGGCGGTATACGAGGCTTGGCCGAGCTTGAGAAGAGGGTGGATACGGGTGAGTGGGCGGCGGCTATTGCGCTATACCCAACGTCTATCGAGAGTCTGATGGCTATCGCCGATGCCGGCGAGGTCATGCCGCCGAAGTCGACCTGGTTCGAGCCTAAACTGAAGAGTGGTTTGGTAGTGCATAAGCTGGACTAGTAGTTTATTGGCAGCTGCTGAGATTCCTGTCACTAGTTAGCTTACGGCGCCCCTATCGCTTGCCCGGTTTATAATGATCGAGCCCTGGGGATTGACACTTCGTACGCAAAGGCGTACGTTAATTGCCTGCGAGGTGACCCATGACTACATTGAATGCTACAGAGGCTCGTTCAAAGCTATATAAGTTGATTGATGAAATCTCTGATTCTCATACGCCCGTTATTATTACCGGTAAAAGGAAGAATGCCGTGTTGCTATCTGAAGAAGACTGGAACGCGATAAACGAAACTCTCTTCCTGGTGTCGATTCCTGGAATGCGCGAGTCCATCCAAGAAGGTATGGCTACAGAGCTTGAAGATTGTGAGGGAGAGCTTGACTGGTAATGTGGCGTTTGTTCTTTACCAGGCAAGCAAGAAAAGATGCGAAGAAAGCAGCGTCAGCAGGCCTCAAAGAAAAAATAGAATTGCTATTGGAAGTCCTCAAAGTAGACCCGCTTAAAATTCCCCCACCCTTCGAGAAGCTCACTGGCGATCTTGAAGGGGCTTATTCCCGCCGAATAAATATTCAGCATCGAATGGTTTATCAAATTCTTGATAAAGAAAATGCGGTTAAAGTGTTACGACTTTGGACCCACTACGAATAGAAATACCCGCCCTAAGTTACTGAATTAAGAGATTGAAATACCTTCCTATTCGAGTTGGCCTATGAAAAGGCACAACGCCTGGAGGGGGTAGCGGGGCTTTAGGAGAGCCTGATGGCTATCGCCGATGCCGGCGAGGTCATGCCGCCGAAGTCGACCTGGTTCGAACCGAAGCTAAAGAGCGGGCTTGTCGTTCACAAGTTCGACTAGTCGCTTGCTTAGGCCTTCGCGGGGCAGCAGTTTACGCTGCAGATGTCTGCCATCTGGGCTGGAAGGCTGTCCCTCAAGACCGTGCTTCTGAAATTCAGGCGCATGCAGAAATAATGCTTGATCGCGGTGCCTAGTTTCCGTGCTGTGTTGCTTAAAATCTTCATGGTCTGCTCTTTATTGTAAATAGCTGCTCTGATTTGCGTGCGATGCGCGCTTGCCCTTATTAAACGCCCTGCGCGTCGAAATGGTTTACAAGCCAGACAGAAATGTTCGCTTGTTGCCCAGTGACGAAAAGGGGCGTCATGCCTAACCCATGACGCCCCGTTCCTTGGCGATTCACTCGCCGGCTGACTAGCTACTCAGGCTAATCAGGCAGCATTCTGCTTGCTTACACCAATAAGCGCTGCCTTGTCGGTGCCGATGGCGATCTTCTTCGGCTTCATGGCCTCCGGAATCTCGCGCACCAGGTCGATGTACAGCAGGCCGTGGGCAATGCGAGCGCCGGTCACCTCTACATGCTCCGCCAGCTGAAAGCGTCGCTCGAAGTTGCGGGCGGCGATGCCCTGATGCAGGTAGTTGCGGGCGGTAATGTCCTCGCCTGCCTTCTTGCCCGTCACGGTCAGCGTGCCTTTCTCGGTCTGAATGTCGAGCTCGGCTTCCTGGAAGCCGGCGACGGCCATAGTGATCTGGTATTGGTCCTTGTCCAGCAACTCGATGTTGTAGGGGGGATAGCTTGTCTGATTCGCCTCGCCGCGATTAACGGAGTCCAGCAGCGAAGACAGGTGGTCAAAGCCCACGGTGGAGCGGTAGAGGGGTGAAAAGTCTAAAGTACGCATAGTCATATCCTTCCTTTTAAGCAATATGTGTTTAAGTTTGAATCGCCCATCGAATCGATCGGGCGGTGTGCGAGCCTCTCTTGAGCACTCGCTACAGGAACAGATATGGGGTTGTGACTGTATCTTTCAAGCCGCCCTCTGTTTTGTCTGGGGCTAAAATCTTAAAAAAGCCTGCAGTGCACCGTCGTTTGCTTACTCGAAATAGGCGCACCACGGGAGCCGAAAAACGAGAGGGAGCCGAACCTTCTGCGCAGACTTGTGGGAATTCATAGAAATTTAAAAATATTAAAATCAATTAGATAGACTCTAAAAGATATTTAAATTATAGATATATCGATTAACCCTCTGATGTGCTGTGGTGGCACAAACGGCATCAACCTCAGTCCTCGCGGCTCGAATCGAGGGCTTAGAGCTGCCCGCAGCGGTGGTCAGAGAATCGAGCGCCTTCTCGTTTATCCGGTGGGATCTCGACTGCACAGGAGGGTAAATAGGCTGAGGGCGGTCGCTGTTTTACTGGCAGATGGAGAGCCGCATCCGGCCTGTAAGTGCCGATTCTAGGCGCTTCGCGGCAGATGAGTTCTTGTGCCGGCAAGGCTTAGGCAGCGCAGAGGGTAGCTAGGTTACTGTGCGGCAGCGGGTGGATTCGATGGGGAAAGCCGTCCGGAAATGCGTAGGATGGAGGGCCAGGAACCCCTGAAACAAGAAAGGCGCGCCACTTACCGGCGCGCCTCTCATTTTCAAACTAATCTAATAAAAACAGAGTGTTACTCAGTTTTATTAAATTGCTAGATAACCAGAAGATCCATAAAGTCATTCACAGCCGTCTGCTCCAATCGCTTCTGATCCTTGCACAGCTCGAAGATCTTCGCGCTGCGCTTGGCGGGGAAGCGCGTGGCCAGATTCGCCTTGAACTTGGCCTCTAACAGCGGGATGCCTTCTTCGCGGCGGCGGCGGTGGCCCACGGGGTAGTTGATCTCCACCTGCTCCGTGCTGCTGCCGTCGGTAAAGAACACCTGCATCGCGTTGGCGATAGAGCGCTTCTCGGGCTCCAGATACTCCTTGGTATAGGTCGGGTTCTCGTGAATCTCCATCTTCTCGCGCAGCTCGTCGATTATCGGGTTGGCCTCGTGGAAGCTGTCCTCGTAGTGCTCGGCCACCAGGTTGCCGAAGGCCAGCGGTACCGCCGTCATATACTGCAGGCAGTGGTCCCTGTCGGCGGGGTTGTTCAATGGCCCGCTCTTGCTGATGATGCGTATCGCCGACTCGTGGGTGTGTATCACGATCTTCTCGATCTCCTGCAGGCGGTCCTTAACCAGAGGATGCAGTTGCACCGCGGCCTCGGCGGCCGTCTGCGAGTGAAACTCCGCGGGGAAGGAGATCTTGAACAGAATGTTCTCCATGACGTAACTCTCATAAGGCCTTGTAAACTGAAAAGATTTACCCTTAAAAGAAACATCATAGAAGCCCCAGGTAGGCGCCGTCAGCACGCTCGGATAGCCGATCTCGCCGCGCATGGTGAAGTCCGCCAGACGCACGGCGCGGGAGGTCGCGTCACCGGCAGCCCAGGACTTGCGCGGGCCGGCATTCGGCGAATGCCGGTAGGTGCGCAGGCTGGAGCCATCCAGCCAGGCCTGGGAGAGGGCATCGATGATCTGCTCGCGAGACCCGCCCAGCATCTGTGTGGCGACCGCTGTGGACGCTACCCGCACCAGCAATACGTGGCAGAGGCCGACGCGGTTGAAGCTGTTCTCCAGCGCCAAAACCCCTTGTATTTCATGGGCTTTGATCATTGCCGTGAGCACGTCGTGCATGGTCAGCGGCGGCTTCCCGGCAGCGATGTTCTTCTGCGACAGATAGTCGGCGACCGCGAGGATTGCGCCCAGGTTGTCAGAAGGGTGACCCCATTCCGCGGCCAGCCAGGTATCGTTGTAATCCAGCCAGCGCACGATGCAGCCTATGTCCCATGCGGCCTTCACCGGATCCAGCCTGAATTGCGTGCCGGGAACCCGAGCGCCGTTGGGAACGGTGGTTCCCTCAACCAGTGGGCCCAGCAGCTTCGTGCATTCCGGGAAGCGCAGCGCCAGCAGGCCGCAGCCCAGTGTGTCCATCAGGCAGTTGCGGGCCGTATCGTAGGCCTCGGTGGAGTCGATCTCGTAGTCACAGATGTAGTCTGCGATGTCGACGAGTACCTGATCGGGAGCGGGGCGGTTGTTTAGTTCTACGTTGTTTGACACTTAAAAATCCTTATAAATCAATTAAATAAATAGGTTAAATAAAGTAAATAGCGACTAGCGATCGGCTATATCCACCCACTTGCTGGTCTCCGGGCCGATGTAGTCGGCGCTGGGGCGGATGATGCGGTTATTGGCGCGCTGCTCCTTCACGTGGGCCGCCCAGCCGGTCAATCTGGACATCACGAAGATTGGGGTAAACAGCTTCGTCGGTATGCCCATGAAGTGGTAGGCGGAGGCGTGGAAGAAGTCGGCATTGCAGAACAGCTTCTTCTCGCGCCACATCACCTCCTCGCAGCGCACCGAGACCGGGTACAGCACCGTATCGCCAACCTCGGCGGCCAGTTTCTCGGACCACTGCTTGATGATGGTGTTGCGGGGGTCGGATTCGCTGTACACCGCGTGGCCGAAGCCCATGATCTTGTCCTTGCGCGCCAGCATCGCCAGGATCGCGGCCTCCGCCTCGTCGGCGCTGGCCCACTGCTGGATCATATCCATGGCCGCCTCGTTCGCGCCGCCGTGCAGCGGGCCGCGCAGGGAGCCGATGGCGGCGGTGATGCAGGAATGCATGTCCGACAGGGTCGAGGCGCAGACCCTGGCGGTGAAGGTAGAGGCATTGAACTCGTGCTCGGCGTACAGAATCAGCGAGACGTTCATTACCTGGGTGAATAGCTCGCTGGGGGCCGAACCGCTCAGCATGTGCAGGAAGTGGGCACCTATGGACTCGTCATCCAGCGCCGTCTCGATTCGCTTGCCTTCGTGGGAGAACACATACCAGTAGCAGATGATGGACGGCAGCACCGCCAGCAGGCGGTCTATGGCGTCATCCTGCTGCGCGAAGCTGGTCTCGGTCTCCAGATTGCCCAGCATCGAGCAGCCGGTGCGCATCACATCCATGGGGTGGGCGCTGGCGGGAATACGCTCCAGCACGTCCTTCAGCTCCTGAGGAAGGTCTCGTAGTGATTTGATTTTGCTCACATAACTATCGAGTTCCGACTGATTCGGAAGCTGTCCCTTCAGCAGCAGATGGGCGACTTCTTCAAATTTCGCCTTCTCCGCCAGCTCGCTGATGTCGTAGCCCCGGTAGGTGAGGCCGGTGCCGGTCTTGCCCACGGTGCATAGGGCGGTCTCGCCGGCTACCTGTCCGCGCAGTCCCGCGCCACTTAGTTTCTTCTCTGCCATGCTTGTTCTCCAGCTGATTGATTCGTTTGTTCGTTGCTGCGGACTACGTTTAGTGCCGCGTACTAGTTGTTCGATGCCTGCTCGTCCGATCTAGCTTAAAATAACAGGCCTACATAATAAACAAGATTAATAATTATGTGTTAGTTATTGATAGTTATAGTTAAATTATTTCTTCTCGCTCTCGAATAGGGCGTCTAACTTCTGCTCGTAGACATGATAACCCAGCACCTCGTAGAGCTCGGTGCGCGATTGCATGGCATCGATACAGGCCTTCTGATCGCCATTGATCGCGATGTTCTGATACACGTTCAGCGCCGCCTTGCTCATGGCGCGGAAGGCGCTAAGCGGGTACAGCACCATGGCGACGCCGTGCTCGCCCAGTTCCTTGCAGTTGAACAGCGGTGTAGCGCCAAACTCGGTGATATTGGCCAACACAGGCACCTTAACCGCCTCGACGAACTGACGGTACTGATCCAGCTCCAGCATCGCCTCGGGGAAGATCGCATCCGCACCAGCCTCGACGCAGGCCACGGCCCGCTCGATGGCCGAGTCCATGCCCTCTACCGCCAGGGCATCGGTGCGCGCCATCACCACGAAGTCGCCGTCGCTCTTGGCATCCACGGCGGCCTTGATGCGGTCAACCATCTCCACCTGGCTGACGATCGCCTTGTTGGGCCGATGGCCGCAGCGCTTCTGCGACACCTGATCCTCGATATGCACCGCCGCAGCGCCCGCGCGCTCCATGGCCTTGATCGAGCGCGCGATGTTGAAGGCGCCGCCCCAGCCGGTGTCGATGTCCACTAAAAGTGGCAATTCGGTCGCGTTGCAGATGCGTTCCACATCGTGAATCACGTCGTTCAGGCTGGTAATGCCCAGATCCGGCAGGCCATAGGAGGCATTCGCCACGCCGGCGCCGGAGAGGTACAGGGCCTTATGCCCCGAATCCTCGGCGAGCATCGCGCAGTAGGCGTTGATCGCGCCCACGACCTGCAGGGGCTTGTTGTCTTGGAGCGCCTTGCGGAAGCGGGCGCCTGGGCTGAGTTTGCTCATGGTGTGGTCCTTGTTCTGTCGAATAAGATCTAGTATTAATCATTTAAAACAATGGTTTGCCGTATTTATCTATTGTAGAAAACTACTGTCTAAGCCTCGCTCTCGGCGTCCTGCAATTGCCTGACCAGCGTCTCTCTGGCGCTGCCGATATGGCGGCGCATCAGCATCTCCGCCAGCTCCCCATCGCGCTGCTCCAGCGCATCGACGATCTGGTGGTGCTCCTTAAACGCCTGCTCCGGCCGCGCCGGCTCGGTGCTGGTCTGCCGTCTATACAGCCTGAGCAGGTGATACAGCTCCTCGCACAGCAGATGAAACAGGCGGCTATTGCCGCTGAGCTGCACGATCAGGTAGTGAAAATCCAGGTCGCCTTCCTTCTGGTAGTACACGCGGCCCGCATCGGAGGTGATCTGCGCCTCGTGGCGGGCGAGCAGGGTGCGCAGCTGCGCGATGTCCTCAGCCTCCAGCCTGCTCGCGGCGAGGCGACAGGCGAGGCCTTCCAGGGACTCTCTTATTTCATATATTTCAATGGCTTGTGAGGTGTTTAGAGAGATTACCTTGGCGCCGACATTGGCCTTGATCTCGACGAGCTTGCAGCCCTCCAGCCGCCGAATCGCCTCACGCAGCGGGCCACGGCTGATGCCGTATTGCTTGCTGAGTTGGGGTTCGTTGACCTTGGTACCTGGGGGGAGTTCGCCCTTGATGAT
>CAYGRR010000016.1:56638-58326 GCA_964352295.1 uncultured Pseudohongiella sp. | reverse complement strand
CCTTTGATGTAGGTCAATAACTAGCGATAGATCTGCCCGCTGGGCGCAGCAAAAGGAGCTCTACTTGCAAGAAGAGGGTCAGCTATTCATTCCGTTTATGGAATGAACATTTGCAAAAAGAGGTGTTAACGAATTCACTGCCTATGGCGTTGTCACCAGGCTATTGGCTTTCCTGCCCAATCTAGAAACTCTGCGCTGCTTCCAGGTTCTAGCTTCCCCATAGTTTCAAGCAGAGAACTGGCCACGAATTCGGGAGTGAATAGTTTTCCTTCGGGAACGTTGGCCTGAAAGGGCTTCGACAGCGCAGTATCTGTAGTGCCTGGATGAAACGCCATGAGTCTTACATTCGGCGCGCGCCGCTTAAGCTCGATGCTCGCCGTCTTTACGAGCATATTCAGTGCCGCCTTAGCAGCTCGGTAGGAATACCAGCCACCGGATCGATTGTCTTCGATGCTGCCGACTCGAGCGCTAAAGACAGCTACCGAGCAAACTACCTTGCTTTTGAGAAGTGGCGCGAGGTGAGCTAGCCATAGCATGGGGACAATGGTGTTTACCCGAAACACTGTCTCAAGAGACTGTGCAGTTATGTCTTCGAGTCGCTTCTCAGGAGCGATACTCTCCGAGTGCAATAGACCATTACAGATTACTACGTGAGAGTAGTCGTTTTCGTTGGTGTGCAGCTGAGCGCACACGTTCGCGATGGCCTCCTCAGTATAGTCGCAGACCATCCAGTGCAATCTGGGGTCGCAACCCGATTGCAGGCGAGGGTTTGCACGCCTGCTTATCGCCGTAACCTCGTCTACCGCGCAGTCAGCTAAGAGTTTGTCGATTACGCACTGCGCGATGCTGCTATTGGCACCTATAACGATGGCGCTCGTCATACCGTTCCCCTTTGTTCATTCATTCGCCTAACAACGCTATGCAAGCGAGGCAGTTTTCCGCAATAAGTTAAGACAATGTTACGTCTACTAACCCAAATTGGTTTGCTCACCTTGGGCGTGAATAGTCATCGCGAGAAAACCGTGGAAATTCCTGTTAGAAAGGCGTCACAATCTGGCGTCACATACATATTGCTGTAATAGAGTAATCCCGCTCGCATTCGGCGGCGTACTGATAACTACGCAATAAGGAGCAGGCCACAACACCATGTCGGAACCAGCCAACAGAAACATACTCATTAGCGGCGCCTCAGGAATGATCGGAGTCGCTCTCAGCGATTACCTCGGCGAGCGCGGCTTCACCGTCTACCGTTTGCGGCGCGACTCGACCGAAGGGCCATTCTACTTCGACGCCGCTTCCGGGCGCGTGCATTTGGACACGTCGATCCCGCTGTTCGCTGCGATCAACCTGGCTGGCCCCAGTATTGCCGACAAACGTTGGAGCGATGTGCGCAAGCGCGAGCTACTCGAGAGTCGGGTACAGCTGACGCAGGCATTGGCTATTGCTCTGGCAGAGTCTGATCGCCCCGTGCAGTGTTTGCTCTCCGCGTCCGCGATCGGCTACTACGGTGCGACTGGCAATGAAACCCGTGATGAAGATAGCCCTGCGGGCGGCGATTTTCTAGCGCAGATTGCGCGTGCCTGGGAGGCTGCGACGAGCCATGCCGAAGAGGCGGGCATTAATACTGTTCATCTTAGGTTCGGAATCGTGTTAAGTCCGCGCGGGGGAGTGCTGAAGAAACTCTTGCT
>CAYGRR010000016.1:42902-56538 GCA_964352295.1 uncultured Pseudohongiella sp. | reverse complement strand
TACCACTGTCCCGCGGAGATTGTTTGCGTAGCGCCATCCATGGTGAGCCGCAGTTCTCCCTTAGTGATAATGCCAACGTTGTCGGTGTCATGCCGGTGCGGCTCGATGCTGGTGCCTTTTGGGTAGGTGGCGAATAACACGTCACAATTCTCTGCGGTCAGTTTTCTCGCTTCGAACCTGCCAATAAACTCGGGGAGCTTGCAGATTTGATCGGGATAGTAATCGGATAAAGCCATAGGGGACTCCGGCGTAGTTGAGTATTCGGTGTATCTGTGAGCAGAGGGTGCTGTGCAGCGGGTGATGGACTAAAAGTTCTGTGAGTTGGCCTGAAGGTTTTTAGCATGCCGTAGTTTGAATTCTTTGACGTTGGCCCATTGCGAATCAGTCCACAGATTATTCCGTGTCATAAATTGATCGGCAGCATAGGCCTGCTGCGCTTTCTCGCTGAGCGCGACGCCTGTCACTTCTTCCATGGCCATTACGCCCTCCATGAGGGTGCGCTGCCAGGAGGCACCAAAATCCAATTCCTCCAAAAGGCTCTGATAGCGTTGATCTTCGACTACCCCCTCGGCGAAATAGACTTCACTGACATGCACATTGTTAATCAGTCGACGCTTGTGCACTGTGGAGAGGTCGCGCCAGAAGGCGATGCCCCTGTCGATATCGCCGAGCATGAAGCTGAGCGCACCGTTGTTGAAATTGAAATCCCTGCCGAGGGCATACTGTTCAGCGAGTTGCTCCGAGCCGGGCCGCAGTGTGCCTGCTAATACGCCGGCGACTATATGCGTGAAATTGCTGCTGATGCCCTCGCCATCGGAGGCTTTCTGTCTCTGGATATAGCCGGAGGCTTCTTCGCTGCGACTTAACAGGATTAAGTTTCTAGCGACGGTGCCCAAGATGCCTGTGTGATTCGGCCTCTCAAGGAGCTGTTGCTTGCGCCGCTCCACGGTCTCTTCTGGCAGTGAAACCATGAGTCGATAGTCCCAGGTCTCATCCGGCGATATCTGAAAAGGGTCAACCTCGTCCGCCATATCCAGGAAGCGCTCGGCTTCATCGTAGAGACGGGCGCCGATTAAAAACAGGGAGTAGTGTGCGAGGGCAAACTCAGGCGCCTGGCCCGCCAAGATCTCCTCGCGCAGGCTGCGTTCTTGCAGACGATAGTCGTTGCCGGTGATGCGAAGCTGAATGGCCCGAATGGAATCGAGAGCCTCGTGTCCAGAGTCAAGCCTGGCAACTTCGCGATGCATCTCATCGATCAGCTGGCTTAGTTCCGCAATCTTCTCGGCGCCGCTGTAGACGGCGTAATTATTTGCTGCAGAAACTACCCCTAGGTAGGCATTAATGAAATTAGGGTCTGCCTCAATCGCAGCGAGATGATTCTCAATGGCGAGTTCGAAGTCTTTAGGATTGAATTGGTTGTTGTAGAATTCGCCTTTCATGAAACGCTCGAACGCGATCGCATTCGACGTTCCCCAGTCGCGCATCTGTGAACGCTGGGTTTCGTCTAGATGGATGCTAAGCGATGTGACTACATTTGCTACGATCTCATCCTGAATCTCGAAGATGTCCCGCTCGGCCAGATCAAACTGCTCGGAGTATTGATGAACGCCATCTTCGACGCGGATCAGTTGCACGGTAATTCGCGCTCTGTCACCGGAGTACTGCACCCGGCCTTCTAACAAATGCTCTACGCCTAGCTGTTGGCCCAACTCCTGTGTCGATTGACGCCCAGAGTTCAAGTCACTTGCGCTGGTCGGATTGCTAATGCTGAGCTGATTCAATTTCGACAGTCCAGTGATCAACGATTCACTCAAGCCTTCCACGAAGAATTGCTTGCTGCTATCTATCGCGCCATCTTGGCTGAAGGGAAGCACGGCAAGTTTGATGTCGTTGTCCTGAACGAGCGCAATATCGATCTCAGCAAAGAACAGAATGCCGACTATGACTGCCAGGGCGCCCAGGCTAGTCGCTACTTTGGTGAGTCCGCTGAAGGAATCTATTTGCTTCCAGCCCAGGGCCTTTTCCCGTCGTGCCTGCGGCGACTTATAGGGCACTACCTCCGCTACCAGCGCGTAGCCGCGCTTCGGTACCGTCTTTATATACTGGGAGTTATGTGCCTTGTCGCCGAATGCGGCACGCAGTTCAGCTATAGCTTTGTGGACGGCATGGTCGGAGGAAATGGTGCCCTGCCAAAATTTATCGAGGAGTTCGGTCGCGCTTATCACCGCGCCGGCATTCTCAGCGAGGTAGACCAGAACATCCATGGACCTGGGGGTGATCTTGGTATGGCGCTCGCCGTTGGATGCGCTGAGCGTGCAGGTATCCGCGAATACCTGCCAATCACCGATCTGTATGCTATGACGGCCTGGGGCCATATGAGCCTATCTCCCGCGCCAGTTCTTTGGGGTAACAGTTGAAATAACCGTGAACCACGTTCAATGAGCCATCCGATCTTGAAACCGAGGCTACGAGCGACTGACCAGTCTGTGCGCACCCCCGTTAATCACCAGATTATACTCAAGAATACTGCCGATGAAAGCGGCGTTTTCTGGAGCAGATGGAATGAATTTAGTAGGTTTCAGGAAGGACAGTGCTTGGCATTGATCCGCATAATCAAACTGCCGGTAAAAAGGCGAGTTTGGGGCAGGTCCTCAGTCTCGTTGGCGGCAAAGTTATCGGGCTGAAAGGCAGTTAAATGAAGGGTTGAGAGCGTTTTTATCGATGCCCTGAGCCGGCAGCGTCGAGACTAGGGAATCGTGACAAACTGTGTCCTCTGTTCAATCCCCATTTGCGATGCAGTACGCTAGCGTGCAGAACAGGGGGTATTGATTTTGCCGCTGCGCTGTTTAATCGAGAGCTATTACTGTTGAATCCTGATCTGCGGTCCGTCGAGTCGGTGCCTGGGTCGCTATAACCTCTGGAGGTACGCGTGTCTAAACAAGTTACACGTAGAGAGTTTCTGAATTTACTGAGTGTCGCTGGCGGAACTGCCGCTGCTCTGAAGGCTGGCTCTGCGCTCGGTCTCATCCCCCATACGGCGCACGCCGCGAGCATGGATCTGCTTGCTGCTAACCCAGCCAGGCGCAAGGTTGCCATTCTGGGTGCTGGCCTGTCTGGTCTCACCGTAGCCTATGAACTCAGTAAGGTTGGCTATGAGTGCACTGTATTGGAGTCGTCACACCGCCCAGGTGGTCGAATCTTCACCGTGCGCTACGGTACGCTGATCGATGAGATTGGCAACCGCCAATACTGCGAGTTCGACGATGAGCCGCATATGTATTTCAATGCCGGTGCGGCGCGAATTCCCAGCACACACAGAAATTTGCTCGCCTATTGTAAAGAGCTAAACATCGATCTCGAGATTTTCATCAACGAGAACAAGACGTCCTACGTTCAAGATCCTGCGCTGCTTGGTGGCAAGCCGATTCGAAACATCGACTATACGACCCACTCCCGTGGCTTTCTTGCGGAGCTGCTAGCCAAGTCTCTCGAGGCCGGCGAGATGGATCAGCCATTCTCCGATCAGGAGGCAGAAACGCTGATGAGCATGATTAGCTCCTTCGGCGACCTCAGCGAGGACAACCTCTACAAGGGGAGTTTCCGATCCGGCTATGCGGCGGGTGGTTTTCTGGAGCACGGCGTGCAGAAAGACATCATCGCCTTCCGCGATTTATTAAAGACACGCATGGGCCGCCAGCTTCTGAGTGCGAACGAGGGCGATACCGGACCGGTGTTGCTGCAGCCCGTTGGTGGCATGGACAAGATCATCGAAGGTTTTACGAATAAGGTGGGCGATCAGATTCGCTACCGCGCGATGGTGGCGGCCGTTCAAGTGAAAGACGATGGCGTGGACATAGCCTATGATCAGGATGGCACGCGGCATCTGCTAGAGGCTGATTTCTGCTTCAACTGTATCCCCAGCCATTTAATGACCGGTATCACCAATAATTTTCCAGCGCAGTATGTCGAGGCGCTGAAGTACATCCGTCGCGGCACGGCCTATAAGGCCGCGTTCCAGGCGAAGGAGCGTTTCTGGGAAGACGATGACATCTACGGTGGCATTAGCTGGATGAATAATCCCAGTAATCAGATCTGGTACCCCACAGCGGGCATTCACAAGCAGAAGGGGATTCTGTTGGGTGCCTATGACTACGGTAATGGTGAGCTGCACACCGCCATGACGCAGCAGCAGCGTATCGAGGCGCACCTCACCGACGGCGAGAAGATTCACCCGAACTACAGGAACCAGGTAGAGAAGCCTATCACCATAGCCTGGCACCGCATGAATCATATGCTTGGCTGCTCGGCGCGTTGGAACCGCGAGCGCGGCGGCTGGACCCATCATGAAGAGGAGCTTTACCACGCGCTGCAGCAGCCTGTTAACGGGCGCCACTACATGATCGGCGATCAAGTCAGCATGCATTCGGCTTGGCAGGAGAGTGCGGTTATGTCGGCGCAGTGGGCGATGGCTGATCTGGATAAGCGGCTGCGGGCATAGAGATTCGCGGGCTAGACGCCAGGTCTCGATGAAGAGGCTGGTCAAAATTAATTCAGTGGCTGACGCCGCGGTTTGGAGAAGTAAGAGTATGTTGAAGTTTCTATCTGCACTTTGTCTTTGCATGGTTGTCGGAGGCGTCGCCGCGGCGGAATCCGAGCGGGAGCCCTTTAATGATCGCTACTGCACCACCTGTCATGGCACGGACGGTCGTGGCAACGAGGGGGTGCAGGCACCGAGACTCGCCGGCATGGAGCCGTGGTATCTGAGGCGGCAACTGGAGAATTTCCGTGGCGACATCCGTGGCGTGCATCCTGAAGACAAAGAGGGCATAGCGATGCGCCCTATGGCGACAAAGCTTAGCGATGAATCGATCGATGACATCTTAGATTGGGTAGGCAGCTGGGAGTACATCCCGGCGGCGGTAACCTTGGATGAGGGTGATCCGCTGCGCGGTCGTAGTCTCTACACCGGCTGCGCCGTCTGTCACGGGGCTGATGGCGAGGGAAACGAGAGTTTAGGTGCACCTGCCCTGGCAGGGCAGAATGACTGGTATCTGGTTACCCAGCTAAAGAACTTCATGGCTGGCTACAGAGGTGCGCACCCGGATGATAGCTATGGCGCGCAGATGCGGACCATGGTGAACACCCTCAGAAACGAGGCTGGCATACTCAATGTAGTGAGTTACATCAACACGCTTTCCCGTTAGACTAGGCCGAAGCCATCTACAGGAGCTGACCCATGCCTATTATCGCTATAGTAAACCTGATCCTCTTCACGGCCCTGCTGAGCCTGCTCTATCAGTTCGCCAAGAATGAGGCGTTTACACTCTCGCGGCGCGTGTTTATGGGCCTTGTTGGCGGCAGCGTCTTCGGCCTCTATCTGCAGGCGGCATTCGGCTCGAATCCGGAGGTCATGAGCGCCACGCTGGAGTGGACCAATGTCTTCGCCAATGGTTACGTCGCCTTACTGCGCATGATGATCATGCCACTCATCCTCATCACCATGATCGCGGCGGTGTTGAAGGTCGAGGAGATCAAGTCCCTTGGCAAGATCGGCGGCACGGTCGTCGGCACCCTGATCGTGACCACGGTCATCGCCGCGCTCATTGGCATCATGATGGCTACGGTGTTCCAGTTGAACGCAGGTGATCTGGCCGGTGGCGCCAGAGAGATGGCGCGCGCCGAAGTCTTGCAAGCCCGACAGGGCAGTGTTGCCGATCTGAGTCTCGCCGAACTTCTCGTCGAATTTGTACCCACCAATATTTTCTCTGACCTCGCTGGTGCGCGCAGCATGTCCATCATCGGTGTCGTTGTCTTCGGTTTGATCTTCGGTGTTGCGGCTTTGTTGGTGGCGGAAGAGAACGCCGAGCAGGGTACGCGAATTCGTAAGGCTGTTGATACGCTGCAGGCAATCATCATGCGGCTCGTAAAGATCGTTATGGCGCTAACACCTTACGGTGTGCTCGCATTGATGACGCGAGTCATTGCCACATCCGACGGGCAGGCGATCATCAACCTGATTAGCTTCGTCGTCGCGTCCTATATCGCCATAGCGATAATGTTCGCGATACACGCTGCCATCATCATCGGGCTAGGTGCCAATATTAAAACCTATTTCCAGAAGGTGTGGCCCGTGCTCACATTCGCGTTCGTCACGCGCAGTTCCGCCGCCACCATACCGCTGACGATTCGCGCACAGATCGAAGAGCTGAAGGTGCCAGCACCGATCGCGAATATCGCCGCCTCTTTCGGTGCGACGATAGGTCAGAACGGCTGCGCGGGAATCTATCCGGCTATGCTCGCCGTTATGGTCGCGCCTACGATGGGCGTGGATGTGGATCTCAATTTCATTGTTAGTCTTCTGGTCATTATCGCGATTGGCTCCTTCGGTATCGCTGGCGTCGGCGGCGGTGCAACGAACGCCGCATTAGTAGTGTTGCCCGCGATGGGGTTCCCGGTAACGATCGCTGCGTTGCTGATTTCTATCGAGCCGCTGATCGATATGGCGCGTACCGCACTGAACGTTAACGGTGCTATCACGACTGGCATGATCACGACTCGGTTGCTCGGCGACAAGACCGCCGCTAGCGAGGCGACAATGCCCGACGCACAATTACAAAAATCCTAAGTTTAGTTTTAATAGCAAAGAGGAACTGCAAATCATGATCAAATTTACGAAGCCAATCGCAGCGATTTCACTCGCCGTCGCAATGGGTGTAGCCGCCCTGTCTAACGCCGCGGAGATTGTGCGCACAGGCGAGGGCAGAAATTTCTATAACAATATTATGATTCCCGCTGGCGCAGAGACTCTTTATCTCAGCGGCTCGGGTGCACAGCAACAGGCTGACGGCACCTGGGGCGACATGGAGCAGCAGACCATCAATACATTCAGCCGCTTTCAAGAGACACTGGAGTCACAGGGCTGGTCTCTGGAAGATATCGTTCAGGTGCGCGCATTCGCTGTGTCCGGCGCCGATGGAGAATTGGATTTCGCCGGTTTCAATGCGGGCTATCAGAAATTCTTCGGTAGCGATATAAACCCAATGAAGCCTGTGCGTTCATTCGTAGAGATAGCAGGCCTGGTAGTCGATGGTTGGTTGATTGAGATCGAGATTCGCGCCGCGAGAATGCCTGACTAAGGGATTCATTCGCACGGATCAATTGAAAGGCCGGTGTGATGATGCGTCATCCACCGGCCTTTTTATTTGCCTGGCGCCATCGTAGGAGTCGCCAGTCTGTTGGCGAAAGTGCTATAAATACCTACGAGCTTTCGCCGGTAGCGCCGACTGCGGGCTGGCAAGCGACAATCGAAATTGGAGAGACTCATGTATCTGCGCGTCCCGAAGTTTCTTGACGAAGAGAAGCTCAAACTCATAGATGGCCTTATTGCGGGCGGACAGTTCGTAGACGGAGCCACCACTACCGGTGGGCCTACCAAAGCGGTAAAACAGAATCTGCAGATAGACTTTAGCCAGCACCCAGAGCGGGATGCGTTCCTGCAGCTGATCTCAACAGCGGTTAACTCCAATCCGATTATGCGAACGGCGGCTCTCCCGAGACGTATGACCTATCCTCTGTTGAGCAAGTACCAAACCGGCATGGCCTATGGCTGGCATATCGATAATCCGATCATGTCTACCATGGGCAGTCCTGTGCGCACCGATATCGCCTGCACGGTATTCATCAGTGACCCCTCCGACTACGAAGGTGGAGAACTCGTCGTGCGTACCTCATCGGGCGATCTGAATGTAAAGTTCGATCGGGGCGATGCGTTTATCTATCCAGCCACCAGCCGACACCAGGTACTGGAAGTCACTAGCGGAGACAGATTGGCGGTAGTGTTCTGGGTTCAGAGCATGGTGGCAGATGCCGGCAAGCGAGAGATACTTCAGGACCTTGCCATAGCCTACGACCGCATCCTGGCAGAGTCGCCGGAATCCGAGGTGCTGCAAATTATTCAGCGCTCTCAGACGAATCTTTTGAGGCGCTGGGGTGAGGTCTAGACTCTGCCGCGAGCCGTTCAATCCATAGGGCAGGCGAGAGCCCATGAAAACGAACCACTCCTTTCTGCAAAAAAGGCTGCAAGCGTTAACGTCGGCTCATTCTGCGCCTGACTATTCGGTGTCGTTTGGATTCACAGCCGCCTCTCCCGACTATTATCTAAGCCTGCCCTTCAAACGCTCATTTCCCGCGATTCTTATTTCTGCGGTATTCCTCGCGGCGTTCAGCATCCCCTTATTTACCATGGGAGACATGTTAGGCGGTAGCGGCGACGACAGCCTGTTCTCGCTTGTCACTTCTCTCTTCACTCTGTTCTGGATGTTGGGTTGGTCGACGGGAGTGAGCATGCTGCTAGTGATCTTTCTCTGCCTGTGCCTAGGCAAGGAATCGCTGCTCGTATCGGATAACACACTCGTCATTCGGATCGGCATTCCTGGCATCGGCATCCGCGCGGCCTACGACGGCGAGCTGATTCGCCACTTTCGCCACCAGGCAGTCGACATCGCCGATGGCAGGAAGTGGCGCGGCAGTCACATCGCCTTCGACTATGGCGACGCAAGTGTCGGCTTCGGCTCGAATGTTTCTGAGTTAGAGTCGGCGACAATAATTTCACAACTCAACGGGCTGTTTCCGCTACACGATGCGGAGCCAGTTACGCTGCCCGCCAACGATGAAGAGCCGGACAGCGTGCTTGAATCAAGACTGAGTGAGCCCACGCAGCCTGCTGCCGTTGTTCCGCTCGACGCCAGGCCGCTACGCTGGAATTCACTTTCCAGTCTCGCGCTTATCGCCGCGAACCTGATTCCGCTCTTTGGTGTGTTGGTGGATGGCTGGGACATCGGGCAGATAATGCTCCTGTTCTGGGCCGAGAGCGCGATCATTGGCTACTACAATCTTTGTAAGATGTGGAAGGTAGGGCGCTGGTCACTGCTATTCTATGGTCCATTCTTCGTTGGGCACTACGGCGCCTTCATGGCGGTGCATCTTTTGTTTATCTACGCGCTGTTCGGTGGAGAGATCGCAGGCGATGTAGACATTTCTCGAGGGCAGGTCTTCGTCGATTTGCTCACGCTGTGGCCAGCCCTGCTCGGGCTGCTGATAAGCCACGGACTCTCGTATTACACGAATTTCGTGAAGACCGGCAGGGGCGAAGGACGCAACATGGCCATGCAGATGCAGGAGCCCTATCGCCGCATAATCATCATGCACCTGACGCTCATCTTTGGCGGTTTCCTGGCGCTGAGTCTCGGCACGGGAATCGCGGCGCTGATGCTACTCCTGCTCCTCAAGATAATTGCCGATCTGCGCGGCCACCTCTCCCAGCATTCTGCCCAGAAGTAGCGGGGCGGTCGAGGCAGTGGCCATCGACTCGCCATTCACATACACTTTCTCCTTCAACTCTCTTCATCAGCAGCTGGCGGTGCACACCATGACTCGACTCCCTCGTCTGTTATTCCTTCTCTTGGCGCTGTCTCCGATCTCGGCGGTAGGGCAAGCCAGCTTCGATGTGTTCGAGGCGAGTATCAGCGAGATACAGAATGCGCTCGGCGAGGGCCGTGTCACCTCCGTGCAATTGGTTCAGCAGTATCTTGAGCGAATCGCGGCCTATGATAAGCAGGGCCCAAGGCTCAATAGCATCGTGCGGATAAACCCAGATGCCATGACTCAGGCGCGCGCACTCGATGCAGAGCGGCAGCGAACGGGTTCGCGCGGGCCGCTGCATGGCGTGCCACTGGTCGTGAAGGACAACTACAACACCGATCACATGCCCACGACCGGCGGCTCGGTGGCTCTGGCGAACTTCATTCCCAGCGAGAATGCGGCGCAGCTAGATCTTCTGCTACAGGCGGGGGCCATCCTCCTCGCGAAGACGAACTTGCACGAGTATGCCTACGGCATAACCAGCATAGGCTCACTCCTGGGACAGACGCGAAACCCCTACGACCCGAGACGTGTGCCTGGTGGTTCCAGCGGCGGCACCGGCGCCGCGGTGGCGGCGAGTTTCGCCGCTGCCGGATTCGGATCAGACACCTGCGGCTCGATTCGTATTCCGTCCGCGTTTAACAATCTAATCGGCCTTCGTCCTAGTAAGGGGCTCTCTAGCATCTATGGGATTCTTCCGCTTTCCCATACGCAGGATGTGGCGGGCCCCCTTGCTCGTAGCGCAGAAGACCTAGCACTCATTCTCGATATAGTCTCTGGCTACGATCCGCGTGACACAGCGACTGAGATCCTGCGTAGCACGACCGCCCCGGCGTTCATGGCGCGGCTGCATTCTGCAGATCTATCCACCCTGCGCCTCGGTAAGCTGCTAGCCTATTTCGAGGAGAGCGATGCCGCCGTGACCGCTGCGCTCGAGGATGCGTTGGGGTGGTATGAGCAGCAGGGTGCCGAGATTGTTGATGTAACGATACCCGACATGGACGAACTGATTCGTCGCTCTGGACTGATCGGTCATGAGTTCAAGCCCGACATAAACCAATACCTCGCCACGTTCTCATCAGATGAAAGCCTGAACCTGAACTCCATCGTCAGTCAGGGCCTCTATCACGAGGCGGTCGATGGCGTGCTAAGCCGGTCGAATACCGCGGAGCTGGATGAGCAGGCCTATGAGAGCGCCATGGCTGTCAGGGTGGAGCTGCGCGCCGCCATAGAAACGCTAATGAACGATCAAGGCCTCGATGCGATCGTCTACCCAACCATAAGGCGGACACAGGTTTTTACCGGAGAAGCGCAGCCTGGCAGCAACTGCAGCCTCAGTGCGAACTCTGGCTTGCCAGCACTCTCGATGCCCCTGGGCCTTACCGCCGCTGGACTGCCGGTGGGCCTGGAATTGCTAGGCAGCTTCCTGCAGGATGCCGAGCTGCTGGCCATCGCACAGTCCTATGAATCGGCCAAGGGAACCAGGTCGGCGCCTTCGACTACGCCTGCCCTCATCTCGGGACTCGCGCCCGCAGCGCAGAGATTCGCGCTGCAGTTTAGCCGGCCGCCGCTGGAGATCGCCGCTAGTTTCGAATTCAACGCAGTCACGAATCACTTCGATTTTCAGATTAGCAGAGAGCCGGCGCTGGGGCAGGAGAACACCGTTGTCACCCTGGCGATAGATGCGAATGGCGATGGCGAGGTGAACGAGCCCGTTGTTCTCAACCTGCTGCCGCCGGATGTCGCTACAGCCAGCGGTACGCACTTCATGTCGGCCGAGTTTCGGCGGGCCGCTGCCGAAGGACGGCTCTACCTTAGGGTCTTCGGGGATTCCTTGCCTCGCGCAGGAGCGGTCCAGCTGCTAGAGTAGTCTGCCATGCAGAAAAATTCCGAATCGGATAACAAGAGGCCACACTATGCAGCCCGCAAAAATTATCAGAACGCGCGTCCAATTCCTCAGCCTGTTTACATTCCTCTGCACTAGTATTCTCCACGCACAGGAGGTGCAGCTCGACTTCGACTATTTCAAGGATGAGGTGCAGCCGATCTTCCTCGCGAAGCGCGAGGGCAATGTTCGCTGTATACAGTGTCACACGCGCAGCAGTAATTTTCGGCTGCAGGAGCTGGATGAGCATCAACATTACTGGAGCGACGAGCAGTCTAGATTGAATTTCGATTCGGCAAGGGAGTTTGTCCTCGCTGGCGAAGACCCCCTAAGGAGTCGCTTCATGACTCATGCGCTGTCGGCCGATGCCGGCGGCGATCCTTTCCATGGCGGCGGCAAGCACTTCCACAGTCAGTTCGACCCGGAGTGGCTGATCATGGCGGACTGGGTTGCAGGTGCCACAGTGAGACGCGAGCCGAGCAGCATCGCAACGCGGATCGTGCAGACGAATGCGGCGGGCGATGACTCCACGGTAATCGATCCTCTGACAAACAAAGTCGTGGGCAGGATAACGGATATTGAGATTCCCCACGGTGTCGTAGGTGCGCCGGACGGCAAGCAGATCTATATCACCAACGAGGCGATGCACAGCCTGGACATTGTGGATGCCAGGACGCTGCGCGTTAAACGCCGCATCCCACTCAGTGGCAGACCGAACAACGTGGCGGTTACCGGCGATGGCAGTAAAGTCTATGTCGCGATCATGGAGATGCCTGGCTCGGTGGATATCATCGATGTCGCCAGCATGGAGAACGTGAAGACGCTGCCCGTGAATGGCGCCATTCATAACGTGTACGTGACACCCGATAGCCGCTACGCCGTGGCCGGCTCTATTCAAACGAGCACCATCAACGTGATCGATACGCGAACGGATGAACTGGCGTGGGAGCTGCAGATGAGCTCGGGCATTCGCCCGATGACCTTCGATACCCATGCGGATGGCTCGACCAAGAATATCTTCGTGCAGCTCTCGGGCTTTCACGGCTTCGCGGTCGTCGATTTCGCGACGAGGCAGGAGGTGGCCCGCATCGAACATCCCGCGGTGCCTGGCGAGGTGGCCCATCTAGATGGACTGCAAGGCGCGCCGGCTCATGGCCTAGCGGTGTCGCCCGACGGCAAGACGCTGTGGTCTACCAGCAAGGTGTATAGCCATGTCTATATTCACTCTCTGCCCGACTTGAAGGAGATAGGGCGCGTCTTCGTAGGGCAACATCCGGAATGGATTACCTTCACACCCGATGGGAGTCGCGCGTATATCGGAGCGGCGGGGGACAATGTCACCTATGCCGTGGACGCCAAGAAGATGGAGGCGATCGCGAAAATAGCGGTGGGACAGGTACCGAAGCGCATCGCTACTGTGCGCTTGGCGATCGACTGAGCTAGCAGTCCCTAGGGTAGAACGAGCGAGATAGCGATGTTATAGGCACCCGACTCGTTAGGATCGAAGCTAGTGACGCCCAACCAATAAGTGCCGGCCGATAGCGTGGTCTGGATGCGCGAGTTCGAGCCGCTGCCGCTATCGTCATCCTGCAGCGCCAGTGTGCCCACCTCATTGTTCACGATGTTTACCAGCAGCAGGCTCGTGTCGAAAGCCGACGAGCTAAGATCGATCTGCACTGTTGACGTGGTAGTCACGTCGATCTGCACTAAATCCAAGAATTTGTTATTGAACTTGAAGTCGGTGGAGCCGAGGCTGCCGCTGATATTCGAATTTGGGTTTATCAGCACATCCACGCCATAGACTGATGTGAATGATTGGAATGAAGACGATGGATTGTTTGTGCTTGAGATAATCGAGACGCTGTAGTTGCCCTGGCCATTGTTAGTCGCACTGCTTACTCCCAGCCAGTAGGTTCCCGCCTGGATGCTACGATTGATTCGTGCGTTGTTGCCCGAGCCAGAATTGTCATCTGTGAAAGTAGCGCTAGGAATAGCGGCCTGAGTTGCAGACACTCGCACAAGATAGAGTAGCGGGTCGAAGGCCTGAGAGTTGAGCTGGATGTCTATGGTCGAGTCATTCTCGAATGTGTATTGGTATAGATCGAGGGACTTGCCGTCGAGCTGATTGTCGCTGCTTTCTAGCGTGCCGTTGAGCGTGTTGCTGTTATTCGGACCAACCAGAGTGGCGTTATCGGGAGACACAAGCGAGACACCGTAGATGTTCGAAATGGTAGTCTGCGCAGGATCGTCTCCACCATAGATCGAAATTACGCCTGCTATATCATCGCTCTGTAGGGAGTCCGTATCGGAGACGAACGCCTGCATGATCGC
>CAYGRR010000016.1:0-42802 GCA_964352295.1 uncultured Pseudohongiella sp. | reverse complement strand
TCAGCAATGCGCGACTTGAATTCCTCGACTGTCAGGGCACGCTCGATCATGATTGGACTCGATTCGGTCATGACGCCTGCGGCGGTGTCGGAGTTGCCTTCCACAAGCGAGAGTGGTTTCTTGATGCTGAGCGGAATAGAGGATACAGCCTGCACCTCGAGCACTGGCTGGTCGCCAGCCGTGCTGATCCTGCGAGTACCGTTGTCATCGACAATGATGAAATGACCTTGCGACCAACCGATGAGTGGATTGATCAGATCGCGCGACACAGACTCGACGAAGTAGATGCCTTGCTCGGCCATCTCGGGAATGCGCATGCCACTCACTTCGACGATCTGGCCGTTGAACACGCCGCCCATGAATTTTAGTTCGAGTGAGTCGCCGGAGTAGTCCCCCTTTACGATGTCGTCGATCTGGAATGTGACGTAGGTGCTGATGATGCCGCTGTTGCTATCCTGTCGTGTCTCGCTATTCACTACCGTGCCTTCGAAGACAAATTCCGCATCTGCCGCGACCTTGTCGATATCCATGCCGAGGATTGTAGTTGCCGACACGGACGTGAAGACGAGCAAGCACAGGCAGCATGTTAGGCCTGTTACGATGCGCCTCGCGGAAAGGCTAAAGGGGGTATTCATGTGGCTGTCTCTACCTTCGTAAGCGGTGTAAGGGTCTGGATGAGATGGGCGAAGCATAGTCAACATTCCTGATAGCCTTTCTGGAGGCTGGTATTACTGGGGTCTAGGGGTTGAGGCCCACTACATCGAACCCGAACGATTATAGTGTAGCGATACTGTCAAAGACAGGCGCCAGGCCCAGTTTATTCCCATGGATATCGCAATCCTAGATGCCCGTCTCAGAATACCCGAGCCGTACCCATTGCGGCAGCTCGCCCCCACGGCTGTTCAATTTACTTACCTTCTAACGCCCGAGCTCGCTTTTCGATGACATTTAATGGGTAAGTCCGGGAAAACATAGCGAGTTAACTGCCCTCCAGAGCGCTTACTAGTAGGGTTCATGCTGGCATCGGGCGCTAGCCGGTAGTATCCTCAGTGCTTCGCTAAAGCAACAAAACTAAAAACAAAAATATGCAGTCTAGCCATATAGCCAATATTGTCTCCGGCGCTCTAATTGCATTGGTCAACATCTCGGTGGCCGTGTCGGTTGCGGCATTGCTATTTGCCCAGACCGACCAGCGACTAATGGTGCCGGGTATCGCTATATTGCTGATCGGCACGCTGGTGACCGGACTCGGCGGCACGCTGTTCAGCGGGTACAAGGCAGTCGTCTGCTCCCCGCGCAATGGTCTCATTCCAGTCTTTGCGGTCATCGTCAGCAGCATCTATGTCAGCTTCGGCTCGGAATACTCGATAGGTGCCGAGGCGACAATCATCGTCGCCATCATGGTAACAACTACCTTCGCAGGCCTTTTTCTGTTGTTACTGGGGCGCCTGAAGCTAGGCAATCTGGTTCGCTACATTCCCTATCCCGTCACCGGCGGCTTCTTCGCCGGCATCGGCTATATCTTCATTCAGGGTGGCCTTACCGTTGCAAGCGGGCGCGATGCCGCCCTGAGCTCATTCACCGATCCGCAGTTTATCCAGTTAGTTACTCCAGCCGTCGTGCTCGCCCTCTGTCTGATCATCGGCAAGATGTTTCGTGACAATCGTCTGTCGGTGCCCGGCATCCTGTTGCTGTCAGTCCTGTTGTTCTATGGGGTGTTGGCGATGGGTGGCATCAGTCGCGATCAGGCCGCTGCAAATGGCCTGCTGCCGATCATAGAATCCGCCGGCACTCTGGTGCCGATCTTTCACTGGGAGTATCTGCAAGAAGTGAAGTGGATCGCGATCTGGGAACAGCTGGGCGGTATCGTCGTCGTCGCGCTGCTCTGTTCGATGATGCTGCTGCTCGACGTCTCGGGCATAGAGCTACTCGCCAAGAAGGATCTGAATCCCGATCACGAGCTCGAAGTGATGGGCTACACGAATGTTGTAAACGGTTTGCTCGGCGGTTTTCCTGGCGTGCATGACGCATCCGACACCGCCCTGGTCGACCGTCTCGGCGGTAAAGACAGGCTCATGGGCATCGTCAACTCGCTACTGGTAGCGGCGGCAATTCTCGCCGGTACCGAGTTCATGGAGCTAGTGCCAACCTTTCTGCTTGGCGGGCTGCTTATTTACGTTGGATTGGAATTCCTGATCGACTGGCTATGGAAGGCGCGAGACGAGCTTCCAATGTCTGACTACGTTGTAGTCATACTCATTCTCGTAGTCATCATCTTCTCGGATATTCTGCAGGGAGTTACCTTCGGGTTCTTCGTCGCCATCATCTTGTTTGTGGTGAACTACTCGCAGCTGAGCGTGATCAAGATCGAGACCAATGGCAGCGACCACGCGAGCAATGTTGACCGCGATCTCGAGACGCGAGAACTTCTCAACAAAGAGGGACACCGGGTACTTATCATGGTGCTGCAGGGATTTATCTTCTTTGGTACGGCAGACAAGCTGATCACTGCCATACGCAATCGAATCATGGAACTAAAAGGCAGTCAGTTCGACTTTCTCGTGCTGGACTTCCACCATGTCAGCCAGCTAGACACCTCGGCTATCGTTACCTTCTCCAAGTTAGCGCAGCTTAGTGACAGAATCGGTTTCCATATCGTCATCAGTAGCGCCGACGAGAAGTCGATCAAGCAGCTGGTCAAGCATGGCTTCTTTACCTTCGGCGATCAGCCCTTGGAGAGACACTATAAAGAGCAGTTGGACACGGCGGTAGATTGGTGTGAGCGGCGCATACTCCAAGACTTGAACCTGAATGACGAAGAGCAGAATCTGGCTCTGCACGATGTGCTCGGTCGCATCGCTTACGAGCAGGCGGACGTTAAACTGCTAGCCGATTTCTTTGTAGTCGAGAACAGGAAGGCTGGGGAGTATTTGTTCAACGAGGGCGACAAGGGCGAGAGCCTGTATTTCGTAGGCTCCGGAACGGTAGTCGTCGTGCTGAAGATACCCAGGCAGGCAGAGCGCATACTGCGCAAATACAAGGCCGGCGCGATACTGGGCGAAATGGCCATCTACACGGGCGAGAATCGAACCGCCAGCGTGCGCATCGAGAACGATGCCTGTTTATTTAGATTGGATAAAGAGAAGTTAGAGGAGATGTCGCGCCGCTTCCCGGCATCCACTGCCGCGCTGCACACCTACATCGTGAAGGTTCTGTCTGAACGACTCGGCCGGGCAAACAGAAATCTCAGCCGTTACATCTAAGCAGTCTCATTCGACTGGCCGCAATACCACCGGAACCATCTCGCTGCCCTGAAACCAGTTTGCGTCTATACGCAGCAACTCCTCGCCTGCCTCATCGAAGCGTAGCGTGCCGGTGAACTCCACATCCAGGCGCTGAATATTTACCGTGAGCATGATGCCATTGAGACGAACTCTGTCCGCTGGCATACCGTAGATACCCAGGCCGTCGCTGATCATAGTGGCGGAGTATTCGCCATCAGCGAGTGTGAAGTTGAAGATCAGGCCGAGGTCATCCTCGCCGATCACGAGTGGCCCACCCCATGCACCGACCAGGGCCGGGCTAGCGTCTTCCTGCGCGAGGCTAGTGGTGGATTGCAGAAAGAGCAGCAGGGCAAGCAGCGGTGTGAGTCTGAGAGAATTTTTCATGGGCTGGATGTTAAGCCGCCAGCCTGCTTAGCGCAAGCGGGCGCGCTGTCAGCTGTGCCGGATAAGCCAGGTCTGATGGATCTTCTTCTGCCGCTGAAAGTCTCTACCGAGGCTGGCATCGGTGTAGTCGCGCAGTGTAAAGGCCTTTAACTGTTCGGCGTCCAGCTTGAAGTTGAGCTTGTTGGTGGAGAATATTAGCAGGCCATCCTTCTCCAGTTTGTTCATGGCGTTGCGAATCAATGTGCCATGATCCTTCTGTATATCGAGAACGTTGCTACTGCTCTTCGAGTTAGAGAAGGTCGGCGGATCCAAAAATATCAGATCGAATTTCTCGTACTTCGAGCTGAGATACTCGATGCAGTCTGCTTTCTTCAGACGGTGATTCTTGCCCCCTAGGGAGTTAAGGAGGAAGTTTCGCCGCGCCCAATCCAGATAGGTGTTCGACAGATCGATGCTTAAAGTGGAGCTAGCGCCGCCGAGGGCAGCCTGCACGCTCGCGCTCGCGGTGTAACAGAACAAGTTGAGGAAGCGTTTCCCCGCGGCGTTCTCGCGAATAAATTGCCGTATTGGGCGATGATCGAGGAACAGACCCGTATCTAGATAGTCATGCAGGTTTATCCAGAGTCGCGCAGGCCCCTCGTTCACGACGAAGAATGACTTGCTCTGATCCTGAGCCTCGTACTGCTGTTTGCCGCGTTGGCGCTCGCGCGCCTTCATGACGATGTTCTCGCGCGCGATGCCGAGAACTTCCTGAACTGCCGCAATAGCCTGTTCCCGTCGTGCCGCTACTTTCTCTTCGCTGATAGTAGCGGGCGCCTGATATTCTGCCATCTGCACGAAATCGCCGTAGCAATCGATAGCGAAGGCATATTCCGGCAGATCGCGATCATAGAGGCGAAAGCACTCGATGTTTTGCTGTCGCGCCCACTTCCCGAGTATGCGCTGATTCTTGCGCAGACGATTCGCCAGCATGGCGGTGCCTTGGTCCTGCGCAGAAGTGTCGTTTGCTTCGGTGCTCATAGCTAATGTCTTGGCGAGATTGTTGAGAAGATTGAGAAGCCCATTGTTTGCCTAAGAGGAATGACGTGGCAGAATACACAGCTCACATGATACGCGAGTTAGCCTGCAACAGAGAATAAAGATTATGGGACAAGAAGAGCTAGACCAAGTAACCAACCTCTACAATATGCTGGTAGCCTATCTGGTTAACTACAGCTTTCAAATATTCGGCGCGATTGTGGTGCTCGTGCTCGGTGTCTTCGTCGGCAGGCGAATCAGCAATCTCGTGCTCGCCCTGTGCGCGAAGAAGAATCTGGACATAACTCTTAGCCGCTTCTTCGCCAGCGCGTCGCGTATCGCGGTCATCGTCTGTGCGGTGCTCATTGCGCTGCCGAAGCTAGGGATTCAGGTGACGCCATTTATCGCCGCGGTCGGTGCCCTGGGCTTGGGAGCTGGATTGGCGGTTCAGGGGCTGCTCTCTAACTACGGCGCCGGCCTCAGCATCATCTTCGCCCGTCCGTTTGTAGTGGGCGACACGATCCGGGTCGAAGGGGTGTTCGGTGTGGTCAAGGAGGTGCATCTGGCCTATACGCTGTTGAGCAACGAGGATGATGAGACAATTATTATTCCGAACAAGCATATTGTCGGCGAGATTCTTCATAACTCGCAGACTGATACCATCCTGGAACTCTCCGTGGGCGTAGCCTATAACAGCGATACCGACGCGGCGATGGAGGCGATTAAAAATAAACTCGCGTCGATAGACGGGCTCAGTCAGGAGCGTGCGCTGCAGATCGGCATCGCCGAATTTGGCGACAGCGCGATCACACTCGCCGTCAGGGCCTGGGCGAAGACCGAGCGCTTCCATCAGGTTCGCTTCGCCGCGAATCAGGCTATCAAGGATGCCTTGCAAGAGGCGAATGTCTCTATCCCCTTCCCGCAGCGAGAAGTACGCATGCTGTCCTAGCGCGCCGGCGACTCTCGTTTGGAGAAAGGATTTGCAGCTGCTGCACCTATTCGCTACCGTGGCGAGGGTAGGAGCGTGTTTTTGACCGACTGGCAGTCATTGTCGATACTGCCGCGGCCTCGAATGCTGAGAACCCCATAATCTACGACGCGTCAGGGAGCAAAGAGATGAAATATTCCAGTTATTCCGCAGGGGCCAGACGATTAGTAGGGAGCATTGCAGTCTCCTTTATCGCCTGTGTCGGTTCGTTCGCTTTGGCACAGGACTCTATCGAGTGGCTAACCCTCGGTAGCGACTATGCCCACACCCGCTATCTGCCGGTCGATGAGATCACGCCGGAAAATTTCAATGAATTGGAAGAGGCCTGGGTGTGGGATGGCGCAAGTTTCAATGCAGCCAGTGGGCGCTCCACGCCTAGCTATGTCGATGGCAAGATAATCACCGTGGCCGGTCCCCGGCGCTATGTCGTCGCCATCGATGCGAAAAGTGGCGAGACGATCTGGACCTACGTCGAGCCGAAGACGACCCGCTACGAATACTCCATGCGCAAGGACTACGGTAAGGGTGTCACGATCGCCGAGGTCGAGGGGCGCAAGGTGGTCTACATCACCTCGCCCGCGTTCTTCCTCACGGCGCTGGATCTGGAGACGGGCGCGCCGCTAGAGGGCTTCGGCGCACCGGTGCCGATAAGCGGATTTCCTGCAACGGGCGTGGTGGACCTGCTCGCGGATCTCGGCCACCCTTACGATCCCTATGAAGGAATTCCCCTGGAGACTGGCTACATCACCTCGTCCTCGCCACCTATCGTGGTGAATGGCACGATCATCGTCGGCAACTCGGCGGAGCAGGGTTATAACCAGGCGCGAATCGAGAATATTCCCGGTGACATCCTCGCCTACGATGCGGCGACGGGCGCGTTCAAGTGGAAGTTCAATGTGATTCCGCGCCCGGGCGAGTACGGTCATGAGACCTGGGAGAACGATGCCTGGCAGTGGACGGGCGATGTATCCTCCTGGGCGCCACTGTCGGCCGATCAGGATCTGAACCTTGTCTATATTCCCACAAACAGCGCGACGATCGATTTCTACGGTGGCTTCCGCCCCGGCGACAATCTCTTCTCAGCGAGCCTTATTGCGCTGAATGCCGATACTGGCGAGAGAGCCTGGCATTTTCAGCTAGTGCACCACGACATCTGGAATTACGACACGCCAACCGCCCCGGTCCTGTTAGACGTCACGATCGAGGGTCGCGACGTTCCAGCGATCGCGCAGGCGACGAAGCAGGGCTTCGTGTATGCCTTCAATCGAGAGACCGGCGAGCCGCTGTGGCCGATTGTTGAGCGGCCCGTGCCTGCCTCTCGGGTGCCGGGCGAACAGCTCGCGCCTACGCAGCCGTTCCCTACCAAACCAGAGCCCTTCGAGCTGCAGGGCATCTCCATCAACGACCTAGTCGACTTTACTCCCGAACTGCGCCGACGTGCACTGGAAGCCGTGGCCGAGTTTGAGATAGGACCGCTATTCAACCCGCCACTGCATTACGATAACGAGCTGGGCAAGACCGCCGCGCTGTGGTGTCCCGGCGGCGGCGGTGGTGCCAACATCAATGGTCCGGCTGCGGCCGACCCAGAGACAGGCATACTCTACGTCACCTCGAGCACCGGATGTACAGCGCGAGTGCTCGGCCCAGGTGCCGAGGCTGATCTGCGATGGGATGCGCCGACGGGAACGACCTTCGCCGACTATGCGGTCGTGCGCTCCGCCTCGCCAGGTCGTATACAGGGTATTCCCATCACCAAGCCGCCCTATAGTCGCATTCAGGCGATCGACATGAATACCGGCGACACACTGTTCACTCTGCCGGTGGGCGAGACGCCCGACAACATCGCGAACCATCCGCTGCTAGCGGGTATCGATGTGGGCAATACTGGAAGTGGCTCCAAGGCGACCATGGTGGTTACCAAGAATATGCTGATCTATTCGGGCACGACCGGCGATGGCACGCCACACCTGTTCGCCGTCGACAAGCAGACCGGCAGGGAGTTGGCGCGCATCGAGACCGCCGAGCTTAGCCGTTACGGCATGATGACGTATCAGCATGAGGGTCATCAGTACGTGATGCTGCAGAACGGCCCCAGACTCACCGCTCTTGCGCTGCCCGGCGCCATCGAAGCGGGTGACGACGGCCACTAGAGCATGGGATAGCATCAGAACCAATCGCATCGAGCGAGTAACGAAGACCCGTTGACCCCTTGGGATCAGCGGGTTTTTTTTCGACACGATTCCAGATAGCGAAACAATGAACTACCCATTCTTCTAGTGGTGAATTCTGGATTGGCAGGGTCGAAGCGGGAAAATCCGCGTGAATGACGAACTTGCGTAGGTTTTCTTCCCTATCTGTACCTGCGGGTCGGTTACGGTTTTCGCTAGCAGCGATTACACTTCTTTACTCGATACAAACTCGGCCCATCACTAAATTAGCGGAACAGAAACTGCCATGGCAGATGCACAGCAGCGCCCCGATCTAGATACGATTCTTGCTTCAGACTTGCAGGCCTTCGTGAACAATATTCTCCACAAGGAGGGCGGCATCGATCATTTCAGGGAGTTGCTGTCCGATGATCAGATATCGAAGCTGGAAAGCCGGCGTAAATTGGAACTCGTCACGCGCTCCGGGGTGATCTTCACGCGCGAGCGCAACATCTCCAACATTCTGGAGACAACTCTCAACACGGCACGCAACCTGACGAACTCCGATGGTGGGACGATCTACATTCTCGAAGAGATCAACGCCGAGAATCCAATCGATCCGGGTGAGATAGCGAGTCGCAACCTCAACTTCGTCGCGCTGCAGAATGAAACGATGAAAACGAATCTTAAGGGCGGCGATATCGACATGCCCCCGGTTCCGCTGGAGATCGACGACAAGCCTAACCTGAGTAATGTCTCCGCTTACTGCGCCAACACCGGCAAGCTGCTCAACTTCGACGATGTCTACGATGCGGACGGTTTCGATTTTAAGGGGACTCGCAGTTACGATGCGGCGAATGGCTACCGCTCGCAGTCGATGCTAGTGATACCGCTTGAAGATCATGAGAACAGCATCATCGGTGTGCTGCAGCTCATCAACCGCCGCATGTCAGATGGCAGTATTGGTGGTTTCACGCCAGAAGATATCGAGCTAGTGCAATCGGTGTCCTTTCCGGCGGCGGCATCGATCACTCAGCAGCGCATGATCAACGAGCAAGTCAATCTGTTCAACGCCTTCGTCACTATGCTGGCGCAGGGCCTCGGCGAGAAGTCTCCGCACACCTATAACCATATCCGTCGCGTGGCAGCATTGGGCGAGGCCATATCAGCATCGTTAAGTAATTGGAATGAGGGCATCTACGCCGACGTGAAGTATAACGACGATGAGATGGCAGAGATCAAACTCGCCGGTTGGATGCACGACATCGGCAAGATCACGACGCCCGAACATATAGTTTCGAAACAGGTGAAGCTGCAGTTTGTTATGGACCGCTTCGAGATGATCGTGCAGCGATGCAGCTCGAAGATGAAAGACTACAAGATAGAGATGCTCGAGAAGCAACTCAGCGCCACTGCGGCGGGAGCCACTGCAACCGAGCTCGCGAGTCTGAGTGCGGAATGCGCCGAGAAAATTTCTAAGCTAGAGACGCAGCTCGAGGCGCTGTTCAAGGCGAATCGTGGCAGCGAAGCGATGCCCGCCGAGCAGATCGCGTTGGTCGAAGACCTGGCTAGTCAGACGGTAGACGCGTTCTACGAGACCGAGGTTGTCATAGACCATGGCTTTCCCCTGTTGAAGCGCTTCACGGCGAGCAGACACGCGGCGCCGCTTATCGATGACTGGGAGAAGTCCAATCTGCTAATTAAGCGCGGCACGCTCAGCGATGACGAGCGCGCCCAGATCAAGTTGCACGCGGATCGATCCTGGCGCTGGCTGATGGAACTGCCCTTTCCGCGCAAGCAGAAGCGACTGCCGCTGTATGCTGGCGCTCACCATGAACACCTCAATGGAACCGGTTATCCCAATGGCATTAGTGGCAAAGACATGCCCATGCAGTCGCGCATTCTAGCGATAGCGGATATCTATGAGGCGCTGGTGGCGAACGATCGGCCTTACAAGCAACCTATGGCGCTGTCGCAGGCAATGAACATTCTTGGCGATATGGTAAAGCGGGGAAATCTCGACGGCGAGTTGATGAAGATATTCCTGAAGTCGGGCGACTATCTGAATTTCGCCGAGGAGCACCTGAGCCCGGAGCAGATCGATGAGGTCGATGTTGAAGCCTGGATGGCTGCCTACTATGTCGTTCCGGAGAAGCCAACCAAGTGACTGGTAATTAGTTACGCGGACACCAACATCGAGTGTATGAGTTCCGGCAGCTTGTTGGTGTCGTAGGGCTTCGCTATACAGATTAACTTGTCGGACTGCTCGATTTTATCCTGCAAGATTTGCTCTGTGTAACCGGTTGCCAGCAGAATGGGCGTCAACGGTTTCTCCTGGAGAATGCGTTTCGCCATATCGATGCCGTTCATGCCGCCGGGCATCATGATATCCGAGAAGACCAGGTCGATGTGTGGCGTATTATTGAAGCGCTCAAGACCCGCGTTCCCATCGTTCGCTGCGATGACGGTGTAGCCTGCCTCCAATAACATCTGAGTTGCCACATCCCTCACGCCAGAATCATCTTCGACGAGGAGTATCGTGCCGCTGTATTGAGTGAGTGCGCTCTCGGCGAATGCGCCAATGCCCTCCTGCGTTGGCTGCTCGCTCGCAATGGGCAGGTGCAGGGTGAATCGTGTCCATTCGCCCATTCGACTCTTAACCGAGATGTTGCCACCGGATTGCTGCAAGAATCCGAATGCGGTGCTAAGGCCGAAGCCGGAACCCTCGCCCATCGCCTTCGTCGTGAAGAAGGGGTCGAAGATCTTGTCTTGAATCTCAGCAGGAATGCCTATGCCGTTGTCGGTAACCGTGAGTTCGACAAATTCTGTTGCGCCTGCATGGCGTGTCGCGTCACCGATAGGGGAGGTGAGTTCCACGCGGCTTGTGCTGAGAGTGATTTGCCCGCCTTGGGGCATGGCGTCTCTTGCGTTAACGCAGAGATTGACGATGACGTTCTCGAACTGTGTCCTATCGATCTTCACCGTGTTGCTATCTTTGCTCAGGACGAGTTGCAGTTCGATATCTTCGCCGACTACGCCCTGCAGAAAGGATTCCATGTCACTGAGAATGCTGTTGATGTCTTCGGCCTTGCTGAGTAGGGCCTGCTCTCTTGAGAAGCTGAGTAATCGCTTATTGAGGTCGGCACCATTCTTCGCAGCCTTCACCAGGTTATCGATTATTTCTGTTTCGCCCACTCGGCCGTCGGCCTGCAGTCTGCGCTTCAGGAACTGTAGATTGCCCATGATGACAGTGAGCATATTGTTAAAATCGTGAGCAACACCGCCGGCGATTCGTCCTATCGCCTCCATCTTCTGCGACTGCAGTAGTTTGGATTCCATCTCCAATTGCGTTGTCATGTCGGAGAAACTCACCACCGCGCCGATTAGATTTCCTTCCTCGGTGATGGGTCTGCAGGAGAAGCTGACGGGTAGCACCACATCGCCACTGCCGCAGAATAATCCGATGACACTCTGTACGGCTTGTCCCTGTAGAAGACACAGGTTTATGGAATTTCGAGTTTGGGCTTCCTTGCCGGTCTGGGTGGTGCTGCGACAGATAATATCCATCGCGTTCTCGCCGATGATCTCGGATTCCTTGAGCTGCAACAATTGCAGTGCCATCGCATTGACGAAGGTAATATTGCCGATGTTGTTGATGCCGAAGATGCCTTCGCCCACAGCATCGAGCAGGAGTAGTTTTTCTTTCGCGGCCATCGCGAGTTTATTATCACTATCCTGTTTCTCGAGCAGCAGGGCTTCCTCGCGCTGGATGCGCTCGACGAGTTCTGCCTCGCGCTGTCTGAGCTTCTCAGCATCGTTGCTTAGTTTTGTATCGAGATCCTGGTTGCGCAGCCGCAGCAGAATGGTTCGATTGAGATCCCGACCAATTCGCATCGCCATAAAATAGGCGAAGATGAAGATGATAGTGAGTGAGCCGGCAATCTGTAAGTCTTGTCGTGAGCCCATATAGAGAGAGAAGGCGATTTGCATGCCAACTGCCGTGAGGGCAAAGCTGAGATATAACTTGCGAATGGCGGATAGGACGATAGTGGCATTCGCCAGCATGAGGCAGAACCAGATCAGGGTGGCTCCCTTGGGAGGCACGACGAGTGCTTGCGCGCTGACTGGCGCAAGAAACCACGTACAGCCCCAGATAAAGCCGGAGACCACTACCAGAGCAATCAGGAAGCGCTCCCGCGATTTAACACTCTCGGTTGTTGAGGGGACGTCAATCTGAGAGCGGCCCAATAAATAGAAGAATCCACTCTGCGCTAGGAGCATGCCCACCCACAGATAGGTGCCGACGTGAACAGTCTCGGCGAAGACGAAGGCAAACAGAGCGAGGAAGGCGCCGGACGCAGCATCCACCGAGAGAATGATTGGCAGTTGTCGAAACACAGAGTCGATCTGTTCGCGATGGACTACATCGCTACTAGGGTCGGGTAGGGCCGGGTTTGTTGAGCGCTCCAACGTAGTATTCATAACATCACTCTTGAGAAGAGGGGAATCGTTTGGCCAAGCGTCGCAGGCTGAGACTGATGCGCTTCGTATTGCGCCTCGCCAGCCTCAATCGGGCTAGACTATCACGAACAAGCTGGGAGTGAAGCAGTTAAAAGAGAACTAAGTGACTGGGGGAGCGGGGTTGCGAGGCGGGTCCATGTAGGAAAAATCTTACTGCCCAGCCTCTGAGGGCTGGGCAGTGAGGGTTCTTCGTTGTCGCTTATTAGCGGGCTATTACTTCCATTCGCTGGCCGGTGTGTTCGGATCAGACTTGAGGAAGCGAATCAGGTCGGCGTGGAACTGATCGGGTATTTCGATCTGCGGGGCATGACCGACATCGGGATAGAGCAATATAGCCGAGTTCTGCAGTTGGTTCGCCACGTTATGCGCCAGCGTGGGGAAGTCATCTACCAGCCCATCTTCCTCGCCGCCGATTACCAGCGCCTTCGTCGCGATGTGTTGCCAATCATAGACGACTGGGTCGTCATAGAGCATCTGGCCCTGTAGGCGCCTAACCTGTGCGAGGCGCGGCCATTCGCCGCTCATGGTCTGGCCGAATTGGCGACGCACGAACTCAAGATGTTCCGGCGGCCAGCGCAGTGGAAAATAGTTTTGATGACCGCGCAGGACCGACTGGTAGGTAGTCTCGCCACCTGCCAGGAACGGGTCTCTCCAGGGCCGGCTCTGACGCTGATCGGTAAGGCCAATCTGATTGACCATGACCACGTGGGTTGTGACTTCTGGATAGACCATGGCGAATCGGCTTACCGTCATCCCGCCCATCGAGTGCCCTACGATTGCGACCTTATCGATACCGAGCTCATCGAGGAGAGCCTTCATGTTTGCTGCAACGAAGTTGAAGCTATAGGGCAGTATAGGCTTGGAAGATTTGCCGTAGCCGATTCTGTCGACTGCGAGGATGCGAAAGCCAGCGGCCGAAAGCGCCTTGAGTGTCGGTGTGTAGGCTTCGGAATAGAAGTTCATGCCGTGTTGCCAGAACACTACCTGACCGTTCGGCTGACCGGTTGGCGGCACGTCCATATAGGCCATGCGAATATCCTGATCGAAGCGATTGAGCTCCAGGAAATGCACCGGGTAAGGGTAGGGAATCTCTTCGAAGTTAGCGGAAACCGCACCCCAGTGGGCTGGCGCCTCCGTTGGCGGAACTTCCGGCCAATCGGTCTGCGCGAAGCTGGCAGCCGAAGTCAGGCTGAGTAGAAACGCACTTATCGATAGGGCTACGCGTTGTTTTAGATTGAACATATGCAACATACCTAGGTTATTGAAAGTTTTGTTATGAGCTGCTGATTGATCTCGAGCGGTAGAGTATTCCAGATTGCGTGGAATGTTTCAAAAGGAGTTGCTTCACTTGGGCGCAGAGACAGTGAAATCGGGTTGAAGCGAAGCGTGCCAGCCACCGACTCAAGGGCACTGAGTCGGTGGCTGGCGGCAATTGAGAAGAGACTAATCCTTGTTAACGCAGCGCGGGTCGCCGTTCTGGATGTTCGCAATAGTTTCGCGATCTATTGGCAGCGGGGCGCAGCCATGTCCAGTGCCGCAGATCAGGTCCCACTCGGGTCGGGCTAGCGTGTGGCAGCCGAAGCAGTTGCCGCCAAAGCGGTTCACCACCTCAGTAGTGCCACGAACCGCGATCTCGGAGCCAGCCTCTGAAACGGTAAGTTCGAAGAACTCCCAATCGTCGGTTGCCGCATTCCAACCGGCCTCGTGCTTGATCATTACCTCGGTAGGGATCAGTGAGACTACGGAGCCTGCCGGATACTCGCCGCCGGTTTCTGAGTTAGCAACGGCAACAGTCGCCGCGACATTGCCTAGCAGATTGTCAACGAAGAAGGCGCCCGTCGATGATCTGGTCATCTCGGTGAGGCACTTGAACAGCGCCTCGGTAACGTCCAGTTGTTTGTCCGTGTCCTGTGAATTGCTTTGGCTGATGGCCGTGACTGAGAAGCAGAGCAGTAGTGCGATCTTGATTGGCTTGAGTGAGCCGAGGGACTTCATAGATTTCTCCTAGTATTGATCGAGCGTTAGTTCGCCCTGCATGGTATTGGGTCTGCCGCTATCTTGCAAAGGAAAGTAGGGCAGTGGGCGCGAGTGGAAATCCGGGTGGACTCTACGAGTTGCTGCGCCTATTCTTGAGTGCAGAAGATGAGCGTCTAGCTCGCTGGGAGAATGTCTATGTCAAAACTTACTCTGCTGTCCTTTGCTGTATCGCTGCTGTTCGCCGCGCAGGTTAACGCACAGGTCGACCCCGATGAGCTCTACGATCTCGTGGAGCATCACTACGCCGACAACGATGGCGTTAACATTCACTATGTGAGTCT
This sequence comes from uncultured Pseudohongiella sp., assembly GCA_964352295.1. Lineage (GTDB taxonomy): Bacteria > Pseudomonadota > Gammaproteobacteria > Pseudomonadales > Pseudohongiellaceae > UBA9145. The sequence goes on along the minus strand of CAYGRR010000016.1, from coordinate 28,143 downwards.
GGGCGAGGGTCCTCTACTTATCTTCATCCATGGCTTTCCGAATCAATGGTATGACTGGCGTCATCAGATGGCGGCGCTGGCGGATGACTACCGCGTAGTGGCGATCTCGCTGCGTGGCTATAACCGCAGCGACAAACCTAAGGGTGTCGAGAACTACAAGCTGCCTCATCTAACAGCCGATGTTCTGGCTGTGATGGAGGCGGAGGGAGAGCAGCAAGCCACCATCGTCGGTCACGATTGGGGTGGCATCATCGCCTGGAGCTTCGCCGAGACCTACCCTGATAAGACGCGGAATCTCGTCATCTTCAATCGGCCCCATCCGCGCTCGCGCAAGCGCGAAATGGCGTTGAACAACGAGCAGAAGGAGCGCAGCGCCTATATTGCAAGATTCACCAATAGCGAGGGTGATCTAGGCGGCATGGACGCCGAGCGCCGTGCGCAGAGTCATCAGGGCACAGTCTGGTACGAGCGTTATCTCGCGGCGTATCAGCGCTCCGACTACGAGGCCATGCTGAACTACTACCGCGCCTACTATCCCAAGCCGCCATGGATGGTAGATGAATCCCCGATCGTACTCATTCAGGTTCCCGTGCTGGAGTTTCACGGCCTTGAGGATGGAGCCTATGTAAACGAGTCCCTAAACGATACCTGGGAATCCATGGGGCGAGACCTGACACTGGTTACCCTGCCCGGCATAGGGCATAACTCACAGAATACGGGTGATATTCAGTTTGTCACCACGATGCTGCGCTCCTGGCTGGAGATGCAGAAAAGCAGGCAGCAGTAGCGGTATCGCCTAGGCTTCGTGCCTAGGCTGAGTTTCTCGAGGCGTTGATATTGCCGTAGAGCGAGCGCACGACCATCTTCTCGTAGTCTTCGATCAAAGGGTCGTCCTCGTCAGCGCTTCTAAGCTGGTTTATCTTCATCAGCGCGAATTGCTGTGTTACGAGTAGTGGCAGAACGATGCGCTCTCGTAGCTCGATGCTGAGTCTGGCTCGCGGATTGTCTTCCAGGAGAAAGTCTTGCTCCGCCACCTTCAACACCATCGCATGAGTTAGTTCATGCTCCGCATAGATCATCTTCCAGAAGTCGCCAAACCGAGTATCTTTCTCCATATAACGTGTTAAATGGAAATTGGTCTTGGCGAGATTCTGCATGCCGTTAGCAATCAGAGCGCGGAAGAAGCCTGAATCTTTATAGAGCTTGATGCACTGGTCGAGCTGGCCGGCGCTCTCCTGCTCTTTTAGTGCGGTGCCTAGGCCATAGTAGCCGGGTACGTTCTGTTTTAGTTGTGCCCACGCGCCGACGAAGGGTATCGCGCGCAGGTCTTCAAATTTTAATTCTGAGCTGTCGCCTCTCTTCGCCGGGCGGCTGCCGATATTCGTCATATTGTAATAGTTCAGCGTACTCCGCTCTTCGAGATAGGGGAGGAATAAGTCGTGCTGCTTCAGCGATTCGTATTTTCTTAGACTCGTGACGGCTAGGGAATCGATCAGCATACCCTGCCCTTCGTTTAGCTCTCTCTCCGGTCGATCATATAGATTGTTCTCCAGGCCGGCGGCGAGTAATAGACTCAGGTTGTGCTGCGCCGCTGGCTTGATGCCATAGTTGGAGCTGATGGTCTGGCCCTGCACCGTCATCTGAATCTCGTTGCTCTCGATCTTCTTGCCTAGAGCCGCATAGAATAAATAGGCGTTGCCGCCGCCGCGCGCGGTTGGCCCGCCACGTCCGTCGAAGAAGATCACTTCGATGCCCGCCTCGCGAGACACCGCCGTCAGGTCCTCCTTCGCCTTGTAGATCGCCCAGTTGGCCATCAGGTAGCCGCCGTCCTTCGTGCCGTCCGAGAAGCCCAGCATGATAGTCTGTCGATTGCCTCGTAGATTAAGGTGTTTCTTGTAATTTGGGTTTGCGTAGATACTGCGCATGTACTCGCCGGCACGCTGCAGATCGTTGATCGACTCGAAGAGCGGGACGATATCTACGCTGAGCGGCTTGTCGTGCCAGCCACAGACTTGGAAGAGTGCATATACCCTTGCCATATCAATCGGTCCATGGCAATTGCTAATGATGTAGCGGTGGCAGCCTTGCTCACCATTAGTCGCTTGAATCTCATCGATGAGAGGGAAGGAACTCACCGTGTCTTGCATTACTGCCTCGCTTATCGATGCGGTGCTGGCACTGCCGGTTACTGTGAGCAGCCTGTCGACCTGCTCCGACTCGTTGAGCTCAGCTAGGCCTTCGAACAGTGTTGGATTCTCCGCAACCACCGCCGTGAATGCGCTGTTAATGACGCGGCTGTCCTGACGAATATCGAGACTCGCGAAATAGAATCCGAACAGAGCGACCTTGCGCCTGAACGAGTGTAGCTTGTCTATGAACAAGGACTGATTCTGCTGCTTCAGTAGAACCTCAATCTCGTCGAGTTTCGCTAATAGGATTTCTGCATTGAGCGTGTACACAGGCTTGCTTTCCGACATCTCGTCGTGCAGCTGCTTCTCAAGCTGATTGAGAATCTCGTAGGTTCCCTTAAAGGTTAGGCGGCGTTTTAGGTCGCGTATGTCTCGGTGATAGCAGCTCGCGATGCTGTAGCGCAGCTTGGCGGCGACTCGGCGCGTCGTGTCGGCATTCACGAAGGGATTGCCGTCACGATCGCCGCCCGGCCAGAAACCGATCGTCATCAGCTTTTGGTTCTCGAGCACGGCGCGTTCATAGCGGCCCGCGAACTTATCGATGATCTGCCCCATTACCGGATAGAAGATATTGCCGAGATACCAACTCAGTAGCACGGCCTCATCAAAGGGTGAAGGCTTGGTCTTGCGCGCGAAAGGCGTGTTGCCCAATTGCTGCAGCAGATTCCTAACTTCGGAATTATCGTTGCGTGCGATGGCGCGAGTTAGGTCATTGATGATGGCGAGAACTGTGCCCGGATAGAACTGCGTAGGATGCGCGGTCAGGGTGACTCGGATGCCAAATTTCTTGAGAATCTCTGCGAACTGATCTCCGAGGTTCTCGGTCTCTACTTTTTCAACCACGCTCTGCAGAATCTTCAGCTTGTCTACCTGATGCATCTTACGATAGGCGGCATCTTCGAGGGCATCGACCAATACTACCTGCCGCTCGACGTATTGAATGACTTTGAACAAGAAGTTGTTCTTGTCCTCAGCAGAGAAGTGCGGCTTATGTATCTGGAAAAACTCTTCGATGATGGCATCCGGATCCTTGCCATCGGCCAGGCCTTGTTGGCAGGCGGCATCCAGGAGCGGGAGTAGTAGGCCAGTCTTCTCGACGGCGTCGAGAGGCAAGGTGAGGAAAAGGCCGTTATAGAGTTGATAGTTGAGGCCAATCAATTCTTCGAATTTGTTAGAGAGTGAATCGCTCATCGTTATCCGTTAGTTAATTAGATATAAGTAGTAGTTAAGTGTAGCTGCTGCTGACGCGGTCGGCTGCGTATGAAAGCTTAGCGTTCTCTTGCCAGTTAGTCATTCAAAGAGAGTGAGGTCCACGACTCTCGCCATCGCTTCATAACCGGCGTCATTGGGATGCAAGTTATCCTCCGTGAATGCTGGCAATATGCGGCTTGGATTGGCAGGGTCTTGCACTGCTATCTCGAAGTCGATGACGCCATCGAATTCGCCGCTGCCACGTATGAAAGCATTGACTTGCTGACGCACGAGCTCGCCTTCGGGCGTGTAGTAGGCCGCTCCCTCATAAGGGGTGAGTGTTGCGCCTATTACCTTTATGCCTCGAGCATGAGCCCTCGCAATAATCTGGCGGTAGCCATTGATGACCTCGGATGCGGCTATTAACTCACTGCTGGATGACATGCCGATGTCGTTGATGCCCTCCATGAGGACCATATGACTCACGTTACTCAGTGCGAGCACGTCGCGCTCGAAGCGCGCCTGCAGGTTCTCTCCAAACAGCGAGTTACCCTCGGTGGTGACTCTGTTGCCGCTGATGCCGGCGTTCACCACGGCGTAGCTATCGGCGTAGCTCGAGGAGGCGAGTATCCGCGCGAAATGATTCGGCCAACGCTGATTGGCGCTGGTGGTAGAACCCCAGCCATCGGTAATCGAGTCGCCCACCGTGACAATCGCCGATGCTTCAGCTTTCATAACATCGATGGCGGTCAGAAGTGGCCAGGCCGCGGTTTCCGTTTTCTCTGCGAGATCGAGAGCCTGAGTTTGGTCTCCTCCAGCCGAGAGATAGTTCGTTTGGTTTGAGAGTGCGTGTGCGGTAAGAAAGCCGGTGTCCTCTGGCAGGTAGAGGCTGACGGCGAGGTTGCTCAGTGCGGGTACGCTGTAATTGATCGGATCGCTGAAGACGACCGCGCCCTTGGGTATCGTCACGGAAGACTGTCCGGAGAACTCAAGCGCCTGACTCGTGCCGGCTTGAATAGCGCTACCCTCGGACTGCAGCGCGATACTCGCGGCGCCGATCGTTATCGCCTTATTGCCGTGGAAGTTGCTGAGACGTATACGCACACTATTGCCACCCACGCTGCTATGAGCGATCAAGCGCAGCGTCTGATCTGCCGTGCTGGCATCTGGATCTTCTTCACCCGGGAGGGTGCTCGGCGATGTCGACCAAGTTGTGACCCAGCCGGGGTCTCCCTGCTCCTGCCCGAAGGAGAGAGGCGTGCCGCTAAACAATGCAAGCAGAAGTAGGAAGGCAAGCAGCAATGGCTGGAGGCGCCGGACGAAGATCGCGTTATTCATCAGTGCAGAAAATTTCATAATGCAGTAGCTCTCTTTACTCTTTGTGGATCGATTGCCAATGAGTAAAACACAGAACCTTGGGGATGAGAATCGCAATTCATAAGTTGCGAGGCAACAACGCGCCTGCTATAAATCCGATCTGCCCAATTACAGCGCACGGTAGTCGAGGGCTGTCACAGAAATGCCGTACAGGAAAAAAGAGACATGGATTTATTGCCAGCGATCGAGATGGAATCACCCAGCGGGGTAGAAGTAAACGCCGCCGTTATCTGGTTGCACGGCCTTGGCGCAGATGGCGGTGACTTCGCCCCCATCGTTGGGCAACTGCGACTGCCCGACAGTTTCGGCATACGTTTCATCTTTCCACACGCACCTTCCATACCCGTATCGATAAACAATGGCTATGTCATGCCAGCCTGGTACGACATCAAGGAGATGGATATCGACCGGCACGTCGATCAGGAGCAACTGTTGCAGTCCGCCGCTTGGGTGCATGCGCTCATCGACAGGGAGATCGAGCGCGGCATCGAGAGTAGGCGCATCATTGTCGCCGGCTTCTCGCAAGGCGGAGCGGTCTCCTTCGAGGCTGGCCTAACCTATCCAAAGCCCCTCGCCGGCATAATGGCGTTATCTACCTACTTCGCGACGGCGGCGAGCATTGCAGTCAATCCGATTCAGAAGTCTCTGCCCATCATGATCTGTCACGGCACCATGGACCCGGTCGTTCCAGAGGCCCTGGGCCAGAAGAGCGTCAAAACCCTGCAGGGCCTCGGCTTTCAGCCGGAATACCACAGCTATCCCATGGTGCACTCCCTGTGCCCACAGCAGATCGTCGATATGGCCGGGTGGATGACCCGCACCCTCGACTGAGCAGTCTGCTCGCTAGAAAAGGCGCCGAAATTCAACTGTTGACCTTAGAGCTAGCTCTAAGCTTATACTTGCCCTAAATTCCAGCCAGCATCCTGGAGGCAGTCAACATGTTGAAGATTAGTGAACTCTCAGAGAAGACAGGGCTCTCGGCCCATACTCTGCGTTATTACGAGAAGCACGGCCTGATCAATGCCAGCAATCGCAGCGAGGCGGGCTACCGCTACTATAACGATTCGGACATACGCCGCGTACAGTTCGTCAAGACCGCACGTAACACCGGCTTCTCGCTAGAGGATATCGGTCAGCTGCTCTCGATACGAGTGGATAAGCAGAGCCACAGCTGTCAGGAAGTCACCGACATTACCGAGAAGAAGCTGCGCGAAGTAAACGCCAAGCTTGCGGAGCTGCAGTCTATGCAGCAGACGCTCGAGCTGCTTTTGGAGAGTTGCTGTGGCGGCCCGGAGAATGCTACCCACTGCTCGATCATGGAGGCCCTGGATGCGGGCTTTCCCAGCGACGCGACGAACTAAATCGAGGTTACTCAAATGAACGTACTGACAATCTTCTGGAACCTGGTGATCGAGAGTGCGCCCTGGCTACTCATTGGTTATCTGTTAGCGGGCATAATCAAACAGGTCATCCCCAGCGAATGGGTGCACAAGCAGATGGCTAAGCCGGGCTTCGTCTCCATCGTGAAGGGCGCTCTCATCGGAGCGCCCTTGCCGCTGTGTTCCTGCGGCGTAATACCGACCGCGTTAGCGGTGCGCAAGGCGGGGGCTTCTAAAGGTGCCACTTCTTCCTTTTTAGTGGCCACGCCGGAGACCGGCGTGGACTCAATCTCGTTCTCGTTCGCGGTACTCGGTCCGATCTTTGCGATCGCGAGGCCTATAGCGGCGCTTACCAGCGCGATCGTCGCCGGCGTGTTGGTAAACACCCTTGATAGGGAAGAAGAAATTGTCGAGCCAGTGAAGGCGGCAGGCAGCTGCTGTCACAGCAAGCAGCAGGAAGCGGTGGTTGTCGAGCCTAGCCTGAGTGAGAAACTGGTCCTTGCGGTACAGTACGGCTACGGCCGCATGATCTCCGATACGGCGAAGTGGTTAGTGATTGGTCTGGTCGCGGCGACTATTATTACCGCGGTAGTGCCACAGTCATTCTTCCTGCAGTGGGGCGATGGCCTGCTTGCCATGATCGTCATGGTGATCGTCGGTCTACCGATGTATATCTGCGCAACGGCTTCTACGCCGGTTGCGGCCGGCCTGCTCTTCGCAGGTATCTCGCCTGGCGCGGCGCTGGTCTTCATGTTAACCGGCCCCGCCACGAACATTGCCACCATGGGCGTGATCAAAGAGCAGCTGGGCACCCGCTCGCTCATCGCGTACATGGTGGGCGTAATCGTGACCGCGATAGCCTGCGGCCTTATTCTCAATGAACTGTACGCGGCCTTCGACTGGCAGCTGCAGCTCTCGATGATGGAGCATGGCGAGAGCTATCCACTGTGGAGACAACTTGCCGCGGTATTGCTATGCGCTCTGCTCGCGAGGGTGTGGCTGCAGCCGCTGTTCATGCGCAAGGCTGAGATGGTTGAGTCCACCTAGCCGTCGCTTGTTTGATCCCAGGCCAGATGTATGCGGTGTTCGGTATCGAGCTTGAAGACGCGGTCCGCCGCGCGGGGTAACGTCTGCAGGCAGTGCCGGGTAAGGCGCTCGAAATGCTGAATAAAACGTTCGATGGCCTCGGCATCCATCAATCCGCTGGCACCTTTCGCCGCACGGGCACCCAGCTTCTCCTCCTGCAGGCAGCGCCACTGAAACACCTGCAGAAAGCCGGGCGCCTCTAACACCACTAGCATGTCTATCTTGTCGAACAGGGTCTGGTAGGTGCCGCCGAGTTGCGCATTGACGTAGGCGCGCCAGCGACCGTCGCTATCCTCAATCCGCTCCAGTTCGTTAATAGCCTGAGTGAGTTCCTCTTCAGACTGAGGTCTGGCTCCTACAAACCAACCCTCGAGTATGATCACATCGACAGGCGTGCTTATCGCTGGCCAGGCCTCGGGTGGCAGGCGGTCATCGACTGACTTGTCGAAGGTGGGAAGAGTGAGCTTAGAATCGGAGTCATCGGCCGCGAGTTGCGCTATCAAGTTTAGGGCGAGGGCGACATCATGAGTGCCGGGCACGCCGCGCGAGCGCAACAGCGGATGAACCGTTTTGGCGAGTTCTTCGCGTTTTTCCTTGGAGTAGTAGAAGTCATCGATAGAGAGATTTGCTACGCGCTTGCCGCTTGCTGTCAGCAGACGGCAAAGCAAGGCGGCGAGCGTAGACTTGCCGGTTCCCTGCGCGCCATTGATGCCGACTAGCAGTGGGCCCGATCTCTGCGCCATCAATCTCTCTTCGATGTCGCCGATCAACGGTAGGAAGTAGCGCGTAGCATCTGCCGCATAACTCGTCGGAAGACGCTCCTCGTGAACAAATTCTTGAATAAGCTGTTGATACATTGTGTGTAGACTAACAGCTACGAATTTGCGTTGGCAAAAATTGATTCTGCGATCACTGTTCGGTGTGTTCGCAAAACATCCTGTGTTAGCATCGATCGGGTAAACAAGACTACGCTGACGAATGCGTGATGCTCTTCTCGTCAAGTGACAAACACTCAATTCTTAGCGCCCAGCACTAAGCACTGCAAACCTAAATGAAATCTACACTGCTGCCAGAGAGACCCCTGATTATCTCGCCCACCCTTGCGGCGACGATTGGCTTGGAGGAGGCGGTTATGTTGCAGGTGCTCGCCGAGCTAATTCATGGGAAGGACAATTGCCAGCGTGCCTCGAACCCCAATCTCGAGTGGGCCGCTCTGAGTGATGGCGATTTTCAGACGGCGTTTCCTTTTTGGGCCACGGTAGATATTCGACGAGTGCAGAATAGCTTGCAGAATCTGGGGCTTATCGTCATCGAGCCAATCGCCGACTCGCGCAGCAGTTACTATGCTATCGACGATCCTAGCCGCGAGCCCGAGGCAGACAAAGCCGGGACTAATCTCGCCACACCCAGTCGTCAGGCCCAGGCCCCTCAGGGTAATGCGCCAACGCCGACTACGGCGATACCGAGTAGCGGCAGCGCCTCATTGATGGCTCCGAATTGGCAGCCTAGCCTGGACTGGATTCGAAAGTGCCAACAGCACAATGTGCCGGAGCAGTTTATCCATGCGCTGGTTCCCGAGTTCGTTAGCTACTGGCGCGATCGCGGGCAGGCCCGGTTCTCCTGGGGCAACGCCTTCTATAAATGGGTGCTCAAGGCATGGCGCGAGGAACAGACCCGCAAGGGCGCGTTCGAGCTAGCGACCGAGATGTCTGCCACCTGGCGACCCAGCGAAGACGCGATCGGCATCCTGGAGATCGCCGGCATCAACGGCAGCTTCATCGAGGATGCGATCCCTGAATTCGTGCTGTACTGGCGCGAGCGCGGGATGATAAACGGCGCCTGGAACACCAAGTTCATCGAACACATACGCAGACAATGGGCGAAGTTTTCGGCATCATTTGGCTACGACGATACGCCGAAGGCGATACCGGCAAACTGGCAGCCAAGTAACGACTGCTTCGAGATCTTGCAGTTAGCAGAGATCGACGAAGACTACGCAAGAAGCAAGATTCCCGAGTTCGTCATGTACTGGAAAGACAGTCAGCAGGTAAAGTCTTCCTGGAATACGGTATTCCTGCAGTTCATCAAACAAGACTGGGCGAGACAGCTGAAGCAAAACGAGAATGCAGATTTAGGCTATGCAGAAAATCAATCCCTTGCTGGATCAAGCCAGCAAAGAGTTAAAGAAAGATTCCAGCGCATCGCTGACCGAAGTTGGGCAGAGTAGGTCGACTCCGGCGGTAGGCGCGGGCATCGCAGAATCCACAGGCGAGTTTAACGACGACGCCAAGCTCGATCGTGTCGATGCGATCAACAAGATCTTCGCCGAGTTCGAGTTCGCCTATCACAATCAATTTCACAAGGCCTTCGGCGACGCCGAGAGTCTGATCATCGCGAAGAAGTATTGGCTGAGTAGTCTCGAGCAGTATTCACCGCTGCAGATCGTGCACGCGGCGAAGCAGGTGATCCGCACGCAGGACTATCTGCCTTCCATAGCCGCGCTGGTGAAGTGCTGTGAACAGGGGCTGGATCTGTTTGGATTGCCGTCGCCGCGCCAGGCCTATATCGAGGCCTGCGGTGCACCCTCGCCGAAGCGCGACTTCGCCTGGAGTCACGAGGCGGTCTATCTGGCAGGGCAGGCGGCGGGCTGGTTCCTGCTAGCAAGCGAGCCCGAGGCAACGAGCTTTCCCCTGTTTGACTACCACTACCAGCTGCTCTGCAAGCGTGTGATAAACGGCGAGCAACTCGAGGTGACTGCCGCCACGCCATTACCGGAGAAGGTCTCGCGCCCGCTCAGCAAGGAGGAGGCGAAGGCACGGTTCGCGAAGCTACGGGCCGAACTTGGGCTCTAGTTCAGGCCTCGTAGTTAATCAAGACACTAGTGCTATCCGTTCAACTTCTTGTACTTAATACGGGTAGGCTCGTTCGATTCCCCAGTACGCTTCTTGCGTTCCGCCTCGTAGTCCGTGTAATTACCCTCATGCCAGATGACCTCGCTCTCACCCTCGAAGGCCAGGATGTGGGTGCAGATGCGGTCGAGAAACCAGCGATCGTGCGAGACCACGATGACGCAGCCCGGATAGGCAAGCAGCCCCTCTTCGAGCGCGCGCAGCGTCTCCACATCAAGATCGTTGGTGGGCTCATCCAGCAGCAGCACATTGCCGCCGCGTTTTAACAGCTTGGCCATGTGCAGGCGATTGCGCTCACCGCCCGATAGGTCTTTCACAAACTTCTGCTGATCGCCGCCTTTGAAGTTGAAGCGACTCGCGTAGGCTCTGGATGAGATCTCGTACTTGCCTATCTGCAGCTGCTCCTGCTCATCGGAAATTTCCTGCCACACCGTGTTCTCGCCGTTTAACTCGTCGCGACTCTGATCCACATAGGCGAGATCTACCGTCTCACCCAATTCGATGGAGCCACTGTCCGGCTGCTCTGTTCCCACGAGCATGCGCAGGAAGGTGGTCTTACCGGCGCCGTTGCCGCCGATGATGCCGACGATGCTGCCCTTGGGTACCGAGAAGCTCAGGTTCTCGATCAGGCTCTTGTCCTCGAAGCCCTTGCACAGGTTCTTCACCTCGATGACCTTGTCCCCGAGTCGATTGCCGGGAGGGATATACAACTCGGAGGTCTCGTTGCGCTTCTGAAAATCCTGTGAGTTCAGCTCCTCGAAGCGGGCAATACGAGCCTTGCTCTTGGACTGCCGTCCCTTGGGATTCGCGCGCACCCATTCCAGCTCGGATTTGATGGTGCGCTCGTGGGCTGCCTCCTGCTTCGCCTCGGTCTCGAGTCGCTTCTCCTTCGCCTCCAGCCAGTTGCTGTAGTTGCCCTCGTAGGGGATGCCGTGACCGCGATCGAGTTCGAGGATCCAGCCCGCCGCGTTATCGAGGAAATAGCGGTCGTGGGTGATGGCAACGACGGTGCCGCTATAGTCTTGCAGGAAGCGCTCCAGCCAGGCAACGCTCTCCGCATCGAGATGGTTCGTGGGCTCGTCGAGGAGCAGCATGTCGGGTTTGCTCAATAACAGTCGGCACAGTGCGACGCGGCGCCGCTCTCCGCCGGATAATTTGCTGACATCGGCATCCCAGGGCGGCAGGCGCAGCGCGTCGGCGGCGCGCTCGAGAATACGCTCAATCTCCCAGCCATCGCAGGTGTCGATCTTGGTCTGCAGCTCTCCCTGCTTCTCCAAGAGTTCGTTCATCTCCTCGTCACTCATCGGCTCGGCGAACTTGTCGCTGATCGCGTTGAACGCTTCAACGAGGCCGATGATCTCCTTTACGCCCTGCTGCACATTGCCGCGCACATCGGTATTCTCATCCAACTCGGGCTCCTGCGGCAGGTAGCCAATATTGATGTCAGACTGTGCGCGCGCCTCGCCGTTATATTCCGTGGCTTCTGCGGCCATGCTCTTTAGTAGGGTGGATTTACCGGAGCCGTTGAGGCCGAGTACGCCGATCTTCGCGCCGGGGAAGAAGGACAGTGAGATGTTTTTGAGAATCTCTCGTTTCGGCGGGACTATCTTGCCGACCTGATGCATGGTGTAGACGAATTGTGCCATTGAGTAGCTTCCCTGAATTTAGCGTGTTTAGTCTGGCGCCCTAGGAGTGACGCGGTTGCTGCCTGCGGTTCGAAATCTGCCGCCGCCAAGGTCGCCGCTTTGTCCGCGCCTCGGGGGCATTATTATGGCACAGGCGAGGGGCATATTTCTGCCCAATCTCCGCCGCCAGAGGCCGTAGAATGCCAAGAATATTAATGCCCAAAGAAAGCTCATCATGTAGAATAGCGCCTTCAAAAATCCTGAGCAGCCCAGTGATGCGCGCGAGCCGATCCGGCGACTATCGCCAGCGTTATTCACTCGAATGCCATATCCAAATATTTAGGTAATCCTTCGGAGTAACAGATGTTTAAGAGCGACACCAATCTTGCAGAATTTGACCCAGAAATTAGCGCGGCCATTGAAGCTGAGAGAAGTCGCCAGGAACATCACATCGAGTTAATCGCCTCTGAGAATCACACCAGCCCCCTTGTTATGGAGGCGCAGGGATCAGTGCTGACGAACAAGTATGCCGAGGGCTATCCCGGTAAGCGCTACTACGGCGGCTGCGAGCACGTCGATGTCATCGAGAATCTAGCCATAGAGCGTGTGAAGAAGTTGTTCGGCGCAGACTACGCGAACGTGCAGCCGCATTCGGGCTCGCAGGCCAATGCAGCGGTCTACATGGCCCTGCTCAAGCCCGGCGACACAGTCTTGGGCATGAGCCTCGCCGACGGCGGACACCTCACTCACGGTGCTAGCGTGAGCTTCTCGGGCAGGATCTATAACGCCGTACAATATGGCCTGAACAGCGAGACCGGCGAGATCGACTACGAGCAGGTAAACGCCTTAGCGCAGGAGCACAAGCCGAAGATGATCATGGCCGGCTTCTCCGCCTACTCTCGCGTCATCGACTGGCAGAAATTTCGTGACATCGCGGACAGCGTCGGTGCCTATTTCGTCGTCGACATGGCTCACGTTGCCGGACTGATTGCGGCGGGTGTCTATCCGAGCCCGGTGAACATCGCCGATGTCACCACCTCTACCACGCACAAGACCCTGCGCGGACCGCGCGGCGGCATTATTCTCGCCAAGGCGAATCCTGAGCTCGAGAAGAAACTTAATTTCGCCGTGTTCCCTGAGAGTCAGGGTGGCCCCTTGATGCACGTCATCGCCGCGAAGGCGGTCTGCTTCAAGGAGGCGATGAGCGACGACTTCAAGGCCTATCAGGCGCAGGTCGTGGCGAATGCCAGAACGATGGCAAAGGGATTCATCGAGCGGGGCTTCGACGTCGTTTCCGGCGGCACCGACGACCACCTCTTTTTGCTCAGCCTAATCAAGCAGGACATCACCGGCAAAGACGCCGATGCTGCATTGGGCCGGGCGAATATCACGGTTAACAAGAATGCTGTTCCAAACGATCCGAAGCCGCCGTTCGTAACCAGTGGCCTGCGTCTGGGCTCGCCTGCAATCACCACGCGTGGCTTCGGCGAGGCTGAAGTAGCGAATCTAACCTCTTGGATGTGTGATATTCTCGACGACATTCAGAACGAGGCTGTGATCGCAGAAGTGAAGCAGAAGGTTGTTGAGCTTTGCGCACGCTTCCCGGTCTATCAATAGTCGTTGGCTCCCACGAGCTGGTGGAATGAGTACGGCAGAACATTAGTTGAATGAGTGGTATTTATGCATTGTCCTTTCTGCAGCGCGATTGACACCAAGGTAATTGATTCTCGATTGGTAACCGAGGGTAATCATGTGCGGCGTAGAAGGGAATGCATAACCTGCCAAGAGCGATTCACTACCTATGAATCTGCCGAACTGGTGATGCCAAAAATCATCAAGCAGAATGGCATTCGCGAACCCTTCAATGAAGACAAGTTGATGGCGGGCTTTAGCAAGGCATTGGAGAAACGCCCGGTAAGTACCGAGAAGGTCGAAGAGGCGATTACGCGCATCAAGGCACACCTGCGATCCACGGGAGAGCGCGAGATGCAATCTCGCGATGTCGGCGAAGAAGTGATGAAGGAGCTGCGCGATCTCGACGAGGTGGCATTCGTTAGATTTGCCTCAGTCTATCGCAGCTTCAAAGATCTCGAAGAGTTTCGTGCAGAGATAGATCGCCTCTCTAAAGACAACTCAAAATAATTCAGAGTCGTTAGCTGCCTCAATTTGGGTTTGACGCTTTGAAAACTCCGCTTCTGTTAAAGCGCAATCTTATTCATGAAAAAACTTCATAACGATGAACTAGCCCCAGAGGTTGTTGACTGGCCAGTCTATATGCGTAGAGCGATAGACATCGCTGCCTATGCCATCAATACCTCTCCCAATCCCAGGGTGGGCTGTGTGCTTGTGGTCGATCAGGAGATTGTAGGTGAGGGTTGGCATGTCGCCGCAGGTGAGCCCCACGCAGAGTCGATGGCGCTAAAGCAGGCGGGAGATCGAGCGAAGTCTGCGACCGCCTTTGTCAGCCTGGAGCCTTGTTCCCATATCGGGCGCACCGGCCCCTGCAGCGACGCGCTGATTCGTGCAGGAGTCGCTCACGTCGTCATCGCCAGCATCGATCCCAATCCTGCGGTCTCCGGAAACGGTATTAGGAAATTATTGGATGCGGGAATAGGTGTAACCCACCTAGTCGACTTCGAGGCTCAGGCGCGCGCAGTAACGCCCGGGTATTTTAAACGGCGCGAGCAGGGTATGCCCTATGTGCGCTGCAAGCTCGCCATGAGTCTGGATGGTCGTACCGCCCTGGCGAACGGAGAGAGCAAATGGATTAGCGGGCCGGCTGCAAGAAGCGATGTGCAGCAGCTACGGGCGGCAAGCAGTGCTGTTATTACCGGCATAGAAACAGTGTTAGCCGACAATCCTTCGCTGAATGTGCGCAGCGATGAGCTAAATCTCACCGACGAGGACCGCGCTAGGAACGAGCTAGTTCTCTCCAGGCAGCCGCTGCGAATAGTTCTCGATAGCCAGCTGCGCACCCCCGACGGGGCCAAGATTCTCGCACTGCCGGGCGAGGTGAAGATATTCACTATCGCGCCAGTGGAGTCAGCCAGAAACCCTGCGGCAAATGTGGAAATACTGCAGGCGACTGCCAGCGGAAAGAGAGTAAACCTGCATTCTGTGCTAGAATCGCTGGCCTCCGATTTTGACTGCAGCGATGTGCTCGTAGAGGCAGGCGCCACGCTAAGTACAGCGTTTATACAGGCCGGTCTTGTTGATGAGCTCATCGTCTATATTGCGCCGAAGTTGCTGGGTAGCGACGCGCGTGCACTACTTGCCTTGACAGGCATAGAGTCAATGTCGGATAGCTTGAATTTTGAGATTACAGATTTGCGCCAGATTGATCGCGATATACGTATAGTGCTCAAACCGGCCTGAGCGCAGGTCAACAGAACTAGATTCGATAGAAGCGAATAGCAGAATGTTTACCGGAATAATCGCAGCGATTGGCTCCGTTGCCAAATTACAACAGTTAGGTTCCGACTGGCGACTCACGATAGACAGTGGAGAGCTGGGCCTGAGCGACGTCGTTCTGGGCGATAGCATCGCCGTTAACGGCTGCTGCCTCACCGTAGTCGAGTTGCAGGGAAGGCTCTTCAGCGCCGACGTCTCCAATGAGTCAATGCGCTGCACCGCCCTTGACCAGTTCAAGGATGGCACGCGCGTCAACCTCGAGAAGGCAATGCTGGCCAGTGGTCGCCTGGGCGGACATATCGTGAGTGGCCATGTCGATGGCGTGGGGCGACTGCTAGAGTCGTCTGCAGATGGGGCGAGTCAGCGTCTGGTATACGAGGCCCCAGAAGAGATAGCGAAGTACATCGCTGCGAAGGGTTCAATCTGTATCGATGGCACTAGTCTGACGGTAAACGCGGTAAGCGGTCAGAAATTTACCGTCAACGTTATCCCGCACACGCAAGTCGAAACGATAATCGGCGGCTATAAGATCGGCCAGCGCGTCAATCTTGAAGTCGACCTCATCGCTCGCTATCTGGAGAGGCTCCTGCAGGCAGGTGGCTCTCAGGGTGAGGGCTTAGCCAGTAGCCTAGACAAAGAATTTTTAGCGAAGCATGGCTTTCGCTAAACCAGGAATAGATTAGGAAGAGTTTGCAGAGATTATGAAGTTGAATTCGATAGAAGAGATCATCGACGATATTCGCCTGGGCAAGATGGTGATATTGATGGACGATGAGGACAGGGAGAACGAGGGCGATCTAATCATCGCCGCCGAGCGAGTGCGCACGGAAGATATTAATTTCATGGCGACCAATGCGCGTGGCCTGATCTGTCTTACCCTGACCCATGAGCGCTGCAAGCATTTAAAGCTGCCCCTCATGGTGAATGAGAACAACACGCCCTATAACACAAACTTCACTGTCTCGATCGAGGCGGCGACGGGAGTGACCACCGGCATCTCGGCTGGCGACAGGGCGCGCACGATCCAGGTTGCCGTAGGCCGCGAGAGCGTCGCCGAAGACATCGTGCAGCCGGGGCATATCTTCCCCATCATGGCACAGCCCGGTGGCGTATTGCGCCGAGCCGGTCATACCGAGGCAGGTTGCGACCTCGCGAGGCTCGCTGGTTATTCGCCCGCTGCCGCCATCGTCGAGATCATGAACGACGACGGCTCGATGGCGAGGCGACCCGACCTTGAAAAGTTTGCCGAGAAGCACGGCATAAAGATCGGCACTATCGTCGACCTCATCCACTACCGAATCGCGCACGATCACACGGTGAGTAAAGTCTCTAGCGAGAAGCTTCAGACGAAGTACGGCGAGTTCGATGTGCACTCCTATAAAGACTCTATCAGTGGCAGCCTGCACCTTGCCTTCACCAAGGGTGCTATCGATTCCACCGATCCGCTGTTGGTTCGAGTGCACATACCGAACACGGTGCGCGATGTTTGCGAGGTGTACAACGCCAATAGAACCAGCTGGTCATTCAGCGATGCCCTGGAGAAAATCGCCGCAGAGGGCAGGGGAGTGGCTGTGCTATTATCCGGCGAAGACTACGGGCAGGACGTGGAGCAGAATCTTGCGAATGTCTTGAATGACGGCTCTGAAGCTGCTGCTGGCAATCGCGGGGGCAGCGACCTAACAATTGGAACGGGCTCGCAGATACTACGAGATTTAGGCGTCGGCAAGATGCGCCTGTTGAGTTACCCTGCGAAATTCAATGCGATCTCCGGTTTCGATCTTGAAGTCGTGGAATTCGTTCAATTCGAGAAATAGATTTAGTAGCTAATCCAACATAGACTCGGCGGGAGGAATCTACGCGAGATATGTACTAGCAGAGAATAGTAGGAAGAGAGCAATGGCCATAAAGACAATAGAAGGTAACTACAGCAACGCCTCGGCGAGATACGTCATTGCGGTTGCGCGGTTCAATAGCTTCATCGTAGATCATCTTCTCGAGGGAGCCATCGATGTGTTGCGCAAGCACGGTGTCATGGATAAAGACATCACTGTAGTTAAGGTGCCGGGTGCATTCGAACTGCCATTGGCAGTACAGAAGATCGCCTCCGGCGAAGACTGCGACGCCGTCATCGCACTAGGTGCCGTGATTCGTGGTGGAACACCACACTTCGAGTATGTGGCCGGCGAGTGCGTGAAGGGCTTGAGTCAGGTTAGCCTCACGAGCGGCAAGCCAGTCGCCTTCGGCGTGCTGACTGTCGATAGCATAGAGCAGGCCATCGAACGTGCGGGTACCAAGGCCGGAAACAAAGGCGCCGAGGCTGCGATCACGGCGGTTGAAATGGTTAGTCTGCTAAGGCAGCTGGAGAAATAAGTGCCGTCCTCCACGGCCCCTAATAAGAGTAAGTCGTCGCCTAAGAGCAAGATCCCCCTAGCGCAGCGGCGCAAGGCGCGCACACTCATCATGCAGGCCCTCTATCAGTGGCAGATTAGTCAGTCCGAGCCTCGGGAGATCGAAACGCAGTTTCATCAGCAGAACGGCGGCAAGATCGATTGGGAATATTTCGCCGAAGTCTTCCTTGAGATACCCAAGCAGAAGGAAGTGCTCGACGGGCATATCAGCCCGCTGCTGGACCGTCAGCTGAAGTCCCTGGATCCGGTGGAGAGAGCACTTCTGTATCTGGGAACGTTCGAGTTGGCGAATCGCATCGATATTCCTTACCGCGTAGTCATCAACGAGTGTGTCGAGCTAGCGAAAACGTTCGGCGCCACGGAAAGCCACAAATACATCAACGGTGTGCTGGATAAACTCGCGGTGGTCCTGCGCCCCGTGGAAATGTCGGCGAAGTAACGACTGCGTCGTTAACCACGAGGCGCCGCTCCTCTATTTTGGCTAATTATCAAACGCCGGTACCGAAGTCATGCGCGAGCCAAGCAAGCATTCAGAATTCGAAATCATTCGCCACTTCTTCGCAACCCCCAGCCTTTCATTCCCGCGCGAGGGCATCGAGCTAGGTATAGGCGATGACGCGGCGCTCATCGCAGTGCCTGATGATAAGTATCTGGCGATGTCGATGGATGTGCTGGTATCCGGCATACACTTTCCCGCAGAGAGTGCTCCCGCGTTAATCGCCAACCGTGCGCTCGCGGTAAATCTAAGTGACCTGGCGGCGATGGGTGCACAGCCCTACTGCTTCACCCTTGGCCTGGTGCTTCCCCATAGCGACGAGAAGTGGTTAGCGGAATTCAGCAGCGGGCTTGAGCCTCTGGCCAAGCAATACAACTGCCCGTTGGTAGGCGGCGACACGAGTCGCGGCCCGTTGAGCATCAGTATTCAGGTGCAGGGCCTCAAGGATCGAGATCGCAGCGCGCGCAGGAGCGGAGCGAAGGTGGGCGACAGAGTATACGTCAGTGGCACGCTGGGTGATGGAGCCATCGCCTTGTTGGTCCTGGGCTTGGACTCACACCTGGGCGGCGAGTTCGCGCTTAGCGTGAGCGAGCCGAGTGAGGTATGCCGTCAGTTCTTTGAAGATGCCTACTTTAAGCCCCGGCCGCAGCTAGCCCTGTCCTCTGCCGCCGGAAAGCTTTTCTCTAGTTGCATCGATATTTCTGATGGCCTCCAGGGAGACCTGCAGCACATCCTGGATGCGAGCAAGGTGGCGAGCAACATTAACCTGGACGCGATCCCCTATTCTCCATCGGCCCTGTCCTGCGTCAGTCATAGAAATAGAATGCTGGCGGCGCTCTTTGGTGGAGATGACTATGAGTTATGCTTCACTGTCTCCGAGAAAGATTGTGATGAGTTGGAGAGTATTGCTAAAGATATAGGGGTTCGCATTAGCTGCATAGGCGATATTATCGCGGGCGAGGGAATCCACTATGTGGGAGCCGATGGCGCTGAAGCCGAGCTCAGCGCGGCGGCATTCCAGCATTTTAGTGGCACGCCTTAGCGTGGGAGAACTAGAGTAGAGACACCATGAGCTCAAACAAAGCGATACTGACCAACCCGATACACCTGTTAGCCTTCGGCTTCGGCGCAGGCTTGTCTCCGAAGGCGCCCGGCACGGCCGGTACCGCGGTGGCGGTCATCATCTATCTGTTATTGCCTGGCATGTCGCCGCTCATCTACGCTGCATTGCTGCTGATCAGCTTCCTATTCGGCATCTGGCTTTGCGGAAAGACGGCGGAAGACCTGGGCGTGCACGACCACGGCGGCATAGTCTGGGACGAGTTTGTGGGCTACTGGATAACGATGTTTATGGCGCCTACCGGCCTAATCTGGGTGCTTCTGGGCTTCGTCCTATTTCGCCTGCTCGATATTTTTAAGCCCTGGCCTATCAAATGGGCCGATAAAGAGCTAACTGGTGGACTGGGAATCATGCTCGATGATGTTTTAGCGGGTATAATGGCCGCCCTGTGCATACAGGCCCTCGTCGTGCTAATCGGCTAAGGCCCGACGGATCTAGAGGAAAGTTTTTTGACAGTCTCATTTATAGCATCGGCAATCTTGCCCACTCAGTGGGGCCAGTTCACCATCCACGGCTTCGAAGACCAGACGAACGGTAAAGAGCATGTGGCCCTGGTGTTTGGCGATCTGAGTGGCGATATACCGGTGTTATGCCGAGTGCACTCGGAGTGTCTAACAGGCGATTGCCTGTTCAGTCTGCGCTGCGATTGCGGGCCACAGCTACAGTGCGCGATGGAGAGTGTAGCGAAGGAGGGGCGCGGCATAATCCTCTACCTGCGTCAGGAGGGCCGCGGCATTGGTTTGCTCAATAAAATCAAAGCTTATGCGCTGCAAGACTCCGGTGCCGACACGGTCGAGGCCAATGTGCAATTGGGCTTCGAGCCCGATAGCCGAGGCTATGAAGTCTGTAAGCCCATGTTGGACCATTTCGACATTTCGCGCCTGCGTCTGATGACAAACAATCCCCGAAAGGTGGATGCCCTTACCGATATGGGAGTCGCGGTCACCGAGATCGTACCGATACATACCGGCGCCAATCCTCATAACGAGAGTTATCTGGCGGCCAAGGTCGACAAGCTGGGCCACATCAACAAACCCACTTAGCGCGAACCTGCGCCCGCGAGCGAAGCTGTGTCCCCGAGAAAAAACATCACCGTCGATTTCCTGCGTCATGGAGAACCGGAAGGCGGCGAGGTTCTACGTGGACGCATCGATCATCCCTTGAGCGAGAAGGGCTGGTTGCAGATGCAGAAGGCGGCCGCTCTCACTAACGAGAGGCAGCTGTCCCATGCTACCCCGAGTTGGACGCATCTCATTACTTCACCCCTGCAGCGCTGTAGAGTCTTCGCGGAGCAGCTAGCCGTCGTGACTGCCCTCGATCTGCAGGTGTTGGATCAGTGGCAGGAGATAGACTACGGCGACTGGGATGGCATGCTGCTGAGTGATTGGCGCGAGCATGCAGGGCCGCAGTTCAAAGCGTTTCGCGAGGACGTGTCGAAGTTGCAGCCGCCGAACGGCGAGGCATTCCTCAATTTCAAAGACCGCATCTTAGGCGCATGGCAGGCGCTGGCCGACCTGCCAGATGGCAGTCATGTCCTAGTCGTCACCCATGGCGGCGTGTTGCGCGTCGTGCTGCCCACCGTGTTGGGCATGCCATTGAATCGCAGCTATCCGCTGCACATACCCTTCGCGTCCTTTAGTCGGGTCGCACTGACTGTTGCCGGTTCTGCAGGCGTTGCAGACGGTAAAGAGAATCAAGCTGGGCAGCGAACTAACGCAAGCCTGCTGTTTCACAACGCGGCGGAGTACGGGGACACCTAGTTCGCCTGTAGCTTCGCTCTGGCAAGATCGATCTGTTCGCACATCTGCTGCGCGCCTACCAGGGCCCGAGGCGTGTGACGCTGTAGCAGTTCGGGGGGCACGAAGAACAGTGATTCGCTACTGACTGCGGCTATTTGCTCCCACTTCAACCACTCGTCTAACCACTCCGGACGCTCGATGTCCATGCCACTGGCGATGATCGCCTGCGGGTTTCGAATAAGCACGGCTTCGATGCTGACCTTCGGCGCCACGAGTTCGATGTCGGCAAAAATATTCGTGCCGCCACACAGCTCGATAATGTCGTCGATCAGTTCATTGCCGCCCGCGCTTATCAGCGGCCTATCCCACACCTGATAGAAGGTTCTGACCGGAGCCTTAGTCTTGTAGTTGTTCGCGAGAGCCGTCAGCGTAGTTTCGAATTCATCGACTACCAATGCCGCCGTCTGCTCTGTGCCTGCCAGGACTGCCAGCCGTTCGATATGGCTAGCGATCGATTCCAGGTGCTTGGGCTCGGCGATGTAGACGGTAAGGCCTAGCTCGCGCAGGCGATTGACAGAGGCGCGCGGATTGCCAGTCTGCCAGGCGACGACTAGGTCGGGTTGCAGCTGCAGAATCTTCTCCATATCTAACAGGTCGTGCCGCCCGATGATCGGCAGCTGTAGAGCCGCGCTCGGGTAGTCGCTGTATTCCACAACTCCCACTAGCTGATCGCCCGCACCGGCGGCGAAAAGTAGTTCCGTAAGAGAGGGGGCGAGGCTGATGATTCGCATGGCCGGCGTGTCGAGTTGCACTAGCGTGCCTTCATCGTCGCGCGCCTCGACGGAGAGGGCGGTCTGACTTGCGGCCAGCGTTAGGAGCAATAGCGCCAGTGCAAAGATTCTGTGCGGCGAAGTACTGCAGGTACCAGAAGCGCAACAGATAGTAGTTGTGTCTGCGTAGCGTCTGTTCTCTGATGTTTTTGCCTGTAGGTGCTTCATCAGTAGTCGATGCCCTTCTGTACCTTTACGCCATCATAGAACGCATGTTTGGTCTCTGCCAGCTCCGTCACGGTGTCGGCAAGCTCGATCAGTTCCTTGCTGGCGTTACGTCCGGTGATTACAACGTGCTGCCTCTCGGGTCTATTCTCTAGGGCGGTGAGCACCATCTCCTTATCGAGATAGCCATAGGTCAACATATAGGTGAGCTCGTCGAGGATGACGACATCGAAATCCGGATCTGCCATCATCGCCGCACCGTGCGCCCATGTCTTCTCGGCCGCTGCTATGTCCTTGTCGCGGTCCTGGGTCTCCCAGGTAAAGCCGGTATTCATCACATGAAACTCGACGAGGGGATTGCCGGCGAACAGCATCTGCTCGCCGCATTCCCACTGGCCCTTGATGAACTGAATTACGCCGCAGCGCAGGCCGTGTCCAACACTACGCGCCAGCATGCCGAAGGCGGACGTGCTCTTGCCCTTGCCGTTGCCAGTCAGAACGACCAGCAGTCCCTTGTCGAGTGTGGCCGCCGCGATGCGCCCGTCGATATGCTCTTTCTTGCGCTGCATCGCCTTCTTGTGGCGTAGTGCTCTCTCTTCGCTGGTCGACACGCTTTGCTCCGTTCGTTTAGTTCGGTAGTTTATGGAGGGTGTTCATAGATTGACTGTCGCTGCAGGCAGGCTTAGACAGCTTTCGATTGTAGCTTGCAGTCTTTCAATTTCTTCTTGATAGCAGCAGCGATACTAGGCGCATCGAGACCCACGTCTGCCAACATCTGCGGGACCTTGCCATGTTCCAGGAACGCATCTGGCAAACCTAGGTTCAGAACTGGGATCTGATAGTTTGAAGCGAGTAGAAACTCGTTCACCGCAGAGCCCGCGCCCCCCATCAATGAGTTCTCTTCGAGTGTGACTAACAGTTGATGTTTGGCTGCCATATCGCCGATGAGCTCCTCGTCGATTGGTTTGACGAAGCGCATGTCCACGACTGTCGCGTCCAGTTGTTCGGCAACTTCCAGCGCCGGCCCAACCATGCTGCCGAAAGCCAGCATCGCAACTGAGCCACCCTGGCGGCGTACCACGCCCTTGCCGATTGCGACCGGCTGCAGTCCCTGTTCGATGTTCTGACCCGGGCCTTTGCCTCGCGGGTAACGAATCGCGCAGGGCCCCTGGTTGTGATAGCCCGTAGACAGTAGTTTACGAGTTTCATCTTCGTTGCTGGGTGCCATCACCAACATGTTAGGAATGCAGCGCAGATAACTCAGATCGAAGCTACCCGCATGAGTCGGCCCGTCTTCGCCGACTAGGCCGGCCCGGTCGATGGCGAACATCACGTTTAGATTCTGTAGGGCGACATCGTGTATCAACTGATCGTAGCCGCGCTGCAAGAAAGTCGAGTAGATTGCGACGACGGGCTTCAGCCCGTCGCAGGCCATACCCGCGGCGAAGGTTACGGAGTGTTGTTCGGCGATGGCAACGTCATGGAAGCGCTTGGGAAATTCCGCGGCGAACTTTCGCATGCCAGAGCCCTCACCCATAGCAGGTGTTATGGCCACGATGAGATCGTCTTGCCTCGCCACCTCGCACAGCCAATCGCCAAATACCTCCGAATAACTCGGTGTCGCTGCCGGCTTGGCTGCTGACGCTTTAGAGACTTCCTTGGCCTCTTTCGGCTCCGCCTTCACGGCCGCGCCCGGGTCTATCTTGCTCAGCGCATGCATGCCGAAAGGGTCGTTCTCAGATTCCAGGTAGCCCTTGCCCTTCTGGGTAACGATGTGTAGCAGTTGTGGGCCACGCAGGGTCTTTATGTTGCTCAGTATCTCGACGAGGCCGTTCGTGTCATGCCCGTCTATCAGGCCGATGTAGTTGAAGCCTATCTCCTCGAAGAGGGTGCCGGGTGACACCATACCCTTCATGTATTCTTCCGCGCGGTGTGCGGCCTTCAGTGCAGGAGGGATTTTGGCCAGTACACGTTTGCTGCCGGTGCGGATGAAGTTATAGGGCTTGCTCGCCCACATGCGCGCGAAGTAGCTCGACAGGCCGCCGACATTGTTGGAGATGGACATATTATTATCGTTCAGGATGACGAGGATATTGTCATCCAGATGGCCGGCATGGTTCAGAGCCTCGAATGCCATGCCTGCGGTCATCGCGCCGTCGCCGATGACGGCGATATTGTGCCGCTCTATGCCCTGCATGCGCGCCGCCACCATCATGCCCAGTGCGGCGCTGATGGAGGTGCTGGAATGGCCGACACCGAAGGTGTCGTAGTCGCTCTCGCTGCGATTGGGGAACGCGGCGAGGCCACCGGCCTGGCGCATGGTCAGCATCTCATCTCTGCGCCCGGTGAGTATCTTGTGTGGGTAGGCTTGGTGGCCGACGTCCCAGATGAGCTTGTCATTCGGCGTATCGAACACATAATGCAGCGCGATGGTCAGCTCGACCACCCCTAGCCCGGCGCCGAAATGTCCACCGGTCTTGCCCACCGAATAGAGCAGAAATGCGCGCAACTCTTCTGCCAGCTGCGCCAGTTGATCCAGCTTCAGCAGTTTCAGGTCAGAAGGATTGTCTACCCTGTCCAGTAACGGCGTGACTGGCCGGGACAGCGGTATTTCATTAAGCATGGCTGTATAGCTACTCCAGAAACCCCGCGAGTCTGCAGTGCCTGCAGATAGTACCCACGGAGGGCGAAGAAAAACGGCGTAAGTTAAAGCACCGCTGTCGAATCGTCAATTATACCCACATCAGTGCAATCTGCTTACCACAAAGGCGGCGAGCTCTCGCAGCGGATCTGCGCCGGCAGGGAAGCCGTTCAGGGCAGCAATGGCCTTGTCTCTAAGAGAATTGGCTAGAGCTCTTGCTTCGTCTAGGCCTAGTAGTGACACGTAGGTGGGTTTGTTCTTGTCGCTGTCTGAGCCCTGCGGCTTGCCCAGCTGAGAGGTGTCGGCCGTGACATCCAAGATATCGTCCTGAACCTGAAATGCGAGTCCTAGCGCGTCTGCATAGGCAGCGAGCGCAGCCATCTGCGCGTCGCTTGTTGATCGGCAACTCATGGCACCGAGCAGGGACGAGCAGCGGATGAGGGCGCCGGTCTTGAGATTGTGCATTCTCTCCAGCTGTTGGATGTCCAGCTTCTTGCCAACGGCCTCGAAATCGAGACTCTGGCCGCCCACCATGCCCGGCGCGCCAGCGGCCTTGCTCAGCAGCTGAACCATGGCAAGGCGGTTGCCGTCGTCGTGACCAGCGCCGCCGTCGCTCAATATCTGAAAGGCCAGAGACTGCAGGGCATCGCCTACCAGTATCGCGGTAGCTTCATCGAAGGCCTTGTGGACGGTTGGCTTGCCGCGCCGCAGATCATCATCGTCCATCGCGGGCAGGTCGTCGTGCGCGAGTGAATAGCTGTGGATGAGCTCGATGGCCACCGCGGCATCGTCCGCAGCATCGAGTTCTCCGCCTACGGCGAGGGCGCTACCGTAGACGAGTATGGGGCGAATTCGTTTGCCGCCACCCAGGCAGGCGTAGCGCATAGCCTCTAACAGATTGCCGCTCGCGACCTCGGTTTGCAGTGCCTCGTCCAGACGCTGTTCGACGCGCTGTTGGCATTGCTGGAGAAATTCATTCAGCTGATTGGAGGTCGATGCGCTCATTCGTTTCGCTTATTCTTCGACGTCGTCGAGATCGATCTCTTCGGTATCGCCGTTCTCGTTCAGCAATATCTGCACCTTCTGCTCTGCATTCTTGAGCGCAGTCTGACACTCGCGCGTCAGCTTTATGCCCTTCTCGAAGGCCTGCAGGGATTCCTCGAGGCTTAGCTCTCCCTCTTCCATGGACGACACCAACTCCTCCAGTTCCTCCAGGGCTACTTCGAAATCGAACTTCGCTGATTTTTTCTTGGTCATGATGTTTTCCGCTTTCACAGCTTTGAGCAATGCGACTAACTGGCGAGGGCTGGCGGGACTCTGTCAGCCATCTAAAAGAAGGCGATTATACGCCAAGTCACTGGAAATTCATGCCAAAACGGTGCGAATGACAGATATTCCGCCGTGTTGATCATTGCGTAGCTTTCTGCTGCAATGGACCGCTAACAGTCATTGCGTATTGGGGGCAGGGGCTTCACTTGTCGAATTATCTCTCACTTACGGGCCGTGGCCTTCCCAGGCTTCTCAGCCTCTGGATAGGCTGTATTGCGGCTGCTTGTCTATCCCAGGCGCTCCTGGCCCAGCAGGGCGAGGCGCCCGATCAACTAAGCAGGCTCACGGTGAAATCCCTGGGTGCTATCGACTATGTAGAGATTGATAGCTCAACATCCTCGAACGATAAGAAGCAGCTCATCATCTTCGTTCATGGGACACCTGGCTCGTATACGGCGTTCAGGAGTTACCTGAACGATCCGCTGATGCAAGAGCAATTTCATATGATCTCTGTCACCCGGCCGGGCTGGAGGAACGATGACGACGCTAAGGTGCCTTCTCTGGATGAGCAGGCCGCCGCCCTGCGCCCGCTGCTGGATAAGGACCGCTCCGGTAAGGGCGCCATACTAATGGCGCATTCCTACGGCGGGCCGGTCATTGCGCGCACGGCCATGAACTACTCTCAACTGATTGCGGGCCTCGTGTTCGTCGCGACGACCGGAGACCCAGCGCTAAGTGGGCCGCGTTGGTACAACCGCTTCGCTGTCGTGTTGCCGCGTTTCGTGTTGGGTGCGAGCCTAAAGGGAGCGAATGCCGAGATCATGCCGCTGCGCCCGCAGCTGGAGGAGATGCTGCCGCGCTGGAAGGATCTCACCATGCCGGTGCTGATCGTGCAGGGTACTGAGGACAGACTGGTGCACCCGGACAACGCCCTGTTTATGGAGAAGATGTTAGTGAATTCACAGGTGCGCCTTTTAAATAGGGAGGGGCTAGGTCATTTCGTGCTGTGGGAGGAGGCCCCGCTAATACGCGATAACCTCATGGATCTCTTCATAGAAAGGCGCGCGCACGCGGCGGGCTTCTCTGCCAACTGATGGCTTTGAGGAAGTAATTGACCCACCTAAGTAAGCCCATTACTCTAGGCCCCCATGAATTCCTATATCCCCAAAGACTGGCGCATCTGGTTTGGTCTTAGCCTCACCTTCTTCTGGTTCTGCTTTCTCTTCATCTATGTAGACAGGAACGTTGGCTGGAACGCCTTCATCGACCTGTCTATCGAAGAGATGGGCACCTTCCTCGAGGGGGCATTCGCGTTCCTGGCATTCCTCTGGTTGGTAATCGGCCTGTTCATTCAGCAGTCTGTGCTAGCCGAGAATAACGAGGAGCTGCGTCGCAACAACCTGCACTCGGAGAAACAGACGCAGGCGATCGCGGCAACCGAGATGAATGCACGGCAGGAGACCTTCTTCAAGATTGCGGAAAGCACTCGAAGACAGCTGGGCTCGATATCGGGCCTGCTGTTCATCTCGTCACAGGGGCCGGTAGGAAATAAAAACTACACATCGGAAGATCTGGCCGAGGTCTGGAAGCAATTCGCCGGAGGCGATGCCGAGGTGTTTTCTCGGCTGTTTCTCACCATGGCCGCAACGAGTGATCAGGATTTCGCCGATCTGTTTTATGGCACCGAGATTCGACGTCGGCACACCGAAAACTTTATCGTGGGCTACGATCGGCTGATTCAGTTAGCGAAGGGTTGCGACAGCGACAACATCATACGAGATACACTGATCTACTCGGC
This sequence comes from uncultured Pseudohongiella sp., assembly GCA_964352295.1. GTDB lineage: Bacteria > Pseudomonadota > Gammaproteobacteria > Pseudomonadales > Pseudohongiellaceae > UBA9145. The sequence goes on along the minus strand of CAYGRR010000016.1, from coordinate 510 downwards.
ACACGGTTTGCTGAATATCAGGATGCGAAATCTGCACCCGAATATAAAGTTCGAATTGATAGCCGGCACCGATTCGGTTGAGTACCTAAGCCGAATGATCAACGACGCTCCGGAATAAAACAGTTTATTAAAATAGATCGCCGCACAGCGGCGAGGGGGAGAGAATCATGGAATTAGTCGCATTGGTAATATTGTTGTCGCTAGTCGAGTATCAGTTCTTTAGTTTCAAGGTCGGCATGGCGAGAGGGAAGTACGATATCAAGGCGCCGGCGATAACTGGCCACGAGGTGTTTGACCGCTACTACCGCGTACACATGAATACCCTGGAGCAGCTGATCGTATTCATCCCGGCGATTCTTGTCTTCGCCTACTTCGGCAACCCGACTTACGCGGCGGGCCTAGGCGCATTCTTTCTGGTAGGTCGAATAATATACTTCGTGGGCTACGTGAATGACCCTGCTAAGCGAGGTATGGGATTTATCATAGGCTGGATACCGACGGTGCTATTGG